>NZ_CP062231.1:4090714-4772500 GCF_024707525.1 Rhizobium sp. TH2 | reverse complement strand
AACGCAGGGAACTGAAACATCTAAGTACCTGCAGGAAAGGACATCAACCGAGACTCCGTTAGTAGTGGCGAGCGAACGCGGACCAGGCCAGTGGCAATGAGGAATAAAATGGAACGGAATGGAAAGTCCGGCCTTAGCGGGTGATAGCCCCGTACATGTAGAACACTCATTGTCCTTGAGTAGGGCGGGACACGTGAAATCCTGTCTGAACATGGGGAGACCACTCTCCAAGCCTAAGTACTCGTGCATGACCGATAGCGAACAAGTACCGTGAGGGAAAGGTGAAAAGCACCCCGACAAGGGGAGTGAAATAGAACCTGAAACCGGTTGCCTACAAACAGTGGAAGCCCGCAAGGGTGACTGCGTACCTTTTGTATAATGGGTCAACGACTTAGTGTAACAAGCAAGCTTAAGCCGGTAGGTGTAGGCGCAGCGAAAGCGAGTGTTAATAGCGCGATTTAGTTTGTTGCATTAGACCCGAAACCAGGTGATCTAGCCATGAGCAGGTTGAAGGTTGGGTAACACCAACTGGAGGACCGAACCCGCATCTGTTGCAATAGATTGGGATGACTTGTGGTTAGGGGTGAAAGGCCAATCAAACCTGGAGATAGCTGGTTCTCCGCGAAATCTATTTAGGTAGAGCGTCGATCGAATACCCCCGGGGGTAGAGCACTGGATGGGCTATGGGGACTCACCGTCTTACTGATCCTAACCAAACTCCGAATACCGGGGAGTACTAATCGGCAGACACACGGCGGGTGCTAACGTCCGTCGTGAAAAGGGCAACAACCCTAACCTCCAGCTAAGGTCCCCAAGTCATGGCTAAGTGGGAAAGGATGTGAGACTCCCAAAACAACCAGGATGTTGGCTTAGAAGCAGCCATCATTTAAAGAAAGCGTAACAGCTCACTGGTCTAATTAAGGGGTTTTGCGCCGAAAATGTAACGGGGCTAAAGCCATGCACCGAAGCTGAGGATGTGCACGCAAGTGTACGTGGTAGCGGAGCGTTCCGTAAGCCTGTGAAGGAGGACCCGTGAGGGCCTCTGGAGGTATCGGAAGTGCGAATGTTGACATGAGTAACGATAAAGGGAGTGAGAGACTCCCTCGCCGAAAGACCAAGGGTTCCTGCTTAAAGTTAATCTGAGCAGGGTTAGCCGGCCCCTAAGGCGAGGCAGAAATGCGTAGTCGATGGGAACCACGTTAATATTCGTGGGCCTGGTGGTAGTGACGGATTGCGTAACTTGTTCAGTCTTATTGGATTGATTGGGCAGGGAAGCGGTTCCAGGAAATAGCTCCACCGTATAGACCGTACCCGAAACCGACACAGGTGGTCAGGTAGAGCATACCAAGGCGCTTGAGAGAACTATGTTGAAGGAACTCGGCAAATTGCACGCGTAACTTCGGAAGAAGCGTGACCCTATTGTACGCAAGTGCAGTAGGGTGGCACAGACCAGGGGGTAGCGACTGTTTATCAAAAACACAGGGCTCTGCGAAGTAGCAATACGACGTATAGGGTCTGACGCCTGCCCGGTGCTGGAAGGTTAAGAGGAGAGGTGCAAGCTTTGAATCGAAGCCCCAGTAAACGGCGGCCGTAACTATAACGGTCCTAAGGTAGCGAAATTCCTTGTCGGGTAAGTTCCGACCTGCACGAATGGCGTAACGACTTCCCCGCTGTCTCCAACATAGACTCAGTGAAATTGAATTCCCCGTGAAGATGCGGGGTTCCTGCGGTCAGACGGAAAGACCCCGTGCACCTTTACTATAGCTTTACACTGGCATTCGCCAAGGCATGTGTAGGATAGGTGGTAGGCTTTGAAGCGAGGGCGCCAGCTCTCGTGGAGCCATCCTTGAAATACCACCCTTATCTTCGTGGATGTCTAACCGCGGTCCGTCATCCGGGTCCGGGACAGTGTATGGTGGGTAGTTTGACTGGGGCGGTCGCCTCCGAAAGAGTAACGGAGGCGCGCGATGGTGGGCTCAGAACGGTCGGAAATCGTTCGTCGAGTGCAATGGCATAAGCCCGCCTGACTGCGAGACTGACAAGTCGAGCAGAGACGAAAGTCGGTCATAGTGATCCGGTGGTCCCGCGTGGAAGGGCCATCGCTCAACGGATAAAAGGTACGCCGGGGATAACAGGCTGATGACCCCCAAGAGTCCATATCGACGGGGTTGTTTGGCACCTCGATGTCGACTCATCGCATCCTGGGGCTGGAGCAGGTCCCAAGGGTATGGCTGTTCGCCATTTAAAGCGGTACGTGAGTTGGGTTCAGAACGTCGTGAGACAGTTCGGTCCCTATCTGCCGTGGGTGTAGGAATATTGACAGGATCTGTCCCTAGTACGAGAGGACCGGGATGGACGTATCTCTGGTGGATCTGTTGTCCTGCCAAGGGCATAGCAGAGTAGCTATATACGGAATGGATAACCGCTGAAGGCATCTAAGCGGGAAACCAACCTGAAAACGAGTGTTCCCTGAGAGCCGTGGAAGACGACCACGTTGATAGGACGGGTGTGGAAGCATGGCAACATGTGAAGCTTACCGTTACTAATAGCTCGATAGACTTCATCGTTCTCATTGATAATGTTCATCTTCCGGCGAAGGCTTTGCCTTCTCCGGTGAACATCATCTGCTTTCTTTGTCCTGACGCGCGAAAGAGCGCTCCGGACGGGCTCCGCCACACGCGTGGCGACGGCCTACCGGCCTGTATGGGTAATTCCATCGCAGGCTGTTGAGAAACATTGTGAAAACACTGCATTCATTCAAATAAACAAAGAGATGATGCGGAGCTTTATCAAGCCCGCGATCTCGCCAGCTTCTCATGATTAGCTTTGCGCTTTGCCGACCTGGTGGTTCTGGCGGGGTGGCCGCACCCGTTCCCATTCCGAACACGGCCGTGAAACGCCCCAGCGCCGATGGTACTTTGTCTTAAGGCACGGGAGAGTAGGTCGCTGCCAGGTCTGCAAAACGCAAAACTAATCATTCTCAGCAAACGATCACAACCGGCAACGACCGGACATACTACGGGCCGCCCTCAAAGCGGCCCATTGTCGTTGTAAGATCATAGATAAGCCGGACCCAATGTCCGAAGACTTACGCGGGGTGGAGCAGCCCCCGCCGACCCGCAGAAGCCAAAGACTTCGAGGACCGGCAAAACAAAGAAGACCGGGCAATGCTCGGCAGCTCAAAATTACGCGGGGTGGAGCAGCCCGGTAGCTCGTCAGGCTCATAACCTGAAGGCCGCAGGTTCAAATCCTGCCCCCGCAACCAAATCAAAGCCGTCACAGAAATGTGGCGGCTTTTTTGTTGCCGAACTCGACACCGTGCGGCGTCGGATCGCGACCACGCCGGGCATCGCCACGGTCCAGTTGCATGTCTCCCGGCGCATGCAATTCGACCGCCGGCTATGAAGCTGAAGCGCGTTGATCATGCAGGTTCTATTGCTTGAAAGTATCGAATTCCGCATCAACGGCGATCTGCATCGCCATCACCAGATGGTTGGTCCGGCCGGCAAGGCCAATCACGGCGAGGCGTTCGATACGCTCGCATTTAGTGCGATTGCAGCTTCTTGATGAATTCGGCTCGGCTGCGGGCGCCAGCTTTTGCCAGGACCCGGCTCACATGGGCCTTGACGGTGGGAAGCTCAATATTGAGGCGACGGCCGATTTCCTTGTTGCACAAGGCTTCGCCGATGAGAGAAGCGATTTCGCGTTCTCGCGGCGTCATGTCGGTGAGGCCCTGCCAGGTAGTGATGCTCGCCGGAGCCGTGGGAAACACGTTGCGCTCGGTGAATTCCATGAATTTCTGAAGAAAGCCGATATTGTCCTCAGTGAAGGCACCTTCCGCATCGCTGCGCAGCAAGGAGGCGCCTGCGACGATCCTCGATCCGAGCCGGAAGTACAGTTCGGTCTGGTGGGCGGTATTCTGTGGCTTCAGAAACTGCTCGTAATATTCGAGAGTTCCGGGATCCTGGCTGGCGATGTCGTGGCTAAGCACCTGCAGCCGAGCCTGCATATTGATCACGCGCCGGGGATGGAGCGGGTCGAAACGCCAGAAGTGATGATAGTAGCGCTGCTCCCAGTATGGCGACAGGTTGAACAACTGATGGTCCAGCACATGCTGGCTGCCATTGACCCGATAGAAACAACAGCCGCTCAGGGGCATGGCCGACGCCACGACGCCCAGAAACTGCTCTGCAAAGTCTCGTTGCGGGAAAGCGTTTTCTGTTTTGGTCATAACATGCCGATACACGATATTGTGTCATACACTTGTAATGAAGCAGCACCCCAGGCGGCGTGTCAACGGTCCCGGATGCCTGCGTCTCACCTGATTGGTGCCTTTTGCGTGTAATACCCCGGTATCATATCCCTCCCGCCGCGATTTTTCTAATCTGTGCCGGGAGCTAAAGGGGTGGGGAAGTCAGGCGGCGAGTTCGACCTGACAATGTCCGCCTCGCCACGCAGCCAGGACATATCGCGACAGCGCCTGTGCAGTGCCGACGATCTCCCGCGAATTCGAACGGAGAAACACATGAACAAGCGCCCCGACTATGTCGCACCCTATATGGCAATCGGCCTGTCGACCATTGTGACCGGCATCGCCGAACGACGACACATCCGGCACAATCTCGAAACGATCGAGGAAGCCATACACGCCTCGATCTCCATCTGCTCGATCAATGCGCCGGTGCGGGTCGTGGCTCTTGCCGAAGGCGCGCTGACGGGCTTTACCGACGAGATCTTCGACGTTCCACATGTGACGGCCGCGAAGGAAATGTTCATAGACCTGCCGGGTGAGGAAACCGAGGCACTCGGCAAGCTCGCGCGGCATTACGACACCTATATCATCGGCCAGTGCAAAGCGCGTTGGCCCGACGTGATGAAGGATCGCTTCTTCAACACGCTCTTCGTCATCGATCGCAAGGGCGAGGTCGTGCATCGTGCCGCCAAGAACCACATCTGGTGCCGCGAGCGCAGCTGCACGCCGCATGACGTCTACGACCGCTGGGTCGAGCTTTTTGGTGACGGGATCGAGGCGTTCTATCCCGTGCTTCGGACCGACGATATCGGCAATATCGGTACCATCTGCTGCTCGGACGGAGAATATCCGGAAGCCGTCCGGGCGCTCGCCTTCAACGGCGCAGAGGTGGTCTACAGGCCGTCAGAAGCCATGCCGATGACAGGCTCCGGCTATCCCGGCGGCGGTAGCTGGATGATCCAGAACCGGGCACACGCCGATTTCAACAGCGTCTATATGCTGTGCCCGAATATCGGGCCGGTCTATCTCTCACCGAGCTCCAAGCATCCGATCGATATCGCCGGCGGCAACGGTCACATCGTCGATTACCGCGGCAACATTGCCTCCTATGCGTCAAGCGGCGCCAACACAATGGTGGCGAGCCTGATCGACATCGAGGCGTTGCGGCAATTCCGGGCGATGAATCTCAACTCCAACTGGATGAAGGATCTCCGCACGGAGCTGTTTGCCAAGATGTACGAGAAACCGATCCACCCCCGTAATCTCTGGCTCGAGCGCGATCCCCAACGTCACGCCAAGGTGGATGACATCTACCGCGCGAACATCCAGCGTCTTGTCGAACGTGGCAGCTGGACTCTGCCGGCGCACGAGGTGCCGGGCGCCCGCTACACGCCGTCCGCGCCTGAGGGGGAGGACGACTGGAATGACGCCAAGGTCATGTGGCGACCTTGGCACAACAGCTGATCGAAGACAGGCATTCCTCCACATCGGCCCGCGACACAAAGGCGAGACCTATGAGCGGACCCGCGAAACCAACTGGGACAATAAAATCATGTCAACCGCATCATCACCAAGGCGTAGTCTTAGCACGCTCGATATTTTCTTTCTTGTGGTGGCCGCCGCTGCGCCATTGGCCGCCGTCGCCGGCAATGGCGCGCTCGGCGTGCTCCTGGGCAATGGCGTCGGAATGCCGGCTTCCTATCTGATCGCTGGCATCGTGCTCATCCTGTTTGCCATCGGCTTCGTGCGGATGAGCCCGCATGTCACCCATTCGGGTGCCTTCTACGCTTATGTGAGGCACGGCCTGGGTGCGCGTGCCGGCGGTGCCGCCGCCTTCGTGGCGATTGTCGTCTACCTTATGATGGTGGTTGGCAGTGTTGCCGGGTTCGGCTTCTTCGCCAACGTGTTCTTCGTGGAGAATTTGGGCTGGGATATCTCCTGGAAGGTCTGGGGGGCGCTCGTAATCGTCGTCGTCGGTCTCGTTGGATATCGCGAGATCACACTCGGTGCGCGCCTGTTGTCGGTCCTGCTGACGCTCGAAGTCCTGATCCTCGTCGCGCTGGTCTTGGCGGTTTTCTGGCCATCCAGCCCCGCGAGCGTGACATTCGGGTCCTTCATCCCGTCCAACATTTTCAGCGGCTCGATCGGCGTCGGCCTGATGTTCGCGTTCGTTTCCTTCCTCGGTTTCGAGTCCGCTGCCATCTACAGCGACGAGGCACGGAATGGCCATCGCACGGTAAGCCGGGCTCTGATTGCCGCCGTCCTGTTCATTGCCGTTTTCTACGCGATCGCCATGTGGTGCATCATCATTGCCTTCGGCGAGGACAAGGTCGTCGCGGCGGCGGGCGAGAATCCCGGCACCCTGATCTTCCGGGCGTTCGGCCTCTACATGCATCCGGCGTTCACCGTGGCGGTCGAATTCCTGATGGTGACCAGTGCGCTGGCGGCAACCATTGCCTTGCACAATGCCGCGTCGCGCTATCTGTTCGCGCTCGGCCGGGAAGGCATGTTGCCCTCGGCGCTCGCGAGGCTTCACCCGAAGCTGCAATCCCCTCACATTGCCAGCGTCGCGGTTACGGTGATCTCCGTGGTGTTCACGGCGCTGTTTGCGATCAGCAATGCCGATCCGCTGATGACCGTGCTTTCCAGCACCTTTGGTCTGGCGGCACTGGGCATCATCCTGCTGCAGGCAGCGACATCGCTCTCGGTCGTGGTCTTCACCTGGCGCACACGACAGGAAGCCGGTTCGATGCCGAACCTGGTGATCGCGCTCCTTGCCACTGCTGGTCTGTCCATCGCGGCGATACTGGTGGTCAGGAATTATTCGACGCTGACGGGCAGCCTGGGGCTTTTGGACTATGCACCCTGGATCATTCCGGTAGCGGCGATGATCGGCATTGCCGTTGCACCGCGCTCACGGATCGCCGCCGTCGGTTCGCGTGCATGATGGGGTGACCGCGCCGGCCAGTGTAGACGGATCCCTCTCCCCCTGAAGAGGAGCTATTGCTGGGTGACATCTGGAATGGATGTCACCCAGCATTTTCATCCACCAGTCATCGTCATCATCACTCAACTATATGTATTTTCTGGTAATTTAAGTGGAGGCCTTCGTGATTCCCGACAAAGGAAAACCGGTTGTTCTGGTCACTGGCGGGGGCAGCGGCATTGGCCTTGCGACTGCTTTGCGGCTTGCAGGCGATCATGAGGTCGCAATCTGCGGCCGACGCGGTGCCGCGCTGGATGCGGTCGCGAGGCGCGCCGACGGCATCTATCCGTTTGTCGCCGATGTCGGCGACCCCGTTGCAGCCGCCAAGCTCGTCGGCGATGTGGTCGCGCGTTTCGGCAGACTGGACGGGCTGGTGCTGAATGCAGGCATCGTCATTACCAAGCCCTTTGCCCAGACCTCGATTTATGACTGGAACCAGCAATTGGCGATCAACCTGACCGGTCCGTTCGTGCTGGCGCAGACGGCGTTGCCCCACCTGCTCGAGCGCAAGGGCGCCATCGTCTCGGTCAGCTCCGTCGGCGCGGTCCAGACCGGTCCCGGCCTCGCCGCCTACTCCGCTTCGAAGGCCGGGCTCACCTTGATGACGCAGGCTATCGCCTATGAACATGCTCGCCACGGCCTGCGCGCCAATATCGTGGCACCCGGCTGGATCCGCACCGAAATGGGCGATGAGGAAATGGCCACGATGAATATCGCCGAAGACCTTGAGGGTGCCTATGCCAAGGTCAGCGAAGATGTTCCGCAGCGCCGCGCGGGCAGCGCCGACGAAGCAGCCGAGGCCATTGCCTGGCTTCTGTCGCCTGCCGCCTCCTTCGTCAACGGCGCGGTCCTGCCCGTCGATGGCGGCTCGTTGATCGCCAATGTCGGTATGACCTTCTTCGACAAGATCGTCGAAACTTGAAACCGGAATCGAAAGTCCCGGCGGCGCGGTGCGATCAGCCTGTGCCGGCCGGCACGGCTGCTACCAGCGCCGCGCGATTATCGACTTCGAGCTTCTGGTAGATCGACTGCGTCTGGTTGCGCACCGTTGCAGGCGCAAGGCCGAGATGACGGGCGACTTCCTTGGCACTCTTTCCGCCTGCCAGCTCGCGCGCGACCTCGCGCTCTCTCCGGGTCAGGAGATCGAAGCGGTTGAGGCGGCGCAACGTCAGCCGGCGAAGGTCCATGTCCTCAAAGCCGGGCGTCGTTTCGACCGATACGACCAGGTTGCGATCCGTCAGGACATGGGTGCCGGGATGGCCGATCAGGGAGGCCAGTTGTTCCGGAAGGTTGTCGCCGGTCCAGCGCGGCCATACATCGCCGAACTGCTCCCGGAGTGCGTCGAGACAGAGAAAGCCTATGCCATCCCTCGAAGCGAGGATCGTCACCGAACCAGGCACGGCGGCGCGACCGGGTTCCGCCGTCGAAAGTTTCATGGCGGCAGTAAGATGGCTAACGGCACATTGCAGGAACTCGCATTCCTCGGGGCTCCAGCTCTTCGCGCGATTACCCACCCGGTAGGACGAGAGATAAAAGTTGGGCAACCCACCGCTTGGATTCTCCATCGCGGTCGTCATGCGGGTCAATCCATAACGATCAGAGAGATCCGCCATTCCGTCGGTCTGCTGACGCTGCTTGCGACTATAGATCGCTGCGTGCCGGGGGTGTTCGATCTTGGATCGGGCCAGCAGATCCTGGTCGGCCATGCGCTGCCATGTCGTAAAGAAATCGTCCGGTAGCTGGTGTGTTGCATTGGCGAAAACATCGACGCCTGCCGGATGAAGTCTCGCCCAGCCATACCAGGCAGCGTCGAAACCCAGTGCGACGGAGAGTTCAGTAACGGCCCATCGTGCGAGCTCTTCGGCCCGCATATGAGACGCCTCATGGTTCATCTCGGTGATGAAACGCGAAAAGCTGGCTATTCCCAGTCCCATAGGCCCCCCAGACCGCAGGCCAGACCCTCGGCAAGACGCCCTGTCGGGTCGGCTCGAAACTCCTTCCGCATCCGGAAAGCAGGCCCGGTTCATCGGCTGAAACCTCAGCGCCAGAGCTTTTCGTCTCCGGTATATTGGCTGCCGGGCAGCGCTCCTTCTCTCAGAAAAGCATTTAACACATTTAGCATTATCTTGGCCACATTGTTTTCACCGCCGTGGCAGGGCAGGGCCTGGCTCCAGGCGATCGAGCCGACACTGAAGCAGGCGCCGTGTTCTGGTGTTGTGAACAGGATCATGTCGCCACGCACCTGGGCGTCCTGGGTGCCGCCCCGTCCGGGAAAAGCATAGGTGACTTCTTCGGACACGAGCGGGTAGTTGTCGGAATGGCCGGAGGTCGATCCAACAAGCAGCGTATGCGGCGGTGTTCCGAGGCCGAGCTCGTAGCGGTCGATCTCGATGCCGCCCGCGCCGCCGCCGGCAAGGCCGAAATCGCCGATCAATTCATCGTCGCCGATGCCTTCGAAAATCCAGGAGGCACGCTTGTGAAAACTGTCGGGCATCCGTTCGAACGGCTGGCTCGCATCCATGCCCTCGGCGGTGAAGCCCAGGCCTACGACCTTCTGCGGCGCCCGCCCACGCGACCGCCAGAGGCCCGAACGCTGGCCAGTACAGGCGAGGTATCCCTCACCGGGTTCCGCCTGCCAGGCGCGGGAACCGGCATCGAGCTTGCGGACCTCGATACAATGCGGTTCGTCCTTGCGCGTGCCCGTGACCCAATAATAGCCGTTGCCACCGAGATACATGACCCGACCGCCCTCTCTCAGATAGGCCTCTGTCGCATCCATCATCTCCTCGGAATAGTATTCGGGATGGGTGCCGTTCATCACTGTCCGATAGGGTTTGAGGCAGTCGAGCCCTTCGGCGTGAAGGTCATGGTCGGTGATCAGGTCATAGTCGATACCCGCATGCTCCAGCCACCAGATCAGCGACAGGTCCGCTGGCAGCGACCACGGGAAATTCATCGCCGGCAGGCGATAGCGTGGCCTCAGCGTGATGATCGGGCGCTTCCAGGACGAATAGCAGCATCCCGCTCCGTCGGAATGGTGGTCATAGGTGGAGAGGCCGAATTCCTCGAGCTTCTTGTATTCGAGATCCTCCTCGTTCAGGACGGGTGTGTGCGCCGTGATCGCCTGGGCGATCGGAGCCTCGTAGGACAGATGCTCGTTGCCGTAGGCGAGGTAGGTGAAGGTCGGCAGCAGCAGGGCCAACTTGGCCTTCGGCGTCTTGGGACGGACGATGAATGGGACGGAATCGGTGCCATTGCCGGCCGCGATCTTCAGGCAATAGACACCGGACTTGAGATCGTCGGGCAGGTCGAGCGAGAAAGTCTTCTGCCAGCGGCAATCGGTCAGCGCGTCGTCATGATAGTGCACGCCGCCAAACGTCTCCGGCGCAAGGCGATAACTCTCTTCGCCCCGCCAGTTGAAGCCGGTCATACAGCGAACGGGACGGTTGACACCCTGCATGTGGAGCCCATGCGGGCCGGTGTCGGCGATCGTGTCGCCGACGCCTTCTCGCGCGAGGTTCGCGGTCGGATCCCAATAGGCTGTGAGGCCTTCCGGCGATGGTTCAGCGCCGCCTGCCAGCGCTTCGATCTCCGTCCGGGACAGCGGGCGCTCATAGACGCCTGACCGGTCGATCTTGCCGTTATAGAGCAGGCTCGCATGATGGCCGCGGGTCGGGTTCCAGGCGGTGGCCGAAGCCAGCCTGAAGCTCGCTTCCCCGCCCGTTGCCGCCGGTGCCACCCGCAGGCTTTCACGCACCCAGCTGTCGGCCTCGAAGGGGACGACGGTCGATATCCGGCTGTTCCAGGCGTTGACGCAATTGATCAGATGCAGTTCGGCCTTCTTCGTCGCGCCATCGAAGGACGCGGCGATGAAATACCAGCATCGCGGCACCAGCGTGATCTCGGTCCGGATCTCGTCGACGTCAGTACCGTTGCCGACCCAGAGCGCGACATGTCCATCCGGATCGATGCCGAGGCCGAAGCCCATGGTACGGTCGATGGCCCAGCGTCCCATGATCTGCTGGCGTTCCGCCTTTGGCGCGGTGGGCTGGAAATGGGCGAAAAGCGTGAAGGACGAGAGCTTGTCCAGCCGCCCCTTCGGATCGTCGGCGTTGGCGAAGCTGCCGAGCTGCGTGAACTGGCGTTCGGCCGGGATCGATGCGGGAAGCTTGAGGTCTGTCGGGAGCTCGACATAGCCCGGCCCTTCCGGGTTCTCGTCACCATGGATGACCCGGACCAGGCTCGCGGTCACGTGGTCCTGTCCCTCGACCGAGATCATGAAATCGACCGTCCCGCCCGCGCGGGCACAGAGAGGATCGGCATAGCCGAAAATGCGGGTATTGGTCATGGGATCAGCTTTCCATCAAGTCGTTCAGGCGCAGAAGGAACACGGCGTGATAGGCCTCGTTGATGCCGTCATAGGTCTTGTCATCGACGAGGCGCGGCGGTGCGCCGCGAACGCCCGAGAACGCGACGATCTTGTAGGCGTGGAACTGGCCGGACTGGCGGATTATGGCATATTTGTCGGCGACGTCGCCGCGCCGGAAATAATTCAGCACGCGCGAAAGCCCGTCGGAATGCTGGCCAAGCGGATTAAGGCGATGTTCCTCGATCAGTTCGGATGTGATCAGGGTCTTGAGATGATCGCGCAGCCGCTTGTCGAAGCGGCGATAATAGATCGCCTGCTTGTCGTGGATTTCGATGGCTTCTTCGGGCATGACGTCGCCCCCCTTTTCGGTACGGCGCGCACGCGCCTCTGATTGTTTGCGGCGGCGCCAGCGGCGGAACTGTTCACGGGCGCCGGCAATGCCGTTGTCGGTCCAGAGCGTGACCAGCAGCATGATGGCGGCGACGAGGAGAATGCGGAGCGGTCCGATCTCAAGGAGACCCTTGTCGATCAGGACGACGATGGCAGTACCGATCACCGCGCCTTCCGCCCGGCCGAGCCCGCCGATGACGATCATGGCGAACAGCAGCATCAACTGGTCGAGCGAGAAGATTGCCGGCGAGATCGAGCCGTAAAACTGGGCGTAGAAGGCGCCGATGACGCCGAGCCCGGCCGAGGAGATGCAGAACACCTGCATGCGCGCCTTGCGGTAATCGATGCCGGAAGCCTGGGCAAAGTCCTCGTCCTCGCGGGCGGTCTGCAGCAGCATGCCGAGCCGTTCGGAATTGACGATCCGGAAGGTCAGGAGCGCCAGCAGCAGCAGCACGAAGGCACCGGCGAAACCGATCAGCAATCCCGGACGCTGCAGCATCCAGTCTTTCGGGATGAAGCCCTGGACACTGTTGATCGACCCATTATACGGCGTCAGCGGCTTGAGCTGCTGGACGAAGACGCGGCAGATCTCGGCGACACCCATGGTCAGCAGAGCATAATAGAGTCCATCGAGCCGCGTCGACGGCAGGGCGAGCAGGCCGCCGGCGACAAAGCCGGCAATCCCGCCAGCGAGGAACATGAGGGGCCAGGGCAGGCCGAGATAGACGTTGAGCGCGGCGCCGCAATAGCCGCCGATGCCGACCACGGCGAGCGTCGCCAGGCTGAAGATGCCGGCGGTGCCGATGATCAGGGTCCACAGGACATTGATCGCGGAGAAGATGCAGAAGATCGAGACGATGGTCAGCGCCGAATTCGACAGGAACGGCGCGGACAGGGCGAGCAGCGCCAGCGCGATGGTCCACCACAACGGCTTCTTGTCCGCCAGCAGGCGCTCCTGCTTCAGCGTCTTGGGGTTCAGCCGCGAGCGCCATTTCAGCAGGTGGCGCCGCGTGAACGGCAGGCGGCGGCGGTCGAGCGGCTCGCTGCCCGACACCGGCAGAGCAATTTCCTGCGGGCGTTGACCGATCTCGAAAAGCTTTTTCTCGGTCATTTACGCGCCTTGTCCAGAAGCCCGCCGATTCCGCGCGGACGGATGATCAGGACGGCGATGATGAAGAGGAAGGTTCCGAACAGAACGTAGCGCTGGCCGAGGAAGGGCAAGGCGCCGATAATGGCTTCGAGGAAGCCGATGATCACGGCACCCGCCACCGCGCCGGGAACCGAACCGAGCCCTCCGAGCAGCGCGATCGTCAGTCCCTTGATCAGCGGCACGGCGCCCGACGTCGGCGAGACGAAGATGGTCTGCGACAGCAACACCGATGCGAGGCCGGCCAACGCACCTGTCAGCATGGTCACGGGCAGTGCCGTCCAGCGGACGGAGATCGCCGACAGCACCGCTCCTTCCGGGTTTTGCATCATGGCGCGGATCTCTAGCCCCTTGCGGCTGACCTTCAGCCAGAAAAGCAGCAGGCCGAGGATGACGGTGGTTCCGATGATCGTTCCCAGCTGGTCGTAGCGGGCGGAGAGGCCGAGGAATTCGATCCTGCCCATGCCGAAGATCTTGGGGAGGTTCTTCTGCTTCGGTCCGAACACCCAGAGCAGGGTCTGGACTGTCGCCATGTTGATCGCGAGCGTGACGATCAGGCTTCGCACGGCGAAATTCGGTTTGTCGTGAATGGGCAGGAAGGCGAGGAGATAGATAAGCCCGCCCATGATCGCCCCGCTGAGCGCGCCAGCCGACAGGCAGACTCCCGCCATGGCGATCGTTCCGGACAAGGTCTTGCCCAGGGTGGCGAGGATCAGCGGCTTGGCAACTTCGGCCGCGCCCCAGGCTGCATAGCCGGCGACGGCGAAGGAGGCGCCGTGGGCCATGTTGATCATGCCGATCGACGACCAGAGCAGACTGATGCCGATGGCCATCAGGCCGTAGATGGCGGCCAGCGAAAGTCCGTGAACGAGGAGGATCGAGAGGTCCATCTTAATGCAAGCTCACATGTCCGACGTCGCCCCGGAGACGGCCGGCATGCATGCCCACCATCCGGTCGACGCGTCCTGACAGAAGTGCCACATTCTGTTCGGCGATGATCATGGCACGGCCATCCTGCGGCAGGGAAAACAGCGCCTCGATCACGCTGGTGGAAATTTTTGGCGCCAGCCCCAGCGATGGCTCGTCGATGAGATACAGCTTGGCTTCCACCATCAGGGCACGGCCGACGCTGACCATGCGCCGCTCGCCACCCGAGAGGCGGCCGACCAGGGCATGCTCGAGTTTCCTGAGCGGTGGGAATATGTCGAAGATCATCTCGCGGCGTTGTTTTCGCTCGCGCCAGGCGGTCGGCGTATAGGCGCCGCAATCGAGATGCTGGGCGACAGTGAGGCCCGGGAATATCGCGTCGCCTTGCGGCGCCATGGCCAGCCCGGCCCGGACGATGCCCGGCGTCAACCGCCCTGGACCGGTCGAGCGGCTTCCGCCGACCTCGAGTCCCAACAACTGGATCGACCCCGATTGCCAGCCGACCTGTGAGGAGATGGCTCGAAACAGCGTGGTCTTGCCGTGACCGTTCAGGCCTACGAGGCCTATGCGTTCGCCCTCGGCGATCTTGAAGGATATGTCGTGAAGCACGCGAAGGGGGCCGTATCCCGCCGTCAGGCCCTCGACTTTCAACACATCAACCATGGGCGGGTTCCTCGAAATAGGCGGCGAGCACGCGCGGATCGCGGAACACATCGCGCGGCGTGCCTGATGCGATGACGAGCCCCATGTCGAGAACCACGGCACGATCGGCGATGGCCGACAGAAGCTCCAGCCGGTGCTCGATCAGGATCGCGCCGATATTATATTCGTCGACGAGGCGGCGGATGATCAGGTCGAGTTCGTCGATCTCGGAATTGATCAGACCCGAGGCGGGCTCGTCCAGCAACAGCACCGAGGGATGGCGCATCAGCAGGCAGGAGAGCAGCAGCTTGCGGCGGTCGAACGTGTCGAGCGAACCGGCGACACGGTCCCATGGCTGGCGAAAATTGGCGAGATGGCAAGCCCGTTCGGCATCCATTCGGGTCTTGTAGGGCTTGTAGGCATAGCGCGCCGCGCGGAAGGTCTCCGCTATCGTCAATGAGCCGGGCACGACCGGGCTCTGGTAGGTCCGCCCGAGCCCAAGCCGCGCGCGGTCGTGGACCGACATGCGGGTGATGTCGCGATCCCCGAGGAAAACCTGTCCGCTTTCGGCGGTGTAGCGACCGCAGAGGATTTCGAACAGCGACGTCTTGCCGGCTCCGTTCGGGCCAACGAGGCCGAGGACCTCGCCGGCGGCGACGGATAGCGTCACGTCCTGCAGGATAGCCCGGCCGCCGAAGGATATTCCGATCCCCCGGCAGCCGAAGATGGTTGCGTCAGCCGACATCGCTCTTCCGCTTACATCCACGGAGCGGGCCGCATGTCAGCTTCCTTGAGGCTGGCGGGCGAGATGATCTTGTGCGCGCCGTCCTGCACCTGGAAGATCAGATGCGCTTGGGCGGAGTCGGCATCGTCGGTCATGGTCGGATAGCTGATCGGCGAATTGGTGTCGGTGGCGAATGTGTAGGTACCGCAAACGCCGCGATACTTGATCGCCTTGATCGCCTTGCCGACGGCATCGAAGTCCTTCGGATCCGTCGTCTTCCAGACCTCGGCGAGGATGTGGATGGTGTCATAGCCGGAGCCGGTATAGACCATGCCCATCGTGCCGGGATATTTTTCCTGATATGCCTTGCGAAAGGCATTGCCCTTCTCGTCAGCGTAGACGCCGATCACCGAACCCCAGATGAAGCCCTCGGAAGCCTCGCCCGCGAGATCGAGGAATTCGGGCTGCGATGGGCCGTACTGGAGATAGACCAGCGAGCCTTGCGTCGGATCCAGCACATAGGCCTGGGCGAAACTCGCGAGTTCCGCCGCCACCCAGTGGTCGATCATGATGACACCGCAGTCGGCCTCCTTGATGGCCTGGATCACGGGTGTCCAGTCCTGCACCGGGAACTGGATGTCGGTGATCGGACCCTGCACCCACTCGCCATTCGTGGCGGCGATTGCTGCCTGGGTCGCCTTCGAGATGACCTGCGTATAGCCGATCTGCTCCTGGACGATATGGATGCGGTTGTTCTTCGGCTTCCAGCCCGCAGCCTTCTGGTTCGACAGGAACTTCACGAAGCCCGCACCGTAATAGGTCTCGGCAACATCGA
The DNA here is from genome assembly GCF_024707525.1 of Rhizobium sp. TH2. Lineage (NCBI taxonomy): Bacteria > Pseudomonadati > Pseudomonadota > Alphaproteobacteria > Hyphomicrobiales > Rhizobiaceae > Rhizobium > Rhizobium sp. TH2. The sequence goes on along the minus strand of NZ_CP062231.1, from coordinate 4,756,228 downwards.
TCTGGAAAATGTTGTGGTATTTCGGGTTGGACTTGATCAGGTCGAGGCTGGCCTGGCTGGTATTGCCGTTCAGATAGGGCACGCCGTTCGAAGCCGCCACGTCCATCGCGGGCTGCGGGATGATGGCGAAGGAATGGGCGAGCGCCTGGACGCCGCCCTCGACGAGGCTCTGGAAGGCCGCGACCGTACCTTCGGGGGTCAAAAGGTCGATGTCGACCACGCGGGTTTCGAGCGGCCGGCCGTTGACGCCGCCGGCGGCGTTGATTTCCTCGACCGCCATGGTGACGCCGTTGAGCCAGTCAGCCTGGTCGGCGACGCCGACGGGACCGGATTTCGCCGTGGGAACGCCGATAACGATCGGGTCGGCGGCCAGGAGCGGCGTGGAAAGCGAGGCGACGGCAAAGGTCGCCACCGAGCTCAACAGAAATTGACGACGATTGAAGTCCATAACGCATTCTCCCATTTTCGGCTGTTTGCCGGTTCACCCTTGTTTTTCGTCATGAGGCCGCTGATCGGGCCGTCTGTAAATGATGCAAATGCACCATGCGGCCTGTCAGAAGCCGAGGCTTGCCGCCTGCTTTTCGAGCCGCGCGCGCTGATAGGCGATGAAATCGGCCGGGGGTTGCTGCGCGGTGAGGATATCGAGGAACGGATCCTGCACCGGGGTGCGATGGCCCGAGAATTCCTCGATTAGGGCGAGCCCGCAGAAGGGCACATAGCCTTCGGAGTAACCACCCTCATGCGCGGCCAGCAGGCGTCCTCCGCAGAGCTCGTCCGCAAGCGCCTTGATCTTCGACGCCATGGCGCGGAAGGTTTCCGAATGCGCCTGCATTCGGGCGAGCGGATCGAAGGCATTGGCGTCGAGGCCCGAGGCGATGACGATGATCTCGGGCTTGAAGGCGCGCAGAGCAGGCGTCACCAGCAGGTCGAACGCGTCGAGATAGGCCTGGTAGCCGCCGCCGGGAAGAAGCGGAATGTTGAGGTTATAGCCTTCGCCCTTGCCCGTCCCGCGGGCTTCGGCTCGGCCTTGGTCCGGCGGGAAGCAGTTTTCCTGATGCAGGCTGATCGTCAGCGTGTCGTCGCGATCATAGAAGCATGCTTCGGTGCCGTTGCCATGATGCACGTCCCAATCCACCACGGCTGCCCGGACAGGGCCCACTTCGGCGCGGAGCGCTTCGAGCGCCAGTGGGATATTGGCCAGCAGGCAGAAGCCCATCGAGGCATCCGGCAGGCAATGATGGCCCGGCGGGCGGGATATGACATAGGCATTGTCGAGCCGGCGATGGAAGACATCCGATACCGCGCGCTTCACAAGACCGGCCGAAATCGCAGCGATCTCGAACGAGCCGGGACCGAAGGGCGAATAGTAGCCGGCATTGCCGCCGCCTGCATCGGAGAGGCGCTTGAATTCGTCGAGATATTTCGGCGTGTGGATGCGCTGCATCTCGGCCCGGGTCACCGGCTCAGCTTTGCGCCATTCGAGATGATCGCCGAGGCCGGAAACCTCGATGAGGTTTTTCAGCCGGCGCTTGGTTTCGGGGTTCTCGGCATGGCCTCCGCTGGAGGGCGGCTGCAGGTAACCTCCGACCGGCGCGATGATGACGTGTTCGCCCGTCGTGTGCCAAAGGCAGCGTTCGTCGAAGTAAAATGCCGTGGCCATTCTGAAGCTCCTCCCAGAGTTGGGATTAAGCTTTCACGAACGGCGGTCGGCATCCATGATGCAATTGCACTAGGAGATACGTTTTTGTATATTCATCATCACACAAAAAATACATAAGATGGGCACATGGGAAGCCAAACCGATCAGATCGTCGATCATATCGTCCGCGAAATCGAGCAGGGCGGGTTGATGCCCGGCGATGTGCTGGAGGAAAAGGCGCTTGTCACTCAGTTTGGCGTGTCCCGCACGCCGGTGCGCGAGGCGCTGCTGCAGCTCGATGCACTAGGCATCCTCAGGCGCAAGCCGCGCGGCGGGGCGGAGGTGTTCAAGCCCAATCTTGAGGAATTCCTCGCGATCCTCGAAGTTCATGCCAAGCTCGAGGGCCATGCGGCAGGCCTCGCGGCACGCCGCCTCTCGGCGGAGGATGGCAGGACGCTCGAACAGGCCGTGCGTGACTGCGAAAACCATCTCGCGGAACATGGCGACGGCGAGCCGGACCGCTACTATCTCGCCAATCTCAATTTCCACCGTCTCGTCGCGACCTCGTCGCATAATCCGGTGCTGCTGGAGACCATCAAGATCAACGCCCGCAAACTGCTCGCCTATTACCGGGCGCGCTATCGCTACAAGGGATCGATCCCCAAGTCGGCGCTGGAGCATCGCAAGATCGCCGAGCTGATCATGGATCGGGATTCGGCGGCGGCGGAAGAGATGATGGTGGCGCATGTCATGTTCGACAGCGTGACGGCGATGGACCTGATCGCGGTTCTGTCGCGCGCTTAGAGTCTGGCCTTGATCAGCCCCGATACTCGAGAAAATTGACGATCCACTGCGCGAAGAACGTCCCTTCGGCCGGGCTGTCGAGCGTGGCCCGCGCCTTGTCGAGCGTATCGGCATCGAGTTTGCCATCCAGTTCGTCGAGAAGCTCCGCGATGAAGCGGTGGGTCATCTCGGGATGGTATTCCGTGGCGAAGACGTGGTCGCCGATCCGATAGGCGCCGATCGGGCAGAAGGTGTCGCCGCCGAGGATCTCGGCGCCATCAGGGAGTTCCTGCACCTGCTCCTGATGGGCGGCGAACAGGACGAGGTGATCGCGAAAAGGCTCCATCCATGGCGCTTTTTGATCGAAATGGGTGGGCGCGGTGCCCAGGCCCCAGCCCTTATCCGATTTCGTCACCGATCCACCCAACGCGACCGCGATCGCCTGATGGCCGAAGCAGGCGCCGAACATCGGGATGCGCCGCACCTCGATGTCGCGGATCAAGGACATCAGCCGCGCCACCCAGTCTTCCGGCCCGTTCACCGAGGCCGGTGAGCCGGTGATGACATAGCCGTCATAGCTGTCGACGGCATCAGGGAACACGCCGTCCTTGACGCTGACGACATCGAAGCGCCAGTCTGGACGTAGCGGCTGCAGCAGGGTGGTGAATTTCTGCCCGTCATCAGGATGGCGCTTGGCAAAATCCGATGTGTCGGTGCTGGTCAGCAGGATGGCGATGCGTCGAGTCATGGCAAATCCATTGCATGCGGGGCCGGGATTAATGTGTGCATAAGGCACTTGTAAATATACTTAACACGTGTAATTGTTATTTCAAAGGCAAAAAGGAGGGTTTGCGATGACGGTTTTCACGCCAGCCGACGATGGTCACGCCGACCTGTCGAGTCACGATACATTCGTCAACGGAGCGCCCTACAACACGTTCGCCCGCATGCGGCGGGAAGATCCCGTCGCCTGGTGCGACTACGCCGGCGGCAAGGGTTTCTGGGCGCTCACGCGCCACGCCGATATCCTCGAGGCAAACCGCAACAACCAGGTCTTCTCATCCGCACGCGGCATTCGCATGGAAGACCAGACCTATGAGGAATATCTGGCGCGCCGGACCTTCCAGGAAACCGATCCGCCCGATCATACCCGCGTCCGGATTCTGGTGGCCAAGGCCTTTTCCAAGCCGGTCGTGGCGCTGTTCGAAGAGCAGATTCGCAGGATCTGCGACGACATCCTCGATCAGGTTCTGCCGCGCGGCGAGTTCGATGCCGTCAAGATGGTGGCGCGGCAGCTGCCGATGCGGATGCTCGGACAGATCATCGGCACGCCGGACGAAGACCTCGAATGGCTGGTGGAAAAGGGCGACGCGCTGATCGCCAATACCGATTCCGATTTCACCGATCTCGTGCTCGACAAGGCCGATACCGACGCTTACCGGCTGATGCCATTCCGCTCACCGGCCGGCGCGGAACTCTTCGACTATGCCAAGCGGCTGATGCACGACAAGCGCAAGAAGGGTGATACATCAGGCGTTCTCAACCTCATCCTGCAGCCCGACAAGGAGGGCAATGTGATCAGCGAGGAGGAGTTCCGCAACTTCTTCTGCCTGCTCGTCGCCGCCGGTAACGACACGACTCGTTACTCGATCTCCGCCGGGCTGCATGCGCTCGCCAGCCATCCGCACCTCCTCAAGGAATTGCAGACGGGTGACGACAGCCTCTGGGAGACCATGCCCGACGAGGTGATCCGCTGGGCGTCGCCGACGCTCTATTTCCGGCGGACCGCCACCCAGGATATCGAGCTGCACGGCAAGACGATCCGTGAGGGTGACAAGGTGCTGCTCTGGTTTGCGTCGGGAAATCGCGATGAAGAAGCCTTCGACCGTCCCTACGAGGTGGACTTCCGGCGCTCGCCCAATCGCCACATGGCGTTCGGCCAGGGCGGCGCGCATGTCTGTCTCGGCATGTGGCTGGCGCGGCTCGAAGTGCGCTGCCTGTTCCAGGAATTTGCCAAGCGCGTGAAGAGCATGCGCCAGACCGAGCCGCATCAATTCCTTCGGTCCAATTTCATCGGTGGCATCAAGTCGATGCCCGTGGCCGTCGAACTCAACTGAAAACAAAAAGGGAACATGCCATGACACAGGATCGGTTGAGAGTCTTGTTCTGCGATCACCTCAATCTGGCGCGCGGCAAGTTCCTGCCGCCTTCGAAGATCGGCGACGGCGCTACCCGCATCTGTCAGTCCACTTTCGGGGTGACTTATGACAAGGACCTGATCCCGGCACCGGGATCGAAGGTTCTCGAAAATCTGCCCGACATCGAGATCCGCTATCGCGGCGAAGACATCCGTGCTGACTGGCTGCCCGGCACGCGAGTCGTGGTTGGTGATCTCTGGGAGGAAGGTAGTCCGTTCGGGGCCTGCGGCCGCCATGCTCTCAAGCGGGCGATCAAGGACTGGCAGGAGCTTGGCTTCGAGCCGATGATCGGGCTGGAGCTAGAGGCCTTCGCATTCCAGCAGAATGCCGATGGCAGCCTCGTGCCCTATGACACGCCCAAGGCCTATGTCTATTCGACCGGCCCCTTCGCCGATCCGCGCGGTTTCACGCAGGCGATCTGGGAGCGGGCAACGGCGCGCGGCTTCAATATCGACTCCATGACCTCGGAATTCGACACGCCGCAATTCGAGTTCACGCTGACATATGACAAGGCGCTCAAGGCGGTCGATGACAATTTCCTGTTCCGCCAGCTGGCGCGCGAGACGGCACTCGAATTCGGCATCGTGCTGACCTTCATGCCGAAGCCGATCCTCGCCAAGGGCGGTAGCGGCCTGCATGTCAATTTCTCGTTCAAGGACAAGCAGGGCAACAATGCGGTCGGCGAGCCCGATCGCCTGAGCCCGGTCGCGGAGGGCGCGATCGCCGGCCTGATGCATCACCATCGCTCGATGTCGGCGCTGGCGGCACCCACCATCAATTCCTATCAGCGGCTCCGTCCGTCGTCGCTTTCGGGCTATTGGCGGAACTGGGGCGGAGACCATCGCGGCGTGACGACGCGCATCTCGGCCGAGCGCGGCCCCAAGGCGCGGCTCGAACACCGCATGGGCGATGGCGCTTCCAATCCCTATACGCTGGTGGCCACGACGTTGCAGGCCGCCCGGTTGGGCTATGTGAACAAATACCCGCTGCCGCCGCGCGAAACCGCCGACTGCATGACGGCGCATGACGCCGTGGACGGCGTGCCGGACACGCTTGGCGAAGCGCTCGACGAGCTGGAGACGGATGGCGTGCTGATGGATGCCGTCGGCCGCCTGCTCTGCGAGAACCACATCTTCATCAAGCGCGACGAGATCGAGAAGGTTGGCAAGCTCGAAGACGATGATGCCCGCCGCGATTTCTACATCCATTACGTCTAAGGATTTTGCCATGGCTCAGATCACCTGGATCCTGAAAAACGGTCAGCGGATTTCCGCCGAAATTAAGGACGGCACCAACCTGATGACGGCGGCCGTCTTCAACAATGTCCCCGGCGTCGTCGGCGAATGCGGAGGATGTCTCTCCTGCGCCACCTGCCACGTCGTCGTCGAGGACGAATGGCGTGACGCGGTCGGTGCCGCCGAGGGCAGCGAAGACGACATGCTCGAGATCACCGAAGCCGGCAAGATGGATGGCAGTCGTTTGTCATGCCAGATCATTGCCAACCCATCTCTCGACGGCCTGGTCGTGCGCGTGGCGTGACCCGAAGCGGCTTCGCCGTCCGGCGGATCAATCAGCTCTCGAAATCGCCGAACACGTCCTGCAGCCGGGTCAGCAGTTGCACGCGCTCGTCGACCTCGTTGCCCATGAGCACGATGATGTTCGATAGCATGAGATCCATGACCGCGGTCATCGTCGCTGCGCCATCCCACAGCGGGCCGTGCGAGCCCGGGACGACGAGGGCGATGTCGGAGGCTTCTTCGGCCCAGGGGCAGAATTCGTCGGTGAGCAGGATGACCTTGACGCCGGCGCGGCGCGCTTCTTCAGCCAGTGGGCGAGCCTTGGCGGCGAAGCGGCGGACGTCGTGCAGGAAGAGGACGCGGCCTTCGACCGAGCCGTCGAGCAGTTCGGCATAGGTGCCGTTCAAGCCATCCATGAACTGGACGCGCGACCTCGTGTAGGAAAGCTGAGACGCGAAATATTGGGCGATGCCGCGGACATTCTGGTAGGCGGCGACATAGATCTCGCTGGCGGAAATCAGAGCTTCGATCGTTTTCTGCCATTCGGGCGAGGTCGTCAGCTCATAGATGCGGCCGAGGTTTTCGACCTGCTGCTGCAGGAGGCCGGCGAGGAACTTGCCGTCTCGGAGGTCCTGCTGGAACCGGTCCATCGATCCCTTGACCTGCCAGGCAGGATTGGAACGGTTACCGCGGCGGAGTGCCGCCTTCATCTCGTCGAGGCCATCGAAGCCGAGGCGGCGGAGATAACGCCCGACCGTCATCTGGGAGATTTCCAGCCGCGCTGCGATGGACTTGGCGGTCTCGAAGGGAAGCTCGGCGAGGTTGCGTTCGAAATAATTGGCGATCAGCTTGTCGGATTTCGACTTGCGCATATCCGCGTCTTGCAGGCGCTTGTGAAGTTCCTTCGACAATCTGGTTCTCCGGGAAACTCTCCGCCCGGTGGCGCGGGCAGAGAGGCCATGATTTTGCTTACTGTGCGGTCTTGACCTTGGTCCAAGCGCGGTCGACCTGACGGAGGCCGGCGCCGATATCCTCGAATATCTGCAGCCGCTTCATCGTGTCGTCCGTCGGATTGATTTCCTTGCTATTCTTGATGTTATCGGGCGTCAATTGGCGTCCCGGCACATTGGCTGTGCCATTGGTCTGCTGCGAGACATTGAGCGCTGCGATTTCCGGCTTGGTGTAGAATTGCATGAACTTGATCGCATTCTCCTTGTTCGGCGCGGTCTTCAGAACGCACATGTCCTCCTGATACATGGTGGCGCCTTCCTCGGGGATCACATAGCCGAGATCCTTGGGGTTGCCGAATACATCGACCATCGCACCAACGAAGAAGTGGGCTGCGGCAACATCCCCGGATTGCACCATCGGCCGCGAATCATAGGTGAACGCCGCGACATAGGGTTTCATGGCGATGACGGTATCGGCCGCCTGCTGCAATTCGGCCGGATCGGTGGAATTGACCTTGTGGCCGTTGAGCATCAGGCCGACGCCCAGCACTTCGCGCATGTCGTCGAGCAGGGTGAATTTCAGATTCTTCGCCTTGACCGTCTCGATCAGGTCCTTCCAGCCTGTGATGTCCTTGCCGAGCACCTTGCGGTTATAGAGAATGCCGACCGTGCCGAAGGCGTAGGGCAGGCAATATTCGCCATTAGGGTCGCTTTTCGCGCGCAGGAATGTCGGGTCGATATTCCTGAAGCCTTCATAGGTGTTGATATCGGTCTTCTCGAGCAGCTCGAGCTTGGCCATGATGTCCTGCATATGCACCGACGGGAAGACGATATCGTATCCCGTCGCGCCGCCCTGGATCTTGGCCAGCATCTCCTCGTTGGAGGAGTAGGTCGAGAGGTTGACCTTGATCTTGGTCTCTTCCTCGAATTTCTTGAGCACCGCGGGATTGATGTATTCGCCCCAGTTATAAATGTTGAGTTCCTGGGCGACCACGCTGCCGGCGGGCAGGATCAGTGCGCTGATCGCAAGAATGCGGAGGCGCCTGATGGCGCCTTGAAAAATCGTCATGTCGGTTCCCCTTGTCGGAATTTTCGTCCCGTCGGGTCCTCGCCATCCAGCGTCTTGGAACACTGAAACAGCGTGCCGTCCGGGCGTTGACTTGTACGAAAAAATGATATCAACATATCCAAATCGCGCAAGAGTTAATTTAATAACATTTTTGGGGAACGACTTATGCGAGATGCGATCGTGCGGCTGGTCTCGGCCGCCAAAGCTTTTTCGACGCCCGAAGGACGGCAGGTTACAGCGCTTGACGGCGTCGACCTCGATATCGGCCGCAATGAATTCATCACGCTGCTTGGGCCTTCAGGATGCGGTAAAACCACGCTTCTGCAGGCGATCAGCGGCTTTGTCGATCTCGACGCCGGCAGAATCGAGATCGACGGCGAGGACATGACTGACCGGCCGCCCTATCGCCGCCCGGTCAATACGGTGTTCCAGAACTACGCGCTGTTTCCGCATCTCACGGTGGGCGAGAACGCGGCCTATGCGCTGGATGTGGCCGGCGTCGCAAAGGCCGAACGGACCGAGCGAGTGCGCGCGGTTCTCCAAATGGTGGGTCTCGACGGTATGGAGGGACGACTGCCGCGACAACTCTCCGGCGGCCAACAGCAGCGCGTGGCGCTCGCCCGCGCCATCGTCGCGCGGCCGAAAGTGCTATTGCTCGACGAGCCGTTGTCGGCGCTCGACAAGAATCTGCGCGAGGCGATGCAGCTCGAACTCAAAACGCTGCAGCACGAACTCGGCATCACCTTCATCTTTGTGACACATGACCAGCAGGAAGCGCTGACTATGTCGGACCGCGTCGCGGTGTTGGCCGATGGACGTATCCAGCAACTCGACGCGCCGCGTCATGTCTATGACAAGCCGGTCAGCACCTTCGTCGCGAGCTTCATCGGGGCTAGCAATCTTTTCGAGGGACAGGTGGATGGACAGGATTTCAGAACCGCCGAGGGCGTGACCATACGGCACTGGCCCGCTACCGCAGGCGCCGCAACCGGGGCCACGGCATTGATCCGGCCCGAGCAGTTCTCCCTGGCGTCACCTACCGACGATGCGCCGTCGCTCGATGTTACCGTCGAGCAGGTGGTCTTCGTTGGCTCAGCCTTTGAGCTTTTCGGTCGCACAACAGGCGGGCGCAGGCTGATGGCGCAGGTGCCGGCGTCGCAAAGCAATGCTGTCGGCGCCATCGAAACCGGCCAGTCGGCGCGCTGGTATTACGATCCCGCGACCGTCCACATCATCACTGAGAGGAAGGCTGCCTGATGGGTATCGCCAGCCAAAGGCGTCTGCAGCTCGGAATCCTGCTCGGCCCGGTTTCGCTGTTCCTTCTCGTCTTCTTCGCCGTGCCGCTCGGCATCATGGTGGTCACCAGCTTCCTGGCGCCAGGCCTCTATGGCGGCGTCGAATGGACCTGGTATCCGCACAATTACGGCCGCATCCTCGGTTTCGCCGATCCGGCCTTCGAGGAATTCGATCCGGTCTATATCGCGATCTTCCTGCGTTCGGTGAAGATCGCGGTCCTGACGGTGATCTGCACGCTGCTGGTCTGCTACCCCGCGGCTTTCCATATCAGCCGGTTGCCCGAGAAATGGAAAAATTTCTGCCTGTTCCTGATCACACTGCCCTTCTTCTCGAGCCTGATCGTGCGCCTCTTCGTCTGGGTGATGATCCTGCGTCCCACCGGCCTGGTCAACGAGACGCTGATGTCGGCTGGTGCGATCTCGCGGCCGCTGGAGATGATCTATACAGACGGCGCAATCATCCTCGGCATGGTCTATGTCTTCATCCCCTTCATGTTCATGCCTGTTTATGCCAGCATCGAGAAGCTCGATTGGCGGCTGGTGCAGGCCTCGCTCGATCTCGGCGCCGGCCCGATTCGCACGTTCTCTCGCATCGTGCTGCCGTTGACGACGCCAGGCATTGTCGGCGGTTCGATTATCGTCTTCATTCCTGCACTCGGAAACTTCGTCGTGCCAGCCGTGCTCGGGGGCGCCAAGGTGATGATGCTCGGCAATCTCATCGAGGCGCAGTTTCTGTCGGCGCGAAACTGGCCCTTCGGCTCGGCGCTGGCCATGATGGTCATGGCTGTCATGCTGGTACTGCTCTTCGCCCATGTCATCCTTTCCGGCCGGCGAAATGCCACCGCGGCGCTTGCGCGATAGGGGGGTGGGGATGAAATTTTCACGTGGCCTCTTCAAGGCGGGTCTCAACCTTTACACAATGCTGTTTTTTGCCTTCATCTACATTCCGCTGGCACTGATCGCGCTCTATTCCTTCAATGCCAATCCGGTGAACATGATGGTGTGGAGCGGGTTCACGACGGAGTGGTATGCGCAGGTGCTGGGCCTTAAGACGACTGTGTCGGAGAGTGCGCTCTATATAGAATCCACCGACCAGCTCATCGCCGCAGTCCTCAACAGCCTGAAGATCGCGCTTTTCACCACGGTCATTTCGACGGTGCTCGGCACCGCGATCGCGCTGGCGCTGCATCGCTACAATTTCCTCGGCAAGCGCTTCTACCAAGTGGTGATGTTCATGCCGATGCTGATGCCTGACATCGTGCTCGGCATAGCGCTCTTGATCTTCTTCGTCAGTGCCGGGATCAGGCTTGGCGTCACGACCATCGTGATCGGCCAGTGTACCTTCCTGATCTCCTATGTCTTCATCGTGGTCGCGGCCCGGCTCTCTGGCATGGACAGGACGCTTGAAAATGCCTCGGCCGACCTCGGCGCCAATGAGTGGGTCACCTTGCGTAGGGTGGTACTGCCGCAGCTCATGCCGGGGATTCTCGGCGGCGCGTTGCTCGCCTTCATCATCTCGATGGATGATCTCGTCATCACCTATTTCATCGCCGGCGTCGATGTGACCACGCTGCCGATGTTCATCTTCGCCATGCTCCGGCGCGGTATCAAACCGGAGATCAACGCGATCGCGGTGATGATGCTGACCTTCTCCTTCCTCGTGGCCTCGCTCGGCCTCTACCTTCGATCCCGGCAGAAATGACATGACAATCAATATCACGACCAAGCCGCGCGGCCGCGACCTTGGACTACCCTTTGCCGGCCGCACGGGCACACACAATGCGATCACCGACGTGTCGGGGGTCGGCGTCGGCTTCCGCACCATCATTGAGGATGTACCCCGATCGGGACGGAAGCGGCCCGTGCGGACGGGCGTCACCGCGATCCTGCCGCACATGCATTCAGAGACGCCGATCCCCGTCTATGCCGGCACGCATCGTTTCAACGGCAATGGCGAGATGACCGGCACCCACTGGATCGAGGATGGCGGCTATTTTCTCGGGCCGGTCGTCATCACCAACACGCACGGCGTCGGCATGGCACATCACGCGACCGTCAAATGGATGATCGACCGCTATGCCTCAACCTACCAGACAGACGATTTTCTCTGGATCATGCCTGTCATCGCCGAGACCTATGACGGCGTGCTTAACGACATCAATGGTCTGCACCTTACCGAAGCAGATGTCCGTGCTGCGCTCGACAGTGTCGCGACCGGTCCGGTCGAGGAGGGCAACTGCGGCGGCGGCACGGGCATGATCGCCTATGGTTTCAAGGGCGGCACCGGGACCTCGTCTCGTACAATCGAATTCGACGACCGGCCCTATACGGTCGGGGTCCTGGTGCAGGCAAACCACGGCCAGCGCGACTGGCTGACCATAGCGGGCGTGCCCGTCGGCAAGCATATGCAGGATGGCACGCCGCAGAGTCAGATGCTCGAGCGTGGCTCGATCATCGTCGTCATCGCCACAGACCTGCCGATGATGCCGCACCAGCTGAAGCGGCTCGCGCGCCGGGCCACGATCGGCATCGGCCGCAACGGCACGCCGGGCGGCAACAACTCGGGCGACATCTTCCTGGCCTTTTCCACCGCCAATGCACATCCGATGCTGTACGGGTCCGGTGGTCATCTCGCTGTCGAGATGGTCAATGACGAGTTGCTGGATCCGGTCTATCTCGCGACGGTCGACTGTGTCGAGGAGGCAGTGGTGAACGCGATGCTGGCGGCCGAGGACATGGGCGGCACGGCTTATGACCGCTTCAAGATCAGCGCGATCGAGCACGACCGGCTGGCGGCATTGCTGCGAGAGTTGCGTCCGAGCTAGAGGACGCGCTCCCCGCCTTCGGGTAGTCTTGCCGCCATTCGCTCGGCGGACGGTCGACATGGTGCTTGAAGAAGCGCGAGAAATAGGCCGCGTCCTTGAGGCCGATTTCGTAGGCGATGTCTTCGACCGAGCGCACCGTGAACAGCAGCAGCCGCTTCGCTTCCAGCAGCCGGCGCTCGTTGATGAATTCCTTGACAGAAAGTCCAAAGGCCTCCCGGCAGGCCTTGGCCAGCAGATGCGGCGTCGTGCCAAGCGTATCGACATAGGCTTGGATCGCCCAATTCTCCCGGAAATGCCGGTCGACGAGACGTCTCAGCTCGGTTGAGAGTGCCAGTCGCCCCGACCGGGAAACCGAGGGGCGCTCATGGGCGAGGCGGGCGATGTCGGTGAGCGTCGCCGCGGCCAGAGAGGCCAGCATCTTTTCCATACCCGGCCGGCCTTCGCGATATTCGTCCGCCATACGGTTCATGATATCGGAAATCCGAAACCAGAGGGGGTTATCCGGAGCCTCGGTGACGATGACCGGCAGATCGAGCGGCAGCAGGGAGAGGGTTTGAATGGGGGGAAGAGCGCTATCGGCGATCGACACCACGATGGCGTCGGTCTTTGCCGGTTCGACCTCGAAACCGTGAACGACACCGCTCGGCACGAAGCTGATCGCCGGCGAGGAAAAATCCAAGACGGACTCCTCCAGAAAGTAGCGCCCGCGCCCTTTCGTCCAGAAGGTGACCTGGGCCATCCGGTCGTGCTTATGCGCCCAGACATGGCCCAGATGCACATTCTTGCGCTCCATGACAGTCTCGACATGGATGAAGCCGACGTCGAGCGGTCTGTCCGGTTCGCCATAGACGAAGAAGCTTGGAATGGTATCCGGCATCAGAAGCCCGAAAAAGTGCAAGTCATTTTACCATTCTGTCCATGGCGAAGAGGCTGCGCAAGGACTATTCCTGACGACAGCAAATGGAGGAGTTGATGACGGTCCACGACCAACACACTTTCGCCCGCCCCGAGGATGTGCGCGCCGACAAGACGCGGCCTTTCACCGGCGCCGAATATCTCGCCTCGCTGCGCGATGGCCGCGAGGTCTATATCAATGGCGAGCGCGTCACCGACGTCACCGCTCATCCTTCAATGCGCAACTCCGTCCGTTCGCTCGCGCGGATGTATGACGCGCTGCATGCCGAGAAGACCAAGGAGCGCCTGACTTCGCCGACCGATACCGGCAACGGCGGCTACACCCACAAATATTTCCGCGTCGCCAAATCCTCCGCCGAACTGGTCGCCCAGCAGGGCGCGATCGCCGACTGGGCGCGGATGTCCTATGGCTGGATGGGCCGCACCGCCGACTACAAGGCCGCGTTGATGAACACGCTCGGCGCCAATGCCGACTGGTACGGGCAATTCAAGGACAATGCGCTGGCCTGGCACAAGCGCTCGCAGGAATCCGTGCTGTTCATGAATCATGCGATCGTCAATCCGCCTATCGATCGCCATAAGCCGGCAGACCAGGTCAAGGATGTCTTCGTCCATATCACCAAGGAAACCGATGCCGGCATCTATGTCTCGGGCGCCAAGGTGGTGGCGACCTCGTCGGCGCTGACGCATTACAATTTCCTCGCCCAGAGCTCGGCGACCGTCACAGAAGATCCGTCGCTCTCGGTCATGTTCATCGTGCCGATGAATGCGCCCGGCATCAAGATGTTCTGCCGCGTCTCCTACGAGCAGACGGCCAACACGGTCGGCACGCCCTTCGACTATCCGCTGTCGTCGCGCTTTGACGAGAACGATGCGATCCTGGTGCTCGACAATGTCTTCATCCCCTGGGAGGACGTGCTGGTCCTACGGGATGCCCCGAAGATCCTGTCCTTCCATCCGGCCTCTGGTTTCATGCATGGCTATTGCTTCCAGGGTTGCACCCGCTTCGCGGTGAAGCTCGATTTCCTTGCCGGCCTGCTGGCCAAAGCACTGCGCGCCACCGGTGGTGACGCCTTCCGTGGCAACCAGGCAGCACTCGGCGAAGTGATCGCGCTTCGGCACATGTTCTGGAGCTTCTCCAATGCCATGGCCTACAATCCGCAGCCCTGGGCCAGTGGCGCGGTGTTGCCCAACCTGGAGGCCGCGCTCTCTTATCGCACCTTTATGTCGGAGGCATATCCGCGGGTGATCGACACCGTGCGCCGGGTCATCGCCTCGGGCCTCATCTATCTGCCGTCCTCTGTCAAGGACTTCAACAATCCCGAGATCGACCGCTATCTTGCCCAATATGTCCGCGGCTCCAACGACATGGGCCATGTCGAGCGCATCAAGATCATGAAGCTGCTCTGGGACGCCACGGGCACCGAATTCGGTGGTCGGCATGCACTCTATGAGCTCAACTATGCCGGCGCGCCCGAGGAGGTGCGGCTACAGGTGCTCAAGGGCGCCGAACGTGGCGGCAGGCTCCGCGAAATGGAAGCGTTGGTCGACCAATGCATGAGCGATTATGACGAAAACGGCTGGACCGGCGAGACCTGGCTGCCGCCCCTGAACGGTTGAGGAGGCGATTATGGAGGAGGCCATATCCAAGACCGAGTTCCGCAATGCCATGGCACGTGTCTGCGCCCCGGTGAATGTCATCACGACCAATGGCCCGGCAGGAAAAGGCGGCTTCACCGCCACGGCGATGTGCAGCGTCACGGATGAGCCGCCGACGCTGCTGGTCTGCATGAACGGCCGCTCTGCGCAATGCGGCCTTTTCCTCGAAAACAGACGCTTCTGCGTCAACGTGTTGGCCGACGATCATCAGGAACTGGCCGGCTATTTCGCCGGCAAGCAATCCGACATGTCGGCGCGATATGCGGCGGCCAAATGGCTCGACATGCCGTCGGGCAGTCAGGCGCTGGCCGATGCGATGGTTTCCTTCGATTGCCGGCTCGCCGAGGCACGGCTGGTGGGGACGCATCACGTCTTCATCGGTCAGGTGTTGGGCATCCGATCGCGTGTCGACGGCAATGCGCTCGTCTATTTCGACCGCAACTACATAAACGTGCCGAGCCAGGTCGGTAGCTTTGGAGGGTAAGAGCCCCTCCACCTCCAGCCCTGTCATTCTCATGTTAATTAAGCGACACTTTGCGAGGCGGCCGTTCGAGGCGGGGGATGTATGCGTTACAGGGACAAAACCGCAGTGATCACTGGTGGCGGCACCGGCATCGGCGCAGCAGTTGCGCGTCGGTTGGCGAGTGAGGGTGCCAACCTTGTGCTGGTCGGTCGGCGGCGTGAACCGCTGGAGGTCATCGCTGGCGAAACAGGCGCGGCGATCGTTCAGGCCGACGCCGCTGACGGCGCTGTCATGGGCAAGGCGACGGCAGGCATCATAGAGCGCTTTGGCGGGATCGACGTACTGGTCGCCAATGCCGGTGGACACGGGGCAGGCGCGACCACCGAGATGTCAGATGAGACTTGGGCGCTCGCCACGCGTCTTAATCTCGATACGGCATTCGTCAGCGCGCGTGCCTGCCTGCCGTCGCTCATCGAACGCAAGGGCGCGATTGTTGTCGTATCCTCGATCGCCGGGCTCTTCGCTGCGCCCGAGGCCATCGGCTATATCACGATGAAGCACGCGTTGATCGGCCTGGCCAAGTCGCTCGCCCGTGACTATGGTCGCAAGGGTGTCAGGACCAATACGGTCTGCCCGGGCTGGGTACGGACGCCGATGGCGGACGACGAAATGCAGATGATTATCGAGATGCATGGCCTCAAATCGCTCGATGAGGCCTATGTGCTGGTCACCAAGGACGTGCCGCTCGGGCGTGCGGCGTTGCCCGAGGAAGTGGCCAATGCCATCGCCTTCCTCGCATCGGCCGAGGCATCGATGATCAACGGCGCGGTGCTGGCGATCGATGGCGGTGCCGGCACGGTGGATCTACCGACGCTGGCTTTTCAGAGCTGAATCCAGGCCGTTTTCAGATCGACGTATTTGTCCAGGGCATGCAGCGACTTGTCGTGGCCGTTGCCGGATTGCTTGACACCGCCGAGCGGCACGGTGTTGTCGGCGCCGCCATAGGTGTTGACGTGGACAACCCCGGCCTTGATGTCGCGCACCATGCGGTGGGCACGCGAGAGGTTGGCGGTCCAGACGGCGGAGGCGAGGCCGTACTCCGTCGCGTTTGCGATGCGGAGCGCGTCATCCTCGGTGTTGAAGGGGATGACTGAGAGGATTGGGCCGAACGCCTCTTCCTTCGCCAGCGTCATGTCGGGCGTGACGTCGAAGACTGTCGGCTGCATATAGAAGCCGCCGGTTTCCTGTAGGATGCGCTCGCCGCCCGTCCGGAGCGTAGCGCCCTCCGCGAGCGCCTGTTCGGCGAAGCCGAGATCTTTCTTGAGCTGAATCTCGCTGGAGATCGCGCCGGCTTCGGTGGTGAGTTGGAGCGGATCGCCGAGTTTCATTCCGGCGGCGATCTTGGCGACTTTCTCGGAGAATTCCTCATGGATCGATCGCTCGACGAGCAGGCGCGAGCCGGCGATGCAGACCTGGCCGGAATTGCGGAAGATGCCATAGGCCGAAACTTTTGCCGCCTGGTCGATGCTGGGCGCATCGGCGAAGACCACGTTGGGCGACTTGCCGCCGAGTTCGAGATAGACGCGCTTGAGATTGGAGCGGGCGGAATATTCGAGCAGGCGCCGCCCAACCGGGCCGGAGCCAGTAAACGCGAGGACGTCGATGTCCATATGCAGGCCGAGCGCCTCGCCGGAGACGGCGCCGCGGCCGGTGACGACATTGAACACGCCTTCGGGCAGGCCGGCCTCGGCACAGAGTTCGGCGAGCCTTAGCAGGGTCAGCGACGCGCCCTCGGCGGGCTTCAGAACCACCGAATTGCCTGCCGCAAGTGCTGGCGCGACCTTCCAGGCTCCGATCATCATCGGGAAATTCCACGGCACGATCGCGGCGACTACGCCGATCGGCGCGCGGTGGATAAGGCCGAGCACATTTTCGGCCGTCGGCGCGATCTCGCCATAGACCTTATCGATGGCCTCGGCGTAATAGCGGAAGGTGCCGGCCGCGCTGCCGGGTTCTGCCTTCAGCGCCATCGAGATTTCGGTGCCGTTGTCGCGCACGCCGAGGACTGCAAGTTCCAGTGCGTGCTTGTCGATCAGGTCGGCGATCCTGAGCAGGATCTTCTTGCGCTCGGCCGGCGCGGCTTTCGACCACGCGCCCTTCTCGAAGGCGGCGCGTGCGGCCGCGACGGCGAGGTCGACGTCATCGGCACCCGCATCGGCGATCGTGGTCAGGACAGTGCCGTCGATCGGCGAGATGACTTCCATCGTCGCGCCATTCCTGGAGGCCTGCCATGCGCCGCCGATGAACAGCGATTGCGCCGGGATCGGCAGCGTACGGAGGTGATCGATCTTGTCCTGCATGTCTTGTCCTCGAAGGGAGATGACGGTGAAAGCCACCCGTTATGGCGTCACGAATAAATCAGTCTTGAAGGCGGATCGCCATCGTTGTTTCCAGTTCCGAAATCGTTCGTATGAGGTTCAATATTTGAACCGTCGCTTTAAATATAGACTTGCAAAACGCTTTGCTTCCTGTCAAGTTAATTCGCATGTTAAGTATCTCGGCGAACGCCAATGCGCGGACACGAGGGCGAGGAAAACATGGGCACTATCGGCAAGGCACTGACACTGCTCGATATTCTCTCCGGGATGGAGAAGGAATGCGGTCTCACCGAGATCGCGTTGGCCTGTGGCTATGACAAGGCGACGACGCGTCGCTTCCTCGTCGAACTGGAAAAGCAGGGCTTCGTCGAGCAGACAAGCGAATCCCGGAAATATCGGTTGGGCGCGGCGCTGCTGCGGCTCGCGCGGATACGCGAACAGCGCTATCCGTTCCTCCGGACGGCGATGGAATTCGTCAGGGAACTCGCAGATCTGACGGGCGAGACGGTCCATCTTTCGGAATTCTCGAATGGAAGGCTTTCAAACGTTCATGTCGAGGAATCGACGAGGGCGCACCGCGTCTTCGTGCGTATCGGAACCATATTGCCGTTCCATGCGACCGCTTCGGGGCTTGCGTTTCTTGCGGCTTCTTCCTCCGACGTGATCGAAGCGGAGCTCGCAAAACCGCTCCAGTCCTTCACCGATCATACCTTGACCGATGCCGATGAGGTGCGGAGGCGCATCGAAGAGACGAGGGCTCTGGGTTACTCCATCAGCAGGCAGGGCATGGAGGCGGGCGTGATCAGCGTCTCGGCCGCGATCTGCCCCCCGGGCGGACGACCTGTCGGAAGCATCACGGTCGCTGCACCCTTTGTCCGCACCGATGACGGCAGGATCACGGAACATGGCATTGCGGTTTCCGCCGCCGCTCAACGAATTTCAGACGCACTTTTCGGGGCCGACCGGCAGGTTCGCCCCATGATGCAATCGAGGAGGACCGGTTGATGAGCGCAAGCGCCCGCCCATCTGCTACTTTGCCCAATATTCTGGTGATCGGCACCGGCGACACCAAGAGCGACGAATTGCTGTTCATGGCCGATATTATCGGCAAGGCCGGCGGATTGCCCGTGATGGTCGATGTCAGCGTGCTGGGCGATCCGCCCTACATGCCGGACTATTCCAGGCATGACATTGCCAAGGCGGCTGATGTCACGATGCAGCAGATCATCGACAGCGGTGACGAAAACAGCGCCATGGCGCTGATGGCGCAGGGTGCGTCCAACCTGGTGCGCATGCTTTACGATGCCGGGCAGGTCGATGGCATGATCGCGCTCGGCGGTTCGATGGGCACCGATCTGGCGCTCGATGCCGCGGCCGTGCTGCCGCTCGGCGTGCCAAAATTCGTCGTCTCGACCATTGCCTATTCGCATCTCCTGCCGCCGGAGCGGATCTCGCCGGATCTTATGATGATCCTCTGGGCCGGTGGGCTCTATGGGCTGAACCCGATCTGCCGTGCGGTGCTGTCGCAAGCCTGCGGCGCGGTTGTGGGCGCCGCAAAGGTCGGGATAAAGCCGGAGAATGACCGTCCGCTGATCGGCATGACCTCGCTCGGCTCGTCCTGCCTCAAATATATGAAATATCTCAAGCCCGAGCTCGAGAAGCGCGGCTATGACGTAGCGGTGTTCCATTCAACCGGCATGGGCGGTCGGGCGTATGAGGCGATCGCGGCGCAGAAGGGTTTTGCTGCGGTTTTCGATCTCTGCATTCAGGAAGTGACCAATCATCACAACGGTTCGGTGGTGACGTCAGGCCCGGACCGGATGGAAAATGCCGGCCGTGCGGGCATACCACAGATCGTAGCACCTGGCGCGGTCGACATGGTCGATATCCAGGCTTGGCAGACCTTGCCCCTGCAATTCGTCGACCGGCCGTATCATGCACATAATCGATTGATCGGCTCGGTCACCACATCACCCGATGGCCGCCGCGAGGTTGCCCGCGTCATCGGCCTGAAGCTCGAAAGCGCAACCGCCCCGGTCGCCTTCATCCTGCCCTCGGGCGGCATCCAGGAATGGGACCAGGCGGGTGAGCCGCTGTATGAGCCGGAAGCGCTCGACGCCTTCCTCGACGAGATGCGCAAGACCGTTCCCGCCTCGGCGCAGTTCGAAGAGATGGATGCGCATATCAACTCACCGGAATTCGCCGTAAAGGCGCTTGAAGTCTTCGACCGCTGGGTCGCCGAAGGCGTCGTGCCGAGGGGCCGGACATGAGTGTGTACAAAGCCCTGATCCTCGATTTCGGCGGCGTCGTCACGCGTACGATGTTCGAGACGCATAACATAACCGAACGCGCGCTTGGCTTGCCTGAGGGGACGCTGACATGGCGTGGGCCCTTCGACACGGCGACCGATCCGCTCTGGCGCGCCATGCAGGCGCGCGAGATTTCCGAGCGCGATTACTGGATGACTCGGACGCGCGAGGTTGGGCAATTGCTCGGCGAGGACTGGTCGGACATGAAGACTTTCATCCAAAGAGCGCGGGGCGCGGACGCGGAGTTGGTCATGCGCCCGGAAGCGCGGGATGCGATACTGAAAGTCAAACAAGCGGGGCTGAAGCTTGCCATCCTGTCCAATGAGCTTGACCTGTTCTACGGCGTCGAATTCCGCCAGCGCTTCCCGCTGATCGAGCTGTTCGACGTCATCGTCGATGCGACCTACACTGGTATCCTGAAGCCGGACCCGCGCGCCTATGAGCAGGTGCTGGCTGAGCTCGGGCTCGATCGTGAAAACTGCGTCTTCGTCGACGACCAGAAGAAGAATATCGAGGGTGCGGAGGCCGTGAACCTCCCTCACGTCCATTTCGACGTCACCCGCCCTGCCGAAAGCTATGCCCAAGCGATTGAGATGCTTGGCGTTTGAAAGGATTGACCGATGCGTGATTCCAATTTCCTGATCGAGAACAATGCCCGCCATCTCTGGCATCCGATGGCGCATCCGGCGGAGATGCAGGCCAAACCACCGAAGATCATCAATGCGGCGGAGGGCGTCGAGGTGATCGACATCCATGGCAAAAAGGTACTCGATGCCGTGGGCGGACTGTGGAACGTCAATCTCGGCTATTCCTGCGAGCCGGTGAAACAGGCGATCCGCGACCAGCTTGAAGAACTGCCCTATTACTCGACCTTTCGCGGCACGACCAATTCGCCGTTGATCGAGCTGTCCTGGGAACTGGCGCAGTTCTTCAAGGAGGACGGCATGACGCGTTCCTTCTTCACCTCGGGCGGCTCGGATTCGGTGGAGACGGCGCTGCGCCTGGCGCGGCAGTTCCACAAGATCAACGGTCAGCCGGAGCGCACCAAATTCGTGGCGCTTAAGAAGGGCTATCACGGCACCCATTTCGGCGCCGCGTCCGTGAACGGCAACGCCAATTTTCGTCGAAACTACGAACCGCTGCTGCCGGGCGTCATCCACCTCGCGGCTCCCTTTCCTTATCGCAATCCCTTCAATACGAATGATCCGGCCGAGATCGCAGCGGCAATCGGCCGCCAGTTCGAGGATGAAGTCGCCTTCCAGGGCGCCGATACGATCGCGGCCTTCATCATGGAGCCGGTGCTGGGTGCCGGTGGCGTGATCGTGCCGCATGAGACGTTCATGCCGCTGATGCGCGAGATCTGCGACCGCCACGGCATTCTGCTCATCGCCGACGAGGTGATCTGCGCCTTCGGCCGCACCGGCGCCTGGACCGGCTCACGCGGCTGGGGTGTGAAGCCCGACATGATGACCACGGCCAAGGCCATCACCAACGGCTATTTCCCCTTCGGCGCGGTGATGATTTCCGACAAGGTCGCCCAGGTGTTCGAGGCCGACAAGACGACATTCGGTTCGATCGGCCATGGCTATACCTATTCCGGCCATCCGGTCGGGGCGGCTGCGGCGCTCGCGACGCTCAAGGAGACAGCGCGTTTCAACGTCGCCGCCAACGCGGCTGCGCGCGGCGCCGAACTGAATGCAGGCCTTGCACAACTCAAGGAAAAGCACGAACTGGTTGGCGATGTCAGAGGCAAGGGGCTGATGGCGGCGCTGGAGTTGGTTTCCGATCGCGCCAAGAAAAGCGGGGCCTCGAAGGACGCCGTCGCGAAGGTCTATGAGACGGCCTATGATGAAGGCGTGATGGTGCGGACCTCGGGCACCAATGTCATCATCTCGCCGCCGCTGGTGATCACAGCTGCTGATGTGCAGCGGATTATCTCGGCGCTCGACGCCGGCCTGTCGGCCGCGGAAGGCAAGTGAGATGAGCGACAACGGCGCATTGCTGGCGCGGCGCGAGAAGCTGCTCGGCCGCAACATGTCGACCTTTTACAACGACCCGGTCCATCTGGTGAAAGGCGAGGGCGTCTGGGTCTGGGATGCGGACGGCCGAAAGTATCTCGACTGCTACAACAACGTGCCGCATGTCGGCCATTGCCATCCGCGCGTGGTCGAGGCGATCTGCCGGCAGGCTTCGACGCTGAACACCCATACGCGCTACCTGCACGAGGGCATTCTGGATTATGTCGAGCGGCTGACGGCGACATTCGATCCAAGTCTCGATACCGCGATCCTGACCTGCACCGGTAGCGAAGCCAACGACATTGCGCTGCGCATGGCGCAGGCGGTGACCGGCAATACCGGGGTGATCGCAACGGATCATACCTATCACGGCAATACCGCGGCCGTGTCGCAGCTCTCGACCCGCATGCCGCCGGTCGGCGGTTATGGAGGCCATGTGCGGCATGTACCGGCACCGGATGGCTATCGGCCACTGGGTGGGATTCCGGGCGAGGCCTTCACCGATGCCTGGGCGGCGGCGTTGGAGGAGGCGATCACGTCGCTTAAGGCCAGCCCGTTCGGTTTTTCAGCGCTCATCATTGATCCATTCTTCGCCAATGAGGGTTTTCCTGATCTTCCGGTTGGCTTCCTCAACAAGGCCGCCGAGATCGTGAAGCGGGAAGGCGGCCTGATGATCGCCGACGAGGTGCAGCCCGGATTCGGCCGCACAGGCACGCATATGTGGGGGCACCAGCGCGCCGGGATCGTTCCCGATGTCGTCACACTCGGCAAGCCGATGGGCAATGGGCATCCGATCGGGGGCGTCGTGGCTAACTCCGAGACGCTCAATGCCTTCCGCAAGGCGTTTCGTTATTTCAATACGTTCGGCGGCAACCCGGTCTCCTGTGCGGCGGCCATGGCCGTGCTTGATGTGCTCGAGGATGAGAAGCTGCAGGAGAATGCGCGGGACGTCGGCGCTTACGCGGTTGGCGGGCTCGCTCATCTGGCTGGGAAGCATGCGATCATCGGCAATGTGCGCGGCTCTGGCCTGTTCTTCGGCGCGGAGCTGGTGCTGGACCGAGCGGAGAAGACACCGGCGGCGGATATCGCAACGCGGGTGATCAACGAGATGCGCGAGCGCGGCGTGCTGATGGGCAAGCTCGGCGTCAAGCAGAATGCCACCAAGATCCGCCCGCCCATGCCCTTCACCAAGGTCAATGCGGATTTCATGCTATCCACGCTTGATGACGTACTGTCCGGTCTCTGAGCGATGAGTAGCCTCGAAGAAGACCTTACGAAGCGGGCCAAGCGGGCGCTCGGGCACTGGGGTCTGCCGGACCAGGTGCCACAACTCCTGAAATATCGTGAGAACGCGGTGTTCCGAGTCACATTCGCCGATGGCGGCAAGGCGGCGCTCCGGCTGCATCGACCGGGCTATCATTCGCGGGCGGCATTGATGTCTGAACTCACATGGATGGCGGATCTGCGGCGGCAGGGCGTTCTCGTGCCGGAGCCGATTCCGTATCGCGACGGCGGGCTTCTCGTCGCGATCGATACGGGCAGCGACATCACGCAATATGCGGACATGATCGGCTGGGTCGAAGGCGATCCACTGGGCGAGAGCGGGCGGCCGCTTGGCCGATCGCGTCCAGAACTCGGGGCGGTCTTTGGTGCAATCGGCGAACAGATGGCGCGCATGCATGTCGCGGCTGATGGCTTTCACGTGCCCGCAGATTTCGAGCGCCCATCATGGAACGAGGCAGGCCTTCTGGGTGACAAACCCTTCTGGGGGCGGTTCTGGGATTGCGATGGCCTCGATGCCGACGATCGGGCGTTTCTCGTCAGGCTTCGCCACGCTCTGACGCGTCGGCTAGATGCCGTGTCCCCGTCGCTGGACAAAGGCCTGATCCATGCCGATCTGGTTCGCGAGAATGTGTTCGTGAACGACGGTGCCGTTGCCTTCATCGATTTTGATGACTGCGGTTTTGGGTTCCGGCTGTTCGATGTCGCGACGGCGCTGTTGCGCAACCGCCGGGAGCCCGATTACCCAGCAATGCGCGATGCGTTGCTGCGAAGTTATGCTGCCGTGCGGCCGGCGATGGAGGAGGAATTCAAATATCTGCCGCTTTTCCTGCTGCTCAGGAGCCTGACCTATATCGGCTGGGCGGGCGCGCGGTCGGACTTGCCTGATAGCGAGGAAAGGCTGAAGCGATATGTTGCGGAAGCGCGGGATCTCGCCGCCCGGCTGGAAAATGCCTGACCGGCTTAGTCGTTGATCGAGGCCAGTTCGTCCAGCATGTCGAGAAGCTGGTCGATCCGCTCGCGACCAAAACTCTTTTCGAGCCTGTCATAGATCAGCCGGCTCTCGGGAGCGACCTCGTTGATGATCGCAAGGCCCGCCGGTGTGATCTGCAGCAGCACGCGCCGCCCGTCATTGTCGTCCTTGGCCTTGGTGATGATACCGCGCTCCTCGAGCGAGCGGATGATACGGGTCAGGCTCGGTGCGAGGATGAAGGCGCGGTCGGCCATCTCGGAGGCATCGACCGTCCCAGCTTCGGCGAGGATGCGGATCACACGCCATTGCTGTTCGGTGATGTCGTGCTCGGCCAGCATCGGCCGGAAATGCGTCATCACGGCTTCGCGGGCGCGAAGCAGCGCGATCGGCAGCGAGCGGCGGGTGTTTCGCGGCAGGAGCGCGTCCTGCACCAGTTTGGACTTGCGGGGAGACTGATCGTTCATGGCGGTTCTATCGTCCATTTCGAGCCTCTTTGCAATCGCATGACCAAGCTGCCAGTAGAACAAGGCACTTGACACTATCAGCACCTATGATTAACATGTTAAATATAAAAGGAAGCAAGACGGGAGGACAGATGCCCCATTTCACGATGGAATATTCGGCCAATCTGGACGATGCCGTCGACTTTCAGGCGCTCTGCAAGGCGGTTCATGAGACCATCATCGCATCAGGCCTGTTTGAACTGGGTGCCCTTCGCGTCCGCGCGCTGCGGGCCGAGGCCTATGCGGTCGCCGATATGCTGCCGGAGAATGGCTTTATCGACATGTCCTTCCGCATCGGCAAAGGCCGCAGCGAGGCGGAGAAACGTGAGACCGGCGAGGCGATCTTCGCTACCGTAACGCGATTCTTGACGCCTCTGTTCGAGACGCCGCACTTCGCGCTCACCCTTGAAATTCGAGAGATCGACCCGGATCTCAGCTGGAAGAAGAACGCCATTCACCCGCGGATCCGCCAGAAATCCGGGTGAATCCAAATCCCTCTCAGGATGCCGCGCCGTTCCCACCGCGTTGGCGACCGTCCCCTCACGGAGCATAGAATGTCGAAGCTCGACGAAAACATCGCCAAGGCCAAAACCTATCTCACCAAATTCGATGGCGGTGTCATGAATCGCATCGGTGGTGAGGATGTCTGGGCCGCCGATGGCGCGACCTATGAGACGATCTCGCCGGTTGATCTCAAGCCGCTCGCCAAGGTGGCGCTAGGCAAGAGCGCGGATATCGACCGCGCGGCGAAGGCGGCGAAGGCTGCGTTTCCGGCATGGGCGGGGATGGATGGCGCGGCACGCAAGAAGCTCTTGCACAAGATCGCCGACGCGATCGTCGCGCGCGCTGAAGAGATTGCTTTCGTCGAATGCATGGATACCGGACAGTCGCTGAAATTCATGGCCAAGGCTGCACTGCGGGGCGCTGAGAATTTCCGCTTCTTCGCCGATCGGGCTCCTGAAGCCCGCGACGGCAAGGCATTGCGCGGCCCCGGCCAGGTCAACATCACGACCCGTGTGCCGATCGGGCCCGTCGGCGTAATCACGCCGTGGAACACGCCCTTCATGCTGTCGACCTGGAAGATCGCGCCCGCGCTGGCCTCGGGCTGCACGGTCGTCCACAAGCCAGCGGAATTTTCACCGCTGACGGCGCGACTATTGGTCGAGATCGCAGAGGAAGCCGGCCTGCCCAAGGGCGTCTGGAATCTCGTCAACGGTTTCGGCGAGGACGCCGGCAAAGCGCTGACGGAACACCCCGATATCAAGGCGATCGGCTTTGTCGGCGAGAGCCGCACCGGCTCGATGATCATGAAGCAGGGCGCGGATACGCTGAAGCGCGTGCATTTCGAACTTGGTGGCAAGAACCCGGTGGTGGTTTTCGCCGATGCCGATCTCGAACGCGCTGCCGATGCCGCCGTCTTCATGATCTATTCGTTGAACGGCGAGCGCTGCACCTCGTCATCGCGCCTGCTCGTAGAGGACAGCGTCTACGACAAGTTCACCATGCTCGTGGCGGAGAAGGCCAAGCGCATCAAAGTCGGCCATCCGCTCGATCCCGAAACTGTTATCGGGCCACTGATACACCCGGTTCATGAGAAGAAGGTGCTGGAATATATCGAGATCGGCCGGGGTGAGGGCGCCACCGTCGCGGCCGGCGGCACCAAGTTCAATGGTCCAGGCGGCGGCTGCTATGTCTCGCCGACGCTTTTCACCGGCGCCAACAACCAGATGCGGATCGCCCAGGAAGAAATCTTCGGGCCGGTGTTGACTGCCATTTCGTTCAAGGACGAGGCCGAGGCGCTGGCGCTCGCCAACGACGTGCAGTACGGCCTGACCGGCTATCTCTGGACCAATGACGTCACCCGCGCCTTCCGATTCACCGACGCGCTGGAAGCCGGCATGATCTGGGTCAATTCCGAGAATGTCCGCCACCTGCCGGCGCCATTCGGTGGCGTCAAGAGCTCCGGCATCGGCCGCGACGGCGGTGACTGGTCCTTCGATTTCTACATGGAAACCAAGAACGTCGCCTTCGCCAGCATGGCGCATGCGATCCAGAAACTCGGTGGCTGAGGCGGGCTTCGACGCTCGCATCGCCGCCAAATCAGCATGAGGAGGAAACAATGCCCCTGCCGAAACCCAATCTCCATCCGCCCTTCAACATCGTGCGGCTCAGCCATGTCGAACTGGCCGTCACCGATCTCGTCAAATCGCGCGCCTTCTATGTCGATACGCTCGGACTGCAGGTGACCGACGAGACCGCGGATACGATCTATCTCAGGGCGATGGAAGAGCGCGGGCATCATTGCATCGTTCTCAAGAAGGCTGGCAAGGCGGAAGCGCAGGATCTCGGCTTCAAGGTCTTTTCCGAGGAGGATCTTGATAAGGCCGAGCATTTTTTCAAGGGCAAGGACCTGCCGGTCGAATGGATCGAGCGACCCTACCAGTCGCGCACTTTCCGCACCCGAGACCCGCATGGCATTCCGCTCGAATTCTATTCGAAGATGGACCGCCTGCCGCCGATCCACCAGAAATACGCGCTCTACAAGGGCGTGAAGCCGCTGCGCATCGATCACTTCAACTGCTTCTCGCCGAATGTCGACGAGAGCGTCGCCTTCTATAACGAGATCGGCTTCCGGGTGACTGAATATACCGAAGATGCCGAGACCGGGCGGCTCTGGGCGGCGTGGACGCATCGCAAAGGTGGCGTGCACGACATCGCCTTCACCAATGGCCGCGGCCCGCGCCTGCATCACACCGCCTTCTGGGTGCCGACGCCGCTCAACATCATCGATCTGCTCGACCTGATGTCGACCACGGGCTGGCTTGCCAATATCGAGCGCGGCCCCGGTCGGCACGGCATTTCCAACGCCTTCTTCCTTTATATCCGCGACCCCGACGGCCACCGTATCGAGATCTATTGCTCGGATTACCAGACCGTCGATCCCGATCTCGAGCCGATCAAGTGGGATCTCAAGGATCCGCAGCGCCAGACGCTCTGGGGATCGCCGGCACCGAAATCCTGGTTTGAGGAGGGCAGTCTCTTCCGGGGTACCGAGGTCAGGGATTCGATCCTCAAAGCAACGCCGATCGTGGCGCCGTAAGGAGAGAGCGGATGGCACATCCTCGCTTTGCAAGCTTTTCGGTAGATGGGAAGCCCGGCTATGGACTGGTGAAGGGCGAGGCGATCGTCGATCTGTCGTCGCGGCATGACGCGAAATGGCCGACCCTGCGCGAGGTCATCGAGGCGGGCGCCCTTGGCGAACTGGCCGACGAGGCCGCGAGCCTCAGGCCGGATGTCTTGCCGGGCACATTCCACTTCGAGATCCCGATCTCGGCGCCGGAGAAGCTGATCTGCGTCGGCGTCAATTTTCCCGACCGCAACGAGGAATACAAGGATGGGCAGGCGGCTCCGTCCAACCCATCGCTGTTTATCCGTTTCCCGCGTTCCTTCACCGGTCACGGCCAACCGCTGATCCGGCCGCCGGAAAGTGCGCAGCTCGATTACGAGGGCGAGATCGTCATTGTCATCGGCAAGGGCGGGCGGCGCATCCCCGAGGCAGAAGCACTCGACCATATCGCGGCGCTGTCGCTTTGCAACGAAGGCACGATCCGCGACTGGGTGCGGCATGCCAAGTTCAACGTCACCCAGGGCAAGAATTTCGACCGCACCGGATCGATCGGGCCCTGGCTGGTGCCCTTCACCGACGAGGCGCAACTGGCCGATATCCAGCTCACGACCCGCGTCAATGGCGAGGTCCGCCAGCAGGATCGAACCAGCCGAATGATCTTTTCCTTCCGCAAGATCATCAACTATATCTCGACTTTTACGACATTGACGCCGGGCGACGTCATCGTCACGGGCACGCCGACCGGGGCCGGCGCGCGCTTCGATCCGCCGATCTGGTTGAAGCCGGGCGATGTCGTCGAGGTGGAGGCGGAAGGTATCGGTACACTGCGCAACACAATCGAGGACGAGGCATGACGACGCTTACGCAAGGTCAAATCTCCGAAGCCGCGTCCACGCTCCATGCCGCCGAAAGAGATCGCAAGCAGATTGGTCTCCTTTCCCTAAAGCATCCCAACGCCACTATGGATGACGCCTATGCGATCCAGGCGGACTGGGTGAAGAAGAAGATCGCTGCCGGCCGCAAGGTGATCGGCTGGAAGATAGGGCTCACCTCCAAGGCCATGCAATATGCCCTCAACATCTCGACGCCGGATTCGGGCGTGCTGTTCGACGACATGTTGTTCGAAGATGGCGCGATAATACCCGGCGACCGCTTCATCCAGCCGCGTATCGAAGCCGAGATCGCCTTCGTGATGAAGGCGCCGCTCAAGGGCCCCGGCATCAGCGTCTTCGATGTGCTCAACGCGACGGATTATGTGACGCCTGCGCTCGAAATCCTCGATACGCGCGTCCAGCGCGTCGATCCTGAGACGAAGAAGGCGCGCACTATCGTCGATACGATTGCCGACAATGCCGCCAATGCTGGCATCGTCATCGGCGGCCGTCAAATACGGCCTGACGCGGTTGATATGCGCTGGATGGGCGCCATCGTTTCGCGCAATGCCGAGGTCGAGGAGACCGGACTGGGCGCAGGCGTGCTCAATCACCCGGCGCGCGGCATCGCCTGGCTGGCGAATCGGTTGGCGCAATATGGCGCGGGCATCGAGACGGGACAGATCGTGCTCGCCGGCTCGTTCATCCGCCCGATCGAGGCGCGGCATGGCGATACGATCACGGCTGACTTCGGCGCCTACGGTACCATTTCCTGTTTCTTCCAGTGAGACCTCCATGCCGGCACCGACGAACACTTTCAAAGCGGCGCTGAAACAAGGCCGCACGCAGATCGGCTTGTGGGTTGCGCTGACCAGTGCCTATACCGCCGAGATCTGCGGCGGCGCCGGATACGACTGGCTGCTTGTCGATGCCGAACATGCGCCGAATGATATCCAGACGCTCGTCGCTCAATTGCAGGGCCTGTCGAAATACCCCGTCCACCCGATCATCCGCCCGCCGATCGGCGAGGCCTGGATCATCAAGCAGATCCTCGATATCGGTGCACAGACGATCCTTGTGCCCATGGTCGAGACCAAGGAGCAGGCCGAGGCGATGGTTCGCGCCGTTCGCTATCCGCCGCACGGCATCCGTGGCGTCGGCGCATCGCTGGCGCGCGCCTCGAATTTCAACCGCATCCCGGATTATCTCCAGACCGCCAATGACGAGGTTTGCCTGCTGCTGCAGATAGAAAGCCGGGCCGGGCTTGCCAACCTCGACGCAATCGCCTCCGTCGAGGGTGTCGATGGCGTCTTTGTCGGCCCTGCCGATCTTGCGGCGGATATGGGCTTTCTCGGCAAGCCGGGGGCGCCTGAGGTCCAGGCTGCGGTCGAGGATGCGTTGAAGCGCATTCAGGGCCACGGCAAGGCGGCGGGAATCCTCACCGCCGACCAGACACTCGCCCGACGCTATCTCGAACTAGGCGCGACCTTCGTCGGTATCGGCAGCGACGTTGGTCTGCTCGTCAATGCGACGACCAAGCTGTTGGCTGATTTCAAGGCCGGCGGATCGTCCGAACAAGTGCCGCGAAACTCCGGTCAAGTCTATTAATCAGCTTATCTTCCGCAAAAATTGTGCAGCGTTCCCAGCTCCTTACACAGGATTTCGACGCACGCGCGCCGGAGCGTCAACACAAGTTTGCTGAACATGTGAGTTTACCTCTTGACAGTTTTGTGAACTTCGACAAAACTTAACTCACAAGTAAAGAAATCGCTGGAGGGCGATTCAAACAGTTGGGAGAGGTCAATGCTGCAAGAGCGCATTGAGGGGAAGTGGCTTGCCTGCTTCCGACGGGTTTTCACGCTCAACGGCATCGCCCGCGGCACGCGGGTGGCGATCGTTTCTGAGACGCAGTCGCGTCCGGTTCTCGTCCAGCTTGCGGATCTCGCCTGCCACGATCTCGGCGCCGATTATTGCATGATCACGATGCCGACGCCGCGCCAGACCGCGCCGGTGCCGGTCAAGTCGACGGGCACGTCACTGGCGATCCAGGGCAACCGCGCCGCGATCGAGGCGATGAAACAATGTGAGATCATCGTCGATTGCACCGTGGAGGGCATGATCCATGCCGCCGAATGGCCTGAGGTCGAGGAATCAGGTGCCCGCATCCTCATGGTCTGCAACGAGCATCCCGAAATTCTGGAACGCTGCGAGCCGACGGCCGAACTCGGCCCCAAGGTGGCGCTCGGCATCCAGATGTTGCGCGAGGCCAAGGAGATGCGGGTGACGTCTGCTGCCGGCACCGATCTGGTGATCGATCTGACCGATGCGCCTTGTGGCGGCACGCCGGGTTTTGGCACCACGCCGGGCGCGGTCGCGCATTGGCCGGGCGGCCTCTGCCTGGCATTTCCCGGTTCGAACACCGTCAACGGCCGCATCGTCATGGATGTGGGCGACATGAACCTCACCTTCAAGAGCTACCTGACCAGCCGCATCGACTTCACCGTCGAGAATGATTTCGTCAAGGAAATCAAGGGTGACGGTTTGGATGCGGAGCTCTTCCGCGATTATATGGAAGCCTGGGAAGATCCGCTTGCCTATGGTTTCAGCCACGTCGGCTGGGGCATGAACCCTGCCGCTCGCTGGGTCTCCGGCGCGCTCTATGACAAGCGCGACATGCAGGCCGTCGAGTTCCGCGCCTGGGCCGGCAATTTCCTCTGGTCCACCGGCGCCAACCAATATGCCGGCCGCTTCACCGAGGGTCATTTCGACCTGCCGATGCGCAAATGCACGGTCGCGCTCGATGGCCGCGTGGTGGTGAAGGAAGGCCGTCTCCAGGGCGATCTCGTGCTCTGAGCGAATTCTACGAAGGACAGATGATGAGCGAACCTGCAGATTACTACGACCTCTCCCGCATCCGGCCCGAAGTGCTCGATGTGCTCAATCGCATCAACGAACTCGGCCGCGAGCGCTTCGCGCCGCGCGCAAAGGCCATCGACGACGAGGCGTCCTTCCCGGTCGAGAACTACAAGGACCTGGCCGCCGAAGGCTTGCTGACGCTTACCGTACCGAAGGAATTCGGCGGGCACGGCTTCAGCCTTGGCGAATATGCCATGGCCGGTGCTGAGATCGGCAAATATTGCGGCGCCACGGCGCTCACCTTCAACATGCACAATTCCTCGATGATGTGGTCGCGCTTCATGTATGAGCTGCCCAACCTCACCGACGAGGACCGCGCCGCCTTCGCGCCGCTGCGCGAACGCCAGTTCCGCCGGGCGGTGAAGGAACAGGGCATCTATTCGCAGCCGATCTCCGAGGCCGGGCAGAACTGGACCTCGAAACCGGCCCAGACGTCCTGCCGAAAGGTCGAGGGCGGCTGGAGGATCAACGGCTTCAAGAAATTCGCCTCGCTCGCCGGCTATTGCGACTATTACTCCATCGTCTGCACGGAGCATTTCGAAGGCATCGAGCCGCGCCACGAGGACACGATGATCTTCGTGATCCACAAGGATGCGCCGGGCCTGTCGGTGACCGGCAGCTGGGACCCGCTCGGCATGCGCGGCACCAACAGCCGCGACCTCGTGCTCAAGGATGTCTTCGTCACCGAGGACGACCTGATGATGCCGCGCGGCATCTTCATCAAGACGCTGCCGCACTGGCCGCACATGATGGCAACGCTGTCGCCGACCTATATGGGCGTGGCGCAGGGCGCGTTCGATTTCACCTGCGCCTATCTGCGTGGCGAGGTTCCCGGCCAACCGCCGGCGGACCGCCGCATGTTCGGCACAAAGCGCATCACCGTCGGCAAGATGTACACCCAGCTCGCGGCGATGCGGGCGCTGTGGTGGCAGGCCTTCATGGAAGCGCAGGGCTATCCGTCCAAGGCGCAAGTCATGCGGATGTACGCCGCGCAATACAATGTCATGGAAGGCGTGCAGGAAATCGCGGCTCAGGCGATCCGTACCTGCGGCGGCCAGTCGATGCTGAAATCGCTGCCGCTGGAACGCATGTATCGCGACAGCCGCTGCGGCGCGCTGATGCTGCCCTATACGTCGGAGATCATGGAGGACTATCTCTCCGTACTCACGCTCTACGACATGGATGAGCTCGACAAGGCGCCAGGAGACGAGGGCGGTGCGCGCTCCTCGCTGTGGCGCGGCGATGCGGGAACGCTGAAGGGGCTGCGCTAGAGACATGCGGGAGGAGCGGGTTCAGGTCAGCGGGCATTCGACGGCAGATCCTGCTGTTGTCTGGGCCGTCGCCGGCGATTTCTGCGGGGCCTGGCATCCGGCCGTCGCGGAAATCCGGGCCGAACGCGATGCGCGCGGTGCCCTGATCCGCGCCTTTACCGCCAAGGGTGACGATACGCTTTATCGTGAGCGGCTGGTTTATTGGTCGGATAGCGATCGGGTGCTGGTCTATACACATCTGGAAGGGATTGCCGGGGCGGAGAGCTATGTGGCGCGGCTGGAGGTCGTGCCGGGCGAGGACGGCGGTAGCCGGATTGAGTGGTCAGCGCGGTTGACGGCTGAGGATGAGCGGGCCGGGGTGATTGCGGCGGGGACCAGGGCGATCTTTGAGATGGGGATCGAGGTACTTGCGGAGCTGACGGCGAGCGCCGCTGCCGGCGAGGCCTCGGCCATTCACAACGATTTCGACGCAGAGCTTGAGACTGTCTTCATCGGCGGCGATCCGCGCCTGGCAATCACCGCCACGCCGCCTAAGTCCGGGCCGCTCGTGCTCTTCCTGCACGGCATCGGCGGTGGCCGGACCAACTGGCGGCGCCAGCTTCATGCGGTCGCGCCCCGATTGCATGCCGCAGCGCTCGACCTGCGCGGCTACGGCGACAGCCAGCTCGGGCCATCACAAAGCATGGTCGACGACTATTGCCTCGACATTCTACGCATCATGGAGAACTTGGGTGCGAGCCGCGTCGTCCTCTGCGGCCTTTCCTATGGCTCCTGGATTGCCACATCCTTCGCCATGCGCCATCCGGACAAGCTCGTCGGCCTTGTTCTGTCCGGCGGCTGCACCGGCATGTCGGAGGCCGGCGTCGAGGAACGCGAGGCCTTTCGCCGGTCGCGCGAGGTTCCGCTGAACGAAGGCAAGACACCGGCGGATTTCGCGCCTGCCGTTGTCAATGTGCTGGCCGGTCCCTATGCCGGGGAGGATGTCCGCCAGAAGCTCTTCGACTCGATGGCCGCCATTCCTTCGGCGACCTATCGCGATGCGCTCACCTGCTTCACCAACCCGCCCGAGCGGTTTGACTTCTCGAAGCTCATCATGCCCGTCCTGATGATGACCGGCGAGTTCGACCGCCTGGCACCGCACACTGAAATCCGTGGCGTCGCCAACCGAATCGTCGAGGCTGCGCCGAATGCCTCTGTACGATTCGAAGTCATCGCCGGTGCGGGCCATGTCTGTAATGTCGAGCGTCCCGATGCATATAATGCGATCCTGACCGAGTTCCTCTCGGAGGTGATCACATGACCGCTCTGCCCAAGCGCCAGCAGAACCGCATTCTTCGCGAGCAGCGCATTCTCGATGCTGCCCTGACCGTCTTTTCCGATAAGGGTTTTGTCGGCGCTTCCATGGACGATATCGCCGCCGAGGCCGGAATCAGCAAGCCGACGCTCTACCAGTATTTCCCCTCCAAGGACGAGCTCTTCACCGCGATGATGAGCCAGGAGCGGGACCATATGCTCGAATCCTTCGAGTATCCTTCTGCGTCGGGGATGGTCGCCGAACTCCATGCCTTCTCCTGGCACTATGCGGAGATCGTGCTGCGGCCAGACATGCTCAATCTCGCCCGGCTGATCATCTCCGAAGCGCAGCGGCTGCCTGAAATCGGCCGTGCCTATCAGGCCTCCGGCCCGGACCAGGCACTGGCCGGTATGATGCGTTATCTCGAACGCCAGCGCGATGCCGGTCGCCTTGTCTTCGACGATACGGAACTGGCAGCCGAGGATCTCTGGGGTCTCATCCTCTCGGCGCCGCGCAATAAGGTGCTGCATATTCCCGACGCGATGCCCGACCGGGCGACGCTCGAACGCTACATCCGCAACGGCCTCCGCGTCTTCCTGCGTGCCTATTCGACTGCGCCGGACGCGGATCTCGCCAGCCTTGCTACCCTTCAGCCGCCGACATCAGCCGAAACGGAGTGATCATGACTCTCGACGCATACCTCGCCGACCCCGCAAGCCGTTTCGCAACGGTAGCGATGACCGATACGAACGGGCTGCTGCGCGGCCAGATGGTCTCGGTCAAATCGCTGGCCGGCATCGCCCGGAGCGGCATGGGCATGTCGCCCGTGACCTACGCGCTTGATCCGACCGATGTGGTCCTCAACATTCCCGGCGTCTCCGACGAGACCTCGGATTTTCACGACGATCCGCTGGTGCTCGACCCGTCCACCGTGCGGCGACTGCCGTGGTCGAAGCCGGGGCACGACCTGCTGGTCCTCTCCAACCATAGCGGCCCGACAGCGGCGCTCTGCCCGCGCTCGCTGCTGACCCGAGTGCTTGGTCGCGGCGCTGATGCCGGCTTCGTGCCGAAATACGGCATGGAGCTCGAATATACGCTGTTCGACGAGACGCCGGAAAGCGCCCACGAAAAGGGCTACCGTAACCTCAAGACCGCGACGATGCACAAGAGCCACGACCTCGTGCTCTATCAGGTGCAGCAGACCGAGTGGTACGAGGCACTTGCCGAGATCTGCGAGCCGCTGAAGATCAATCTTGCCAAGATGCATGAGGAAATCGGCGGCGGTTTCCTCGAGGCCTGCATCGCGGCAGGCACGGGTCTCGAACCGGCCGACCAACTCGTGCTGCTCAAGAATTTCGTCCGCGCGCTGGCGCAGCGGCAAGGCAAATGCGTCACCTTCATGCCGCGCTGGACCGAGGATGCCGACAGCCAGTCGATCCATCTCCATGTCAGCCTTGCCGACAAGGCGGGCACGTCCGTGTTCCACGATGCTGCTGGCAAGAACAACGTCTCCGAACGCTTCCGGCACTTCCTCGGCGGGCTGCAGCGCTATATCGGCGACATGACGCTGATCTTCCAGCCGACGGTTAATTCCTACCGCCGCTTCGCGCCCGGCACATTTGCGCCGCCCGGCCTGACCTGGGGTTTCGAGAACCGCACAACCTGCTTCCGCATCGTCGGCCACGATGCCGGCTCGCTCAGGGTCGAGAACCGCCTGCCGGGTGCCGACACCAACCCTTATCTCACGGTCGCCGCCACGGTCGCGGCCGGTATCGCCGGCATCGTCGAAGGCATCGAGCCGGAGCCCGAGGTGATCGGCAACGGCTATGTCCAGGATAATGCTGGACCGGATTTTGCCCGCTCCATGCCCGAGGCGATCGAGCGGCTGCGCGGTTCGGCCTTTGCCAAGGACTGGCTGGGCGAGCGCTTCGTCGATGCGTTCACGGCCAGCCGCCAGAGCCAGTACGATGAATTCCGCAAGAAAATACCCGATGTAGAACTGCAACGTTTCTTTGACCTGGGGTAGTGCCATGAAGCCAGAACTTCGCATGCAATTCCTCGAAGCCATGAGCCGTGCGGCCACCTTCGTGGCTGTGGTCACGACCGATGGCGAGGCGGGCCGCTTTGGCGTCACCATCAGTTCGCTGACCTCGGTTTCGGCCGATGGCGCGCATCCCTCGCTGCTTGCCTGCCTGCATCACCAGAGCCCGGCCG
Source organism: Rhizobium sp. TH2 (assembly GCF_024707525.1). Classification (NCBI taxonomy): domain Bacteria; kingdom Pseudomonadati; phylum Pseudomonadota; class Alphaproteobacteria; order Hyphomicrobiales; family Rhizobiaceae; genus Rhizobium; species Rhizobium sp. TH2. Next base: position 4,719,759 of record NZ_CP062231.1, on the reverse strand, counting down.
CCGCGGCCATTCTGAGAAACCGTGCCTTCTGCGCCAATCTACTGCAGGAGGACCAGCACGAAGTTTCCGATCTCTTCGCGGGCCGGATGACGGTGGGGGAGCATTCCGGGCGTTTCGACCACACGGCCTGGTCGCGCGGCGAGCTCGGCCAGCCCATTCTTGGAGGCGCCACGGCGAGCTTCCAGTGCCGGGTCGCGACCTCGGTGCTTTGGGAGACGCATCACATCATCGTCGGCAATGTCGTGTCGGTCGAACTCTCCGACAATGCGGGAGCGCTCCTCTACGGCCAACGCGCCTATCGCCGGGCAGTCCAATTGTCGGCCGCCAAATGATAGCTTGCAGTCGAGGAGTTACTTAACATATAAATTAGTTTCGCGGCTTCGGGGACGGAGGCGCGGAAACACCCACAGCGGAGAACCGGCAGCAAGATCGGCCTTCGTGCAACAACCGAGAGGGAACTATGGTTGATATTACTCAGGGCGGAGCGAACCAGCTCCGGAAGAATTCACTGGGGTTGATAGCGGTGACCTTCATGGTCATCTCGGCGGCCGCGCCGCTGACCGGCGTGGCGGGCGCCATGCCGCTGGCCTTCCTCCTGGGCAATGGCACCGGCATCCCGGCGACCTTCGTCCTCATGACGCTGATCATGCTGGCCTTCTCGGCCGGCTATGTCGCGATGTCGCGCGACGTCAAGAATGCCGGCGCCTTTTACGCCTATGCTGCCCGCGGCCTGGGTGGCCGCACCGCAGGGGCCGTCGCCATCATCGCTGTCGTCGCCTATAACGCGATGCAATTCGGCCTGATCGGCCTGCTCGGCGGCGTTGCCAGCGGGGTCTTCGGCGGGTTCGGGCTGACGCTCCCCTGGTATGTCTGGAGCCTGATCGCCATCGCGCTCGTCGGCATCCTCGGCTATCGACAAGTCGAACTGTCGGCCAAGATCATGGTCTTCCTCGTGCTGCTTGAATATATCATCGTGCTGATCGTCGACTTCGCCATTCTCGGCAAGGGCGGCGCGCATGGCCTTTCGCTCAACATCTTCGACAGCTCCGCCTTCTTCTCCGGTTCGCTGACGGCTGCAGTCCTGTTCTGCCTGGGTTCGTTCATCGGCTTCGAGGCGACCACGATCTATGCCGAGGAAGCGCGTGACCCCGAAAAGACCATCCCGCGCGCAACCTATCTCTCGGTGCTCATGATCGGCCTGTTCTTCATCTTCACGACCTGGCTGATGATCGTCGGTATCGGTGCCGACAAGCTCCTGCCGACGCTCGGCGCCCTGGCCGACCCGACCGCATTCTTCTTCGACCTCGCCGGGACATATGTCGGTGGTCCGGTTCCTGCTATTGCCGGCGTGCTGCTGGTCTCGAGCCTGTTTGCGGCGCTAAGCGCCTTCCACAACTATATCGCCCGCTACACCTATGTGGCCGGCCGCGAAGGCCTGCTGCCGGCTGTCTTCGGCCGTACCCATGATGCACATCAGAGCCCGCATGTCGGCTCGATCGTGCAGACGATCGGCGCACTGATCGTCCTCGCCGTCTTCGCGGGCCTCGGTCTCGATCCGGTGCTGAACATGTTCACCTGGGTCAGCCAGGTCGGTACGCTCGGCGTGCTCGGCATCATGGCGATCACCTCGCTTGCGGTCATCGCCTTCTTCCGCAAGAAGGGCGGCCAGAATTCGCCGATCTCGACACTGGTCCTGCCGGCGATCTCGGGCTTGGTTATGGCGGCGCTGTTCGTCTACATCTTCATCAACTTCGGTGACCTGACCGGAACGACGGGTGGTGCGCTCGGCATTATCCTGCCGGCGCTGATTCCGATTGCGGGTATCATCGGCTTCCTGATGGCGAGCCGCCTCAAGGCCACCGATCCGGCCGCCTATGCCCGCATGGGCCAGAACAAGGTCTAGCGAAGGATTCTCCATCGGCGTCCGCAGGGGCGCCGGTGGATCTACTTCGGACGAGTCCCAGCGAAGCGCTTGATCAAAGAGCGATCCTAAGCGCTAGACCCTCTTGCATTGAATTTGACCCGGTTCTGCCGGAGCAGGTTTTCGTCTGGGCAGAGGCGATTGGCGAAGGGCATATCCAGATATACGTCCGAGCCGATCGCCTCTGATCCAGGCGGAAAGATGCCCGGCCCACCGGGTTGGCTGAAGCGGGCCGCCTATTCGTTCGGCCGGCTTGGCCGTAGAGCTGGGCTACGACGCGCGCCGGCCGAACGAATATCCGACTCCGCCTCAGCCAACAGAACCGGGTCAAATTCAATGCAAGAGGGTCTAAGGCCGTCTTGGATGGCAAGGTGGCCAAGGGCAGCGACAAGAACGGGAAGCTCAGCGGCGGCCTTCCCATGGCAATGTAAAGCCAAGCAAATTTTGCCGCTTGTTCCAGATCGTTCACCCACAAGCGTCGGATATCAGCCACAACGGTCGTCGTCGGAGGGTTAGAGAATTGGCACGCCGGAGAGCGCGTCTCGCATCAATCCAATTGACACCACGGCCCTAACATTGGATGCTTCATACGTTAACTAATGAATGTCCCATGAGGGCTATCTTATTCAACTTGTGGCTGGGAGGCCGAGTTGGAACTGCTGCACAGCGAAAATCTCATTCCGGTCCAGTGGTCACTCGTCGCCTACGAACAATGGCGGCATGACCTGCACTCGATTTGTGGCAGTTTCGACCCGCGGGCAACGGACAAGGGCAGAGCGGTCCGGGGCGCGGCTCGCGGCATAGACGTCTGCGGCATGCAATTCGCCCATGTATCGAACGACCTCGATTTCGTCCATCGCAACTGGGATGACATCCGGCGTGACACTGCGGAACACCTGTTCCTGATCGTCCAGCTCGAGGGGTCGTGCGGTGTGGATCATAGCGGCCAGCAGAATACGCTCGATGTGGGCGACTGCATTCTCGTTGATTCCACCAAGCCGACGACCTTTCATTTCGGCGGCCAGTTCTCCAATCATCTCTCCATGCATTTGCCGCGACAGATCATGTATTCGGAGAGGCGCGACACGTTCGAGATCGCTCGTAAGCTGGCAGGTTTCGATCCGATGGCGATCATGCTGCGTGCTCTGATCGCCAAGATCATGTCGACACCGGACACCGACCCTAGCGCCGGCAATCTGCGGGAACTGATGTTTAACGCGACGCGCCAGGCCTTTGTCGCCGAGGCGGCAACGATCGAGCACATGCAGTCGCTGCATGACAGCGCGGCGCGGCGTCTGCAGATGGTCGATATCCTGATCGATCGGCATCTCACGGAAAGTGATCTTTCCGCGAAGTGGCTGGCGACGCGGATCGGGGTTTCGATCCGGACGCTGCAGCAGGATTTCCAGGGCATGGGCGTGACATGCACCACCATTATTCGCGACAAGCGGCTGCGCCTGGCCCGCGAGAAGATCGAACAGATCAAGGATGCGCGCTGCGGACAGACCATCGCCGAGGTGGCCTATGCGGCCGGCTTCAACGACATTTCCTATTTCAATCGCAGTTTCCGGGAACTGTTCGACTGCGCCCCCACCGATCTGCTGAAACCTGCTGGTCGCGCTTGATGCGCATCCTGTTGGACGATTGCGCATAATCTGCGCTTTTCTCCAATTTCCGCCGCGCGGCAGCCCAAGACGCGTGGCAACGAAGAGCACATGATCCTTCCGAAGGCTGGACCGATCCCTACCACGGGGTCGCTCCCGGGGAGGATTGATAATGGATTATACGCTGTTCATCGGCGGGCAGAAGGTTGCCGCCGCCAACCACCACGACATCAGGAACCCATCGACCGGCGATATTGTCGGCCGCATGCCATTGGCGACGGCGGAGCAGCTCGATCAGGCGGTAGACGCCGCGGCGGCCGCATTTCGCGACTGGCGCCAAAAGCGAGAGGAAGAGCGTGCGCAGGCCTGCCGTGACGTGGCGACTGCGATCGAGGCCCATGCCGAGGAACTGGCGACGCTGCTGACACTCGAGCAGGGCAAGCCGATGAACGGGCTTGGCTCGCGATTTGAGATCGGCGGCGCGCTCGCCTGGACCCGCTACACGGCGGAACTTTCACTGCCGGTCGAAATATTGCAAGACAACAACGAGGGCCGGGTCGAGTTGCACCGCAAGCCAATTGGCGTCGTCGGTTCGATCACGCCTTGGAACTGGCCTGTGATGATTGCCTGCTGGCACATCATTCCGGCGATCCGCGCTGGCAATACCGTCGTCATCAAGCCTTCGCCGATGACGCCGCTCTCGACCATCCGGCTCGTCGAGATCATCAACGAGGTTCTGCCGCCCGGTGTCGTCAATGTCATCACCGGCGAGAACGCGATTGGCGGAGCGCTCTCCGCTCACCCCGGCGTCGCCAAGATGACGTTTACCGGCTCGACCGCGACCGGCAAGAAGATCATGGCCTCGGCGGTAGAGACGTTGAAGCGCCTGACGCTGGAACTCGGTGGCAATGATGCCGGTATCGTGCTGCCGGACGCCGAACCCAAGCGGATCGCGGAGGGCCTGTTCTGGGGCGCCTTTATCAACAACGGTCAGACCTGCGCGGCGCTCAAGCGACTCTATGTCCATGACAGCATCTATGACGAGGTCTGCACGGCGCTCGCCGACTATGCCGGCAAGATCGTCATTGGCGACGGCATGGATGAGAAGAGCGTACTCGGCCCGATCCAGAACGAGATGCAGTACAATAAGGTGCGCGACCTCGTGGAAGACGCGAGGGCAAAGGGCGGGCGGGTGCTCACTGGTGGCGAGCCCATCGACCGACCGGGCTATTTCTACCCGATCACGCTGGTGGCCGATGTCGCAGACGGTGTCCGTCTTGTCGATGAAGAGCAGTTCGGCCCGGCCCTGCCGATCATCCGCTACAGCGACGTCGATGAGGTGATCGAACGCGCCAATCGCAACCCGGCCGGCCTCGGCGGCTCGGTCTGGTCGTCCGACCCGGAAAAGGCCAAGCACTATGCGCTGAAGCTCGAATGCGGTTCCGTCTGGATCAACAAGCATGGCGCGATCCAGCCGAATGCGCCCTTCGGGGGCGTCAAGCAGTCGGGTATCGGCATCGAATTCGGTGCGGAGGGCCTCAAGGAATTCACCACCATCCAGACAGTATTGAGCTGAGCCATGACGAGTTACGACTATATCATCGTCGGTGGCGGCTCCTCGGGTTGCGTGCTTGCCAACCGTCTCACGGAAAATCCTGCTCACAAGGTGCTGCTGATCGAATCCGGCCGCCGCGACGCCGATCCGTACATCCATATCCCGGCGACTTTCTTCAAGGTTCTGGAGAAGGGGATCGACGTTCACGGCTATGTCTCCGAAGCGGAGGAGGGTCTCAATGGCCGGCCGCAGATCGTACCGCAGGGCAATGTCATCGGTGGCGGCAGCTCGATCAACGCCATGATCTACATCCGCGGCCATCGCAACGACTACGACACCTGGTCGCAGATGGGATGCCAGGGTTGGTCTTACGAGGATGTGCTGCCGGTCTTCCGGTCGCTGGAGAACAACAGCAACCTGAACGGCAAGTATCACGGCCGGTCCGGCGCGCTCCATGTGTCCAATGCGCGCCACCGCCATCCGCTGAGCCAGGCCTTCGTCAACGCAGCGGTTGAGGCGGGGCTGCCGGCGAATGAAGACTTTAACGGCGAGAACCAGGAAGGCGTCGGCTTCTACCAATCGACGACCTATAACGGCCGCCGCTGGAGTTCGGCGCAGGCCTTCCTGCGGGAGGCGGAGAAGCGGCCGAACCTGACGATCATGACGGAGACCAAGGTCGCCCGCGTGCTGTTCGATGGCAGGCGTGCCTCGGGTGTCGAGCTGTTCGATGGCACCAGGATTTCCGCAGCCAAGGAAATCGTGCTGACTGCTGGCGCGCTCGCCACGCCAAAGATTCTGCAACTATCCGGCATTGGCGATGCTGCTCATCTGAACGAGCTCGGTATTCCAGTCGTGGCAGACCTGCCAGGCGTCGGCGCGAATTTTCAGGACCATCTCGAAGTGCCGGTGCAGGGCGAGACGCGTGATCCGATCTCGATCCTCGGCGAGGACAAGGGCATAAAGGCCGCACTGCACATGGCGCGATACATGCTGACGCGGGGCGGCTTGCTCGCCTCCAACGTAGTGGAGAGCGGCGGCTTCGTCGACACTGCCGGCACCGGCCAGCCGGATATACAGTTCCATGTCCTGCCCGTGCTGGTCGGTTTTGCCGACCGCGAGCCGGAGCCGGGCCATGGCCTCAGCATCGGCCCGTGTTTCCTCAGGCCGCGGTCGCGGGGCTCAATCCGGGTGAAGTCGGCGGACCCGAAGGAGAGCGCGATCTTCAACGCGAACGCGCTCTCCGACCCGGCCGACATCGAGACTTTGGTGCGCGGCGTCGAGGCGGCGATCCGCATCCTTGAGGCCCCGGCACTGGCAAGGCTCGTCAAACGGCGCGTGATGCCCAAGCCGGGGATCGAGAAGGATCCGCAAGCGTTGCGCGACTACATCCGCTCGACTGCCAAGACGGTGTTTCATCCGTCAGGCACAGCGAAGATGGGTCGCGCCGACGATCGCATGTCGGTCGTCGGTCCCGATCTCAAGGTTCATGGCATCGAAGGGCTGCGCGTCAGCGACGCCTCGGTCATGCCGACGCTCGTCTCGGGCAATACCAATGCGCCGACCATGATGATCGCCGCGCGCGCTGCGGCATTCATGTCAGGCAGACAGATCTCGGCCTGAGAAGGCTCTGAGGCACGGCGCCGGGGAGGGTGCCGCATTCCCGCAGGCCGCGGAAGCGGCCAGCAACGAAACAACACGGAGGAGAACAATAATGAAACGCATCGCTTATCTCATGGGCGCTACCGCGGCCCTATTCGTCCTCGCCGGTACAAGCGCGTTTGGCGCGCCGACCTGCGGATTGAACAATGGCAAGAAGGCGGAAGGCGAGCCGATCCTCGTCGGCGCCCTGGTCGGCCAGACGGGCCCTGACGACTTTTCATCCTCCGCGGATGCTGCGGCGGCGTTTTTCAAATGCGTCAACGACAACGGCGGCATCAACGGCCGGCCGATCGAATATCTCGTCGAGGATGATCAGTGGAACCCGGAAGTCGCCGCCCAGGTCGCGACCAAGCTGGTCAAGGACAGACAAGTCGTTGCTCTCGTTGCCAGCGGTTCCTTCGTCGAAATGGGGGTCAACGCCAAGCTTTATTCCGACGAGGGCGTAATGTCGATGGCGGCTGCCTGCGCCGTGTCGGAATGCTTCGAGTCGCCCAACATCGTCTCGACCAATGAAGGTCCGTTGCCTTCGACCGTGGGTGCCGCGCAATGGGCGGTCGCCAATCTCGGCTCCAAAAATGTCGTCTGCATCGGCCTGACCATCCCCTCGGTCGGGCAATATTCCTGCGGCTGGATGGAAAAATACATGCAGGCCAAGGGGCTCACGGGTTCGAGTGTGCTACTCGATCCTGGCGCAGCCGACATGAATGCAGGCTTCCTCGAAGCTGTCGGTTCAAACCCCGACACGATCCTCGTCAACCTGCCAGCTGGCATGGCGGCGGCCTTCCTGCAAGTGGTGACCGAATCCGGCTCTCGCGACCAGTACAAGTGGGTCTCTTCAACCCCGCTCTATGACAAGGACGTGCCCGGCCTGCTCGGTGAGGCGTGGTGGGACGTGATGTATGTCAATGCCGAACTGACCCCGATTGACGGCACCGGGCCGGATGCCACCAACTGGCGCGAAGTCATGGACAAGTATGCCTCGGAGAGCGATCCGCGCGACACGTTCAGCCAGTCGGGTTATCTCTCGGCCCGCTTCTTCGTCGATGCGATGTTGAAGCTCGATCCCGCCAAGATCGATCGGGCTACCGTGACCGAGGCAATTCGCGCCATCAAGAACGAGAAATCCGACTTGCTGTGCGGCCCTTACTATGTCGGCAATGGCGATCGGCACATGCCGAACCATGCCAATATCATGATGCAGCTGGTCAAGGATGGCTTCAAGCAGGTCAGCCAATGCGCCGATGTCGATAGTGCTTATCTCGATCCGATCCGTGCTCAGGAAAAAGAGCTCGGCATCACCTCGAACTGACGGGACCTGCTGATGGGTGCCTATGGCCTCTTCCTGGTTTCCGGCCTCGCCGTGGGCTCGCTCTATGCGCTCGGCGGGGTCGGGCTGGTCATGCTCAATCGTGCGACGGGCGTCCTGAATTTCGCCTATGGCGCGATCGGGGCGCTCGGAGCCATGTGTGCCTGGCAGGTTCTGCAGTGGGGTTATCCCGAGCCGGTGGCCTGGCTGGCCTGCCTGGCCATCGGCGTTTTTCTCTCGACGGGTTACGGCATGCTGATCGCACCGGGCCTCAGCCATCGCGAGCCAGTGGTGAAGGCGGTGGCGACACTTGGTTTCGGCATCGCCATCCTCGGTGCCATGAACCTGCTTTGGGTAGTCAATCCGCGCAAGCTCACCCTGGCGCTCGATGGTATTTCGCTCAACACTCTCGGCCTCAGGATGACGGCAACGCGCCTGCTGGCGCTTGCGACGGGCATCGCCGTGACTGTGGGCATGAGCATCTTCCTTGTCCGCACCCGACTGGGGCTGATGATGCGAACGCTGGCCGAGGATCGCCAGCTCGCGGCGGTGCTGGGTACGCCGATCCGCAGGGTCGAGACGATTGCCTGGGGCTTCTCCGGTCTGCTCGCCGGGTTCACCGGCATGCTGTTCGGTGACCTGGTTCGGCTCGACCCGGCGGTGCTGACCTTCATCGTTATCCCGATCATCGCGACGACCGTGGTCGGGCGGCTGACCTCGATCCGCACCGCCTTTTTCGCCGGCCTCGCGATCGGCATCATCGAAAGCTTCATCACGCTCTACAAGCCGCTCGCGCCGTTCCGCGTTGCCTCGCCCTTCATCGTCGCGATCCTGGCGCTGATGTGGTTGCAGCGCGGACGCAGGCTGACATTCGCAGGGCAGGATTGATGGCAGTAGTCAACGAAATCTCTTCCGCCGAGCCAGAGTCGAAGGCACGTCCCAGCCTCGGTCTGGTCTGGCCGTTTGCCGCAGCCATATTGCTGGCGATTGCCATTCCGCTCCTGGTCGCGGCACTCTGGCTCAAGGTGTTGACCTCGGTCGTCATCTATGCGCTGACGGCGGCGAGCATCGCCCTGCTCTATCGCAAGCTCGGCCAGGTCTCGCTCGCACAGGTCGTGTTCATGGGCTGCGGCGGCTGGATGGCGCTCAGGCTATCCTACGGCACCGGCTTGCCGTTCGAGGTCAATATTCTCGTCGGGGGCTTCTTTGCTGCCATCGTTGGCATGATCTTCGCCTACCCGGCGCTCCGCATGCGCGGACTCTATCTGGCATTGGTGACGCTGATGGCAGCGGGCGGCTTCGGTATCCTGATCAATGTCATCCAGTTCCCGAACGGCGGCGCGGGCTTTCTCGGATTCGCCGTCAAGGCGGTTTCCTACATGCCGCGGCCATGGATAGCGCAAACCGATGAGGCGTATTTCCGCTATTGCTGCGGCGTCGTGGCGCTCGGTTTCCTGCTGATCCATCTGCATGAGCGCGGCAAGCCGGGCCGTGCGTGGTCGCTGATCCGCCGGAGCGAAGCGGCCGCCATGGCCGTCGGCATCAATGTCACCGGCTACAAGATCTGGGGGTTTGGTCTGTCCGGATTCCTCGCTGGCGTCGCGGGCGGACTGCTCGCCGGCAATCTCCAGCTTCTCGATGCGCGCTCCTTTCCGCCAGCGGAATCGGTGATGATCTTCGCGCTCACCATCGTCGGAGGCGCTTGGCATTGGTATGGCGCGATCATCGCTGCGATGCTCTACCGCTTCCTTCCGGCACTCCTGAACGATGTCGGCGTCAGCGGTGACGCGGCCTATATCATCTTCGGCGCGGCGCTGATCCACGCGCTGATGACGGCACCGCGCGGCATTGCCGGTCAGCTCACCGATCTGTTCAATCGCCTCACGGCGCGGGGAAGGCAGCGATGATTGCGATCCGTGACATCACCGTCACTTTCGGTGGCGTGATCGCCCTTAACAAGGTCACGGTCGATCTGACCGATCCCGTCGTCGGCATCATCGGCCCGAACGGCGCCGGCAAGACCACCGTGCTCAACGTGCTCTCCGGCTTCCTCACGCCCAAAACCGGTTCGATCAACGCCTTCGGCACCGAGCTCCTGTCCCTGAAGCCGCATATGCGCAGCCGCTGGGGCCTGCGCCGTTCCTTCCAGAAAGAGCAGGTGGTGGACGAACTGACGGTGGCAGACAATGTCGGTGTGGTGCTCGACAGCCTGCCGCTGAGCGCGGCCGAGCGCGAGCGTCATCTTTCGGCCGCGCTGGAATTCGCCGGGCTGGCCTCCGTCCGGCGGGAGCGTGCTGCGGGCCTTAATGCCTTCCAGCGACGGATGACGGAGATTGCGCGCTGCTCCGCCGGGCCGGCAAAAGTGCTGTTGCTCGACGAACCGGGCGCCGGCCTGTCACAGAACGAGGTCGAGATCCTGCGGCGGACGATCTCGGATGTCCACGCCTTCAACGGCGCTATGACGTTGCTGATCGACCACGATGTCGATCTCATCCAGGCTGTCTGCTCCTCGACGATGGTGCTCGATTTCGGCTCGCTGGTGACGAGCGGCCCGACCCGCACCGTGCTCAGCGATCCCCGCGTGCGAGCGGTGTATCTCGGCGTGGAGGAAGTGGCATGAGCGTGATGATCTCCGATCTCTTCGTCCGGCGGGGCAGCAAGCTCGTGGTCGACGGCCTGTCGCTGACGCTGGAGCCGGGAAAGATCACGGCGCTGCTCGGTCCCAACGGCGCTGGCAAGAGTTCGCTCGTGCTGGCGCTCGCCGGGGTTCTGCCGATCGAGAAGGGTGTTGTCGAGATCGGCGGCCGGCCGATGGGCGGGCAGGCGCCTGAGGCGATCCGCGCGGCGGGCCTTGCCGCAGTGCCCGAGGGCCATCGCGTTTTGTCCGGCATGAGCGTGAACGACAACCTTCTCGCGGCGGGCTTCGGCCACACGGCACGCGTGGCGGCCGATGCGGTCGAGGATGTCTATGGCATCTTCCCGGAGCTTGCCGAACGCAAGGGACAAAAGGCGGGCTCGATGTCCGGCGGGCAGCAACAGATGCTGGCGCTCGGCCAGGCGCTGGTGGCGCGGCCGAAATTCATCCTCGCCGACGAGATGTCGCTCGGCCTGTCGCCGCTGATCGTCAAGCGGCTGATGGGCGTAGTGGTCAAGCTCGCCGAACAGGGCACCGGCATCCTGTTGATCGAGCAGTTCACCCATATCGCACTGAAGATTGCACATCATGCCAATGTGATGTCGCGCGGGCGTGTGACCTTTTCGGGCGCGCCGCAGCGGTTGGTCGATGAGCCGGACATCCTGCACCGCGCCTATCTGGCGCAATAGGGGGTGTGATGGATGCACTGCAATCGGCAGTGGGCGAACAATTTCCACAGCTCGCGCGACAGCTTTTTGGCAATGTCCGTCTCGAATTCGCGGAGGATTCTATCGATCGCCGCCGGCTGCGATCCGTCATGCTGGGTGGCTGCCGTGTCTCCGAGCTCGAGGCCGGTACGCATTCCGTGTTCGGCGATCGTGTCGCCTCTGCGAGCCACGATCCCGATGCCCTGAAGCTGCTGATCCAGACCAGGGGCTCGTCCCTGATCCAGCAATCCCGGCGCGTGATCGATTTCGGCGATGGGACGCCTGTGTTTTGCGACCCGACAAAGCCTTATGCGCTCGAATCCCGGCTGGCACGATCGGTGCCGCAATCGCGGCAAGAACCTGCGGTGGCAAGAGGTGCCGTGGCACCTGCAGCATCCCAACCGCACCGGCGTGCGATTGACGAGTATCTCGAAGTAATCGAATAAATCCTGTCTGGCATTGTCACTCCTCGGTCATCCGAGCCAGCACCTTCTTGAGCCGTCTGACCACTTCAGCATGGGCGCTGCCTAGGCTACCGGACGCAGAAGAGAACTTCTTCTTCAATTCGCAGGGTTCCATTTTTCCGATCCCGGAATAGGAAGCATCGCCCAGCCGTCTATCGGCGCGGAATATTGACTGGAGAAGTTGTCGAGGCCGATTGGGTTGGAAAACTTCAATGCGAAGACTTGCAACCGACCGCGTTGTTCAAGCTTAGTTCGGTAGATTTGGCGAATATTGCAAATTACGATGTTGCAAGCGCAATTATCAATTGATTTTTTCTTGCATTGAAACCATGATTGAGTTTCTGCGCAAAGTTGAAAGCTGGGGGAAGCTTCCGACAAATTTGCAGCTTGAGGTGGGGGATGTCAATGACTGGTATCCAACTGTTCGCATGCCCGGCGGGTGACGCCGGTTGCGCGACCGATCGGGTGGGCTTCGAGCCATGAGCACCCAGGTCAGGTTGATCAGGCTGGAAGACGGCGGCTCTCATGTTGAGTTGCGCCTGACCGGAGAAATTTCCGAGCAGGACAAGCTCTCCTTCTTCAAGGTCGCCGGCGTTACGCTCGATCTCGATATCAAGACCGTGCAGAAGTCGGCCGAATTTGTGCTTTCAGCCCAGAGCGCCGCCAGGTTCTCCATCCCGATGGATCTCCTGGAGGAAAAAGAAGGTTTCCTTGTCATCAAGCCCTGGGCTGAGTTGAAGGACGAGGCGGATGAGGCAAAACGCACGCTGCTGGAGACCGCTCGGCGGAACCTGCGCCAACTGCTAGCCGAACCGCTCCAGCTCGAGATAGACGACAAGGGTGAAGTAAAGGGTCCGAATTTTCTGGGCCTCAGGAACGCCGCGTCATATAAATGGAGTGCCTCCGTCCGCGTGCTCCCCGACATCCTCGACGGGCCGGACGCGATTGCAAAAGACGAAATTGTACTACAGGCCGATGCACGTGCAGGCATCAATGTGACAGCGAACGGTGCTGCGATTGGCGCTGCCTCGGCGGTCTTGTCGCTCGTCGTAAGGAAATCGGATCTCACGGCCCTCGCGAAATCCGTTGCATGTGCTCTACGGATCGAGGACGGCTTCTCCTTGCCGTTGCCCGAATTCGAGCTTCCGGAAATCAGCATCGGCTCGCCAAACTGGTCCCTGGATTGGGCTATTCCCACATGGGTTCCATCCTTCAACGGTTTTTCGTTCCTTCCAATCGGGCTTCCCGGCGCGGCCGATTGGGAGACCAGCATAGACTGGAACGGCAATGACCCGAAGCTTACCGTCGATGTGGCGGATGGTGAGTTTTCCGCGGTCCTTTCAGCATCCGACAAGGCCAAGACCTTCGAAGGACTGGTTAAGGGACGTTTTAGCGGCGCGGCGGTTGAGATCGGCAAGATTACAGCTCTCTCGGCGTCGTTTGCAAAGGACACGCAGTTTCAATACGCCGTTGCAATCGAGGCGGGTCAGAAATTCAGCCTGCCGAACCGTCGGATCGACCTGGAAACACTGCCCTTTGTTTTCGATCTCCAGGACGTGACAATCACGCCCGCCGTCAAGTTCGCCACGGATTCCGGATCTGGCGGCAATTTTCAGGCGGAAACGACGATCGAGATCGGCAGGTTGCTGGTCATCGCTCGCGACAATCCCGCCATTTTCATCGCATTCGCTGCGCAAGTGGTCACCACCATGTCGCAGGACGGTCACCTGAAAACTAAAGTGACCAGCCTCAGGATCGTTGAACCCTATTCGATCGAGCTTGTGAAGTCTGCCGCCGATGTGGTGGGACGACTGCTGCGCATCGTAACCGCTATCCCGCTTCCGGGTGCTCCCGGGGTCGATCTGAATGGTATCTGGAGTGTCATACGGCGCCTTGCGGAATTACTCGGGGCGGCGGCCAGGTGGCTGGCACGCCAAGCCGGCCAGGCAGCCGGTCTTCTCGCGGGTCTAGCGGAGGCAATCGGCGAGGCGCTGATTTCGATCGTCAACGCCCTGGCCGAACTGGCAAAGAAATTGATGGATAAGGCTGATATGGTGCTCACCCACATATCGGTTGAGATCCGGCTCGATGCGGATACATACCAGATCCGCCAGATCGTCATCGCACCGGCCACGACGAAGGGCCTGGCATTGCCACTCGATCCTCCGCTGCAGGTCAGTGCGCTGGGCTTCGATCTTACCGCGAGCCTTGCACTCCGACCGTCATTGTTTTTCGATTTCGGTCCGGAAAAATGGTTTGGTCTGGTCGTCCAGCCCGATGACAAGAGTTTCGTGAAGCTGGGTACCGACCTCTGGCTTGAAAAGGTAAGCGGTCCGCCGCAAGCGACGGGTACTGCCGGGACTGAAACGGCGCCACCTCGATTGGTCGAGATCGAAGCGAGACCCGCCAAGCCGGCGCAGGAGATCGTCGTTGTGGCGCTCCGTCGAGGCAAGCTCGAATTGTTCCAGGCTCTGTCGGGGCAAAAAGGAGACGTGATACAGCTCGATAACAATCTGGAGGTGACGTCAATCGGCGCGTCGGGCGGCGCGTTAGGCAAACTCCCACTCGACGTTGGATATTACAAAAAGAACGACGATGGTTCGTTCGGAGATCCGTTCTACGAGCCAGATGATCCTGATTTAAAAGTAGGCCTGGGTCTTGAGAAGGAGAAGTTGGACAAGTTGAGGAAGCGTCTTCTGGCCTTGCTTCCGAAGGTGGAGCAGGGATCAGCGAGCGGCGGCGGTCTCCTGGATAAACTAAAGCAAAAAATACAGATCGACGACGTCACTTATGGTTTCAGCGGTGGCGCCAAGGCTCCAGTGCTCAGCGCAACCTTCGGCGTGATCGTCCAGTTGGAGAAAGACTTCGCGCCATCCACCAAGCTCGGGGTGAATGTCAGTCTTCGTGATTTGTCGATGAAAATCACCGGTGGCGACAGAATCTCTGTTTACGGAACAGCGGGCGACAAGAAAACCTACCATCCCTTGGGATTGGACCTCGTCATCGACGACGACCCGGAGGAGAAAATCAAGGATGGCGATCCTTACGAACAGTTCTATATAGACCTTTCCAATGGTGGCGAGACGTTCGGCCTCGGCAAGCAGGCCAAGGCGGAACTGTCATTCGGCGCGGTTTCGAATTCGGGCAAGGGTCTGCAGTTCGAGATCACGGAGTTCACGGCTGGCCGCGGCGGGTTCGATTTCGATGCCAAGGTCAAGCCCGACCCCGTCAATCTTGGCGGTGTAGATGTTCCCTTCCGGTTCACGTCAGGTCATTTGTCGATCAAGGGTTCGCGTTTCGGCGGTGCATCGCTGATCGGCAGTGGACAGCTGCCGCAAAATCTCGTCGGCGAGGCAAATGCGAGCATTGCACTGCAGCTGGGTGCGGATTCGAACGGCTCGATCGTCGTCGAAAGCGCGACAGCGCGGCTCGACAAGAGCGGCGACCCCATAAAATGCAACGCAATCCGCTTCGAATTGACGATTACCGAACTCGGCTTCAATTTCGTGCGCGAAGGCAGCTACCATTTCTATTTCGAGCTGACCGGCAGCGCGGTGTTCAAGCCGGCGGACGGCGAGTTCGCATCGGGCATGCTCAAGAGTTTCAAAGACGTTGAGATCAGGCTCAACAAGGCGCCGCTTGCCAATGATCCGCGCGTGCTCATGCGGTCGATTTCGTTTCATGTGAAGGTGGACCCGCCGAAGCGGACCAATTTCTTCAGCCTCTTCGATTTCGAGCTGCGCGGCGTCGGCTTCTATCCTTCGGCAGAGGCTTTCGGTGGCGATCCGGCGCTGGCGATCTCCGGGCAGGTCAAGTTCATCGAGGGTGGCGACATGATTTCGCCGCGCATCGATTTCCACAATATGTGGATCGCGCCGCCGGGCGAAAACCGCGTCCTGCCCCGGATACGCTTCGACGGCCTGACTGTGGGACTCAACAAAGGGCCGCTCAAAATCGAAGCCACCGCGATTGCCGTTGATGGCTCGCTACCAAAAGATCTATTCCGGCCCGACATCCTTCCGGCCAATGTCACCGCCGAGGGCTTCCTCGCCGGAGGCAGGATGGAGCTTTCGGGCTGGGCGCCGATGTCCGCCAAGATGGGATTCCTCGAGCTGCGCGACAAAACGGGTTCCAGCAAGCCGAAGCATTCGTTCTTCGTCTACGGCCAGTTCGAAAAGCAAACCGTGCCGATTCCCACGCCGATCGGTGAAATCTATCTGCGCGAATATGGCTTCGGCTTCGGTTACAGGTACACGCTCGCCGGCATAGCCCAGGCGGAAATGGCGCAGTCCCCGAGGCAGTTGGTCAAGATCCTCGACGAGGTCTCGAAATACCAGGGTAACCTCGATTCGTTTGAAGCCTGGGAGCCGACCTACAGCAATGACGATCTGACGCTGGCGCTCAGGGGCATGTTCTCCGTTGCCCGGTCCCCGAAATCTCAAGACAACGTGTACGACGAGGAGGGCGAGGCGGAGCTTCCGAACCCCGTCTTGTTCGACATCGTGGCGGCACTGCGAACCGACCTGACCTTCATGATAAACCTGAGGGGCTGGATCTCGGTCAACTACAATGACTGGGCAAAAGCGGGCAAGGGAGAAGACTGGAAATCCAAGCCGACAATGCGAGGCTACCTTTATCTCTCGGTGCCACGCAAGGAGTTCCTGGGTCGCTTCATCGCCGATGGCCAGGGACACATCGGCACTCACCCAAGGCTGCCTCCGGCGCTGGAAACCGCGATCAAGGCGTCGCAGTTTTCGGCGACGCTATACATCCGCCCCGGTCTTTTCCATTTCGAGCTGGGCTGGCCATATGAACTCAAGTTCACGCTCGGCGAACCGAATGGCCAGTTTTATCTCAGCCTGAGCGGCGGCATGATTCAGCGGATCGAGGATAATTCGCTCCTGACCGGCATCGCATTCAAGGCAATCGGCAAGGTGCATCTCGAGGGGCGTATCGGCTCCGACAGTTTCGGCGCGGCGGCCGTGGCCCATGCCGATTTCGCCCTCGAAGCGAGAGTAATCTCCTATCTGTCACTGCGGCGTTTTGGAGATTCCTTTTATTACGGCTTCTTCCGGTTCGATGCCACGTTGGGCATCCGGGTGGAGGCGTGGATCAGTTTCCGTGTCTTCGGACACCGCATTCGTATCGCGGTCGGCTTCTCCCTCCATCTGTCCGTTTCCGTGGCACTCGAGGGTGTCATTACGGGCGAAGGCAGGCTCGGGGGGCGCGCCTTCGCGTCGATCGGGATCAGCGCCTTCGGCCGCTCCCTGTCGCTTGGCATCGGCTTCGCTTTCAACGATGGTGAACTCGAAAAGGCTCGCGCCCGTGTCGTCCGCTTTATGACGCTCGGCCTCGGCACGGATATTCCCGACAAGGCACTCGACGGCCAAAAGGTCGAGACCAATCCAAAACCGCAGCGACCGGCCGACGAAACATCGGCGAACGGCGACAATGCCGTGGACCAGGATCTTGGCAAAACCCCGGCGCCCGTCGAGCAGCCCAAAGAAGACGAGGTGGTGAGCCTCCACGGTGATCCGATCGTCCAGACCGATTTCTGGGCGTTTTTGTTTCCGATCGGAAAGACAAAAGGCTCGGATAGCGAGCGATATGTCATGCAGCTCATTCCGCGAGACCATACGTTCATAGGGGTCGAAGGGATCGATAGTGACAAACCTAGATCGACGTTCTACGCAGGCCCCGGCTCCTCGGCGGATACGGCCACCGTATGGCACAAGTTGGTGGCACCGGAGGCGGCCGGAGAAATAAAACGTCTCTTCGTGGGGGCGGCCGGGAATTCGCCAAGCCTTGCTCCCGTGAAAATAGGTGCGACCGCCGAAACGGCGGACGCTCTCGGCCTCGCGGTCGATGTCGTCGTCGGACGTGACGACCTCCAAGGCGTGGATTTCAAGTTCAAGAGCTATCTCCTTTCACAATTCCTTCTCAGATGGAGCGGCAGCCCCGAGATTGCCGTGGCCACCGAACCAAAACCCCGCTTGTCGAAGAAACTCGATACCCGTCTGCCCGCGGATTCCGACGCTGCGGCACTCGAACTCAGCCGCGCCGGGCGCAGCCGAGTCAACCTCACGATACAGCAGAAGCGAGAGGCGGAGATTGCCGAGGCTCGTTCCGCCGCGGTTGCCGCGGTCTGCGAGTCTGCCGCACAGATTGCCGCCACGCTCGGGCAGTATGAAAACGGTCCACCAAGGTTTGGCAATATCGACGCACGCGACTTCGGACTAACCTTTGTGGTTTCCGCCGAGGAACTCCAGGCACTTTTCGACGACTTGGACGACGATGATATCCGGCCGCCTGCAGCGAAATTCTGTGTCATAAAAAGCGATGCATTCAAGGCTGGGGAAAAAGACTGCGATGTCGCGGGCAGGGTACATCTCTTCAACCACCCCGATCGGATGTTCCGTAAAGCGCAGCCAAATTTCAGCCCGACGCATGAGATCACCACCGAAGGGATCAAGCTTGACTGGGATCTCGAACCCGCTTGGGGCGATTCGCTGGGCGCCTATCACGATCCGGAATTCCACCTGAAGCACTATCGAATCCGCCGCTATATCCGTGGTCTCGGCGAGAACGAGTATCGCGCGGAGTTCACCGTCAAGGCCGGCTCGCCCGAACGGCTGTCCCAGGAACCCGACGGATCGGTCCGTCTTGAGCGGGTTCGCCCGCCGTATCAGTTCATCGACGACCTGCTTTCCAGGGGCGAAAACGGGCAAGGCGCCATACCGGATGCAATTCGTGACGTCCTGCTGGGCAAGGCTACGAATCTGGTCGATTGGAAAAAGGCAAATGGTGGCGATGTAGCGTCGGTCAATATCGTCTATGAAATCACTCCGATCGACATAGCCGGCACGTCCGATTCGGGCGAACCCTACGTGGTTCGGGATTTCAGGGCGCCGGAAGTCCTGCCGGTGTCGCCACGTGAAGCGGCGTTGCAGATCGCCTATGACGGCATTCTATCCGCGGGCTTTGCTGCGGATGGCAGTCCAACTTTCCCGACCAAGTCCACGGTTCCCGGCCTGCGCTTCCTGATGACGGCCGGCGTTCGTGCCAGCGAGCCGGCCGACGCTACGGGCGCCACCATCCCGGTCATTCCCGAGCCGGACAGCAAGACCGATGCTCTGCAATTGCGCATTCTCGAGGAGCGCGCGATCCCGTCCGGCTCTTTCGGATCGGATGCGCTCGACGAAGCGCGTACCCGCCTCGACGAGGCGGCGATCGAGAAGCTTGCCGGTCAGAAAGGCGTATCCAGTTTCATCCTGAAGCGGGTGACGGATACATCGAACGCGATCATGGCGGAATTCGAATATCTCAAGTTGCAGGGCACGGAGAACTCGAACATCCCGAACGATCAAAAATACGGGCGGCAGTCGGTTTCATTCAAGGTGTTCAAACTCAAAGAGGGCAAAGAGGAAGCTTCCAGCCCTGAAGAATTGCGCAAGGCGCTCGGCGCAACGGGATCGAACAATGCGGGGGACGCGCCCGGCCTTGTGCGCCGCGCCTATCTGCGTGCCGAAAGCCGGACGAAGACCGACGTCAAGGCAGGGGAATGGCGGAGTGTCAGCTTCAACATTGTGCTGAAGAACTGGCGGATCGAGCAAAAGTCCGGCTCAACTCCGCAGGGCCTTCTTGAAGAAGGCGTGTCCGTCAACACGCGGATCGAGGCCTTCGAACAACCCGTGAACCTCGCTCTCAAGCCGCTGACGCGTACGGACTTTACCGGCGAAAGCGGAAACATCCATCTTTATTATCCGAGAGCCGGCAGCAGCCTGGATGATTTGCTCAGGCATCGAGGCCTGAACCTGATGGCCGACAGCGAAGGACGAACCGGCGTCAGACTTCGCTGGAACGCTCGTCCCCGCGATCTGCAGATTGTCGGTGATGCCGCAGGTGCGGTTGCGCCGGACCTTTTCCGGTGGATAGGCGGCTACGAGATCCATGCCGTCGATCCGGATACGTACGTGAACGACGGGAAAGACGAGGCGGCGGCATTGGCCGCTCAAGCCTTGCCGGTCGGCAAGCTCAAGCTGTCGCCGCCCAGCCTGCGGGGGCTTGAACCGCCGGAGTTTGGCGATCTGAGCCGGATTGAAGCGTACTATCCCTCCGACGCCCTGCGCATCGCACGCGCGTCCCGGCTCAACGGCGCAAAATCCACCAGCAAGGCGGCGTGGTTTTCGAGTGCGGAATCGACCGCGATCTTTCCCGAACTCTGCATCCGTCGCTCGATCATGCCGGAGCCAGACGATGCCGATCTGGCGCTGCTTTTTGCCGGCGGCACACCGGATCAGTTGCGCATTTCGTTCCCCGACTGGGCGGATGAAAAATCCGATCCTCTGCCGGACTGGCTTCCTCGCCTGATGGTGAAGGATGTTCTCGTGAAGGAGGGCTCGAACAAGAAGGAAGTGTTCGTTGTTCCCCTTGGAAAGAGCGTGCTGAATGCCGGCCGGGTCCGCGCCATCATGCGAGCGCTCCAGCTGCAACCAAAGGCGAAGGCCCTGGATGCGGCTCGTGCGTCGGAACAGGTTGTCCTTGCACAACGGCTCAAGGAATCGAAATATCTGGGTGCCGTGAAGGTCCGGATCGAGGCGGTGCGCGCCAAAGTCAGTGCGGACGGGAAGCCGTTGATGCAGGACGGGAGCGTCGTCTATACGCCGACGGCGAGCATAATGCACGACTTCGACATCCTGCCGCGGTTGCACCCGGTTCTTGCGGATGCGCTTTCATTTGTCCAGTTCGGCGAGCGGGTGACAGGCGACGAGACGTCGCTCTTCAAACGATATTCGATTGTCAGCGATCCGGACCCGAAGGTCGATGCGAAGTCCTTCGAAGAGTATGTCGCCGCTTCGCCTCCGCAGAAGGATAAGAATGGCTGGGGTGCCCTCCGGCTACTCGGCCTGGCAACAGGTTTCCGGCTTTACGACAAGTTGAGGGGGAACTACGCCCCTCGCGACGAAGCCCTCAAGGCGATCCACGGCGCTATGCGGCAGGCCTTGAATGTTTACGCCGGTCGCGATTGCGGCCAGGCTTTCGTCGACGTCGTCACGCGTCCATGGGGCAATTCGAAACTGTTCTGGTTCGATGGGGGTATCAGGAATCCGTCGAAAGACGAGGTGGCGGGCCTGATTGGCAACGAGGCACTTTCAGTCATGCAGATCGCGCTCAGGCCGCGACCTGACCGCTCGGATATCTGGCCGCAACCCGACGTGAGCGACGATGCGCGATTGGCGGTTCGGTACGCAATCGTGCGAGCCATGGCCCCCGGTCCGGAAAAGCGGCTCAAAGCCGCGAACTTCACGATCGAATTGAGGACCGAAGATGATGCAGGTAATCCTATCGACATCGCCGGCAATGGCGCTCTTATCGATGTGTTGCCGGTCCATTCCGGGATAGCCTCGGTGCACCCCGTCAGGCTGTCGGCAGAGGCGCGCAAACTGATCATTGCCGGCAACTATCTCATGAAGCCCCGCGAGCCGGTCGCTGTGCTCCGGGTCATCGTTCGGAATTCGGAGTTCGACCCCAAGGCAGATCTCGCCAAGATCGTGAAACTGTCTGTCGAGGCGGTGGAAAAGGACCTGACGCCACCGACACTGGAGGCAGATTGGGTGGGTGGGAATCTGCCGAATGCACTGAAGGGCGGCAAGGAAACGACCGAACATGCATTTGGCAAGTTTGCCGAATTAACGGATGCAGACTGGGCCGAGGCACTTTTCAGGCCGACTCTGGTCGACAACGTCGTCCAGTTGAACCATGTCGAGGCCGTCTCTCGCTTCGCAGCGTATATCGGTATGCGTTTTGGTTCATTGGCTGTGCCGGTTGGCAATGTGATGGACAATTCAGAGGAGCCCGGCGCAATCGAGGCACGCAAGCTTCTCGCGGGGTGTATTACTCGGTTCTGGACGCCCTTCCTGCAGCATTGCTGGGTACCTGGACTTCCCTCAACCGAATCCGACGCCAATGAGCCGCAAGTTTATTTTTCGCTTGGCACGGTCGCCGATCCCGGCACCTGGCAGCAGGCACCGGATGCGTCGGGCCGGCTATCCATTCTGATCCCGCAAACGGACCGAGGGGGCAAACGCTACAAATTTGCGGTCCGCCCCGTCGGCCGCTATGCAGAATGGGCGGAGGCATCGCCGTGGATGCTTGTCGGCGACAAAACGCTGGAGCGTCAGAAAATCTCGGGACTTGCGGGAGCGCTGAGCCCTGGCGATGCACTCGGACGCTTCAAGGACATTACGATCCCGCGATCCGAGCCGCTGGAAAAGCCGGTCGTCCTGCTCTCGCGGCGCACAATGCCGCCTGGACCAGGCAGATCCGGGGGACGGTTCGAATTGGTGATCGCGCATTCCACGGACATGGTGCTTGCGCAGGCAAACCGCCGCAATGACGCTGTATTGGCGCCGCAAGAGCTCGCGGTGGGCTTCTGGCGCGAGTTTCCGCATCTCGGCTGGTTGAACGCAATTGAGGCTCTGGAAGAAGAGCACAAGTTCAAGGCCGACCCGGGCGGTGAATTTGGCGAACTCGATCCCAAGCTCGTCAATGCCAAACTCCTGGCGCTTGATCGTGACGAAGCCCGCAAGATGCTCGAGGATCTGCGTCCGTTTGTGCCGGATGCGTGGTTGGGATCAACGGCAATATCGGCATTGCTGCCGCCCTATTTCTTCCGCACACATGCACTCGTCCACATGGCGGCTGGGATTGTCGTGTCGGAGCAATCCGCCGCGGTCAACGAGCAGGGTTACTTCGAACTGAGATGGGCCGAGGATGGCACGTCGGGCGACCTCCGGCGCACGATGGCGAAGAATGGCCCCCAATACTCCGTCAGTCGAAAGCTCCTGTCCGAGGACGGTGGGGTGCCCTGCTTCAAGACGCTGATCACGATCGATCTTGCCGCCATGCGCTTCATAGACTGCATGGCATCCAACGATGCGGCTGTCTGGTTTCCTGGCAGCCCGGCCGAATGTTTCGGCGAGATCGGAAACCTGGTTCATCTACCGGAACCGGCAGTCAACTACCGTATTTCATTGGAGGCCATCAAGAGTAACGGCGAAGTCATCCAGCGCGTGCCCGAAATCGACGTGCTTCCCGCCCCGCCGCCAGCGACCAAAGCCAAAAAAGAGGATGTCAGCCTTTATCTGCTGCAAAAGTCCGGTTCGCGGTTGGAGCCCATGTCCGGCAACGTCAACCCGAGCCTGACGGCCGACGGGACGCATGAATGGCGCATCCGGCCAACAATGACATTGCTGCCCAAAGCCAGTACGGGCAATCAGCCGAGCGCCCAGGCAGCCTATCAGCCTGTGATCCATGAGAGCGCCGATCCCGAGATTCAGGCGGCCATGCTGGCGGCACTCAAGAAGCCTGCGCTCGATGGTGTATCCGGCGAGGAGGCGATTGCAGGTCTTGCTCCCGTCACCTTGACGTTCTCCGGCACGTCGTTGCCGACGCAGGGATGGGAAGATCTCGAAGACTACCTGACGCTGTATCAGGCGCATGAGGCTCGCGAGACCGTCCAGAACTGGAAGCGGAGATGGACGGGCGATCCAAGTGCGACACCCCCTGTTCCCGCCGAATTGCCACCGGATGGAACCGTGCTCACAGTGTGGCTCAACCGGAGCGCCATCGACGTCGACGAACTGAAGAAGGCGTTGTGGGAGATAACGGGTTCGCATGCGAACAAGCCTTCCGTGGGGGCGATCAGCCGCCTCATCCTGCGCGCACCGCCGAACGAAGCAGAGCTTCTTGCTTTTCACGATACCGAACTTCCCAAAACGCAGGAACTTGAGGCAAAGGTTCATGAGATTGCGGAAGAGCAACTGTTCGGAAAAGGCCGCAAGCTTTCCGTGATGGCCATGATGGGAGACAGGACACCACTGTCGCGCATGATCGAACGCAGCCGGGGAGACGCATCATGACGCCCAAATTCGATCGCAAGTGGCTGGGTCGCGTGTTCCTCGGGGCTGGTGCCGACACACCGTTCTGCTATGCGGAAGTCAGGGCGTATTGGGGCGAGCCGCCGGTCTTCGGCGATAACAGTCTTGTCATCGACAACACCGTCGGAATCCGTGCCTTGGACATGGGAAGTCCCGCGTCCACCAAACCCGAACGGTACCCGCGTATGCTGCGGGTTTATCCCTGGCCGAGGAATTTCGGCGGCCACCCGGCGAACAATCTCTATTTCGACTTTGGCAACGGCCTGGAAGTCGAAGCTAAATTGCTGGATCAGCCCTCACCATCGGATATTCTGATCGTTCCCGAGAAGCCCTGGGAAAAGATGGCTGCGGATACGACGACGGATAGTGAGACGGATATCTCCGTTCCCGTGTTTCGCGTTGCCGAAGGCCGGCTGACATTGTCGATCGACATGACGATCAAGGCAAACGCAGCGTTGGCGGTGGCCCTGAAGTTCGACAAGAAGAATTCGACTATCCTCGGCGGCCTGAAGATTGATCTCAAGAGCGGAAAGTATTTTGAGATCGAACTCGTTCCTGACGGCATCGAGTTCCTTGGCAGTCTCGCCGATTTCACGCGCAACACATCCGGTACCACAATGGATGGCAGATTCCGGCTTGAGCGACAGGCCGATGGCAAGGATCGCCGCAATATTCTGCGCCTTGTCGGTGCAGGCAAGAGCGGTGCAGCCGAACTCGACGCCCTTGAGGGGCGCATCGCCGCAATCCTTGCCATACTTGGTCCGAAGGGCGCGCCTGCGCAAATCCGCTTTGACAAGCGACCCGCGGCACCGCCGCTCATCTGGCCGATGGTCGTTACTGGCAAGGTTTGCTCACTGGATTCGAGCGGTTGCCAGCAGAACCATTTTCGCGTCGAGATCGATCCTTCGGCAACCGATCTCCGAATGAGCACAAGCAGCCGCTTTCCTGGCGAGCCCGCTGCCTTGGCCACCATAAACCAGGCGCGGATGACGCTGTTGCGCCAGGCTCCGGACAAGTTCACGATCGAGGCCCGGTCGGGCAGGCGCAATGGCAACAGCACGATTTCGATGGCATACACGCCGGCCGAACCGGCGTGGGACAGCAATATTACAGGGTTGAATAAAGCCATCCCCGTCACTGTGCCGTTGTCGGCGCATCTCGACCGGCTGCTCGGCATATATCGGGCCGCTGGAGCGTTGCCAGTCGAAGCGACCGAGGTCCCCTATCTGTTTTTGGCTGTCGATCAGGGCTGGCTGCAGCTTGCTGTTCCCGAGGCCCAGAAAGCTGCAGGCGAGCCTCCAAAGCAAGAAGGGGGTTCCACGATCACCGGCCGGATCGTTGCATCGCATGGCAGCGGCAACCGGCTGCGAAGCGTCACCATTGAGCAGGCCGCAGGTCTCAAGCTCACCCTTGCATTCACCCAAGGGGACAACGGGTTTGAGCCGGTTGGTGCGACCCTTGAGGCGTGGACGCCGCAAATGCGCTTTGCCGGCTTCCTATTCGCCGCGGAGACCTCGCCCACCGGCCAGGAAGCCCTGCCGACGCTGCGAGGTGGCCCGGCTGCGACCCGGGACCTGCCAATGATCTCGCCGCGCAATGGCCCAGGCATAGAGGCGGAATTCGAGTGGATCATCACGACGGACGCAGACAATAAGGCCATCGATCACTGGAATCTGAAGATTTCGGATGTGACCGCGGATCATGCCGGCGCCGTTGAAGCGACCGCACTGGACGGACTGACCGGCCAGCACTTGGCTTGGTTGCCGCCGTCGCATAATCCCTTCATCACCAATTATCCCATAACCCGTGGACTGCCATCATCAACGGAGCCGTCGGTCTCGCGCGGGCTCGTGCCTTGGCGGGTCGGGCAGAAAAAACTCCTCACACTGGTTATGGAGGTGGATGGCGCCGATGCGCCGAAGGTGAGCGGCGACCTGACATGGGCGCTACCCTATCCAGAGCCGAAAGCCTTGGAAAACAAGAGTTTCCTCCCCGACACACTGATACTGCCAACACTCGCGGGTATCGAACTCCTGCCACCGAGGATCTATGATCCACAGAAGGCCTTGCGAGCCGCATTGCGCTACGACCTGCCCATTCTGGACGAACTGTTTGCCTGGTCTGATCCGCCGCCGCCGAAGAACGCGAAGCCGGACGTGACGTCTGAAAATCGTGGCCCTGAGGAGCGGGCGCCGACGGCCGTCGAACCTGATCGGCTCATGCAGGTGTGGGATAAGAGCCGCAAGCGCATGGCTCTGACGCGTACCCAGGCGGCCTTCGCGACCCCGTGGCTGGAGACGGGCGGCAAGCCTGCTCCCATCAAGATCGATAATCTCGTCGAGCCGCTGACTTGGAACTCGAAGAGTTTCGTGGTTACACTTGACGAGCCCTATGGCAAATTCGAACTCGACGGGGTGCTCTACAGCCTGAAGGAGGCCGTCGAGGGAAGGGTCCTGACGTTCAAGATCGCCGGCAGCACGATCGCCCCGCCGGGAGAAGATGAGACGGCCGAGATTCAGATCGAAGGCTTCGCGGCCAACATCTACAATCACAGCAATTATCTATGGGATTCCCGCGGCTTCGGCATGGGGGCGGCGCAATCGATGCTTGATCATGCCGCGGTTCGAGCGATAAAAATCACACCGCTGGTTCCGAAAGATACGTCCGAAACACATCTGCTCTCGATGCATTCCGCCCTCGAAATTGCCGTGAGCGGCGATGCGTCCAAGGGATTTCGGACGCCACTGAACTTCCTGGTCCGCGATCTTCCGGTGAAGAAGAACGGCGAGGGATATGCCTTCGACGGAAAGACCAATCCGATCGAGAACTCGCCGGGCGCCGACGGTAGTGCGTTCGATCCCGACGAGTTGCCGCGCTCGCTGCATGAATGGCGTTTTTTTGCGTCCCTTCCGAAAGCTGGTTCAGAGCTCGATGACCGACGTCAGCAATTCTATCTTCGCTATGGACCCTTTGCCTTTACCCCACTTCGACTCCTGGAAGCCAAATTCAATCTAACAGGCGCCATGACCAAACTGACTATCGTCGGCAGGGCAGCGCTCGCGCCGCTTGTTCCGAATCTGGAAGCTGATAGCCCGGCGCACCGCCAGCCGTTCGGACCCGACGAAGTCTACGAACGAGGCGACCTGTTCAAACTTGCGCTGACGCCGGAGGGCGAGACCTGGAAGGCCGAATGGCAGGGCTTGAGCTATGAGGGTGAAAAGCTGGTGGATCGTGACAATGTCGTCCGCGTCGAGACGACCCTGTCGGATCGCTGGGCCGGCAAGACCGAGGTGCCCGCGCAAATCGATATCAACCTCAAGAGCTATGCAGAAGGGGAGAAAAAACTCCCCGCCAAAATGCGGGCCAGGCTCTTCGGATGCGACTGGAGTCTGGACCTCGAGGGCGCGATCGCCGATGACCTCCTCACGCTGACGCCGGCACAAAGCGCGACGAAGACGGGGGTCGTCCAAGGGCTGGCCGTCCATTTCAAGGACGTGAAGATAAAACTGTTCCTCAAAGCGGGCAGCGAAAATCCACGGATCGATTATCAACCGATCCTGAAACTCGGGGTCGATGACAAAACATCGCTTTTAGAAATATCGCCGGAACAGCTGGACTGGCTTGATCTGAAACTGACGCCGGCACCGCCCGAGTCAGGCAACGACAAGCTCCATCTAACGGTAGATCATGAAAGCGGTCGCGTCACCGCCGATTGCGCCATCCTTGCCCCCAAGGGTCTTTCGCCGCTCTTCGTGTTGAAGGCCAGCAATGCGCTTGCGGTTCGAGCCTTGCTGGCGGGTTACCCCGAGGCGAAAGGGGGCGTCAAAAGCGATCTTGAGCCGATCACCCTGACGACGGCCTGGATGCGCGTCGATGGTCGAGAGGCCACGGAGCCAAATCTTGCCATTGAACACGTATTCTCCACTTCGGTGGGCAGAGCCTCAAGCACGCTTCACAGGCTTTATTTGACGGGAAAGCACGAGGTCAAAAGCCTCATCCGCTGGCCATCCGCCGGGCTTTCCCTGGCGGCGGGCGGGGGCGCCATCAATGACCTTTTCAACCCCAAATCGTCCATCAAGCCTGACGGCGTCGGAAAGCCGACAACTTTCAGCCATGACATCAGCATCGACGCGGCAGAGCAGGATCTTCTCCGGCACACGGTCACCGTGCATTTCAACCGGCACGAGATAGAAGCGCAACTACTCGCGGCGGGCGAAAAGAAGCTCATTCTTCGGAAGTCCGTGCAACTTCTCGTAACCGCATCTCACGAGCTGCGCGAAAAGGGTGACGACAAGTCGAACGGTGTACTTCGTCTGTCCTGGTCCTCGCTTGATACGGTGAATTTGACGACCCCCCAGCGATGGATCGAGGAAGCGTCCGAATTGGCTTTCGCTCCACGTTACGAACTCGGGAAATATCGAGCCACCAAGCTCGCCGACACCAAAGAAAAGGATGGGATGCTGAAACTGCGTCATGCCGTTTCCGGCTTCTTCGACGATTTGCTGATCGGGTGGTTGGAAAAGGGTGGCGGCGATGAAGCTGTCGTGGTGACGGGTGGTGCGATCATGCATTTCCCATGGGAGGACCGCGCCTTCGTCGCCGTGATCCCATGGATCGACAGTGACGCGGCCGCAGCCCTGCGGCTCGGCGACCTCACGCTTCAGTCAAAGCCTGGCCGCTGGCGGGTGGCGCTTGCCGACTTCTGGGGAGGCAGCGCGCTGCAGCAATCGGGCGCACTGGCCACGACTCCCTTGAAGCTGCGCATCGCCAGCGTGGATATTGGCAACACTTTGGGTGTAACAGCGTCGACACCATCCCTGCCGATGGAACAAGCCTTCTTCGAGAGGCTCGACCAAAATGGCAAGGTTGTTGCCATGGAGGGCGACGAGGACGAACTGCTCGCTGCCCCATTCTTCGTTCGCAGCATATTTGCCATCTACAATCTCTTGCAGACGATCGCATCGGAAAAAAGCGCCGCTTCCCAAGTCGCGGGAACGTTATTTGGCAATTTGTCTTCGGTCCCGGCTTCGCGCTTGCGCGTCGTTGTCAGCGATCCCGGCATTCCCGGGACGCCGGCGGTGGAGACTTTCGTGCCGGCCGATCTGATCGTGCTGTCGGCTGATCGCAAGTCCGAGACTGAATCCTATCGCATGATCGAGCGCACGGGCGCTGACCAGTTGTTCGAGTCGGCGAGTTCAGAAATCCGTGACCTCGCGCTCAATGAGGATCGGCAGGCTGGCGTGGCGATACGCATGGTCAGACTGCGGGAGGGGCCGGTCATGCATCTGGTGCCGTTGGAATCATCCGGCCTGTCATTTTCGGAAACTTTCTCCGGCGAACTTCTGCGAAAGGGCACGGACCTGTCGCCATCGGCGGCGCTGGGCTGGCCGTCCGCGCGCGGCGTCAATGGAATATCGGCCTTGGCACCGGTTCTTGGCGACGAGTTCCCCATCATGTCTTCGAATGCGGGCTTTTCAGCTCGAACCCAGAGTTTCGGCTGGCCAGCGCGCGCCTCCGCGCACAAGAAGGAATCGGACGACGCTCAGGATAGGGACGGCTACTATCTCTCGTTTTCGTCGCATGTCATCTATGACCGAGGCCAACTCCTCGGCTTCGATGGTCCGGCTGCGCGGCATCTGCTCGTGTCACCGGTGCGGCGGCGTCTGCCTGTCGAGGTCGCGCAAGCCGTGGCCCTCCAGAGTGAGGATGAACAGCCTACTGACAATGCGGGGCGCTTGAAGGCGGTGTTGCCGCCGGTCGTCACGCGCACCACGATCGGCAGGCGGCCGGGTGTGTTCGAAGTTCTGTCGGCAAGCGTGATCATTCCCGATATCGCGACGGCTTTCGACAGCGACAGGCCGCAGTTCGGACAGCCGGGCAATTCCTCGCCGGTGGCCTCCCATCAGCTTCGCAATCCCCGTTCACCGGTTCTACCCGCCGACGACATCGAAGACCTGACAAAGCCGATTACGCCAACCGCCCTGGCGCTGCGCCGGCGCACCTATCTCTCACTGGGCGATTTCGTCGATGTCGAGGCGGATGAAGAAGGTGAGCGATATCGTCGATTGAAGCCCTTTGGCCAGTTCAGCGGCAATGCGGACGTGTTCCGAATTTCTCAGGCGGCCAACGAATGGCGCGTGGTCGTGAGCCTGGCAAATGAGGAGCCCATTGGCAGCGCCTGGGGCGGCACGTTGGAATTCGAGCTGAAAGCCGTCTCGTCGAACGGAGGAACGATCGATCAACTTGGAGCCGTGCTTTGGCCCGGTGAAAAGCTGCCTTCCGTAAGACTCGAAATTGGTGGCAAGACATTTGACGGCCTTAAAGTGTCATTGCTCCCGGAAGACAAGGACGCCATCCAGAGAACAATTCGCGCCACGGCAAGTACGAGCCTGGCCGAAATCCGCGCGCTGCTTGTCGCAGCCAACGCTGATACGCCGATGCGGGTCGTGATCGAGTTCGATCCAGATCCCGTGGATTCCGTCAAGCTCCAAACCGGACCCAAGAAATATGTGTCCGTCCCGCTTCAACTTGCGCCGGGCGACCGGCGCGTTATGCCGGTTCTCAGCCAGACCATCGCCTTCGGTGATCCGTCCTACGACCGCCAACTCGCGAGCCTCGCCCAGCAGGACCTGCAGCGCATCGACGACAAGCCGCATCTACTGGTATGCGATCGGAAGGAGTACAATACATGGTCGGTGCTCTATCTCGCCGCCGGTGTGCTCGGTGCGGACGGCTCCTTTGACGGTGCGCAAGCTGGCTCGTTCAGTGTGCGCTTTTCGAGGCTCCCGGTGCCGGGAAGCGATGCCGACCAGCAACCGCAGCCATTGGTAATCGCAGGTCAGCCAAGTGAGAATAGCCAGTACAAGATTGAGTGGTGTAGCGCATACGAAGTCCCGCTTTCTCGCCTTGTTGCAAATAATGCCACCGCGCGATCACGCCCAGCCTTGCTGCCTGGGGAAAGGTTGGAGATCGCCACCACATTCGTCTCGAACGGAAAAACAACGATTTTCAGGTTGATTGCGGCAATCGTCGCGGGCGACGTGATTGCCCCTGCGCCATCCGTCTTCACGGTCCTGGAAGCCGCAGGCGACGGGGTCACAGTTCCTCTTCATGCGGCAGCGCCGCTCCCGCAAAGAGTGGAGTTTCCCGACTTGTTGAATGATCTCGCCAACGGGCATGTGCGACGTCAGGGGCTGTTCATCTGGCGATCGTCCCGGCCGAAGGCAGAGAAGAAGACCGGACGCGAGTTCGAACTGCTGAAGTTTGATCGCTCCGGTGGCGCGCAGTTGCCAGGATAGCCGGCTGGGCAATCTTTTGCTTGACCAACTCTGCCGCGACAGCGAGCCGCATTTGCGCGGACAAAACACGCCAACAAGAAAAGGCGAGCTGTAACGTGTAAAGAGCTTTGTATTTCGCGGCTGAACGCAACGATAGTTTCAGTAAGTAGACTCGATGCGCGGGCTTCGCCAACGCATGGTGTGCTGCGCTTCTGCCTTTCTCCAGCATATTGAGTTGTCAAGGCAGCTCATACGAGTAGAATTCAAGATAGTAACAATTCATATTGCGCTTTACAATCCCTCATTGTCCCTTTAACCTTCTTCATCAAGGCAGGGAGGATTTCATGGACAAGACGTTCAGTGTTGTTTTTGGGGGAATCTTAGCGGTTCTATTGCTGTTTCTGTATTCTGGCTCGACCATATACATGCTCAGTACGGTTGTCGGGACTTGCAGTGGTGTAGCCACTGGCTGCAGTGTGATTTTCGGGCCTGGCCTTACGTATATCACGGCAACCGTAGGCGGTTTGGTCTCCGCGCTGATAATCGCAACATTAGGCGCGTCCGACCCAGGTGGACAGGTCCGCGTTGGAAACTTTGAGCCC
Source organism: Rhizobium sp. TH2 (assembly GCF_024707525.1). NCBI lineage: Bacteria > Pseudomonadati > Pseudomonadota > Alphaproteobacteria > Hyphomicrobiales > Rhizobiaceae > Rhizobium > Rhizobium sp. TH2. The sequence continues at coordinate 4,688,090 of NZ_CP062231.1, read as the reverse complement.
ACTACAACGACAGCCGAATCTCGAACCAATATAGTTGTCATCGTCTATTTGTTTGCCTGGATGCTCACCGGCCTGGGTGCGCTCATTGTCGGTGTCATGATTTACTCAGGTGCAAGCGAAGTCCTTTCCACCATCGGATCGACTTGGTTGGGACTCGCGGTTTCCGCCGCTTACGCATATTTCGGCATACAGCCGAGTGACCGATCGGTTCGTGCCGCCCAGCGAGAATTTGGGATCACATCTGTAACGACCGATCTGGAGGCGCAGATTTCGGCTGGCAAGATTATTTTTGATCCTGGAAAAGAGGCGCAATTAAAGGGCGAACTGCTTGGTACCGCAGACGGAACGACAGCGACCGCCAAGCTTCAAAAGCTTGTGCTTGAGCTCTCGAAAACGTCCAATATCCGCATCAGTTCGATCGTACGCAGCGAAGGTCATCACGGCTCAGGCCGAGCGGCGGATATTGGCAACGAAGATATCGCAAAGACTTTGTTGCCGACTTTCGCGACAGATACAAAGGTAGTCGCGCTCGAGATTGACGAGATCATTTTCGACGCGACTGTGGCGAAGGAGACCGACGCCAACAAATGGAACTATGATCAAGGCGCCAAGCACAACTACGATGCCGCAACGCTCGCCCAGCACACGGATCATATCCATTTTGCAGTCAAAGCCTAGCAACTGGCGTTGTCTGCAACTACCCCGTTTCTCTTGGCCTCTGGCACAATTTGCCTATGATGCGGCGCCCGCCTTGCCGCCATGCGGACGAGGCGATCGGCGGCGAATCCGCTCGATCACCGGGCGTGGCGAGACTGCCAGCTATACAAGCATCGTACCGATTGGGCTCTATACGCGTAAAAATATGTGAACTTGCCGCGTTTTTCCCAGAGCCGCCGAATGTCTTGAACAGTGCGCCGAGCGAAGGCTCGCACGCCAAATCAATCTCGTGCGTTCCTTTGGGCTGCCTCCATGCCGGCGGCGACGCTGGCACCGAGGAACATCGTATCGCTGGCGAGGATGAAGAAACGGATGCCGGATTGCATCCAGATTCCGATATCGTCGGGTGATGGCCTGAAGATGCCCGACGTTCGGCCAGCGCGGACAGCAGCTTTTGCAATCGTCTCGATGGCCACGTTCAGCTTCTTGGCGCCAGCAGGTCCCATCGCATCGATCGACACGGAGAGATCGCCGGGGCCGATGAAGATCACATCGACGCCGTCGACGGCCGCAATCGCGTCGATATTGGCAAGCCCCTCGGCGGTTTCGACCTGGATTGCCAGCAGCAGCTTTTCGTTTGCCGACGCCAGATAATCCGGAATGCGATAGCCGTAGGCGGCCGCCCGGCCAGGCCCGACGCCGCGTGCTCCCACCGGCGGATAGCGCGTGGCCTGAACCGCTGCCCGCGCCTGCTCGGCGGTGGAGACGCGCGGCACCAGCACGCCGGCAGCCCCGGCATCGAGAGCAGCAGCAATGGACTCTGGTGCATGCCCCGGTACCCGCACCATCGCCGGCACGCTGTGCACGTCGGCGGCGCGTACCAGATCCTCGATGCGCTCGCGGCTGATCTGCGCATGCTCCCAATCGATGCAGATGAAATCGACGCCGGCGGCTGCCGTCACTTCAATCGCCACGGGATGCGGAATGGCTGCGAACGTGCCGACCGCGACCTCGCCACCGATAGATCTGCCTCGAAAATCCTGCATTCATTCCTCCACTGTCTTGCGCCGCCCAGATAAATTTAAGCTTGAAATATCCTGTCGGTGCAATACCAATATCGTGCTCAAATGATCAAACACGGAAAAACCGTGTAGCATGCATGGTAAGGGAGGCACGATGACACATCCGCTCAAGGGGGCGAACCGGCTGAAACTCGGCGTCTTCTCGGCCAATGCGGATGGCGGACTGGCCATCACCGATGTTCCCGAACGCTGGAAAGCCGGCTGGGACGACAACCTCACCGCCGCGCAGATTGCCGACCGTGCCGGGCTGGAATTCTTCCTGCCGATCGCCCGCTGGGCCGGCTTCGGCGGCAAGAACCATGTGCGTGAATGGTCGTTCGAGACCTTCACGTGGGCGGCCGCACTGGCCGCCGCGACCAAGCAAATCGGTCTTTTCATGACCGTGCACGTGCCGCTGGTCCACCCGCTCTATGCCGCCAAGGCACTGGCGACGGTCGATCATGTCAGCGGCGGCAGGGCCGGGCTCAACATCGTCTGCGGCTGGAACCCGAAGGAATTTGCGATGTTCGGCACGCCCTTGGTCGAGAAGGGCTACGACCAGGCCGCCGAATGGATCGAGATCATCGAGAAGGCTTATGCGTCCGACAATCCCTTCGATTTCGACGGCAGCTATTACAAGCTGAAGGACGTCGTCAGTCGGCCGGCAAGCGTCCAGACGCCGCGACCGGTGACGATGAACGCGGCCTTCGGCGGGCCGGGCCGCGATTTCGCCGCTGCCCATTGCGACTACCTGTTCACCACCTTCACCGATATCGATGCCGCCGGAAGCCATGTCGAGGATATCCGCACGCGCGCCGAAAAGGCCGGCCGCAATGTCGGGGTCTACACTGTGTGCCATGTGGTTTGCCGCGAGACGCAGGCCGAGGCGAATGACTATTACGAGCGCTATGCCGTCGAGATGGCCGACCATGCGGCCGTCGACATCCACATGGCAGGCAAGAAGGAATTTTCGCAGTCGCATGATGCGGACGCCTATGAGCGTTATCGCAAGCGCTTTGCCGGCGGCGCGGGCAGCTATCCGCTCGTCGGTACCCCGGAAAAGATCGTCGAGGACATGGCCGCCATATCAGCGAAGGGCTATGCCGGCATCGCGCTGTCCTTCGTCAATTACACGCAGGAACTGCCGTTCTTCTGCGGCCGGGTGCTGCCGTTGCTGCGCGAGGCCGGACTGCGCCAGTGAAGCGATAGAAGGACAGATGCAATGACAAATCGGGGAGAACGACCATATTGACCGAAACGGGACTGACAAAAGTCTCTTCGCGGGTGACGCTGCAGGACGGCGTCTACGAGCAGTTGCGCCATGCGCTGATGTGGGGCCTGTTCGAGCCTTCGCAGGTGACGACCATCTCGTCGCTGGCAGCGGAGTTCGGCACCAGCCACATGCCGGTACGTGAGGCACTTAGAAGACTGGCCGCCGAGAACGGGCTTGAGATTGCCCATAACGGCTCCGCACGCGTTCCGGCGGTCTCACGTGAACGGCTGGACGATCTCTGCCTCGTGCGCGCGACGCTGGAAGGGCTGGCCACCGAACTCGCGACAGCGCGCATGAGCCCGGATGACATCGAGCGCTGCAGGCAGTTGGCCATCGAGCACGAGGCGCTGGGCCATACCGGCAAGGTGCATGACATGCTGCGCAAGAACCACGAATTCCATTTCGCCATCTATGAGCTCTCGGGCTCGGAGACCTTGCCGCAATTGATCGCTACGCTCTGGCTGCGGTTTGGCCCCTACATGCGGCTTCTCTCGGATCTGGTCGCCCGGCAGCTCGATCAAGGCATTATCCACCCCTATTCGACCTATCACCACGAGTTGATCGACGCCTTTCGTGCCGGCGATGGGAAGCGTGCGGGCGCCCTGATGGTTGATGATATCGAGGCGACGCAAAAGCTGTTGCAGGGATTATGCTAAAAATAGTTGAACTTTAAAATATCTTGTGATCAAATAATCAAACTTGCCCGACAAGGGCTGAATGACCGACGCCAGAAGACGGGCCGGCGAGATTTGAGGGAGCGGATATGTCGGGGACTGAGCGGACGAGTGCGGGCGGCAACGGATTTCCGGTCGATGAGTTGCGCGCGCTGTTTCCCGCGCTGCGCAAGGCCAACGGTTTCATCTTTCTCGAAAATGCCGGTGGATCGCAGGTGCCGCAGTCGGTGGTCGATGCCGTCGCCAACCACCTGATCGACAACAACGTCCAGCGCATGGCGAAGTACGAGCACAGCCAGGGCGTCGACCGCAATCTCGAAGCGGCGCGCGAAAGCGTGGCTCTCCTCGTCAATGCCTATCGTCCGGAGGAAATCTCCTTCGGGCTCAATGCGACCTCGTTCATCCGGCTGGTGAGCCTCGGCATCGCCAAGCTGCTGGGCGAGCGCAACGAGATCATCATCACCGACATGGACCATGACGCCAACATCGCCACCTGGATGGCGCTCGAAGCCGATGGTGCCAAGATCGTCTGGTGGAAAATGCGCGAGGACGGCACGCTGCACACGGTCGATCTCGAGCCGCTGCTTAACGAGCGCACGCGCCTGGTGGCGGTTACGGTCACCGCCCATTCGATTGGCACCATCGTCGATGTCAAGACCGTCGGTCGCCTTGCCCACGCGGCCGGCGCCGAAGTGTTCCTCGATTCCGTCCACTTCGGTCCGCACGGGCTGATCGACGTGCAGGCATGGGATTGCGACTACCTCGTTTGCTCAGGCTACAAGAATTTCTCGCCGCATATGGGGTTCCTCTGGGGCCGCTATGATGCGCTCGTTAAGCTCCCGACTTTCAAGGAAGACTTCATTCCCGACGTTCCGCCCTACAAGATCGAGGTCGGCACGTTCACCTATGAAAACGTCGCGGGCATGAACGCGGCCGTGCACTATCTCGAAGACATCGGCCGGCGCTTCCTGGCCGGTAGCGGGCACAGCCGCCGCGAGGCGCTTGCCGCCGCCATGGGCGCCATCCGCGAATACGAACTGGTCCTGTCGCGCGAGATGATCCGTGTGCTCAAGCGGCACGGCGCCGATATCTATGGCATTTCGGACGAGGCCAAGCTTGCCGGCCGCGTGCCCACCATCTGCTTCAACGTTCCCGGTGTGACGCCGCAGCACATCGCCGCTGAAATGGGCAAGGCGCGGATCGGCGTGCGTGACGGCCATATGTTCGCGCCGCGCCTGATGAAGCGGCTGGGCCTGTCGATGGAGTCGGGCGCTCTGCGCGTGTCGCTGGTGCATTACAACAAGGTCGAGGAGATCGCCCGTTTCGACACCGTGCTTGGCGATATCATCGCGGCGGCGAAGGGCTCGCCCAAGCTGGCGAGGAGTGCCTGACCGATGTCACTGTTGCCATCAGACATCTCGACAGAAGCGATGCGGAAACGCTACGCGTTCGACGGCATTCGCGCCCAGGTCCGCGACCTGCGCACGGAGAACATTGCCGTCCTTGCTGCCCGCGCGCGTGAACTCGGCGATGTCATACCGCTCTGGTTCGGCGAAGGCGACATCGTAACCCCGGCTTTCATCCGTGATGCGGCAAAGGCGGCGATCGACGATGGCTTGACCTTCTATATTCCCAATATGCGCGGCTACGGCCCGCTGATCGAAGCGCTTGCGACCTATCAAAGCGGCATTCATGGCCGTTCGATCCCGGTGGAGCGCTCGACGATCGCGCCCGGCGGCATGCAGGCCCTCTATCTGGCGCTCAGCCTGCTGGTCGATGTCGGCACCAATGTCGTCTATGTCGCGCCGCAATGGCCCAACATCCACAACGCCATCCATCTGGTCGGTGGCGAGCCTCGACCCGTGCCGCTCGGTTTCGATACCGACTGGCGGCTGGATCTCGACAAACTGTTTGCCGCCTGCGACGCGCGGACCCGCGCCATCTTTCTCTCCACGCCCTCCAACCCGACGGGTTGGACCGCGAGCCGGGAGGAGATGCAGGCGCTTCTCGATTTCAGCCGACGGACTGGCATCTGGATCATTTCGGATGAGGTCTATAACAGGCTGTATTTCGACGGCGTGGCGGCGCCGTCGATTCTACAAATCGCCGAGGACGGCGACCGTGTGCTGGCGGTCAACAGCTTTTCCAAGGCCTGGGCGATGACCGGCTGGCGGATCGGCTGGCTGACGCATCCCTCGGGCGTCGCGGACCAACTCGCCGCGATGACGCAATATGCCAATAGCGGCACGCCGGGCATTGTCCAGGCGGCTGGCGCTGTGGCGCTCCGCGATGGCGAGCCGCTGGTCGCCGAGATTGTTGGCCGCATCAAGGCCGGCCTCGACCTCACCTATGACAGGCTTGCCGAAATTCCCGGCATCATCCTGCCCGAGAAGCCGCGCGGCGGCATGTATGCCTTCTTCGCGCTCGAGGGCCAACCGGATGCGCGCGACGCCTGCACCATGATTTTGGAGAAATCGCGGGTCGGGCTGGCGCCCGGTCACCTGTTCGGCGCATCATCGGGCGCGTTTCTGCGCATGTGTGTGTGCCGTGACATCGCCCAGATCGCCACGGCGCTCGACCGCATGGTCGACGCCTTGAAATGACGTGTCCGCCCACGCGGAACGGCAATACCTGCCGGGAAGGGACCCGGTAGTTAAAACCAGAGGGAGAATAAGAATGAGCCTTACCCGTCGCCACCTACTCGCCGTGACAGCCGCACTCGGCCTGTCCTGCACCGCCTTCGGCGCGCTTGCCGCCGATGTGCTTCAAGTCGGATCCTACCCCAACAACCCGCCGTTCGAATTCAAGAACGCGAGCGGTACCTTCGAAGGCTTCGAAGTCGATATCGTCAACGAAGCCGCCAAGCGCGCCGGCATGACAACCGAAATCGCCGATTATGGCTTCCAGGCGCTGTTCGCCGGCACGACCTCGGGCCGCATCGACGTGGCGATCTCCTCGATCACCATCACGCCGGAGCGCCTCGGTTCGCAGTCGTTCACTCAGCCCTACTACGACTCCGACATGGGTGTCGCCATCAAGGAAGACAGCCCGCTGAACGGCCTGGCCGACCTGAAGGGCAAGATCGTCGGTGTTCTCTCCGGTTCCACAGGTGAAAAGTGGGCCCAGGAACATCAGAAGGAATACGGATTTGCCGAGATCAAGGGCTATGATTCCCAGCAGAACGTGATGCTCGATCTCGGCGCAGGCCGCGTCGATGGCGTGGTCAGCGACATTCCGGGCATGGAATTCCTCTTCACCAAGATGAAGGGCTTCAAGGTCAAGGAACGCATCAAGACCGGCGAACAGTACGGCCTGATGATGACCAAGGACCATCCGAAGCTGCAGGCGCTTTCCGATGCCATCGGCTCGATGAAGAAGGACGGCACGCTGGCCGCGATCCACAAGAAGTGGTTCGGCAGCGACGCACCGGCCGGTTCCTCGACCGTCACCGAAATGCCGATCCCGAAGCCCTGATCCGGGGTCAGGTCGTTACAAGAATAAGGCTTTCGGCCGTCCCCGCACACAAGCGGGAACGGCCGGGATGCCACGCGATGGCCGCGGTCCTGAAGCAGATTTCAGTGCACTGAGGCGCATCCGCCAAATGCCCCATTTCCAATTCCGCTCATCTGCCCCTAAGCTCGGTGAGTTCTCCAGCCATACCGAGGCCCGGCCATGTCGTTGATCGATACGTTCTTCAATTATGAGGTGCTGTGGTCTGCCCTGCCCGCGCTGCTGAGAGGGTTCTGGAACACGCTGCTGCTCGGCGTCATGAGCATCGTGATCGGCGTTCCCGCCGGCATGTTTGTCGGCATTATCAGGCTTTACGCGCCAAAGCCGATACGTTTGCTGATGATCGGCTACATCGACATCATGCGCGCCATGCCGGTGCTGGTGATGCTCATTCTCATCTATTACGCGCTGCCGTTCCTCGGCATCCGGCTCTCGTCATGGGCGTCGGCCGTCATGGCATTCTCGATCGTCATGGCGGCCTATTCCGCCGAGGTCTTCCGGTCGGGCATCGAAGGCGTGCCGAAGGGCCAGTTCGAGGCGGCGGCGGCGCTCGGCCTGCCGTTTCTCCTGACGCTGCGCAAGGTCATCATGCCGCAAGCGATCCGGATCGTCATTCCGCCAACCACCAGCAACTGCGTATCGATGTTCAAGGACACGTCGTTGGCCTCGACGGTGGCGCTGCCGGAACTGCTGAAGGAAGCCACCAACGCCCAGGCGCTCTATGCAAATCCATCGCCGCTGATAGGTGCCGCGCTGGTCTACATCATCTTCCTCTGGCCGATGGTCCGGCTGGTGAGCATGCTTGAGAAGCGTTACAAGTCCGAAAATGCCCGTTGAGCGGAGGGACCGATCGCCATTCAGCTGATGCCGGTCTGCAAATCGCGATTTTCTGCGCTTCCGGTGCTCACGTACCTTAAGTCCGAAAATGCCCGTTAAGCGGCGGCTTCTGCTCCGCACGAAACAATCCTGGAATAATTGAGGACGCCTTCATGACAGTCATTCCCGATCTCGCAGCCGTCGAGGCGATGGATGCAAGCGACCCGCTGCGCGGCATGCGCGACCGCTTCATCCTGCCCGAGGGCGTAATCTATCTCGATGGCAATTCGCTCGGTGCCGCGTCCAAAGCCGCCTACGACGAGATCGACAAGGCCGCGCGGGAGGAATGGGGCCAGGATCTTATCCGCGCCTGGAACAAGGATGGCTGGTTCGAGATGCCGCTCGAGTTGGGCGACCGCATCGGCCGGCTGATCGGTGCGGCACCCGGTCAAACCGTGGTGGCGGACACGACGTCGATCAATATTTACAAGGGCCTGCATGCGGCCTTGGGCCTGCGCCCGGATCGTTCTGTCATCGTCGCCGAAGGCGGCAGTTTCCCGACCGATCTCTATATGGCCGAGGGCGTTGCCTCGACCCGTCCGGGCACCACGCTTCGCCTGGAGGGAGTCGATGCTCCTGAGATCGAGGACCTTATCGATGACAAGGTCGCGGTGATCCTCGTCAACCACGTCAATTACAAATCCGGCGAACTCCGCGACATGGCGACGCTGACCCGGAAGGCGCATGAGGCCGGGGCGCTGATCGTCTGGGATCTCTGCCACACAGCTGGCGCGCTGCCGGTCGATCTCGACGGATCCAACGCCGACTTCGCCATCGGCTGCACGTACAAGTATCTCAATGGTGGCCCGGGCGCCCCGGCCTTCATCTATGTCGCCACCAGGCATCTCACTGAAGCGCGCCAGCCATTGAGCGGCTGGTGGGCCCATGCCCGGCCCTTCGCCTTCGAGCAGAGTTTCGATGCCAGCGCCGGCATCCGTCGATTCCAATGCGGAACGCAGCCGATCCTCTCGCTGCGTGCGCTCAAGGGCGCACTCGACATCTGGGCCGAGGTCGATCTCGATGCGCTGCGTGCCAAAAGCATCTCGCTGACCGATCTCTTCATCAAGCTGGTCGAGTCGCGGTGCGAGGGTCTTGGCCTCACGCTGGAAAGCCCACGCGACGCCAGCCGCCGTGGCAGCCAGGTGTCGTTCGAGCATGACCACGCATATCCCATAATGCAGGCGCTGATCGAGCGCGGCGTGATCGGCGATTTCCGTGCACCGGCGACCATCCGCTTCGGCTTCACGCCGCTCTATACGAGCTTTGGGGATGTCTGGCGGGCGGTAGAGGTTCTGGAGGACATATTGCGCACCGGCGCATGGAAGGAAGCACGCTTCGCGGTGCGATCCGCGGTGACTTGATCGCCTATTCTCAGAGCCTAGTGCGAACGCGCCAGAGTTCCGGAAACAGTTCAACGTCCAGCATTTTCCGCAGGTAGGATGCGCCCGAGGTTCCGCCGGTGCCGCGCTTCAGGCCGATGATGCGCTCGACCGTCGTGACGTGATTGAAGCGCCAGCGGCGGAAATAATCCTCGAAATCGACCAGCTTCTCGGCCAGTTCGTAAAGCATCCAATGGCGCTCGGGGTCCTGATAGACTGTCTGCCAGGCGGTGAGCACCTCTTCGCTCTCGATACGGTTCTCGCGCCACTCCGTGCGTTGCGCGTCGGCACCGACATCGAAGCCCTGGCGGGACAGCAGCAGGATCGCCTCGTCGTAGAGCGAGGGCATGGCGAGTATTGCCTCCAGCTTCTCGGAAAATTCCGGGCGGTGGGCGTGCGGGCGCAGCATTGCGAGGTTGCGATTTCCCGCCAAATATTCCACGGCCCGATATTGCCACGACTGGAAGCCTGAGGACTGGCCGAGCGATTCTCGGAACTGGGTGTATTCGCTGGGGGTCATCGTCCGCAGCACGTCCCAGGCATTGTTGAGCTGCTCAAAAATGCGGGCGACGCGGGCCAGCATCTTGAAGCTCGGCTCCAGCTTGTCGTCGCGGATCGAGCGGATCGCGGCCGAAACTTCATGGATCGCAAGCTTCATCCAGAGTTCCGATGTCTGGTGCTGGATGATGAACAGCAGTTCGTCATGCGCCGTCGATAGTGGCGACTGCGCATTCAGCACCTCGTCGAGATGCAGGTAGTCGCTGTAGGACATGCGGTCCGCGAACGACATCTGCGCACCCTCGGTCGCGGGATCATATGGCTTGCTCAATTGATCTTCTCCGCGCGGAGCCGGAACCGCTGGATCTTGCCGGTCTGGGTCTTGGGCAGCGCATCGATGAATTTCACCGAGCGGGGATACTTGTAAGGCGCGATCGTGGCCTTCACGTGGTCCTGCAGGCGCTTGATCGTTGCCGCATCGGGCGCTGCGGATGGCACAAGCACGACATGCGCCTCGACGATCTGGCCGCGATCGACGTCTTCCGCGCCGATCACCGCGCATTCGGCCACATCGGGATGCGACAGCAGCGCCGCCTCGACCTCCGGGCCGGCGATATTGTAGCCGGAACTGACGATCATGTCGTCTGAGCGCGCCGCGAAGTGGAAGAAGCCAGCCTCATCCTGGTAGAAGGCGTCGCCGGTCAGGTTCCAGCCGTCGCAAACATATTCCTTCTGCCTGATATCCGACATGTAGCGGCATCCGGTGGGCCCGCGCACCGCCAGCTTGCCGACGGTTCCGCGCGGCACCTCGTTCATCTCGTCATCGACAATGCGCGCCTCATAACCGCCGACGGGCTTGCCAGTGGATGACGGCCGCAAATCCTCGAAGCGGTTGGAGATGAAAATGTGCAGCATCTCGGTCGCCCCGATGCCATCGAGGATCGGTTTGCCCGTCTTGGCCGTCCATTCCTCGAACACCGGACCGGGCAGGGTTTCCCCGGCCGACACCGCGACGCGCAGCGACGAGAGGTCGGCGCCGGCATCCATCGCCTTCATCATGGCTCGGTAGGCGGTCGGCGAGGTGAAGGAAATCGTCGCCTTATAGATCTCGATGATGTGGATCATGTTCGGTGGCGTCGCCTCTTCGAGGAGCGTCGCGGTGGCGCCAAAGCGCAACGGGAAGATGGCGAGGCCACCCAGGCCGAAAGTGAAGGCGAGCGGCGGCGATCCGACGAACACGTCGTCAGGGGTCACATGCAAAACGTCTTTGGCGTAGGTGTCGGCGATAAGCAGAAGATCGCGGTGGAAATGCATTGTCGCCTTGGGCACACCCGTCGTACCCGACGTGAAGCCCAACAACGCAACATCATCTTGGCTGGTTTGAATTGCCGCGAACGTCACCGGCTTGTCGAGCGCGATACGGTCGAGTTCGGCGTCGTGGTTGGCGGTGCCATCGAAACCGACGACCTTCTCGAGGAAGGCGCTGTCCTTGGCGCAGGCGACCATTTCGTCCATCAGCCGGGTATCGCAGAGTGCGAGCGAGATTTCCGCCTTATCGACGATCTTCTTGAGTTCGCCCGCCCGCAGCATGGGCATGGTGTTAACGACCACCGCTCCGGCTTTGGTGGCGGCAAGCCAGCAGGCGACCATGGCCGGATTGTTGGCGGAGCGGATGAGCACCCTGCTGCCCGGCTTGACGCCATAGGTCTCGACGAGCGCATGTGCCAGCCGGTTGGTCCAGTCCGACAGTTCCTTGTAGGTGCGGCGCCGGCCATTGCCGATCAGCGCGGTGTGATCGCCAAAGCCCTTCTCGACCAGCCTGTCCGTCAGTTCGACGCCGGCATTGATGCGGTCGGGATAGTCGAAACCGTCCAGCAGGAAATCCGGCCACTGGTCCGGCGGCGGCAGGTTGTCGCGCGTGAACGTGTCTGTATGTGCTGACGGTCCAAGCATGTCTAGCGTTTCCTGGATGTTTGCGGGCCGGCCGATCTAAGCTCAGGACTGCAAGAGCAGATGCAATTGCCATCCCGTACCAGCGAGACCTCCCATCGCTGGTAGGCTCAAGCATCGCACCAGCCCAAAATTATTTCAAGCATAAAGTTTCTTGCCGCAGATGCATTGACGCGGGTGCTACGGATGGGCTTTGCTGGGAACAATTAGTCAGGCCATCGGGGAGGATGTCGGATGCTGCCGCGCAAAATCATCAACTGGGATGACGCCTACACCAACAGTGACAACATTGCGGGCGGCGATCGCTGGCCGGATGCCTGGGTGGCGCCTGCCAAGGGGTTCCGCGACAGGCTTGCAGGGCTCGGCCGGGCGAAGTTCGGCATCGTCTATGGTCCTCGGCCTCGCAACCAGCTCGACCTTTTCATGCCTGAAGGCACGCCGAGGGGCCTCGTGGTCTTCGTCCATGGCGGCTACTGGATGGCGCTCGACAACAGCTACTGGTCCCATCTTGCGGGCGGAGCGGTGGAGCATGGCTATGCCGTGGCGATGCCGTCCTACACACTCTGCCCGGATGTCCGGATCGGTGAAATCGTCGGCGAGGTCGGTGCTGCTATCGGCAAGGCTGCCGAACTGGTCGAAGGGCCTGTCATGTTGACCGGGCACTCCGCCGGCGGTCATCTGGTCAGCCGGATGGTGTCCCAGACCGCGCCACTCGCCCCCGCCGTCTCGGCGCGCGTCCGCAATGTCGTGTCGATTTCCGGGATCCATGACCTGAGGCCGCTGATGAACACAGGCATGAAGGAAACGCTCCGCATCGACGAGGCCGAGGCGCTGGCCGAAAGCCCGGCATTGCTCAGGCCGATGGATGGCGCCCGTATCACCTGCTGGGCCGGCGGGAGCGAGCGTGCTGAATTCCTGCGCCAGAACGCGCTTCTCGCCAACATCTGGACCGGTCTGGGCGCGACGACCAGCGCGGTGGTCGAGCCTGACCGGCACCATTTCAATGTCATTGATGGCCTTGCCGACCCGGGTCATCCGTTGACGCAAACGCTGTTGGGCGCGTGAATGCTGCTCGAAGCGTCGTGGAAGGCGATGACTCGCACCCGCTAGATATGTTAGTTGCTGCTATCGCTTCAAACACGTCAGGATCAGCACACGATGCCCGCCTGCTTTTCGACCGACCGCATGCTCAATTTCGGCGACTGCGACATTTCGGGGACCGCTTATTATCCTTCCTATCTCAATCTCCTCAATGGCGTCATCGAGGAATTCTGGACCTGGATGGGCTATCCCTGGCACGAGATCATCTGGAAGGAACGCTGGGGCACACCCACCGTCCACCTCACATGCGACTTTTCAAAGCCATCGTTTTTTGGCGAGAGGCTGACGTTCGAACTCACGGTCACGCGCGTCGGGCGTTCGTCGATGACGATCGAGCACATCGTGCGCTGCGGCGAGCAGCAACGCTGGTCGGGCCATCAAGTCCTGGCGGCGAGCCGGCTCGACGAACACACCTCGATGGCCTGGCCCGATCCCGTCAAGGCGAAGCTTGAAAGCTTCCTGGCCGTGCCGGCGTAACTCAGGCTTCCGGGTCCCTCATGAACATCGGCCCGCCCTTGTGGGCGGGGAACCCGTAGCCGTTGATCAGGACGAGATCGATATCGCCGGGTCTGGCGGCGATCCTTTCATCCAGCAGCCTCTCGCCCTCCGCCGACATTGCGACGAGCAGGCGGCTGATGATCTCGGCTTTATCGAAATGGCGTGGCGTGATCGACTTTGCCGCGCGAGAGGCGGCAATGATGGCGGTCACATCCCGATCGACGGATTTCTTGCCGTCGGCATAGCTGTACCAGCCCTTGCCGGATTTCTGGCCGAAGCGGCCCACCTCGCAAAGCCGGTCCGCGATATCGACATAGCGCTCCGAGGGATCGCGGGTCGCCGCCTGGCGTTTGCGCCGTGCCCAGGCGATTTCGAGGCCGGCGAGGTCGAACACCGAAAACGGTCCCATGGCGAATCCGAAGTCTTCCATGGCGGCATCGATGTCCTGCGGTTCTGCGCCGTCCTCGACGAGGAACTCGGCTTCCCGACGATAGGCCGAGAAGATCCGGTTGCCGATGAAGCCTTCGGTGACCCCGGAGAGGATAGGCAGTTTCCGCATCTTCTTCGCGACGGCAAAGCCTGTGGCGAGGACATCAGGTTCCGTCCTGGCGCAGCGGACCACCTCGACAAGTCGCATGATGTTGGCCGGCGAAAAGAAGTGCAGACCGAGCACCCGTTCGGGAGAGTCTGTCGCGGCCGCGATCTCGTCCGGATCGAGGTAGGATGTATTGGTAGCAAGGATGGCGTCCGGCCGGACCACGCCGTCGAGTTTCCGGAACAATTCCATCTTGACGTCGAGGTCGTCAAACACCGCCTCGATCACGAGGTCGGCGTCCCCCAATGCGCCAAGTGTGCCTTCCACTGTCAGTCGCGACAGGCGATCCGCAAGCCCGGCCTCGTCAAGGCGGCCGGATTTGACATTTCGCCCCAGCATGCCTGCGATCCGCTCGCGACCCCTGCGGACCGCCTCGTCATCCTGCTCGATGCCGATGACGCGGTATCCGGCGTCCAGCGCGGCAACGGCAATGCCCGAGCCCATCAGGCCCGCGCCGACGATGCCGATGGCCTTGACCGCGCGGGGCGAGACGCTCTCGAGGCCCGCAACCTTCGCCGCCTCGCGCTCGGCAAAGAAGACATGGCGGAGCGCCGCCGCCTGGGGCGAGTCCTTGAGGCGCAGGAAGGCGGACCGTTCCTCCGCCAACCCATCCTCCAGCGTCATCGTCTGCGCAGCAGCAACAAGGCCCACCGCCACGCCGGGCGCGATCTGACCACGCGCCTTGGTGATGATCTTTTTCGATGCCGTCTCGATTCCATCGGCGGGTGCCGCCGGCACGGAAAGGTCGCCCGTCTTGCGGAACCTAGCCTCGCTTTCGGTTGCAATGGCAAGCGCCCGCGCAATAAGATCGCCATCGGCAACCTCGTCCACGATGCCCGCCGATCGCGCTTCGTTTGCTTTCAGGCTGCGGCCGCTGCCGATCAGGTCGATGGCAACGGGGATGCCCGTCAGGCGCGGGAGCCGTTGCGTACCGCCAGCGCCGGGCACGAGGCCAAGCTTGACCTCCGGAAAGGCCATGCTCGCCGTCGCCGCGGCAATCCGGTAGTGGCAGGCGAGCGCGACTTCGAGCCCGCCGCCGAGCGCCGCGCCGTTGAGTGCGGCGATGACGGGCTTGCCCGAGTCCTCAATCAACTGGCAGACGTCAGGCAGGATGGGGTCGACCGGCGGCTTGCCGAACTCTGTAAGATCGGCACCGCCGACAAATATCCTCCCCGCGCCGGTGAGGATGACACTTTCGATCTCCGCGCTGTCATTGGCGTGCGAGATGCCAGCCGCCAGGCCGGTGCGCATGGCTGCCGATGCTGCATTCACCGGCGGATTGTCGATCGTGACAACAAGTACGCCATCCAGGACGCGCCCTGAAACGCAGGCCGAGAAATCCAGTTCGTCGGCAGCTTTGGTCGCAGTCATCGTCACGATTCCGGAATGACGGCCGTTGCCTGGATCTCGATCTTAGCCCGGTCCTCGACCAGCGCCACGATCTGCATGGCCGCCATGGCCGGGAAGTGCTTGCCGATAACCTCGCGATAGGCCTGGCCGATGCCTTTGAGATTGGCGAGGTATTCCTTCTTGTTGATGAAATACCAGGTCATCGTGGTGATGTGATGTGCCTCGCCACCCGCCGCGCGCACGACGGCGACGACGTTCTCCAGCGTCTGCCTGACCTGGCCGACGAAATCGTCGGTTTCGAACTGGCACTGGCCGTTCCAGCCGATCTGTCCACCGACGAAGATGAGCCGGCCCTGCGCCTCGACACCGTTGGCGTAACCGACCGGCCGTGCCCAGCCTTCAGGTTGCAGGATCGTGTGCATTGGTCTTCTCCAGGTGCTGGGTGAGCGCGGTCCGGAGGTCGTCCGGCCAGGCCAGGGATGTGTGGGTTTCAAGCGAGGTCGCCACCAACCGGTGGGTCGCCTTGAAGAGCGTTGCGCCCCGCGCCGAGACGCTATGCGCCAGATCCACTGAGGATCGGCCCAGGCCAGCGACGCGGATGTCGATCGTCAGTTCGTCGCCCTGAAGGCCCGGCCGCTCGAAGACGAGGTTGAGCGTCACCGTCGGCGTGCCCATCCGCATCGCGGATATCATCCGGTCGCGCGTGGCGCCCAGCGAAGCAAAGAAATCCTCGATCGCCCCATCCAGGATGCGAAGATAGGACGGATAGTAGGCGATGCCTGACGGATCGCAGTCGCCGAAACGAAGAGGGAAGGTCTTCGTGAACATGGCTCACGTACCCTTCATGAGTTCGCGGGCGACGATCAGCTTCTGCACTTCCGTCGCACCCTCGTAGATGCGAAGCGCGCGGATTTCGCGGTAAAGCTTCTCGGTGATCTCGCCCGATCTTACGCCACGGCCGCCGAAGAGCTGTACCGCGCGATCGATGACGTCCTGCGCCGTTTCGGTCGCGGTCATCTTGGCCATCGCGGCTTCCTTCGTGGTCGGCAGCTGCTGAACGTCGCGGCGCCATGCGGCGCGGTAGGTGAGCAACGCCGCAGCATCGATGCCTGTCGCCATGTCGCCGAGAGCGGCCTGCGTCAGTTGCAGGTCGCCAAGCGCTGCGCCGAACATCTTGCGGGTCCTGGCATGGAGCAGTGCCTCGTCGAGCGCGCGCCGGGCAAAACCGAGCGCCGCAGCAGCTACGGAGGCGCGGAAGATGTCGAGCGTGCGCATCGCGATCTTGAAGCCTTCGCCAGGCGCGCCTAGGCGGCGGGAGGCGGGAATGCGGCAATTGTCGAAACGGATCGTCGCCAGCGGATGCGGCGCGATCACTTCGATGCGTTCCGTGATGGAAAAGCCGGGATCGTCGGCAAAGACCACGAAGGCGGAAATACCGCGCGTGCCTGGCGCTTCGCCGGTGCGGGCGAAGACCGTGTAGACATCGGCGATGCCGCCATTCGATATCCAGGTCTTCTCGCCGTCGAGCACATAGGCGTCGCCATCCGCCCGCGCCGCGCAGGCCATGGCCGCGACATCGGACCCGGCTTCCTTCTCGGACAGCGCGAAGGCCGACACCCAGTCGCCTGACGTGACCTTGGGAAGGACAGCGGCCTTCAGTTCCTCGGAGCCCGACAAACCGATGGCGCCGGTCCCCAATCCCTGCATCGCAAAGGCGAAATCCGCGAGCCCGTCATGCCAGGCCAGGGTCTCGCGTGCCAGGCACACGGAACGGGAATCGATCACCTCGCGTCCTGCCTGGCCGGTCGCCAAGCCGAGAAGGCCGGCATCGCCGAGCATCTTCACCAGATGGCGGCACGCCTTGTCGACGTCATGATGATCCACCTCGGAAAGCGCACCGGAGCGCTCGAAGGCATCGAGCCGCTCGGCCACGACGCGGTGTTCCGGGCCGAAGAACGGCCAGTCGAGATGTTCGCGGGTCGGGCCTTCAAGCGTGGTCATCAGTTGCCCTCGAATACTGGCTTTTCTTTTGCGGCGAATGCCTCGAAGGCACGGCGGAAATCGCCGGTGGCCATGCAGATCGCCTGGGCCTGGGCCTCGGATTCGATCATCTCGTCGATGCCCATCGCCCATTCCTGGTTCATCATGGTTTTGGTGATGCCATGTGCGAACCAGGGACCGTCGGCCAGCGACCGCGCCAGATTCTGGGCGGCCGCGTCGAGTTCGGCTGCCGGATGTAGCGCGTTGAAGAAGCCCCAGCGCTCGCCCTCCTCGGCCGACATGCTGCGGCCGGTATAGAGCAGTTCAGAGGCGCGGCCCTGGCCGATAATGCGGGGCAGGATGCCGCACGCGCCCATGTCCGCGCCTGCAAGGCCGACGCGGGTGAAAAGAAAGGCGGTTTTCGCTTCGGGCGTCGCAAGGCGCAGGTCCGACGCCATGGCGAGGATCGCGCCGGCGCCGACGCAGATGCCATCGATCGCAGCCACGATCTGTTGCGGGCATTTCCGCATCGCCTTGACCGCGTCGCCGGTCATGCGGGTGAAGGCCAGCAGATCCGGCATTTTCATGCGGGTCAGCGGCTCGATGATCTCGAACACGTCGCCGCCGGAGGAAAAATTGCCGCCGGCGCCGGTCAGCACGACCGAACGCACATCCGAGGCATATTGCAGGTCGCGAAACAGGTCGCGCAGTTCGGCATAGCTCTCGAAGGTCAGCGGATTTTTGCGGTCGGGCCGATTGAGGGTCAGCGTCGCCACGCGACCATCCTCACTCACCGACCAGAGGAAATTCCTGGCCTGGTAATCGCGGAAGGGCTTGAGATGCCCGCTCATCGAAGCCTGATTGTCGCTCATCCCGTCATGACCTCCCCACCGGCAATCGCTATTGCCTGTCCATTGATCGAGCCGGCATCGGGAGACGCCAGCCACAAGACCGTGTTCGCCACTTCCTCGGGCTTCACCAGCCGGCCCTGAGGGTTGTGCTTGGTGAATTCCGCCATTGCCTGCTCCTCGCTGCGTCCGGTCTTGGCGACGATCTCGGCGATCGAGCGGGCGACCATCGGCGTGTCGGTGAAACCGGGGCAAACCGCGTTGACGGTCACGCCCTTTTTCGCAAGTTCCAGTGCCAGAGACCGCGTCAGCCCCACGACGCCGTGCTTGGCGGCGACATAGGCCGAGACATAGGCGTAACCGGTCAGTCCCGCCGTCGAGGCGACATTGATGATCCGCGCGCCCCGGCCCCGCGCCTTGAGGTCGGGAAGCACGGCCTGCGTCACGTTGAAGACGCCGGTGAGATCGACCGAGATGATATGCGACCACATCTCGAGCGAAGTTTTCTCGAAGAGCGCGCTCGAGGCCTCGCCGGCATTGTTGACGAGAATGCTGAAGGGACCGAAAGCGGCCCTAGCCTTCTCCAGTCCGGAGGCGATCGCTTTGGCATCAGTCACATCGAAGCCGTCGGCGATGAAGGTCGATCCGTCTGGCAATTCCCGGCTCAGAGCTTCAAGTGGCTCGCGGCGACGGCCTGCGAGTGTCACCTTTGCCCCGGCATCCGCAAGCGCGCGTGCGATTGCTGCCCCGATGCCGCTGCCGGCGCCGGTGACCAGCGTGTGATGACCTCCTAGAATGCCTGCCATCGCCTATTTCGCTCCAGCCGCAGCCGCCTGCTTCTCGCGGGCGAGGTTGGTCTCGTATTGCGTCTTGCCGGCATAATACTGCTTCGGCCAAGGTATGGTGTTGATGCCGATCTTGGCCGCTTCGTGCAGCGTCCAGGCCGGATCGGCGAGATGCGGGCGCGCCACGGCGCAGAGGTCGGCGCGGCCGGCGGCGATGATGGAATTGGCGTGGTCCGCTTCGGAGATCGCACCAACGGCAATGGTGGGGATGCCGACTTCATTGCGGATCTTGTCGGAGAACGGGGTCTGGAACAGGCGGCCATAGACCGGCGTCTCTTCCTTCCACACCTGGCCGGACGAGCAGTCGATCACGTCGGCGCCTGCCTCCTTGAACATCGCCGCGAAGATCGCTGCGTCCTCGGGCGTGTTGCCGCCGTCGAACCAATCATGGCAGGAGAGGCGCACGGAAATCGGCTTGTCCTCCGGCCAGACGGCGCGGATCGCCCGGAAAACTTCGAGCGGGTAACGGGCGCGTGCCGCATGGTCGCCGCCATATTCGTCGGTGCGCGTATTGGTGAGCGGCGACAGGAAGCTCGACAGCAGATAGCCGTGGGCGCAATGCAGTTCGAGCCAATCGGCGCCGGTGGTCACGGCCAGTTCGGCGGCCCTGATATGGTCGGTGAGGACACGGTCGAGGTCGGCGCGATCCATCGCCTTCGGCATCTGGCTATGCTTGAGATAGGGCAGTGCCGAGGCCGAGATCAGGGGCCAGTTGCCCTCATCGAGTGGCTGGTCCGTGCCTTCCCAGGCGAGCTTCGTCGAGCCCTTGCGGCCGGCATGGCCCAACTGGATGCCAACCTTCGCGGGCGTGTTGAAATGGACGAATTCGACCAGCCGTCTCCAGGCATCGGCCTGTTCTTCGTTCCAAAGCCCGAGGCAGCCGGGCGTGATGCGACCGTCTGCTGAAACACAAGTCATCTCGCCGAAGACGAGGCCTGCGCCGCCCATGGCACGCGATCCGATATGAACGAGATGGAAATCGTCGATCAGGCCGTCCTTCGCCGAATACATCGCCATCGGCGACATGACGATCCTGTTGGGCAGCGTGACGCCACGAACCGTATAGGGTGTGAACATCGGCGGCAGGCAACGGTCATTGGTCGTCGAAACCATGCCGGCCTTTTTGGCGAACCAGCGCTCGTAGCCCTCCAGCCAGTTCGCGTCGCGCAGGCGCAGGTTTTCGTGGCTGATGCGCTGAGAACGCGTCAGCATGGAATACATGAACTGCTCGGGCTCCAGCGTGTCCGCATAGCGGCGACCGACCACTTCGAACCATTCCATGGCATTACGCGCGGCATTCTGGATGCGCGCAACATCGACGCGGCGAATTTCTTCGTAAGCCGCGAGGACGGCGGGAATCTTGTCCTTGTCGTGGCCGAGCCTGTTGAACTGGTTGGTGAGTTCGATCGCGTCATCGATCGCGAGCTTGGTGCCCGAACCGATGGCGAAATGCGCGGTATGGGCCGCATCGCCCATCAGCACGACATGCGACTGGCCATTGAAATGGCTCCACTTGCCGCAGATCAGGCGGTTGAAGTTCAGCCAGGCCGAGCCGCGCATGTGGCGCGCATTGGTCATCAGTTCGGCGCCATCGAGCACTTCGGAGAACAGGTCCTGGCAGAAATCGATCGAGCCCTGCTGGTCGAGATCCCCCAGGCCATGCTTCTCGTAGGCGTCCTCGGTGGTTTCGACGATGAAGGTCGAGGTCTGGTCGTCGAACTTGTAGATATGCGCCTGGAACCAGCCGTGATCCGTCTTTCGGAAATCGAAGGTGAAGGCATCGTAGAGCTTGTTGGTGCCGAGCCAGATATAGCGGTTCGGCCGCGTGATCAGATCGGGCTGGAAGACCTCCGGATAGCGATTGCGGATCTTAGAGTTGAAACCATCAGACGCGATGATCAGGTCGGCGTCGGGGTATTCCAGGTCGCTGTTCACATCGGTTTCGAATGTCAGTTCGACGCCGAGCGCCTCGCATCGGCGCTGCAAGATGTTGAGCAGTTTCTTCCGGCCGATGCCGACGAAGCCGTGGCCGGAGGTGCGCTGGCGCGTGCCCTTGAACCAGACCTCGATGTCATCCCAATGGTTGAAGGCATCCTGGATCTCGGTGGCGCTCTCCGGATCCCATACCTTCATCGCCTCCATGGTCGCGTCGGAGAAGACGACGCCCCAGCCGAACGTGTCATAGGGCCGGTTGCGCTCGACCACGGTGATGGCGTGTTCGGGATGGAGCTTCTTCATCAGGAGCCCGAAATAGAGGCCGGCCGGTCCGCCGCCGATGCATACGATCCGCATGTCAGTTTCCTCTGTTCCGATCGATGGCTTGTGGCTATTTATTTTAAGGTTAAAGTAAATTCGCAAACGGCTCCTGTCAATCGCTTTATGCCGTCGCAGAGATATTTTAAGGTTAAAATATCTCTGCGAGGCGCACCTGATACCGCCACGGGTCAGGGCGAGGCTGTATCGATCGGGCGATATCCGCCCTGCCAGTAGATCAGCGCACCTTTCTCCTCGCCGATCTCGATGGAGCGTACCCGACCGATGAGGATCGCGTGGGTGGATTTCTCGATCATGTCCTCGATCTCGCAGTCGAGCGCCACTGAGGCGCCGATCAGAAGCGGTGCACCGGTGGGACTGCTCCGCCACCTACCCAGCGCAAAGCGGTCGGTACCCTTGACTCCGCCCTGCCCGGTGAAGCGCTCGGCGATCGGCTGGTGTTGTGGACCGAGCGAATTCACCCCGAAGTGTCCAAAGGTCGCGAAGAGGGGCCACGAGGACGAGGTGCGGTTGACGCAGACCAGCATCAGCGGCGGATCGACGGATAACGACACGGTGGACGTGGCGACGAGGCCGGACCGGCGGTCTCCGGAGCCGACCGTTATGACGCTGACATTGCCGGCAAAGTGGCGCATGGCCAAGCGATAGTCGGCCGCGTCAGGCGCTGGTGCCGTCATCAATTGCATTTCCATTCTGCTCTCCTTCGGTTGACACCGCCGAGATTCGCGACGTGGGATAGGTGGAGTTCCGCCGCGACGCCACCCCAGCGGCGTCGCGGCGGGGACGCCGGTCAGGCTGCGGCCGCCGCCGCGGACACTGCCCGGCGAATGCCGCGTGCTTCCAGGATCGGCAGGACGTGATCGCGGAAATAGGGGAATTCCTCGGCGTAATCGACAAAGGACAAGGTGGTGCCGCCGAAACCGGCGACATGCAGCGACAGGATGCCCTCCGCCACCTGTTCGGGCGTGCCGACCAGCGGGAAACCGCCATGGCCGGCGGCCATCCGGTCGCGGATCAGCGCCAGCAGATCATGCGGGAATGATTGCGCATGGGCGAACTGCAGCCGGACGAGATTGTCCACGGCCTCCCAATCGGCATTGGTCTGGCCGAAATGCTGGAGGTAGTCCTTTGCCTCCTTCTCGGTCGGGCGGCAGACGACATGGCTGAAGGTCAGCACGCCGACCTTGCGGCCTTCATGCACGGCCTGCTGCTTGAGTGCAGCGACTTCTTCCCTGGAGCGTTCGAGATCTATCGCCGGGGTGAACAGGAAGTCGGCATTCTTCACGGCAAAGGCCCGGCCCTGGCCGGAACCCGCCGCGTTCAGGATGGGTGCCTTGCGCGACGGGCGTGGATCGCCGAGAACGTTCTTGAGCTTGAAGTGCTTGCTATCCCAGTCGAAGGTCTCGGTTTTCGTCCAGAGCGCCTTGACGACGTCGAACCACTCTTGTGCATAGCCGTAGCGATCTTCGTGACCCGACGGCAGTTCGAGACCGAGCGCCTCGTATTCCGGCTGATTCCAGCCTGCGACGATGTTGAGGCCGATGCGGCCTCGGCTGATCTGGTCGATCGTCGCGATCTGCTTTGCGACCACCGCCGGATGATTGGCGGCGACGTGGATCGTCGCGAAGACATTGATGTTCCTTGTATGGGCCAGCAAGCCCGTCGCCCAGGTCATCGTCTCAAGTACGTTGCCGTGGAAGTTGGTCTCGCCGCCATAGCCGATCCAGCGGGCGATCGGCAGCATGAAGTCGATGCCGGCGTCGTCGAGCATCTTCCCGAGGCGCAGATTGTTGTCCCAGGAATTGACCCAGCGCTCCGGCACTTTGGTCACCGACATGCCGCCGGAGCAATTTGTAGAGAAGGTTCCGAGCAAGAATTGCCCATCCGCGAACATGCTGTTCTCAGTCATTGTTGTTCCCCGATTTTTTAACAGAAATTACGATAGAAAATCTATTTTAAATTTAAAGCTTGTCAACAGGAAAACGATGACGGATGTCTAGGCAGCACAATCTGTTGGGAAATCAGGCATGAAAACGAAGGGCAACCCGCCGGAGGGCGGATCGGCGGCGGTGGACCGGAGCTGGCATCTGGCGCGCAATCCGCTCGAGGTCGATGTCGCGGAGCTGGAATATGCGCTGATGCGTGCCTTCGAGGCCTTCGGGCGCTGGCAGGGCGAGTGCCTGGCTTCGGTGATCGATCTGGTGGCGAGCGGTCCGGAAAACGCCATGCTGCACATCATCCGGATGCATGAACGGCCGAAGACGATCAAGGATCTCGCCCGGCTCGCCAATCGCGAGGACATTCCCAACATGCAGTATAGCCTGCGTAAGCTGATAGCCGCCGGCCTCGTGGTGCGCAGCGGCAGCGGCCGATCCGGCGTGACCTATTCGGTGACCGACAAGGGCAGAGACGTGACCGACCGCTATGCCGATGTCCGTGCCTCGCTGTTGATCAAGGCCGTGCAATCGGTGCCGAATTTCCCGAGCCGTTTGCGGGAAGCGGCCAATACGCTCGATCTGCTGACGGGCATTTACGAACAGGCATCGCGTACGGCGGCGACCCATCGCCGCTATCATGGCTGAAAGTCCCGCTATCTGTCGGTGATGAAATCTTCAAATAGGAAGGCCATGCGCGATGATTTCGCACATGGCCAATTGTGTTCGATCCCAGTTGATCAGGCTGCCAGCCGCCCCAGGTAGGCATCCGCTTCTTCCGGCACCGCGAACCAGGGGAAGAAATCGCGCGGGTCGTTGAAGCCGTTGGCGATGCGCTTGGCGAGAACCGGGAAGGCCTGGGCCGAGCCCATGATGTTGAGCACATGCGGCGGTGGCGGCTGGAGAAGCGCGTTGGTCCAGCCAGTGACGAACTGGGCATAATTCCAATAGGAGTCGAAAGTCGCCTGCATGAAGGCCGCGTCATAGGGGCGGTCGCCATGGGCGAGGATCGCGTCCATGTAGGCCTTGGCGGACTTCGATGCGTTGTTAGAGCCCTGGCCCGTGATCGGGTCGTTGAGGCAGACGGCGTCGGCCATGCCGAGGACCACGGCGCCCGATGGCAGCCTGCCGACGGGCCTGCGAACTGTGGGGGCAAAAGCACCGGCGAGGATGCCGTTGTCGTCGGTCAGCGAGATGTTGCGATTGCGATCCGCCTCCCAGGGCAAGAAAGTGTCGAGAATCCATTTCGATTTGGCGAGGTGTTCCTCCGGCGTCTTCACGTCCTTCCAGCAGTCCATCGGGCCGCCGGGAATGCCCTCGAAGACCATGATCTCGCAGGGGCCGTTCACCGTCAGTGCCGGAAAGACGAAATACTCGCCGACCGTTGGGATCAGGTTGAAGTTGACGGCTGAGTGATCCGGACGCGGTAGCATGCCGTTGACATAGGTCAGCGCCAGCGCCCGCTGCGGCTTGTCGAAGGGGGACTTTTCCGCATCGCGCTCGAAGAGCTTTGCGATATCGCCCTTACCCGCCGCCACGATCACCAGTTCCGACTGTTTCGCGTAGCGTTCGAGGTCGTCGATGCCGGCGTCGTGGATGGTGATCGTGCCGCCGCGGCGCTCGAACTCCTCCATCCAGCGCGGGACCTTGATCCGCTGGTCGACGCTCTGGCCCGGTCTGTCGAGCTTGCCGTTCCAGTCGATCGCCTTGTTACCCGAACCATCGGGCGCCGGTACGACGAAGTTGATCGAGTCGACGGTCGGGCATTCGCCGTCCCAGTAGTTCAGTCCGAGGTCACGCTCGTTCTGTAGCGCCGCGTCGAACATGCACTGGCTGGACAGCACCTTGCCGCTGCGTACCTGTTCGGCCGTGCGGTTCTGGATGATATCGACCTCGTAGCCATTGGAAAGAAGGCCGCAGCCGAGCTGGAGGCCGGATTGTCCGCCCCCAACGATGGTGATCCTGCGTGATGTGCTCATTGTTTCAGTTCCCGGTTTTGCTTGTTGCTTGAAGTCCGTCATTCATTCCATGAGCTTCGGGATCGCCGGCACGTTCTGCTCGGGACCCATGGCGGTGTAGCCGCCATCGACCCGGATATCGGTGCCGGTGATGAAGCTCGCATTGTCGGATAGGAGGAAGGCGACGGCTTCGCCGACTTCCTCGGGATTGCCTGTGCGGCCCAGGAGATGGAAGGGTGCCGCGACCTTGTCGGTCTTCTCCCGGTTGTCGTTGGTGAGCTGGACCATGATGTTGCTCCAGGTCCAGCCCGGGGAGACGGCGTTGACGCGAATGCCATCGGGCGCGAGGTCCATCGCCTGGTTGCGGGTCAGTTGCAGGATTGCCGCTTTCGACACCGGGTAGACCCAGCGGCCCGTCTGAGCGACGCGCGACGAGATCGAGCCGAAATTGACGATCGCCCCCTTGTTGGCCTTGAGATGAGGATGGGCGGCCTGCATCAGCATCACCGAGCCGACGATGTTGACGTCAAGCGCCTTCAGCCAGTCGGAGCGGTTGGTTTCGACGCCGTTGTCGAGATAGGTGCAGGCGACGTTGACGAGGAAATCGAGCCGGCCGGTCGTTTCGACCGTCTTCGCAACCAGCGCGGCTATGTCGTCGTCACTGGTGATGTCGGTGCGGATGAAGCTGGCATTGTCCCCAAGCTTCTCTGCCGCCGCCACACCATCCACCTCGTTGATATCGGCGATGACAGCCTTGGCGCCGTAGCCGATCAGCGTCGCCGCCACTGCCTGGCCGATCAGGGTGGCGCCGCCCGAGATGATGGCCGTCTTTCCATTCAATCCACGCATGATGTTCCCCATTCCAGTTCTCGGATATTGCTTTTGCGGATCAGCTTGCCGGTTGCGTCGTGGTGAAGCCGCCGCCGACATAGACGAGCGGCTCGGCGCCGCTGGTGTCACTGACCGTCTTGCGGACTCGGCCGATCAGGATCACGTGGGTGGCGAAATCGACCGCCTGTTCGAGGTCGCAGTCGAAGCTGGCGATCGCGCCATCGAGAACCGGAGCGCCGGTATCGGCATCCTGCCAGTCGCCCACCGTAAACCGTTCGGCACCGGCAAGCGTGGTGCGACCGGCGAAGGTCTCGGCGACGGGTTGCTGCGCCCGGGTCAGGACGTTGACGCAGAAATTGCCGCTCTCCGGAGCGATCTGCCCGACCCAGGTGTCGCGGTTGATGCAGGCGACCACCGAGGGCGGTTCGACGGTCAGCGAGCAGACCGCGGTTGCCGTGACGCCGCGCGGTTCTCCGTTCAGGCCGCGCGTGGTTACCACGGTGACGGCGCCGGCGACCTGGCGCATCGCTGCACGGAACGTGTCCTTGTCCATGGCGCCTTACTCCTCATATCAGGGCGAGCGGATAGTCCGGGACTTTCATTCACTTTAAATCTAAAGTATCCTCATGATCCGCCGGTCTGGCATGGAGGACAATCCGGATCGCGCAGACGAATATCCAGATCCGGCAAGCCGTTTAGGAATCGTCAGTTGCCGCCCTGCTATCCGGGCTGGAGAAAGCCGATGGTGCGAGAAGACACGCCGCTCTCCCGTTATGCCGCCGTCGATACGCGCGCGCCCGACGACGCGCGGGAGGCGATCGGACGGATCTTCTGTCCGCACTTCCTCAATCCCCTCGGCGCTTCAGCCGGTTCATTCCATGCCCGCCACCATACGGTACAGCAGATCGACTATTCGGTAAACTTCGTTGCCTATGGCTCGACGGTCGAAATCGATCCCGGCGAGCTTTCGCGCTTCTTCCTGCTGCAACTGCCGATCAAGGGTAGCGCGAAGGTGCGATGCGGCACCGTCGCCGCCGATGTGCAAGCGGGTATGGGCGGTTCGATCCTGTCACCGACGCTCGGCACCCGTATGACCTGGAACGAGGGTTGCGAGAAGCTCATTGTCCTTCTCCGGCGCGAGGCCGTCGAAGCTCAGTTCGAGGTCCTCACACATGAAAGAATGCGCACGATCGAGTTCGACACTGGCGTCGACCTCACTGGCCTGGTCGGCAGCGCCATATGGCAACACGCGCAGCTGATGCTCGGTGCCGCCGAAGCGGGCGACAGCGTGCCAGATGCTTACCGCATGTTGCTCAGGGATGGGTTGACCACGCTCCTGCTCTCGAGCCTTGCGAGCAGTGTCGCATCGGCATTCCAACGGCCCGCCCCACCGGCTGGTCCGATCGCGGTGCGGCGGGCGCAGGAGTTCATGGCGGCCAATGCGGAGCGGGCGATTTCGATGGCTGAGATCGCCGCTGCATCCGGCGTTTCGCTGCGATCGCTGCAGGATGCCTACCGCAAATCGCGCAACAGGACACTGGGCGAAGGATTGCTGGCCCTTCGGCTGGAGCGGTTCCGGGCGGCACTCGTCGCACTGGATGGGATGCCTTCAGTTTCCGCCGCTGCCTTCGCCGCCGGGTTCGGTCATCTCGGCCGCGCCGCCGCGGCCTATCGCGAGCGTTATGGCGAAACACCGTTTGAAACGCTCAAGCGACGAATGTGACGTCCGCGTCGTTTTCCCGATCGCATCGAATAGACAAAGCCGTACAGCCGTTTCGCTATCCAAATGGGCGTGAACCAACCGCCGCTATTTGGAGAAGGCGAATGAGAATGTCAATCGACATGCTCCTGGGCGCAGTCGGCGGAACCTGCCTGTTTGCATCGCAGGCGATGGCAGGCCCCGCCTTCGCCTATTCGTGGCTCACGACCGACAAGTCGTTTGATCGATGCATGGGTGTCGCAAAAGGCATCATGTCGGAGAGAAACTATCCGCATGTGCGAACGACCCGCTTTGGCGTTACGGGCGAGACGGTTGAGGAGACGCTCTACATTAATTGCGAAGACAGCCGGCACGTTTCACTCGTGCTGATGCTGCGTACAGGCCGTCCAGGTTACGGCGATATCGATGCTGTGGTTGCCCTCATGCAGAAGCAATTGAATGCGGTCGGCGCCCAGTGAGCCGCATGGGCTATTGGATCCCTTCGACCAACGTCTCGCGGCCCAGCCAGTCCGGATCGATCTCAGGGAGCGGGATCGCGTCGAGCAGTGCGCGGGTATAGCTGGATTTCGGTGCGGCGAAGACTTGGTCGCATCGACCTTCCTCGACCACCTTGCCGAAGCGCATGACATAGACGCGATCGCAGATGGCACGGATGACCGAGAGATCGTGGCTGATGAATGCCATGGCGAGGCCGAGGTCGCGCGACAGGTCCTTGAGCAGGTTGAGCACCTGCGCCTGCGTGGAGACATCCAGACCCGAAACGATTTCGTCTGCCAGCACGAAATCCGGCTCCAGCAGGGCCGCGCGGGCGATGCCGATGCGCTGGCGCTGGCCGCCCGAGAGTTCGTGCGGATTGCGGTCTAGCACCACATCAAGCAGCGCGAAGCGGTCGAGGATGCGCCGGACGCGGGCCTCCGCATCGATGGCATTTTTTTCGAGTCTGTGCAGAAGCAACGGCTCGACGAGGATGCGCCGCACCGAATGGCGCGGGTTGAGCGAGGCCATCGGGTCCTGGAAGATCATCTGCATGCGGCGCCTGAGCGGTCGCATACTGTTGTCGGGTAGATGCGTTATGTCCACGCCGTCGAAGGAGATCTCTCCCGAGGAGACATCGACCAGCCTCAGGAGCGCGCGGCCGAGCGTCGTCTTGCCGGAACCGGATTCGCCGACGATGCCGACGGTCTCCCCACGCTTGATCGAGAGATCGACGCCGTGCAGCACCTTGTGGCCCGTGCCGCCGAACAGGCCCCCACCGCCATAGGTAACCTCGATGCCTTTTGCGACGAGCAGCTCTCCGGTCATTTGTTGATCCCGATCTCGGCGCGAAGTTGGTCGAACACCGCCTGCGGCACGGGCTCCAGTCCGGCATCGGGCCTGTCGTAGCGCGGACCGGCCGCGATCAGTGCCTTGGTGTAGTTGTGACGCGGTGCGCTCAGCACATCCGCCGTGCGGCCTTCTTCGATCACCTTGCCGGCATAGAGCAACGTGACGCTGTCGCAGATCTGGGCGACGACGCCGAGGTCATGGGTCACGAAGATCACGCCGGTGCCATACGCCTGCTGCATGCCGCGGATCAACCGCAGGATCTGCTTCTGCACGGTCACGTCGAGTGCGGTCGTCGGTTCGTCCGCCACCACCAGCTTCGGTTCCAATGCGAAGGCAGCGGCGATCAGCACGCGCTGGCGCATGCCGCCCGAGAGCTCGTGCGGATAAGCGCGCAGGACGCGCTCGGGGTCACGGATCTGAACTTCGTCGAGCAGTTTGAGTGCCCTGACATGGGCCTCGCGGGCGGAGAGGCCACGGCGCATGCGCAAGCCATCCGTCAGCTGCGCCTCGATCCGGCGCCCGGGATTGAGCGCTGTCTGGGGATCCTGCGGTATCAGCGAGATCTCGCTGCCCATGATGTCGCGCAATTCGCGTTGCGGAAGCGTGAGCAGATCCTTGCCCTCGAAGCGGATGGCACCCGATGTCACGCGCACGGTGCGTGGCAGGATGCCGAGCAGCGCCTTGGCGATGGTCGACTTGCCCGCGCCGCTCTCGCCGACGAGGCCGCGTACTTCGCCGCGCTCCAGCGTCAGCCCCACGTTCCGTAGGATAGCCGCGCCATTCTCGCGATCGGAAACGGCGGACAGTCCGGTGATGGAAAGAAGCAGTTCGGTCATCGGCGCA
Source organism: Rhizobium sp. TH2 (assembly GCF_024707525.1). Lineage (NCBI taxonomy): Bacteria > Pseudomonadati > Pseudomonadota > Alphaproteobacteria > Hyphomicrobiales > Rhizobiaceae > Rhizobium > Rhizobium sp. TH2. The sequence goes on along the minus strand of NZ_CP062231.1, from coordinate 4,658,109 downwards.
TCATCGGGTCGAGTGCCCGGCGCAATCCATCGCCGAGCTGGTTGAAGGCGAGAACGGTGAGGAAGAGCATGGCGAGCGGCGCCACCAGCACCCACCAGCCCTGGTAGATGATGGCGCGGCCCTGGGCGATCATGCCGCCCCAGGTGGGCGTGTCCGACGACACCGACAGGCCGACGAAGGAGAGGATCGCCTCGACAATCACCGCGATGCCCATTTCGAGGCTGACGAGTGCGACGAGCACCGGCGCGACATTGGGCAGAATCTCGCTGATCAGAATCCGGAAGCGCGAAAAGCCGACGGTGCGCGCCGCGGTGACATAATCGTTCTGGGCCTGCGCCATTGTCTCAGAGCGTACGACGCGACAGAAGCGCGTCCAGTCGATGATGACGATGGCCGCGATCACCGAATGCACGCCCGAGCCGAGCACGGCGACAAGCAGGATCGACAGCAGGACCGGCGGAAACGCCATCCAGATATCGACCAGACGCGAGATCACCACATCGACCCAGCCGCGATACCATCCGGCGAGCAGGCCCAATGTGGTGCCGACCAGCGCGGCAAGCCCGGCGGCGACGAAGGCGACGATCAGCGCGATCCGTGTCCCGTGGATCAGGCGCGAGAGCACGTCGCGGCCGAGATCGTCGGTGCCGAACCAATAGCCGGGCTCGGAGCCGCTGTAATTGGCGGGCGGCAGCGTGCCCAGCATCAGGTCCTGTTCGAGCGGGTCCTTGGGCGCGATCCACGGCGCGAAAAGCGCCATCAGGATCAGCAGAAGGATGAAACCACCTGATATGATTACCTTGGGTTCGGAAAGCATGGCGCGGAGCGACTTACGCATGGCGGAGCCTGGGGTTGAAGGCAGCCACGAGCAGGTCGACGCCGAGATTGATGAGGATGAACAGCGCGCCGAACACCAGAACGAGACCCTGGATGAGCGGCAGGTCGCGATTGATGACAGCATCGATCGCCATGTTGCCGATGCCAGGATAGGCGAAGATGCGTTCGACGATGACGGTGCCGCCGATCAGGAAGGTGAACTGTACGCCGGTCAGGGCGATCGTCGGACCGACGGCGTTGCGGAGCGCTTCCTGGAGGATGAGGCGCAGCGTCGATTTGCCCTTGAGCTTGGCGAGCAGGATATAGTCCTGCACCATGGCTTCGAGCAGCGCCTCCTTGAGTACGCGGGCGATGATCGCCGCAAGCGGCAGGCCGAGCGCCAGCACCGGCATGATCATATGCGAGGAGATGTCGGCGAATTCGGTGAACCGGAACGTGGCGAGGCTTTCGAGCAGATAGAAGGGCGTGGCAAAGTCGTTCTGAACGCTGGGATCGATCCGGCCCGACAGGGGTAAGATCGGGAAGAACACGCCGAACACGAGAACGAGCGCCAGCGCCCACACGAAGTCGGGTACGGCGAGTACGGTGCCGTTGCCGGTATCCACGATAGGTTCGAGGAACGTCCTCCGAACCAGCGTGCCTGTTATCGCGACCGCGCCGCCGACAACAATTGCGAATACCAGCGCGGCGGCGGCGAGTTCAAGCGTGGCCGGCAGGCGTTCGCCAAGCAGTTCCAGCACGCTGCGTCTCAGTGAGATGGATGTACCGAAATCGCCGGCGAGGATCGCCTTCAGCCATATCCAGAACTGCGACAGGATCGAGCCGTCGAGACCGTAATGCGCGCGCATCTGCGCGATCTGCTCGGGTGTCGAGCCGGGCGAAATCATCATCGCGATCGGATCACCTGGCACGACGCGCAGGAGCACGAAGACCACGACGCCGACCCCGAGCAGAGTGATTGCCGCAAGGCCAAGACGACTGAGAATGGAGAGTGCAAGAGCGGGCATAAAAAGGTGCCTTACGCAGCCGGGGCTTGAAAGCTATCCGAGCGCATCCAACCGGGCAAGCCAGCGAGAGATAAAGGGAGGACCGGGTCTTGGCGACCCGGTCCGGAGAGTGTCATGCCTTGGAGACAAGCGTCGGCTGGAGAGCGCCGGACACGTTCGGCGTCACCTTGAGCGCGGACTTGTAGACAACAGGCTGGGCATATTGCAGCAGCGGGATCACATAGCCCTGCTCGGCGATATACTTGCTGACGGCCTTCCAGCCGGCGATGCGCTTGGCTTCGTCCTTCTCGCCCCAGAGCGGGCCGATCATGCCGTCGAGGTCGTCGGTGTTCCAGACCGAGTGCGGCGAGGGGCCGAACATCGCAAAACCAGTGGATGTCGTCGGGTCACCGATCGCATTGCCCCAGTTGTAGAAGGCGGCCGGTGCGAGTTGGTCGGCGGCGCGAAGCTCGTAATGCTTGGCGATTTCGTAGACCTCGATCTCGGCCTCGATGCCCACCTTGCGCCACATGCCGACGATCGCCTGGACCATTTCGTAGTCCTTCGGCTTCAGGCCGCGCGTCGACTGGATCTTGAACTTGACCGGCTTGTCGGTCGAGAAGCCGGAGTCGGCGAGCAGCTTCTTGGCGAGTTCGGGATCATACGGGACCTTGATCGACGCATCGTAGGCCGAATATTCCGGGGCTTCGAGCGTGTCGAGCGGCACGCCGTAGCCGCGGAGCAGACGCTCGACGATCGCCTTCTTGTCGATGGCGTGATTTGCAGCAAGACGGACATTCTTGTCGTTCATCACATCGATATTGTTGAGGAAGATCATGCCGATATCGGAAATCGGGGTGGCGACGCCGGCGAGCCCTTCCTTCTCCTTGAGGCGGTCGAAATCCTCATAGGAGATTTCCAGCGTGATGTCCGAGGAGCCGGATTCGATTTCGGCGACGCGACTCGTGCCATCGGGCACGAACTTGAAGATCACCGTCTCGAAGGCGGGCTTGTCGCCCCAATAGTTCGGATTGGCCCTGAGGCGCAGGAAAGCGTTGCCTTCATAGGCATCGACCATATAGGGACCGGTGCCGACCGGCTTCTTCTCGAAGCCTTCAGCGCCGACCTTCTCGTAATAGGCCTTGGGCAGGATATAGCCGGTCAGGAACGCCATCCACATGAAGAATGTGGGCTCGAAGCGAACCACATCGCCGGTGATCTTGTTGCCTTCAATCTTGTAGTTGCCGGCAGTGGACCAGATGAACTGGATCGGGTTGCCGGTCTTTTCGTTGGCGGCGCGTTCCAGCGACCAGACGACATCTTCCGGGCTGAAGGGCGAACCGTCGTGCCAGGTCACGCCCTCGCGGACATCCATCCAGACCTTGGTCTTGTCGTCGTTCCAGCCCCAGGCAGTCAGAAGTCCCGGCTGGAACTTCAGGTCGGGAGCCTGGCCGACATATTGGTCGAAGATCGAGCGATAGATGGCCTGGATCGTCGGGTTGACGGCGGAGGGACCGACCGTCGGGTCGAATGAAGGCAGGTTGACGTTGAAGGCGATCGTCAGCGTGCCGGGCTCGGCGGCCTGCACCGGCATCCGGCCGGCCAGAACGCTCGTCAAGAAGGCGGCAGCACCCAGACCTAGCGTCTGGCGGCGTGTAATATCAATCATGTCTGAACTCCGTCGTTCCCCTGTACGGCGGCATCCGCAATGCGTTTGCTCGTGCCGTCAATTTTTGTTGATCGGAATGTTTTAATCTTAAAATAAGCGTCTGGAATTTTGCAAGCGGATTCTTTCGCTTGTTTCGATGATTTTGGCACGCATTATATGCTGACGCATATTAATGTCGTCCCGAGGCGCCAAACGCGTCCGCTCTCACTTGGTAAGGCACATGGGGCCATTTGTTGTTTGACAATTGCGCATATGAAGAAATATGATTTTGCATGTTTCAGAGACGGCGCCTCTAAACGAGGTCAGGGAGGTCAGGCAGTGGCTGAGAGATCATTTGCGAGAGAGGTCGAGGACCTCAAGCTCGGTGACGGTGAAATCTTCCGTGGCGAGGGCATTCTCGCCATCACCAAGGCGCTTCTGCAATCGGGTGTCTCCTATGTCGGCGGCTATCAGGGCTCGCCGATTTCGCACCTGATGGATGTGCTGGCCGATGCCAAGGACGTGATGGAAGATCTCGGCGTTCATTTCGAGACGTCGGCGTCGGAAGCTGCGGCGGCGGCGATGCTGTCGGCCTCCGTGATGTATCCGGTGCGCGGTGCGGTCACCTGGAAATCGACGGCCGGCACCAATGTCGCCTCGGACGCGCTTTCGAACCTTTCCTCGGGCGGGGTGACCGGCGGCGCGATGATCATCATCGGCGAAGATTATGGCGAAGGCTCCTCGATCATGCAGGAGCGGAGCCATGCCTTTGCGATGAAATCGCAGCTCTGGCTGCTGACGCCGCGCCCCAACCTGCCCTCCATCGTCGATATCGTGGAGCAGGGCTTCCAGCTTTCGGAAGCGTCGAACACGCCCGTCATGCTGCAGGTCGGCATTCGTAGTTGCCACGTGCACGGCCAGTTCGTCGCCAAGGACAACAGGCGGCCGGATTTCACGCTCCGGCAGGCACTCGAAAACCCGGTGCGCGATGTCAACCGCATCGTGCTGCCGCCGGCATCCTTCATGCACGAGAAGGAAAAGCTCGAGAAGCGCTGGCCGGCGGCCGTCAATTTCATCCGCGAGCGCAAGCTCAACGAATATTTCGGGCCGTCCGAAGGCGCGGTCGGCATCATCCTCCAGGGCGGGCTCTATAATGGCGTGATGCGGGCGCTCCAACAACTCGGGCTAGCCGACGTCTATGGCGAATCCTCGGTACCGCTCTATGTGATGAACGTATCCTATCCGCTCATAGACGAGGAGATCGCGGATTTCTGCATCGGCAAGCAAGCCGTGCTGATGGTCGAGGAAGGCGCCCCCGAATATATCGAGCAGTCGCTCAACACGCTGCTGCGCCGCCGCGATATCCAGACAAAGCTGTCGGGCAAGGATGTCCTGCCGATGGGCGGCGAATATACCGCGCCGGTCCTCGTCAAAGGCATCAAGAGCTTCCTGGAAACCTATCAGCGCGTTCTGCTCGGCAACCAGCCGCCGATACCGGATCCGACAAATGTGCTGAACGATCCAAAAGTAAAGGCACTTGCCGAAGTCGTGCCGCCACGTCCGCCGGGTTTCTGCATCGGCTGTCCTGAGCGTCCGATCTTCGCCGCTATGAAGCTGGTAGAGAGCGAGCTTGGCCAGCACCATGTGTCGGGCGATATCGGCTGCCACCTGTTTTCGATCCTGCCGCCTTTCAATATCGGCTCGACCACCATGGGCTACGGCCTGTCGCCGGCGGCCGCCTCGGCCTTCAACGTCAAGGCCGACAAGCGTGTGATCTCCGTCATGGGCGACGGCGGCTTCTGGCACAACGGGCTTGCCACATCGATCGGCAATGCCGTGTTCAACAAGCAGGACGGCGTCATCCTCGTCGTCGACAATTTCTATTCGGCGGCGACGGGTGGCCAGGACATCCTGTCCTCGCGCGCCGAAAACCCCCGGCGCAAAACCAACAATTCGATTGTCAATGCCGTGAAAGGCGTGGGCGCAACCTGGGTTCGCCAGATCGACCATACCTATGACGTCACCAAGATGCGCGACACGCTGCGCGAGGCGCTGACCACCAAGGAGGAAGGCCCGAAGATCATCGTGGCCTCCTCCGAATGCATGCTCAACAAGCAGCGCCGGGTGAAGCCGCAATTCGCCAAGGCGGTGAAGGACGGCAAGCGCATGGTCAAGGAGCGCTTCGGCGTCGACGAGGATGTCTGCACCGGCGATCACGCCTGTATCCGCCTCTCCGGCTGCCCGTCGCTGTCGGTCAAGCACACCGACGATCCGCTGAAGGATGACCCGGTCGCGGCAATCGACAACAATTGCGTTGGCTGCGGCAATTGCGGCGAGGTATCCGAAGCCGCCGTTCTCTGTCCGTCCTTCTATCGCGCCGACATCATCCACAATCCGACCGGCTGGGATCGCTTTGTCGCCCGAGTCCGTGGCGCTGTGATCGGCTGGCTCCAGGCCCGCCGCCAGTCGCGCCGCGTGTTGTTTGCCGACTAAGGATCGCATCATGAACGAGCATGTTTCTATCGATCCGGCGGCCCCGATCCGCCAATCCACCGACAAGCCGCTTGCCATCGCCGTGCTCGCCATGGGTGGCCAGGGCGGCGGGGTGCTCGCCGACTGGATCGTCAGCATGGCCGAAGCACAGGGCTGGATGGCGCAGACGACGTCCGTGCCGGGTGTCGCCCAGCGCACCGGCGCGACCATCTATTACATCGAGATGCTGCCGGAGAAGGATGGCCACGCGCCGATCTTCTCGCTGATGCCGACGCCCGGCGATGTCGATGTCGTCATGGCGGCGGAACTGATGGAGGCCGGACGCTCGGTGCTGCGCGGCCTCGTGACACCCGACAAGACCACGCTGATCGCCTCGACCCATCGCTCCTTCGCGGTCGCCGAGAAGCAGACGCCTGGCGACGGCATCGGCAATCCCGAGGTCGTGGTCGACGCGACGGATTTTGCCGCCAAACGCACCATCGCCTTCGACATGGAAGCGCTCGCGGTGAAGAACGGCAGCGTCATATCGGCCTCGATGTTCGGCGCTCTGGCGGGTTCGGGAGCTCTTCCATTCCCGCGCGAGGCCTTCGAAGCAACGGTTCGCGCCGGCGGCAAGGGCATCGAGCCGTCGATCAAGGCGTTTGGCGCGGCGTTCGACCGCGCGCAGAACAAGCCGCGCGATCCCGTCTCGGCCAAACCGGTGAAACGGCTCGACCCACTGCCATCATCGGCCGGCCATCCCGCGCTCGACCAGTTGCTGGCCCGTATCCGCACGGCGTTTCCGGCGGAAGTGCATGCCATGCTCTATGCCGGCGCGAAGAAGCTGACCGATTTCCAGGATCCCGCCTATGCTGGCGAATATCTCGATCGTGTCGCCACGCTTCTAGCGCTCGACCGGTCCAATGACGGCGAGGCCAAGGGTTTCGCCTTCACGCTGCAAGCGGCAAAGTATGTCGCCGTGGCCATGGCTTATGATGACGTGATCCGCGTTGCCGACCTCAAGGTGCGCGAGTCGCGCTTCGAACGCGTCCGCAAGGAAGTCGGCGCCAGGGATGACCAAGTGGTCTACATGACGGAATACATGCATCCGCGCATGGAAGAGGTCTGCGGAACGCTGCCGAAGAAGCTGGGTCTCTGGATCGAGAACCACCCCAAGGTTTTCGCTTTCCTCGATCGGCGGGTCAACAAGGGCAGGCGCGTGAGGACGGCCACCCTCTTCTGGTTCATGGGACTCTATCTGGTCTCCGCCATGCGCAGCCGCCGGCGCGGCACGCTGCGGCACAGCCGCGAGATGGAACACATGGAAACCTGGCTGAAGACGGCGACCGAACTGCTGCCCCGGAATTACGATCTCGCGACCGAGGTGCTCGCCGCCCGCCGTCTGGTCAAGGGCTATTCGGACACTCATTCGCGCGGTCTGTCGAAGTTCGACCGGGTGCTCTCGGCGCTGCCTATGCTGCTCGACCGCGAGGACGGTGCCGACTGGCTGCGGCGGTTGAAGCAGGCGGCGTTGCTCGACGAGGGTGGTATTGCGCTGGATGGAGCGCTCAAGACGGTAGCGACGCTTTAGGCCTCGCGCCGCCCTCAAATGTCATGCAGCCGAATATTCTGCAGCACCCGGTGAAGCACCGCCACGAAGGTCTTGTACTCCTCCTCCTCGATGCCCTGGAACATCTTGAGGAAGTCGTCATACATGGTCGGCCAGATTTTTTCGAAGGCGGCGCGGCCGTCCTCGGTGATCGTCACGTCGCGGATGCGCATGTCCTCCGGTCGCGGCTGGCGGCGGATGTAGCCCTGGTCCTCAAGGGAATCCAGCGTGCGGCTCATGGTCGATTGCTCGGTCACCGCGAAGACGGAGAGCTCGTTGATCGTCACCGATGGCGTGATCGACAGGATGGCCAGCGCCCGCATCTTCGCCGTCGTCATGTCGAGCGACTTGAGGTCGTCAGCGAGATTGGCGTTCCAGCGCGAGATCACCCGGTTCATCAGATAGGGCGCGAAGTTGTTGAGGCCGATCTCGCCCATTGTCGGACGCTTGGCTTCGGGGCCGTCAAGCGGCCGGAGCACTGTGCCGGAGAAGCGTTCGATCATGCCAATGCTCTATTTCAGGGATGAGGCGAGCAGGAAGCCCGAGCCGCCGCCGAGGCCGGGGCCGGGATGGGTCGATGCACCAATGTGGTAGAGGCCCGGCACATGCGTGCGGTGGTTCACCGACGACTTGAACGGACGCCAGACGAAGAACTGGTCGACGCCGCAGAAGCCGCCATAGGGATCTCCGCCGACGAGGTTCATGTTCATCTTTTCGAGATCAGCCGGCGAATAGGCCTTGCGGGCGATGACATTCTCCGACCAGCCGTCGATATGGCGTTCAAGGATGCGCTCGACGCGATCGGCATACTGCTCGCGGAGTTCCTCGGTCCATTGCCCGTCCTGCGGGATCGGTAGATGCGCTGCCGCATCGCCCTTGATGTGGCGTGGCGTTTCGGGAAGCTGCAGCCACAGGATCGCCTTGCCATCCGGCGCCCGGCTCGGGTCGAAGGCGGTCGGCTGGCCGACGCAGATGGTGGGGACATCGGGCAGCAGGCCGCGCTCGCATTCGTTGGCGGCACGAGAGACACCGTCGAGGCCGGGCGTGAGGTGGAGCAGCGCGACCTTTGAAAGTTCCTCGCCGGCCTTCCAGCGCGGCGGCGACTTCAGGGCGTAGTGGATCTGCATATTGCCCTTGCCGTAGCGGTAGCTGCGCAGGCCTTCACTGACATCGGCAGGCGGCGACTTGGCCGAGCCCTTGAGCAGACGGTCGTAGAGCTGGGTGGGTGTCACGGAGGCAATGACACCCTGGCTTGCCTGCAGTACTTCGCCGCCTGCGAGTCGGACGCCCGTTGCCTTGCCGCCCACGCCTTCGAGAATGGCCTCGACATCGGCGCCGGTGCGGATCGCGCCGCCATTGTCCGTAATCAGTCGTTCGAAGGCCTTGATCAGGTTCTCCGCGCCGCCCTTCACCACCGGGCAGCCGGCAAGTTCGATGGCGAAGCCGATGACCTTCAGCATTTCTCCGGAATAGGCGCTTTCGGGGCCAAGGCCGCAATGCAGCACCCAGGGCGCGAACAGCGCCTGCATGACATCGGACTTGTAGGTGGTTTCGAGATGGGCGCGGCCGCTGACCAGCGCATCGCCGAACCAGGCCGCGAGACCGCGGGGCCCGCGCTTCCATGCTTCCTTGAGAACCGTCTTGAAAATACTGCCGGACCAGAGCGCGCCGCCGAGCAGCGAGAACAGGAACGGTGCATCGCCGCCCAGCTTGTCCATCTCGCGGGAGAAGGCTTGTCCGTCGCCCACCGCCAACGCTTCGAAGGCGGCGATGTTCTTCTGCCTGTCCTTCGACAGGATGGCGTGGCGACCGTCCGGCATCAGCACGCCGGTCGGCAGGTCCGCATGGGCGAATTCGAGACCGCGCGCCTCCAGATCCTTGCCGAGCGCGCCATAGGCGGGCGAGGTCAGGAACAGCACCATGGTCGTCGCCATGACGTCGTGCTTGAAGCCGGGCTCGGTGATTTCCTCGGTGCGCAGGCAGCCGCCGATGCGGTCGTTGCGCTCGAGGACGAGAACCTTCCTGCCCTTCTTGCCGAGCAGGGCGGCGGCCACCAATGCATTGATGCCGCTGCCGACGACGATATAGTCAAAGCTGCTCATGGCGCCTCATCCCCGAGGATATGAAAAGGCCGGCGGGGATGTTCCGCGCCGGCCGGATGGCCTTACTTGGAGACCAGCGCCAGCGCGCGGATCGGCGAACCGGTGCCCTTGACGAATTTCAGCGGCGCGGCGATCAGGATAGCGCCCTTGGCGGGCAGTTCGTCCAGATGGCAGAGGCTGGCGAGGCCATAGCGGCCGGCCTTGTGCATCAGGTTGTGCGCCGGGAAGGGCGGGTTCATGCCGCCTGCGGAACCGGCATCGGTGCCGATCGTTTCCTGGCCCCAGCCCATGATCTTCTTCGAGACGAGATATTCGATCGCCTCAGCGGTCGGGCCGGGCGAATGCGGGCCGTTTTCGTCGGCGTTGAGGAAGGTCTCGGTCGAGCCATTGCGCTTGTACCAGTCGGTGCGCATCACCACCCAGCTGTTCTCCTCGATCGCGCCGTGCTGTCCTTCCCATTCCTTGATGCTCTCGACAGTGAGCAGATAATCCGGATTGGCAGCCGACTCCTTGGAGCGGTCGATGACGTTCAACGGGCCGACAAAGGCCTGTGGCGGGATCGTATCGGTGGTGTTATCAGGCAGATCCTTGCCGGTGATCCAATGGCACGGGGCGTCGAAATGGGTGCCGGTATGCTCACCGAGTTCCAGCCAGTTCCAGGCCCAGAACGGACCGTTGGCGTCATATTGCGAAATCTCGTGGACCTTGACGCTGGGTGTGTTCTTTCCGAACTGCGGCGGCAGGTAGAGCACGGGTGTGTTCGGTCCGAGCGGTGCGGTCAGGTCCACCACCTTGATGGAACCGGAAAGAAGCGCTTTCGCGACATCGTTGAGAATGTTGGCTGACATGGTGTGTTCCCTTGTTTTCGGGTCTACGCACGGCCGATCCTCCGTGCCGTAGCTGCTCCCTGCCGGCAACGCTAAGACAGCAAATATGAAAATGCAAGTATCGTAGCTGAGCCGAGTCGAGGCGCGTGCGACAGTGAGGATGTCCACTATTGCATTGAATTATATCAATTAAATCTTCATCCGAATGGTGCAAAATAAACCTTTAGGTTTCAAATATTTTCGCTTGCGGCGGCTTTTGCAAAATGTTTGCATATGAAACCAGCGACAATAAGGGGAAACGGGGCCATGAATTACGATGCCATTGTCATCGGTGCCGGCCATAACGGCCTTGCCGCAGCTATCGAGCTCGCCTCAAAGGGCTGGTCGGTCGCTGTGGTCGAGGCGAATGCCGAGCCCGGTGGCGCCGTCAAGACTCGTGAGGTGACGCAGCCCGGCTTCCGGCACGATCTCTGCGCCATGAACCTCTCTATGTTTGCGGGATCGGCATTCCTCAACAAGAACAAGGATGACCTCTTTGCCCATGGTCTCGGTTTCGTCGCGGCGGCGGATTGCTTCGCCAGCGTGTTCCGCGACCAGACCTGGCTCGGCGTTAGCACCGATCTCGAAAAGACGGCCGGCCGCATCGCTGCGTTTTCCGAGAAGGACGCTGCGGCATGGCGGGCGATGCTCGCGGAATTCGGGGCGGATGCGCCGTATATTTTCGGATTGCTCGGTTCGCCCATGCCGTCGTTCGCCGCGGCGAAGGTCGCGTGGAAGGCATGGCGCGGACGCGGCACGCGGTGGCTCTATGACACGCTGAAGCTTCTCCTGTCCTCGCCGCGCGACTTCCTCGATGCACGTTTCGAAGATCCCAAGGTCAAGACGATGATGGCGGCCTGGGGACTGCATCTCGATTTTGCGCCCGATGTCGCCGGTGGTGCGCTGTTTCCCTATCTCGAATCCATGGCCAACCAGGCCTTCGGCATGGTGATCGGGCAGGGCGGCGCCGATACCATCATCAAGGCGATGACCTCGCTACTGAAATCGAGGGGTGGCGAGCTTATTCTCGGCAATGCCGTCGAACGGATCGAAACCACTGGCGGCAAGGCGACGGGCGTGCGGCTGGCCGACGGCCGGGTGCTGACGGCACGCAAGGCGGTAATCGCCAACGCCCATCCGCAACTGGTGTTCGGCAAATTGTTGCCACCCGATCCCGCGCGCGCCGAATTCGATGCACGGATTGCCAAGTTCCGCGCCGGGCCGGGAACGATGATGATCCATCTCGCGCTCGATGGGCTGCCCGACTGGAAGGCGGGCGAGGAGCTCAAGCGCTTTGCCTATGTCCATGTGGCGCCCGATCTCGAAATGATGAGCCGGGTCTATGCCGAGGCCGTCGGTGGCCTGCTGCCGGTGGAGCCGGCGCTCGTCGTCGGCCAGCCCACCGCGCTCGATCCGGGCCGGGCGCCCGATGGCAAGCACGTTCTCTGGGTCCAGGTCCGGGTCCTGCCGGCAACCATTCGCGGCGATGCCAAGGGCGAGATCTCAGGCACCGACTGGGATGAGGTCAAGGAGAGCTATGCCGACCGGGTGATCGGTATTCTCGAGGGCTATGCGCCAGGTATCGGCACGAAAATCCTCGGACGCTCGGTGTTCTCGCCTGTCGATCTTGAGCGAGAGAATCCGAATCTCGTCGGCGGCGATAATCTGTCGGGCTCGCACCATCTCGACCAGAATTTTCTCTTCCGCCCGGTCGCCGGTTACTCCCGCTACAAGACACCGGTCCCGTCGCTCTATATGTGCGGCGCATCGACCTGGCCGGGGGCGGGGACAGGCGCAGGATCGGGTTTCATGCTGGCAAAGATGCTGGCCAGAAAATGAGGGCCTCATGCCGAGATTGAAACAGGTGCGGCAGCGTGGCATTACTTTAAGCTCAAACGAATCTCGGGATAGAGCCAAGGTGCAGCAGCGTGGCGGTTGATCTGGAAATAGCTGTTCATGATCCGATGGATAGCAAGAAGCAGGAGCTGAGGGTTTGGCTCCGCATGCTGTCGACGACAAAGCTGATCTCGCAGGAGATTCGCCGCCGGCTGCGTGTGGAGTTCGGCGCGACGCTCCCGCAATTCGATCTGCTCGCGCAGCTTTATCGGGAGCCCGAGGGCTTGCGGCTGGGGGAAATCTCCAAGCGGACGATGGTGACGAACGGTAACATCACCGGCCTTGTTGCGCGGCTTGAAGAGGATGGCCTCATATTCCGGGAAACACCAGGGGATGACCGGCGGGTAACCGTGGCCCGTCTGACAGAGGCGGGGCGCCTGGCATTCGCCGAAATGGCCAGAGCTCACGAGTTGTGGATCCACGAGCTGATGGCGGACATCGACCAGAGTGCGGTTTCCACGCTTATCCGCACTATGGATCAACTACAGAGGTCGGTTCGGAACCATCTTTCAGACGACGAGTGACATGACCACCATCACGCGGAAACGCGGACCTCATGCCCGGAGCGCGGCGGCGGGCGACTGGCGATAGGCGAGAATCGCTGGCAGGGCTGAAATCAATGCAGCGAAAAGGGTGAGGACGATGAGGAACGTCATATCCTCGCCGGAGAAGCCGACCGGCATGCTGACGCCGCTGCCCTCGGAGACGAGGTTGGAAATGGCACGGGCGGCCGCGTAGCCGAGAGCGAAGCCGAGGGCGATGCCAACAAGCACCAGGGCGAAGAGTTCGAGCCAGACAATGGCGAACAATGCGTGTCTGGGCGCGCCGAAAGCCCGGAGCGCGCCGATCTGCCGCCGGCGCTGGCCGACATGCATGACGGTAACAAGGAGCAGCGAGGCGGCGACCAAAACCTGCGATCCGGCGGCCACCGCAAATAGCACCCGCTTGGCATCGCCGAGCGTCGCATAAAGCCGGGTCAGAACTTCCCCGGGGAAGACGGCCACGGTTGCATCGGCGCGATATTCCTGCCGCAGTTTATAGGCATCGGCGATCGTCTTCGGCTTCACAAGGATCGCGGGCAGGCCGGGCACATCCGCGTCCCAATGCTCGTCGAGCGGCGCGTCCGCATGCGACTCGCCGTGGTGTTGATGTTCGTCATGATCTGCTTCCGGTGCTTTGCCGGCTTCATTTTTGTGCTCGTGCTCTTCATGCCCCATGCCATGGATGTGCCAGACCGCCTGGATCGGCACCAGGATTGCGCGATCCCAGGCCGTGCCGGTGGGCTTCAACCGACCCGAGACATGATAGGCGAGTTCCGTGTGGGTTTGGCCACCCTCTTCCATCGTGCCATGCATGGGCTTGATCTCGTCGCCGAGTGCGAGATCGACATTGGCGCCGATGACCGCCTCACCCTCTTGGGTGAAGACCTTGCCCTCGGCCAGTCCGTCGGCGAGATTGGCGACCAGCACCGTCGTGGTGCCGACGATCGGGTAGCCCTCGAAGGAATCGCCGAAGCCGATGGGTGCCGCCCAGGCAACACGCGGATCTGCGGCGAGCTTGGCGAGTACCGCGCCGTCCATCAGCGGCAGGGGCGAGGCCTGCAGGAAGACCGATGAAAGAACCAACTGGTTTTCGCTGCCCGCCGCGCCGATCACCAGATCGAACTTGTCGGCGGCACGTGCGCTGCCAAGGCGGAGCGCGCGTTCCTGCAAAGTGACGGCAACGCCGAGTGCGACGGCCAGCGCCACGATCAGCACGACGACGGCCGAGCCGATCCAGTATTTGCGGAGATCGGCGATGATGAAACGGATCACGCTGCGGCCTCCAGAGCGGCGCTATCGCTGACAATGCGGCCGGCATTGAAGGTGATCCTGCGCGACAGGCGATCGGTCAGCCTTACGTCGTGGGAGACGATAATGAGTGTGCTGTTTTCCTGATCCGCGAGTTCGATCAGCAGTGAGCCGACGGCTTTGCCGCTCTCGACGTCAAGGCTGGCCGTAGGTTCATCGGCGACGATGACGCCGGGTTTGCGCAGCAATGCGCGGGCGACGGCGACGCGCTGCATCTCGCCGCGCGACATGGTCTCGATCGGCTGGTCGGGACGGGAAAGGCCGGTGCGGTTCAGGAGTTCGTGCGCGCGTTTGACAATATCAGACGATGCGGCACCGGCGAGCCGGGCGGGGAGCAAAATATTGTCGAGTGCCGAGAGGCCGGGGAAAAGATGGAAATCCTGCATGATCAGGCCAACATTTGTTGCGCGCCAGCGGTCGCGCCGGCTCTCGGACAGCGCGGCAATATCGGTCCCGTTCCAATCGACCGCTCCCTGCCGTGCACGTTCGAGGCCGGTGATGACGTTGACGAACGTGCTCTTGCCGGATCCCGACGCGCCGGTGATAGCCACGCGGCCGCCGGCGGAAATTGCCAGCGCATCGATGGCGAGAACCGGGGCTGGAAGGCCCGGATAGGATACTGAAATATCGGCGAGGCGAAGCGACAGCATGGGGCTCAGACGGTCCAGTAATTGGCGCCGCGCAGGCGCAAGCGGCTGAGGAAGCCTGTCTCGGGATCAGTCCATGAGCCGACCTCCAGCGTACCGGCGACGTCAATGCGGGTGCCGGGCTGCACGAATGTCTGTTTCTCATCGAGATAGATGACGACGATATTGTCGGGCCAGTCGGAATCGGTCGAGCAGAACGGGCAGATCGACATCGGAATTTCGGTCAGCACGAAGAATTTCGCTTCGGCCTTGAGCGGCGGCGCCATGAAGCCGCTCATCTGGACATGGCTGCCGGCAAGGGCCTTGACCTTGGCGGAATATTCGAGGCCGAGGACGCTGATCCTGCCATAGAGATCGTCGAAGGTCAGCGGTGTCGGTGCAGCACGCAAAGCTCCTGCGGATACCACGAGCGGGGCGGCGACAAGAGTGGCGAGGAAGCCACGACGGCCGAGCCGCGCATCGAGAATTGCGTTTATCCCCGCGCCAATCGACATGGTCATCTCCTTGGTCTGAAATACGAATTCCGGGCGGCTCGCGCCGCCCGGAAAGGTGTCTTGGAATGGATTACATATTCTTGTCAGAGCCGAGCGCGAAGACGTCGGCGAGAACCTTGTAGACGTCGCTCTCTTCCATATAGCCCTTGAACAGTTCGGCACCCGGGCCCGTGGCCTGCAGCACGACGTCGTCCACGGAGTGAACGGCGCTGTCGGCAGAACGCGGCATGTTGCCAATGCGAAGCACGGCGCCGGGGACGTCCTTATAGGCCGGGTTGGCGACGTATTCGTCCTTCTCGTTCTTGATGGCCGGCTCGAAGGGGCCATCCATCTTCGGGCGGAAGGTCTCGTAATAGTCCGGGAAGTTGCCCGAGAAGGCGGCGAGGCGGCGGGTCACGTCGACCTTGTCAGGGAAGCCGTCGCCGTTCTTGTCTTCATAGTTCGGGAAGCCGGCTTCGGCATAGGTGCCGACCTTTTCGCGCATTTCGGTGCCCGGCTTTTCGTCATCGACGGTGCCGATAATCGAGACGCCGTGGGTGTGGTCGCCGGTGACGACGATCAGCGTGTCCGGATGGGTCTTGGCGAATTCGCGGGCCATGCCGACGACCTGGTCGAACTCGATGGTATCATAGAAGGCACGATCCCAATCCATCGGGTGGGACATCTTGTCGATCGAAGAACCCTCGATCATCAGGAAGAAGCCTTCCGGATTCTTGGAGAGTTCGTCGAGCGCGACCTTGGTCATGTCCTTGAGGCCCGGCTGGTTCGGGAACTTTTCGACGGTGCCCTTCTTGAGGAATTCACGGTCGAGCGTCACGTCCATGTTGCCGGTGTGGAAGAGGCCGAGAATCTTGCTGGTATTGGTCTTGGCAGCGGCTTCAAGCTCGGTCTTGTCGGTCGCCAGCGCATAGCCGGCATCCTTGAAGAGAGCGATATAATCCTTGTCGTCCTTGCGCTTGGAACCGGGGACGTCCTTGCCGAGGAAGTAGGCGGAACCACCGCCCAAGATCACGTCCGGCTTGACGTCGTAGAACATGCCGACGATGTCAGCCTTGTCGCCGCGCTTGCGGGTATGGGAGACGACGGCGGCCGGGGTCGCGTCTTCGATTTCAGAGGTGGCGACGACGCCGATCGACTTCTTGGTCGTGCGGCGGAGCGCTTCGGCGATATTTTCGACGCGCGGATCGTCCAGGGTGGCCGGGGTGCGGTCGGCATAGACGCCGAGCGCGTTGATCGCGGTCTTGTGACCGGTCATGTAGGCCGACATGGTGTTGGCGGAGTCGGTGGCGATCGAGTCGGTGGCGGAGGTGCCGATGAAAGCCATGTGGTCGAGATCGTCCATATTGAGGCGGCCATTGGCCTTGCCTTCGGTCATGCCCTTGGACATGATGCGGGCGCCGGTGCGGTGCGCGACCGAGAGACCATCGGCGAGCAGGAAGATCACGTTCTTGGCCTTCGGCGTGGCCGAGGTGCCGTATACATCCCAAGTCACGATCTTGGTCTGGGCACCAGCAGTCACTTCGACCTTGTAGGCGCCAGCCGTGGCGATCTTGGCGCCGCGCAGGATGACGGCGGAACCGAGGCTCTTGTCTTCCTTGCCCTTTTCGTCGGCGATGAACTCATAGTCTGCGCCGAAAGCGGTCTTCGCATCCTGGCCATTGATGGTGATCTTCACATCTTCCGGCTTGACGGTGCCTTCGAGCTCGACCTTGAAGTCGAACGGCGAGCCGACGAGGATCGTCGCGCGATCCAGCGGATAGACGGTGGTGGCGTGAGCAGCGCCAGCCAGCATGGTGGCGGCGGCAAGGGCGGCTAAAAATGTGCGCATGGGAATCCTCGCGGGTTCGGAAGTTCACTTTACGGGCCGTGATTAGCGATCCGCCATGACACATGGATGACACGCGGATGACAAGAAATGAATGAGCCCGGCAGTGATGTCGGGCTCATTCATGATGACCTACGCGCCGGCCAGGCGATCATTCCTCCTCCTGGAACACCTCTTCGCGCTTGGACCTGATGCTCGGCAGGAACACGATGATCAGGATCAACGCTGCGAGCAGCAGCAGGCCGGCGCTGATCGGGCGCGTCACGAAGGTCGCGGCGTTTCCATGCGAAAGAATCATCGCCCGGCGGAGGTTTTCCTCGAGCAGCGGCCCCAGCACGAAGCCGAGCAGCAGCGGCGCCGGCTCGCAGCGGAGTTTCACCAGCACATAGCCGATGAAGCCGAAGAAGGCGACCGAGTAGAGATCGAAGACGTTGGATTTGACGCTGTAGACCCCGATCGAGCAGAAGGCCATGATGATCGGGAAAAGCACGAAGTAGGGCACTTTGAGCAACCTCACCCAAAGCCCGATCAGGGGCAGGTTGAGGATGACGAGCATCAGGTTGCCGATCCACATCGAGGCGATGATGCCCCAGAAGAGTGACGGCTGTTCAACCGCAACATTGGGGCCGGGCACGATGCCCTTGATGATCATCGCGCCGATCATCAGCGCCATGACGGGGTTGGCCGGGATGCCGAGTGTAAGCAGCGGGATGAACGAGGTCTGCGCGCCGGCATTGTTGGCCGATTCAGGTCCGGCGACGCCTTCGATGGCGCCGTGGCCGAATTCGTTCGGGTTTTTCGACAGCTTCTTCTCGACAGTATAGGAGGCGAAGGCCGCGAGGATCGCACCGCCCCCAGGCAGGATGCCGAGGATCGAGCCGATGCCGGTGCCGCGCAGGATGGGCCATGCCATCCGCCGGAAATCCTCCCGCGTCGGCATCAGGCCTTCGACCTTGCTGAGCAGCACCGAGCGGCCCTTCTCGTTTTCGAGATTGCGCAGGATTTCGGCGACACCGAAGACACCCACCGCGACGGCGACGAAGTTCAGCCCATCGGCGAATTCGTTGATGCCGAGCGTGAAACGAGGGGCGCCGGTATAGATGTCGCTGCCGGCGAGGCCGAGCAGCAGGCCGAGGATCAGCATGGCGAGCGCCTTGATGATCGAACCGTGCGCAAGTGCGACCGACATGACGAGGCCGACGACCATCAGCGAGAAATATTCGGCGGCGCCGAATTCCAGCGCCACCGCCGTCAGCGGCGGCGCGAAGATGGCAACGAGAAAGGTCGACACGGTGCCGGCGAAGAACGAGCCGAGTGCCGCCGTGGCGAGCGCCACGCCGGCGCGGCCCTTGCGTGCCATCTGGTAGCCGTCGATGGCGGTCACGGCGGATGATGATTCCCCCGGCATGTTGATCAGGATGGCCGTGGTCGAGCCGCCATATTGCGCGCCGTAATAGATGCCGGCGAGCATGATCAGCGAGGAGACCGGAGACAGCTGGAAGGTGATCGGCAGCAACATGGCGATGGTCGCCGTGGCGCCGATACCGGGCAGCACGCCGATCAGCGTGCCGAGCAGGACGCCGATCAGGCAGAACAACAGGTTCTCGGGCGACATCGCAGTCGCAAAGCCGAGCCAGAGATTGTCAAAGAGTTCCATGATCGCCTCCTAAAACCTGACCCAGGGGCCGAAGCGCTCGAATGGCAGGCCGAGCGCATAGCTGAAGACGGCGACGGAGAAGATGGTGACCGCGGTCGAGAGGATCAGCGCACCGAGCGGAGTCATCCGTTCGGAGGCGAAGCAGGCGATGAAGGCCGTGATGAACAGGGATGGCACGAAACCGAGCCCGCGTACCGTCAGGCCGAAGAACACTGGCGCCGGCAGGATGAACAGCATGCCGCGCCACGCGAGATGGCCGATGGGTTCGCCTTCCCCGCGGAACGACTGGACGAGGATGACCATGCCGAGAAGAACCAGCAATCCGCCGAGCAGCAGCGGAAAATAGCCGGGTCCCATGCGGAAAGCCGTGCCCAGTTCGAGGCCCAGCGACTGTATCACGAAGAAAAGGCCGGCGCCGATGAAGACGATGCCGCAAAGCGCATTCGTCCGGTCGAATGAAAGGTTGTTCATGATGTCCCCAGCGATTATCCCGGCGCGATGCGGCGGGACGCGTTGCACCTCACCGGCGGCCTTCCCCGCTTTCGGAGCGGTGAAGGCGCCGGAGACGAAGCTGCTATCGATGCTTAGTCGGCATACTGGCCGGCAGCTTCGATGATCGGCTTCCAGCGGGTGATTTCGCTTTCGAGCTTGGCCTTGAGGGCTTCAGGTGTCACATCGGCATCGGGAGAGGGCGCGGTGCCAAGTTCGGCGAAGCGAGCGGCGACGCTGGGATCCTTCAGCGCCTTCTTGAGCGAGGCGTTGAGCTTGTCGATCGCTTCCTTGGGCGTGCCCTTCGGCACATAGACGCCGTGCCAGATGCCGACCTGGAAGTCCTTCAGGCCGCCCTCGACCGCGGTGGGCAGATCGGGGAAGATGTCGAGACGCTTGGCAGAGGTCACGGCATAGGCCTTGATCGTGCCGCCCTGGATCTGCTTGGCGGTGTTGGTCGTCTGGTCGCACATGACATCGACCTGGCCGCCGAGAAGGTCGGTCATCGCCGGGCCCGTACCCTTATAGGGAACGGTGACGAGCGAGGTCTGGATGGCGCTCATGAACATCATGCCGCAGAGGTGGGAGGCGGCGCCGAGGCCGGCATTTGCGACGGTGATCTTGTCGGCGTTGGCTTTCACATAATCGACCAGGCCTTTGAGGTCGGTCGGCTCGAAATCCTTGCGGGCGACGATGGTCATCGGCACATCGGTGACGAGACCGACATAGTCGAAGGCTTCGAGCGGCTTGTAGGCCAGATTGCGATAGAGCGTGGCTGATGTCGCCATGCCGATATGGTGGAGCAGAACCGTGTAGCCATCCGGATCAGCGCTTGCGACACGGCCGGCACCGAGCGTTCCGCCGGCACCGCCGACATTTTCGACGATCACCTGCTGGCCGAGGTCCTTGGACATGGATTCGGCGACCAACCGCGCGACCGTATCGGTCGGCCCGCCTGCCGCGAAGGGTACGACCATGGTGATGGTGCGTTCAGGATATTCGGCATTGGCTGCGCCCGCGATGAGGGTTGCAGCGAGTGCGGTGGCGGCGAAGAGAGATTTGAAAAGCATCTATGGGTTCCTCCCGTCAAGATGTCTGCCAGCCGGCAAGGCTCCTCCCATGCCGATCGTGGATGGCTCATTGTTTCGTAAGCGGGGGATTGCGCAACGGCGGAAGCCACAAAAAGCGCAGGCGGGCTGATGTTTGCGTGTCGCCATGGGTGGAAATGGCCTCAATGGGCAAGGAGCATGTGTGGAAATCCACCCATCATGCTAGCCGTCTTCCGGCTCGCCGATGCCAAGCCGCTTGTCGAGGCCGTATTTCTGCATCTTCTCGTAAAGCGTCTTGCGCGATATGCCGAGCTGTTCGTAGACGGGTTTCAGGCTGCCGCCATGGGCGGCGATGGTGCTGGCGATGATCTGGCGTTCGAACGCGCCGACCTTGTCGGCGAGGCGGATGTTTTCCCTCTCGTCGTCCGACGCGGCGGAGCCCATTCGCATATCGAGTCCCAGCACCAGCCGGTCGGCCGCATTGCGCAGCTCCCGGACGTTGCCGGGCCAATCCCGCTCGGCAATGTCGGATATCACCTCCGGTGGCACATCCATCGGCTCCCGGCCGTAGCGGGCGGATGCCTCCCGGACGAGCTGAAGGAAGAGCAGGGGGACGTCCGCCAGTCGCTGGGCGAGAGATGGCACGCGTAAGGTAGCGACGTTGAGGCGATAGAACAGGTCCGGCCGGAAACGCCCGGCAGCGACTTCGGCCTCCAGATCGACCTTGCTCGTGGCGATGAAGCGCACGTCAAGCGCAACGCTCTCGTTCGAGCCGAGGCGGGTGATGGTACGCTCCTGCAGGACGCGCAGGAATTTGGCCTGCAGGTCGATCGGCAGCGAGCCGATCTCGTCGAGCAGGATGGTGCCGCCCCGGCCGTGCTCGAACTTGCCGTAGCGTGGCCGCATGGCGCCGGGAAAGGCACCGGCTTCGTGGCCGAAGAGCTCGCTTTCGATCAGCGTTTCGGGCAGCGCCGCGCAATTGATGGCGATAAACGGCCGGCCGGCGCGGGCGCTGATATCGTGCAATGCCAGCGCCACGACTTCCTTGCCGGCTCCGGTATCGCCGATGATCAGCGTATCGGCATCGGTGGCGCCGATCGCGCGGAGCCGGTAGCGCAGATCGACCATGATGGGCGTACGACCGGGAAGCCGTACCTCGATGTCGTCGCGTTTGCCTGCCGCAGCCCGCAGGCGGCGGTTCTCCAGCACCAGCGCGCGCCGGTCCATCGCGCGGCCGATAATGCTGGCAAGTGTCGGAACCGCGAAGGGCTTTTCGAGGAAATCATAAGCGCCCTCGCGCATTGCCTTGACGGCAAGCTGGACATCACCGTGGCCGGTGACGAGGATGACGGGGATGTCATGGTCGATCTCGCGGATGCGCTGGAGAAGCGTCATCCCGTCCATGCCCTCCATGCGGATATCGCTGACCACGACGCCGGAAAAGCCGTAGCTGATGCGGGTCAGCACATCCTCGGCGGTGGCGAAGGGCTCAACCTTCAGGTCCTGCAATTCCAGAGCCTGGGCGGTCGCCAGACGCAGTTCCTCTTCGTCGTCGACGAGCAGGACGGCCGCCTCGCTCATTCCGCCGCCTCGCGGGCTTCTGTTGCCGGATCGAGCTGGATGCGGAACACCGCGCCGCCCTCCGGGTGGTTCGAGACGACCAGATGGCCGCCGAAATCCTTGATGATGTTGTAGGAGATCGAGAGGCCGAGCCCCAGTCCCGCGCCGACCTTCTTGGTGGTGAAGAAAGGATCGAAGATGCGCTCGACGATTGCCGGTGGCACGCCGGGCCCGTGATCCCTGATCTCGATCACCACCCGGTCGCCCACGCGTTCCGCGGAGACATGGATGCGGCGGTCATCGAGGCCTTCGACGGCATCGGCGGCGTTGGAGATGATATTGACCAGCACCTGCTGCAGCCGGACCGATCCCGCCTTGACCATCAGCGACGGGGCAAGCTGGCTGACGAGCTCGGCCTTCGCGGAGGCAAGGCGCGTCGAGACGATTTCGAGCGTGTCGTGCAGCACGTCTTCAACCGCGACCGCGCCGAGCTTCTCGTTGGGTTTGCGGGCGAAATTGCGCAGGTGCCGGCTGATCGATGCCATGCGATCGATGAGGTTGGAGATGCGGCGCAGATTGTCCTGCGCCTCGTCGGTTCGCTTGCGGTCGATGAGCAGCGCGGCGCTGTCGGCATAGGTCTTGGCGGCCGCGAGCGGCTGGTTCAGTTCGTGGGAGAGCGCCGCCGACATCTGCCCGAGGCCGGCGAGCTTGCCGGCCTGCACGAGATCGGCCTGGGTCTTGTGTAGTTGGCGGTTGACGCGGGCGAGGTCGGCGGTGCGCTCCTCGACGCGCCGTTCGAGTTCGGCCTTAGCGCTGATGTCGGATTGCATCTGCTCCTTCAGCCGCGCTCGCCGCTGCAGCATCACGGTCAGGACGACGCCTGCGAGGGTAAGAAACAACAGCAGCGCGACGATGGTGGTGCGCGCTTGGGAATGGACGGAACGGGTGTCGAGAAGCACACTGACGGTCCAGTCGGCCTCGCGCATGTATTGCGATAGCACGAGATATTCCGCGCCGTTCTCCGCGCTATCGATCGTCATCAGGGCATGGTCGGCCATTTGCGAGCGACGGACCGGCAATTCCTTCAACACCGCATCGGAGTAGCGGCGGGAGGCGGCCGTGCGCTCAAGCCGCTCTTTCGTCAGCGGCATGATGCCGGAATAGAGCCAGGCGGGACTGCCCGACATGAAGACGATGCCTTCGGGATCATGGACGATGATCTTGTATTCGCCGCCACGCCAGGAGGTTTCGATCGCGTCGATATCGACCTTGAAGACGATGACGCCGGCGACCCTGCCGGCAAGCTTGACCGGCGAGGCGAAGTAATAGCCGCGCTTGGCCGAGGTCGTGCCGAGCGCATAGAAGCGCGCCTGATGCCCTTCGGCCGCACGCTGGAAATACGGCCGGTAGCTGAAATTCTCGCCGACGAAACTCGTCGGCTCATTATAATTGCTGGCGGCGATGGTCTCGCCGTCCAGCGTCATCACGTAGATATCCGACGAGCGCAGCAACGTGTTGATTTCCTTCAAATAGAGATTGGCGGCGTCGCGAAGTGCCGGGTCGTGGGGCTTGGAAATCAATTCCTTGATGTTGTCGTGATCGGCGATGAGGGCGGGGAGCGGCTCGTATCGCTTGAGCTGACCGGACAGGGCCGAGACCGCCAGCCTGAGCGCGCTGTTGGCCTGAAGCGAGGCTTCGTTCATGAAACGCACGGTCGCGAACGGAATGCCCCAGCCGACGACGAAGATCGCCGCGGCAAGCAGCACGCCGATAAGTGCGAGGATGCTTCGATGTGCGTTCCTCAGGTTCACTCTCCCACGGACTGGCGGTGGCCGTCCTCAATCCGCCCTAAGGATTGCAGATTGCGGGCGTCTTTCCAAGTGTGGGTGTGTGAAGGGCTTACCGCAGCCTCTCACCGGTGGTGGCGAAGAACCGGCGGCGATCCAGCGGTGTCGTCAGATGCAATGCCTCACCGGGTGCTGTATCCGGGCCATCGCGCTGCTCGACAGTCAGGTTTTGGCCATCGTCAAGCTGGCAATAGAGAAAGCGATTGCCACCGAGATATTCGGAGAAATCCACCCTGGCGGCGATGGTATCCGGTCCGGCTGCCGTGACCACCATGTGTTCGGGGCGCATGCCGAGCAGGAGCTTGCCGCCGGATTGCAGGCCGGAGGCATCGATCGACGCATCCACCGTGATGCCCGAGATACGGACTTTGCCATCGCCCGCCCATTCCGCCTCCAGCAAGTTCATCCGGGGCGAGCCGATGAAACCGGCGACGAAGACATTGGCCGGATCCTCGTAGACCTGGCGCGGCGTGCCGACCTGCTCGACCTTGCCGTCGCGGAGCACGACGATCTTGTCGGCGAGTGTCATCGCCTCGGTCTGGTCGTGGGTGACATAGATCATCGTATTGCCGAGTTGGCGGTGCAGGCGCGCGATTTCGATGCGCATGGAAACACGCAATTCGGCGTCGAGGTTCGAAAGCGGCTCGTCGAACAGGAAGACATCCGGTTCGCGCACGATCGCCCGGCCGATGGCGACGCGCTGGCGCTGGCCGCCGGAGAGCTGGCCCGGTCGGCGCTCCAGCAACGGATCGATCTTGAGGATGCCAGAGGCATGAGCGACCCGCCGCTCGATCTCGGCCTGTGGCGTGTTCGCCATCTTGAGCCCAAAGGCGAGGTTTTCGCGCACGCTCATGTGGGGATAGAGCGCATAGGACTGGAACACCATGGCAATGCCGCGATCGGACGGATCGAGGTCGGTGACGTCGCGGCCCTTGATGGCGATCTCGCCGTCGGTGACTTCTTCCAGGCCGGCAATCATCCGGAGCAGCGTCGATTTCCCGCATCCGGACGGTCCGACGAAGACGACGAATTCGCCTTCGGCGACCGTGAGGTCGATGCCGTGGATCACTTCCAGGCCGCCGTAGCTCTTGCGCACGTCGACGAGCGCGACGCTGGTGTTGTTCATCCCGTTCGCCATCAGCATAGTGCCTATTTCTCCGACTGCACCCAGACCAGCATTTCGCCGGGCGCGCGGTTGTCCCAGAGATGATAGGGCACGAAGCGCGCCTTGTCTTTCACCCGTTTCGCCGGCGCGTTTCGGTAGAGCGACTTGCCCCAGTCCGAACTATCGTCACGTTCAACTGGCAGGTCGACCGCCACGGCATTGTGGAGATCGTCGAGAACCGTCGTCTCCCCCGCCGGCAGCTCGGCGGGCAGGACGATGGCGCTGAGGTCATGGCCATTGTCAGTCGTCTCGACGCAATAGACGAGCGGGCCGCGCATCAGCGCGACGCGGCCGGCATCCTGCCGGACCTTGGGGTTGGCATATTGTGGCCGGAGCGCCAGCGGTAACAAGAGCGCCACCCGGTCGCCATCGGTCCAATCGCGCTCGATGCGGGCATAGCCGTCGATGACATTGGCGGCGAGGTCGATCATCGTGCCGTTGACGCTGAGCGTCGCGCCGTCCGCCCATTCGGGGATGCGGAGGGAAAGTGCGAAGCGGGCTGGCTTCGCCAGTTCTGTGGTGAACGCAATCGTGCCTTCCCAGGGATAATTGGTGGTCTGCCTGATCGTCACCTTGGCGCCGTTTGCCAGCTCGCAGCGCAGCGTGCTCTCGCCGTAGAGATGCACCGCGATCTCGTCATCGGACGCGGCATACATATAGGAGCCGATCGAGGTGACCAGCCGCGCGATGTTCGGCGGGCAGCAGGGGCAGTGATGCCAGGTCCAGCGGTGGTGCTTGCCGACGCTTTCCAGCGGATTGTCGTAGAAGAAGGTCTTGCCGTCGATCGCCAGGCCGGGCAGCGCGCCATTGTAGAGCGCCTGTTCCATGATGTCGGCATAGCGGCGGTCGGGGCCACGGCCGAGCATGCGGTTGGCCCAGAAGACGAGGCCTACGGAGGCGCAGGTCTCGGCATAGGCGGTCTCGTTCGGCAGGTCGAAGTAATCGGTGAAGCCCTCGTTGCTGGCCGAAGGGCCGATGCCGCCGGTGATGTACATCTGCTTGGTGACGACATCGTCCCAGAGCGCTTCAAGCGCCTCGGTCAGGCTGTCGTCCTTGTATTCGGTGGCGATGTCGGCCATGCCGGAATAGAGATACATGGCGCGCACCGCGTGGCCGACGACCTTGCGCTGGTCGCGCACCGGCTCGTGCGCCTGGCCGTATTCGTAGGTTTTCTGGATGAAGTTCGCCGGGTCGCGGCCATCCTTGATCGCCTCGGCGGTGAAGAATTTTGGTTCGATGCCGCGTTCGTCGATGAAGTATTTCGAGAGTTCGAGGTATTTCTTCTCGCCTGTGACGCGGGCGAGCTTGACCAGCGCCAGCTCGATCTCCTCATGGCCGCAATAGCCGGGGATCTGGCCTTCGCCGTGACCGAAGATGGTGATCATGTAATCGGCATAGCGGCACATGATGTCGAGCAGCTTGCGCTTGCCCGTCGCCTGATAGTAGGCGACTGCCGCTTCCATCAAGTGGCCGGCGCAGTAGAGCTCGTGATGGTCGCGGAGATTGGTCCAGCGGCGATCCGGCTGGACGCGCTGGAACCAGGCGTTGAGGTAGCCATCCGTGTCCTGCAGCCGCTCATACATGTCGATGATCGCGTCGGCGCGGGCTTCGAGCTTGGGATTGGGCTTGCGATAGAGCGAATAGGCAATCGTTTCGATCGACTTGCCGAGATCGGAATCCCAGAACATCTGGGTCGTTCCACCCCAGGGCTGGATCGGGATGACGACGCCGGGGCTCGGTTGATTGACGTCGATCGCCTTGATCATGCCGGCCGCTTCGCAACGATCGAGCAGGATCTCGGCAGTCGAGTCGCTCACGGCATCCTGCCACTTGCCCCAGAATCCGCCGAGATCGACGTCGGGAACGGCAACGGGGCGGAACTGCCCATCTTTCCTATTCATAGAGGCTTTCTTACTCATATCAGCATCCATTTCTGAAGGTTCATTTCACCGCGCCGGCCATCAGCCCGCGCATGTAGTAGCGTTGGAGGAGGAGGAAGACGAAAAGGCAGGGCACGACCATGACAGCCACGCCGGCCTGCACCGCGCCCCAGTTGATGGCGCCGAGGCGGCCGGCACGCACAGCGGTCATCAGCACCGGCAGCGTGTAATTCTCGTTCGAGGACAGCAGGATCAGGGCTGCAAAGAATTCGTTCCAGGCATTGAGAAAGGCGAAGATCGAGACCGTGGCAATGCCGGGCATGACCAATGGCAGCAGCACGCGGACCAGCAGTCGCAAGTCCCGCGCGCCGTCGATACGGGCGGCTTCCTCAATCTCCTTCGGCACCGCATCGAATGCGTTGCGCATCATGAAGACCGAGAAGGGAAGCTGCAGCGTCACATAGACCAGCATCAGGCCGAACAGCGAATTGTTGAGCCCGAGCCTGGCCAGGATGATGAAGAGCGGCGTCAGGATCGACTGGAACGGGATCATCAGCGTGGCGATGATCAGCACGAAGAACACGTTCTTGAACCGGAAGCGGTAGCGCGAGAAACCGTAGCCGGCGAGCACGCTGACGGCGACCGTCAACAGCACCGTGCCGATCGAGACGACGAGCGAATTGATCGTGTGCTGCCAGATGCCGGAGCCGAAACCATCGAGTGCGCGGTAAGCGTCGATGCTGATGCCCGATGTCGGCCAGGGAGGCAGCGGCGGCGAACTGGATTCCTGGTTGGTCCGGAAGGATGCGAGCAGCGTGATGACGAACGGTGCGAGGAAGAAGAAGCACGTGCCGATGCCGATGCCGTGATAGGCGATCCTGTCCCAGAGCGCCTTGCGGGCGCGGATTTCGCGGCGGCTGCCGAGTGTCGTTGCGGATGTGCTCATGGGCGTTCGTCTCCGACACGCAGGAACCAGAGCTGAACCACGCTGATCGTCACAAGGATCGCCAGCAGCACGATCGAAAGAGCCGCGCCATAGCCGAGATTGAAGGACACGAAGGACTGGTTGAAGATATAGTAGACGACCGAGATCATCTTGTTCTGCGGTCCACCCGAGGTCATGATGTAGAACTGGTCGAAGGCGAGGATGGAGCCGGTGACCGACAGGATCAGCGCCAGCGCCAGCGTGCGGCGCATCAGCGGTAGCGTGAGATAGCGGAAGCGCTGCCAGCGCCGGGCGCCATCGATGCGCGCGGCTTCGCTGAGTTCGGTCGGGATCGCCTGCAAGCCGGTCAGCAGGATGATCATGGTGAAGCCGGCGATCTTCCACACGACCATGACGATGATGGTCAGGAACGCGGTATCGAACTTGGCGAGAAGATTGAGCCGCCCAGTCGTCAGCCCAAGCATCTGGAACAGCGGCGCGAACAGGCCGCTATCGACATTGGCGAGCCACACCCAGAGCAGCGAGGCCGATGCCAGCCCGACCACGACCGGCAGGAAGATGATGGTGCGATAGGTGGAGACCAGCGGTCGCTGTTTCTCGACGAAGATCGCGAGGGGAAAGGCCACGACGAAAATCGCGATGGTGACAATGATCGTGTAATAGGCGGTGAAACCGAGTGCCGAGAAGAAACGCGCGTCGCTCAGCATCCGCGTGTAGTTGGAGCCCCAATTGAAGACCGGCACGCCGAGCAGCGGCCATTTGTGAAAGCTCATCCAGACGGTGAACAGCACCGGAGCCACGAAGAACATCAGCACCAGTGCCATGGCGGGTGCGATATAGACGAGCCCGCGCCAGTTGGAATTTCGCCGCGGGCGGCGCCGGGCTCGGGTTTGGGTTTCGGCGAGCATCGTCATTGGCACTGTACCAGTTCGATCATAAGCGAACGAAGGCTCAACGCGCTCCCGCTTCTCCCCTTGGGGAGAAGGTGGCCGAAGGCCGGATGAGGGGTTCTCACAAACGTCGTGTATGCTGCTGAGAACCCCTCATCGCCTCGCATGCGCTCGGCACTTCTCCCCAAGGGGAGAAGGGGGCGCCAGCCTTTGGCGCGTGCGTCCGAAGACAGGTTGGAGGGGCTGCAAAGGCTCAGCATATGCAAGTCCGGCTTGGGTTAAGGAAGATCCGGGAGCGCCAACGCCCTCCCGGCAGCATTGTTTCACTTACTGTGCAGCGTCGATGATCGACTGCATTTCCGCTTGCGCGTTGGCAAATGCGCCATCGACATCGTCGCCATAGATCGCGGCGTTGATGAAGGTGGCCCAAGGGCCGTTCGACGAGTTGATCAGGTCGTTGAACTGCAGTGTATAGGGCGTCTTGGCGACCGCGATCGCCTCGATGCCGACTTTCAGGCGCGGGTCCAGACCTTCGAGCACCTGGTCGGCGATGTCGCCGCGGGTCGGAAGGCTGCCATACTTGGCCAGGATCTTCTGCCCCTCGAGCGAATAGGTATATTCGAGGAATTTCTTGACCGTTTCGAGCTTCGGCGTGCCCTTGGTGACGACGAAGTTGTCGCCGCCGGCAAAGGATGACGGCTTGCCGTCGACGCCGGGGATCAGCGTGACCCCAAAATTGATCTCCGGATGCTGGGTCACCAGCGTGCCAATGGCAAAGGCGCCGATACTCTGCTGGCCGATCTTGCCATTGGTGAAGGTCAGGAAGTTGACGCCGTTGTCGCCCTGCGAACCCGCGGGCACCGTGTCCTTGGCGACGAGGTTGCGATAGATCTCGACGGCCTTGCGCATCTGCGGCGTATCGAGCGTCGCGGTCTTGCTGTCGGCGGACAGGATGTCGGCGCCGGCACCCCATGTGAGCGGGGTGAAGGTGAAGATCATGCAGCCGCCGCAACCGCCGCCGGAGAAGTAGAAGCCGTAGGTGTCGCCGCCGAGCGCGCGGATCTTTTCGGCATTGGCGGTGATTTCGTCCCAGGTCGTCGGCGCTTTTTCGGGGTCGAGGCCGGCCTTCTTGTAGAGGTCCTTGTTCCAGGCGAAGATCGAGGTCTCGACCGAGAGCGGCAGGCCGTAGATCTTGTCCTCGTAAGTGCCGAGCTTGACATGCGACGGCGACAGCGAGTTGAAATAGGGTAGGGCCTTGGCCCAGTCGCTGAGGTCTTCGAGCTGACCAGCTGCCGCGAAAGCGGGCGTGTAGATCAGGTCGAGAGATAGCGCATCAGGCGCCTGGCCGCCGGCGATCGCGGTCGCATATTTCTGCACCAGCTCGGCGAAGGGCACTTCGGTCATCTCGACCGTGTCACCGCCCTTGGCGTTATAGGCCTTGACGACTTCCTTGAAGGAATCGCCGATGCCCGATCGCACCCACATATTGATCGTCTCGGCCGAGGCCGAGTTGATCATCACGGCCGAAATCAGGGCCGTTGCTGCCAGTAATCTCTTCAACATTGTCATTCCTCCCATGTTTGGGGTTGCGTCCTCCCGCACCCCTTCTTCCAGCTAGATTTGTTTGCCTCCGCAGGAATCGCGGACGACGAGCTTGCAGGGTAGGCGGCGCAGGCCGTGTTCGACGGTCCTGCCTTCGGCGAGGGCCAACACCATCAGCCCAGCCTGTCTGCCGAGTTCCTTGAGGTTCATGTCCACCGTGGTCAGCGGCGGGCGGGTCTGATCGGCGACGATCTCCCAGTTGTCGAAGCCGATGACCGAGACATCGGTGGGGACATTGGCGCCACGCTCGCGTAACGCATCGACCACGCCGCGTGCGATCTGGTCGTTGCCGCAGAAAATACCGTCGGGCTTTTCGCCCGGGTTATTCCAGATACTGGCGATGGCTTCGTGGCCCCAGGTTTCGGACCATGTACCATGCATGACGGGAGCATCCTTGCCCGCGACCTGGCGGAACGCGTCGGCACGCTCGCCGACGGACATGAAGCTTGTCGGGCCGGTAATATGAACGAGGCGTTTCCGCCCCAGCTTCAACAGCCATTCCGTCGCGAGCACCGCACCGTGGCCGTCGTCTGAGGTCAATGTAGCGCTGTCGGGTGCACCCTTTGTGAACGCGTAGACAACAGGCACCGGCAGGTGAGCGAGATCGACAGGGAGAGACTTGTCGATCCGCTTACCTGTCGCGATGATGCCGTCCACCTGTTTGTCCAGCATGGCATCGACATGGATCTTGGCGAGCGCGGGGTCATCCTCGATCGCGCAGAGGAAAACGGAGACACCGTGATCGACCAGCGCCTCTGAAATCCCGGCCATAACGGGCAGCGTGAAGCGGCCATAGGTGTCGTTGGTCAGAAGGCCCACGGTGAAGCTGCGATTGCTGAGCAATCCGCGAGCGAGCGCATTGGGCCGGAAGCCGATCTCGCCGGCCATGCGCTTGACCCGCTCGCGGGTCTCGGTGGCCATGCGGCCGTTGCCGTTGAGCGCCTTGGACACGGTCGAAACGCTGACGCCGGCAGCCCTGGCCAGGTCATGAATGGTTACTCGACTGCCCTTGATGCGCTGCGCGTTCAGTGTGGTTTCCTCCCAAATCCGGGGTGAGAAAACCTTTTATCACTACGCAAGTCAATATGAGAAAACGTTTTCTCAAAAATTTCACATTTATGTCCTGCTTGCGCGTTCCAGCCATTCAAGGCCGTCACGCGTGCTGCCCGCGGGACGGTATTCGCAGCCGACCCATCCGGCATAGCCGAGCGCATCGAGTGCGTTGAAGACCGCGAAATCGTCGAGGGTGCCGCTGCCGGGCTCGTTGCGGTGTGGTACGGACGCGACCTGGATATGGCCGATGAGCGGCATCATCCTTTCGAGAGATGCGATGACGCCGCCATGAAGAATTTCGTGATGATAGATGTCGAATTGCAGCTTGAGCGCGGGGTGGGCAATGTCCTCGATGAACGCTGCGGCACGATCGAAGTGATTGAGGAAATAGCCTGGCATGTCGCGGCCGTTGAGCGGCTCGATGAGGAGACCGATGCCGGCCTCACCCGTCATATCGGCTGCGAAGCGCAGCGAATCCCGGTATGAGGCGATTGCCACCGGATCCTCCGGCGATGCGATCCCCGCCATCATGTGAAGATTGGGAACCTCGAGGATGCGGCCATAGCGCAGCGCCGTGGCGACCGATTGCCGAAATTCATCGCGCCGTCCGGGCAGGGCTGCAAGCCCTCGATCGCCGGCATCCCAGTTGCCGGGAGGCATGTTGAACAGCACTTGGACGAGCCCGGCATTTTCGAGCTTGCGGGCGATTTCCTCCGGATCGAAATCATAGGGAAACAGGAATTCTACCGCCTCGAAACCGCACTCCGCGGCTTCGGCGAAGCGATCGAGGAACGGCAGTTCGTTGAACATCATGCTCAGATTGGCGGCGAAGCGCGGCATCTCAAGTCTTCCCGCATGCGGCCAGTTTGGCTGGGACATTGATCAAATCAGATTAGCTGATATAGAAGGTGGTCGCCACTCGAATTTCATATCAGAATGAGCCGCAATTTCCTGGTCATCGACCCCGAAGAAGACATAGCCGTTCTCAAGGGCCTCGCGTCGCATGGGCGGGTCCTGATGCTGAAGCTCCTGCATGAAAAGGGGCCGATGAATGTCAACGACATCGCGGCCGAACTGTCGCTGCCGCAATCGACCGTTTCCACCAATGTGCAGGTCCTCGAAGATGCCGGGCTGATCCGCACCGAGAACCGCAAGGCGCGCAAGGGCAGCCAGAAGATCTGCTATCCGACCGCCGAGGAAGTGCTGGTCGTCTTCAAAAGCGAGTATCGCCGCGTCAAGAACGATGCGATCGAAGTGTCGATGCCGCTCGGGCTTTACACAAGTTTCGAGGTCACGGCGCCCTGCGGCCTCTGTTCGCCGGATAGCATTATCGGCCTGCTCGACGTGCCGAATTCGTTCCTCGATCCGGACCGCATGAAGGCGGGGCTCGTGTGGTTCACCCGCGGCTATGTCGAATACCAGTTCCCCAACAATGCCAAGCTCGCCAATGCCGATATCGCCGAGTTGGAGGTGGCGATGGAGTTGAGTTCGGAAGTGCCCGGCACGAGCGCCGACTGGCCCTCGGACATCACATTGACGATCAATGGCGTCGATGTCGGCACCTGGACGTCACCCGGTGATTTCGGCGACAAGCGCGGCGTGTTCACGCCTTCGTGGTGGAAGTTGAAGGGCTCGCAATACGGCAAGCTCAAGAATTGGCGGATTTCCAGCGACGGGACCTATGTCGATGGTGTCAGGATTTCCGAGGTCAACCTGAATGCGCTCGATCTCAAGAGCCACCATTCGATCCGGGTGAGGATCGGCGTGAAGGAAAACGCCAAGCATCCCGGCGGGATCAATATCTTCGGCAAGGGATTCGGGAACTACGATCAGGATATTGTCCTGCGCATCAAGACCGGGTGACCCTGTCATCACTTCACCAAGCTCTGCAAGCCAAGCCTTTATTATTGATATCAGGCATTGTGATCTAAATCACGGCTGCCGATATTTCTCATATCCGGAAACATCGGGCATCCCTGATTTCGACGAGGGGAACCTTGCCGTGGCCTGAGAGTCTTGTTTCAATGAGAATGATTATCACTTGCAATGCTGAAACCTTTCCATTATTTCTGCTATTGCAACTTACTCGCAATAAGGAGAAGCTGGTGCTCGATAGGACAAGGCGGCATGTTCTTGCCGGGATGACAGGCGCTGCATTTGCGTTGTTGATAGGCTTTACGCCGGCTGCGGCGGCGGAAAAATTCAAGGCGGTGACGACATTTACTGTCATCGCCGATATGGCGCGCAACGTTGCCGGCGACGCGGCGGTGGTGGAATCGATCACCAAGGCAGGCGCCGAAATTCATAATTACTCGCCGACGCCGGGCGATATCCAACGGGCACAGGGCGCCCAGCTCATTTTGTGGAACGGGCTCGGCCTGGAACGCTGGTTCGAGAAATTCTTCCAGAACCTCAGTGATGTGCCCGGCGTGGTCGTTTCCGACGGCATCGAGCCGATGGGCATCAGCGAAGGCCCGTATGAAGGCAAACCCAATCCGCATGCCTGGATGTCGCCGAAGAACGCGCTGATCTATGTCGACAATATCCGCGACGCTTTCGTGAAATACGATCCGGCCAATGCCGAGACCTACAAGGCCAATGCCGAGGCCTATAAGAAGAAGATCGAGGCGACGGTCGCTCCGATCCGCGCGAAGCTCGCGACGATCCCCGAGGACAAGCGCTGGCTGGTTTCCAGCGAAGGTGCGTTTACCTATCTTGCCCGTGATTTCGGGATGAAGGAACTCTATCTCTGGCCGATCAATGCCGACCAGCAGGGCACGCCGCAGCAGGTGCGCAAGGTCATCGATGCGATCAGGGAACACGGCATCGTCACCGTCTTCAGCGAGAGCACCGTGTCCGACAAGCCGGCGCAGCAAGTCGCGCGCGAGACCGGCGTCCATTATGGCGGCGTGCTTTATGTCGACTCCCTTAGCGATGAAGCCGGCCCGGTGCCGACCTATGTCGATCTGTTGCGCGTGACCTCCGATACGATACAGAAGGGTCTGGCCGAGGGCCTGTCGCAATGAATGAAATGGCCTCAAGCATGACCTCTGCAGCCGCGTCTTCCAACAGTGGGTCAGGTCTCGCCGTCCGGCATGCGACCGTCACGTATCGCAATGGCCTGACCGCGATCAAGGATGCTTCATTCGAGATTCCGACCGGAACGATCACGGCGCTGGTCGGCGTCAACGGTTCGGGCAAATCGACGATATTCAAATCGATCATGGGTTTCGTTCGTCTCGCCAGGGGCGATATTTCCGTGCTCGGCATGCCGGTCGCGCAGGCTCTGAAAAAGAACCTCGTCGCCTATGTGCCGCAGGCCGAGGAGGTCGACTGGAACTTCCCCGTTCTTGTCGAAGACGTGGTGATGATGGGCCGCTACGGCCATATGGGGATAATGCGCATCGCCAAGGCCGCGGATCGCGAGGCGGTCGACAAGGCGCTCGCTCGCGTCGGCATGACCGACTATCGCAAGCGCCAGATCGGCGAACTCTCGGGCGGCCAGCGGAAGCGCGTTTTCCTCGCCCGTGCGCTGGCGCAGGACGGGCGGGTGATCCTGCTTGACGAGCCTTTCACAGGCGTCGATGTCAAGACCGAGGATGCCATCATCGCGCTTCTGCGCGCGCTGCGCGACGAGGGCCGCGTGATGCTGGTTTCCACCCACAATCTCGGCAGTGTGCCGGAATTCTGCGACCGGACGGTGCTGGTCAAGGGAACTGTGCTTGCCTATGGCCCGACCTCCGAGGTCTTCACCCAGGCCAATCTCGAGAGCGCCTTTGGCGGCGTGCTGCGCCATTTCGTGCTCGGCCATGCCGATAGCGAGGCGCCCTATCCATTCGGCCTGTTTACCGATGACGAACGGCCGCTGGTGCTCCAGGGCGGCAAGGCCGTGCCACGCGAAAAGGCGGAGACGGCCGAGGATCAAGGCTGATGGAGGTCCTGCTTGAGCCCTTCGGCTACAACTACATGATCAACGCCATGTGGGTTTCGGCGCTGGTCGGCGGCGTGTGCGCGTTTCTCTCCTGCTATCTGATGCTGAAGGGCTGGTCATTGATCGGGGACGCGCTTTCGCATTCGATCGTTCCCGGCGTTGCCGGCGCCTATATGCTCGGCCTGCCGTTCTCCATCGGCGCGTTCTTTGCCGGCGGTTTGGCGGCAGCAGCGATGGTGTTCCTCAACCAGCGCACCAAGCTGAAGGAGGACGCGATCATCGGCCTGATCTTCTCGTCCTTCTTCGGGCTGGGGCTGTTCATGGTGTCGCTGTCGCCGACCTCGGTCAATATCCAGACTATCGTGCTCGGCAATATCCTGGCGATCACGCCGGAGGATACGCTGCAACTCGCGATCATCGGATTCGTCTCGCTGGCGATCCTATTGGTCAAGTGGAAGGACCTGATGGTGGCGTTCTTCGATGAGAACCACGCACGTTCGATCGGCCTCAATCCGACAGCGCTGCGGGTGATGTTCTTCGCATTGCTGGCGGCTTCGACGGTGGCGGCGTTGCAGACGGTGGGCGCGTTCCTGGTGATCTGCATGGTGGTGACGCCGGGCGCTACCGCCTACCTGTTGACCGATCGGTTCCCGCGCCTGCTGGTGATCGCCGTGATGATCGGAACCTTGACGAGTTCTATCGGCGCCTATGCCAGTTATTTTCTCGATGGCGCCACGGGTGGCATTATCGTCGTGCTGCAGACGCTGATTTTTCTCATCGCCTTCTTCTTCGCCCCCAAGCACGGCATGCTGGCGGCACGCCGCCGTGCGGCCGAAGCGCTGGAGCCGGGCCAATGACCATTCTCGATACGCTGCTCTCGCCCTTCCAGTTCCCGTTCATGATTAATGCGCTGGTCATCTCGGTTCTGATCGCGGTGCCCACGGCACTACTGTCGTGCTTTCTCGTGCTCAAGGGCTGGTCGCTGTTGGGTGACGCGATCAGCCACGCCGTATTTCCCGGCGTGGTCATCGCCTATATCGTCGGCTTTCCCTATGCGATCGGCGCCTTCGTGGCGGGCATGATCTGTGCGGTCGCCACCGGCTTTCTCAAGGATAATAGCCGTATCAAGCAGGATACGGTGATGGGTGTGGTGTTCTCCGGCATGTTCGGCCTGGGGCTGGTGCTCTATGTCAAGATCCAGTCCGACGTCCATCTCGACCATATCCTGTTCGGCGACATGCTGGGCGTGCAATGGGCCGATATCGCGCAGGCCGCCGCGATTGCTCTCGTCACGGCGGGTGTGATCGGCATCAAATGGCGGGATTTCCTGCTGCATGCTTTCGATCCCGCACAGGCGCGGGCCGTGGGCCTGCGGGTCGGCCTGCTGCATTACGGGCTACTCTTCCTGATTTCATTGACCGTGGTGGGGGCTTTGCAGGCGGTGGGCATCATTCTCGTCATCGCCATGCTGATCGCGCCCGGCGCGATCGCCTTTCTGTTGACGCGGCAGTTCAGCACGATGCTCATTCTGTCGGTCGTGATCGCCGTTGCCGCTTCGGTGGCCGGCATTTATCTCTCGTTCTTCATCGATAGTGCGCCGGCGCCGACAATCGTGCTGATCCTGGCTGGGATCTTTATCGGTGCCTTCGTGGTCGTAACGCGCCGGGCGGCCGGGGCCGAGGCCAGCGAAGCCAACTGAAGGGCTAGATTAGGCCGAGACTGCGCTGCATGGCCGCCTGGAAATGGGCGTCGAGTGCTGCTTCGGCGCGATCGGCATCGCGCTTCCGGCAGGCTTCGACGATCTCGACATGTTCCTTCAATGTCCGGAGCACGATGGGGGCGGTGAGCTTGCGGTCGAGACGGAGCAGCCGGAGATAATTGTGCATGCGGCGGTAGCTGCTTTCAATCAGTGGGTTGCGCAGGATGCCGATCACGGCATTGTGCAGCAGCCGTTCGAGCTCTTCCATCTCGAGGAGGTCAGCTGAGGTCAGACCGTTCGAGGCGATCGTTTCGATCAAATCCTTGTGGCGGCGGCCCATCTCGACGATCAAATCCTCATCGCCTTCTTCAGCAAATATACGCACAGCTGCACGCTCCAGAATCAAGCGAAACTGGTAGGTTGCCCGCGTTAATTCGAAGCCCGGCCGGACGAACTGGATGCCCGAGCGCGGATGAATGGTGAGGATGCCTTCCGCCTCAAGAACGCGCAGCGCATCCCTCAGTGGCGCCACCGGAACCTCAACGATTTCAGATAGTTCGCCTTGCGAGACGAAAGAGCCTGCCTGGACTTTTCGCTCGAACAGGGCTTCGAGCACGCGCTCATAAGCGAGGTCGCTCATGCGCTGCGACGGGATCGGGTCATCATCGACCGAGGCGAGTTTTATCTTGCGGACCACTTGCACTGCTCTCGTTTCTGGCATATTAGATAGCGCATCTGATCGATCAGATCAACAAATTAATAGATCAAGTGCAGCTTAAATGACGATCAAATCCTTCCGGATCACCCGCTTCCAGTTCGCCCGCGACCGCGTCATCGGCGACAGCCAGGTGCGTGCCGATGACGTGAACGTAGCAGCACTGGAACTGCTCTCCGATAGCGGCCAATCGGGGCTCGGCTTTATCCAGACGCTTTTCACCTCGCTGCCTGATCAGGCCGAGATCGAGCGCGTCTTTGCCTCGGAAGTGTTTGCCGGTTTGGAAGGGCGTAAGGCGATCGGGCTGGTGCACCGGGTGTCACGTCCGCGCGGCGGCAATCTGCGGCCGTTCTCGCTGCCGTTTCATGAGGCGCTGCAGGTGGCGCTTTGGGATCTGGCCGCCAAGGAGGCTGGCCTGCCGCTCTTTAAATTACTCGGGGCCACGCGCGGCAAGGTGCGAGCCTATGCAAGCGGACTGGATTTCCATCTCAATGATGACGACTTTCAGAAGCTGTTTTCGCATGCAGCAGGCCTTGGCTACCACGCCTTCAAGATCAAGGTCGGCCATGCCGACTTCGAACGCGACCTCAATCGCCTCGCGCTGCTGAAGAAAATCGTGCCGGCCGATTCCAAGATCATGATTGATGCCAACGAAGCCTGGTCTTCGAAGGAAGCGCTGGTCAAGATCGGGGCGATCCAGAAGGCGGGTTTCAACCTGCTCTGGGTCGAGGACCCGATCCTGCGGAGCGATTTCGCCGGCCTGAAGATGCTGCGTGAGGCGACCAGCCGCACGCAGATCAATTCCGGCGAATATCTCGATCTCTCGGGCAAGCGCCTGCTGCTGGAGGCCGAGGGCGCCGACATCATCAATGTCCACGGCCAGGTTTCCGATGTGATGCGGATCGGCTGGCTGGCAGCCGAAAAGGCGATACCCGTCTGCCTCGGCAACACGTTTCTCGAGGTCGGTGTCCATGCAGCCTGCGCGCTGCCCGAGGTCGAGTGGCTCGAATATTCGTTCCAGAATTTCGACCATCTCGTGGAACAGTCGGTCGAGATTCGGGACGGCTGGGCCTATGCGCCTGATCGCCCCGGCCATGGCCTGGTGCTGAGCGAGGCTGCGCGCGAAGAATGGTCGCGACCCTCTATTCTTGCCCGCGACGCGCTTGGCGCGGCGCCGCATAATCCAAGACTGCCCGTATTCTGAAAGCCGCTATTCCGGCGGTCGCCGCCGGCACATTTCCATGGGAGGAAACCACATGCGCATGACTCTGAAAGCCGCCCTGATGCTGGGCACATTGCTCTCCGGCACCTCGGCCTGGGCACAGGAAATCACCGTCTGGGACTGGAAGTCGAGCGACCCGCTCAGTGTTCCCTATTACCAGAAGGCAAAGGAAGTGTTCGAAGCGGCCCATCCGGGCGCCACGGTCAACTATGTCATGCAGCCGCATGACCAGTATTACACGCTGCTCGGCACCGCGCTGTCCTCCAATGCCGGCCCCGACATGTTCCTGATGAATGGCGGCGCGCAGGCCAAGGCCCGTTTCGGCGCGCTCCTCAAGCTCGACGACAAGGTCACCGATATCAAGGACGACCTCGTTGGCTG
The DNA here is from genome assembly GCF_024707525.1 of Rhizobium sp. TH2. Taxonomy (NCBI): domain Bacteria; kingdom Pseudomonadati; phylum Pseudomonadota; class Alphaproteobacteria; order Hyphomicrobiales; family Rhizobiaceae; genus Rhizobium; species Rhizobium sp. TH2. The sequence goes on along the minus strand of NZ_CP062231.1, from coordinate 4,618,791 downwards.
GGAAGAGTTCGCCGATGCCAATGGCGTCTATGCGATCCCGCTCTCGATCCAGGGCTTCGTCGTCTATTACAACAAGAAGCTCTACACCGATGCCGGGCTCGATCCCGCGAACCCGCCGAAGACCTGGGCCGAACTCACCAAGGTCTGCGACGCGATCAAGGCCAAGGGTGCCGTGCCCTGCTTCGCCATGGGCAACAAGGAAGGCTTTGGCATAGAGTTCTGGTTCTCGGCCATCGCGGCAACGTCGTGGACGCTCGAACAGCATGCGGAATTTGCTTCTGGCAAGTTGAAATGGTCGAGCGAACCGGTCAAGGCGATCCTGCAGAGCTGGGTCGACGCCAACAAGAACGGCTGGTTCCCGCAGGGCGCCAATTCCACCGCCAAGTTCATGGACGAATATGAAGGCTTCATGCGCGGCGAGGCGGCCAACACGATCGGCCTGATCTCGGATGTCGCCCACTGGAAGCAGTTCGATGAATTCCTCGGCGCCGAAAACGATGGCGTCTTCCCGATGCCGTCGCCGACGGTCGCGTCCGACAAGAAGGAAGGCGAGCCGAATTTCCCGCTCGCGGGCGGCATCGGCTACGGCATTAACAAGGCCTCTGATAATGCCGACCTCGCCGTCGCCTTCGCCAAGGTTCTTGCTTCGCCGGAACTTGAGCAGATATTCTTCAACGACGCCGGCGCGGTGGCCGCCAACTCCAAGGTCGATACCAAGGGCGTGAAGAGCCCGGCGGCGATCGAGATCCTCAAGATCATGGCGACCTCGGGTGCGCCGATGGCGCACGCCAATGCCACGGCCAAGGAACTCGAGGAAATCCATCGCCTGAGCCAGTTGTTGCTCAACGGCGAGACCACGGTCGACGAAGCCGTCAAGCGCATGGACGAGGTCCAGGCCGAGGCACACAAGTAACCGCGAGGATTGTGCGGATAGTGCCCCTCATCTGCCTCTAGCCTCCTTCTCCCCGCAGGCGGGGAGAAGGAGGCTAGAGGCACTGACAGCACCACAATTCCCTTCTCCCCGCAAGAACGGGGAGAAGGTGGCGGCAGCCGGATGAGGGGCTGTCGTAGACCTAATCAAGAAGGAATGGTATCGCGTGGGAAGCCCCGCTGAAAGACGGATCGCACTTTTGTTCATTGCACCTGCCTTGCTGCTGGTGGCGATGTTCCGTATTTTTCCACTGTTCTGGGGTTTCGTGCTGTCGTTCTTCGATTCCGACGGCATGACGAAACTCGAGTTTGTCGGCTTCGGCAATTACGTGGCGCTGGCCAGCGACAATGCCTTCCGCGATTCCGTCGAGAATACGCTGATCCTGATCGCCACCCTGCCGATCTGGGTGGCGCTGCCCATGCTGCTGGCGATCCTGATCCACCAGGGTGTGCCCGGTGGCCGTTTTTTCCGCGCGGTCTATTTCTTCCCGGCCGTGCTTTCCTCCGTCATCATCGGCTCTATCTTCAACATGGTGCTACGCTTCGATGGCAGCCTGAATGCCATGCTGAAGGCCGCTGGACTGGTGCCGGTCGACTGGCTGGGCTCGGGATCGACGGCGCTGTTCGTGTTGTTTTCCGTGCAGCTCTGGTCGACGTTCGGCATGAGCCTGCTGATCTTCCTCGCGGGCCTTTCGACCGTGCCGACGGAACTGGTCGAGGCGGCGCGGCTCGATGGCGCCAAGCCGATGCAGATCTGGTGGCATGTGATCATTCCGGTGCTTCGTCCGATCATCGAATTCGTCGGCGTGGTGACCACGATCGGCGCGCTGACCTCGATGTTCGGCCTGATCTATGTGCTGACCGCAGGCGGGCCGGGCACGTCGACCACGCTGCCGGAGTTCCTGATCTGGCTCGAACAGGGCAAGATGAACCGGCCGGGCTATGCCGCCGCGATCTCCATGCTGCTCTTCTCGCTGATGGCGGGGCTGGCCTATGTCCAGATCCGCATCATGTCCAAGAACGCGAACCTCTGAGGGCATCATGGCGATTTCAGGCAAACGCGAAAAATGGCTGATGCGGGGACTGTCCGTCCCCATGATGCTGCTGGCGCTGACCTGCCTTTATCCGGTCTATTTCGCGATCAACAATGCGCTGAAGACCGACAAGGGCTATATCCTCAACCGGTTCTCTATCGTCACGGACCCAACAATTCAGAATTTCGTCAATGCCTGGACCCGGTCGCGGCTGAGCGAATATTTCCTCAATTCCGTGGTGACCACGGCGGGTGCCGTGGCGCTGCTTTTGATCATTTCATCGCTCGCGGGCTTTGCCTTTGCGATGCTGCGGTTTCCCTATCGCAAGCTGCTGTTCATCGTCATCCTGGCTTCGCTGATGATCCCGGTCCAGGTCGTGCTGGTGCCGTTCTACCGTACCATCGTGACTCTCGGCCTTATCAACACCCGCATCGGCTTGATCATTTCCTACACGGCGTTCTTCCTGCCGTTCTGCGTCTACCTGATGACCGCGTTCTATTCCGGCCTGCCGCGCGAACTGGTCGAGGCGGCGCGCATGGATGGCGCCAAGCTCATCCAGATCTGGTGGCATGTGATGCTGCCGCTCGGCAAGCCGGCGCTGATCACGCTCGGCATTCTCAACACGCTCTATTGCTGGAACGATGTGCTGATCTCGCTGCTCGTTCTGCAGAAGGAGCGAACGCTGATGGTCGGTATCGCGGCGCTGAAGGGCGAATACACGACCAACATTCCGCTACTGATGGCCGGCATCGTCATTGCCGCCGCGCCCATCGTCATCATCTACATCATCTTCCAGCGGCGGATCGTCAACGGTATCGCCACCGGCGCCGTCAAGGGTTAGCACCATGCCACAGATCGAAATGCGCAACGTTTCCAAGACCTATGGCGCCGTCAAGGTGATCCATGGCGTCTCGATGGCGATCGAGAAGGGCGAGTTCACCGTGTTCGTCGGCCCGTCGGGCTGCGGAAAATCGACGCTGCTCAGGATGATCGCGGGGCTCGAGGAAATCACCGGCGGCGATCTGCTGATCGGCGATGCCAGAATGAACGATCGCGAACCGTCGGAACGCGGCGTGGCGATGGTGTTCCAGTCCTACGCCCTCTATCCGCATATGACGGTGGCCGAGAATATGAGCTTCAGCCTGCGGATGGCCAAGGCGCCGAAGGCCGAGATCGAGGAGAAGATCAACCGCGCCGCCGGCATATTGCAACTCACGACGCTGCTCGACCGCAAGCCGGCGGCACTCTCCGGCGGACAGCGCCAGCGCGTGGCGATCGGCCGGGCAATCGTGCGCAATCCCGATGTCTTCCTGTTCGACGAGCCGCTCTCCAATCTCGATGCCGAGCTTCGCGTGCAGACCCGCGTCGAGATCGCCAAGCTGCACCAGACGCTGGGAAACACGATCGTCTATGTTACCCATGACCAGACCGAGGCCATGACGCTGGCCGACCGGATCGTGGTGCTGCGCGCTGGGCTAGTCGAGCAGATCGGTACGCCGGTCGATCTCTACGAGGATCCGGACAACGAATTCGTCGCGGGCTTTATCGGTTCGCCGAGGATGAATTTCTTCGAGGGCAAGGTTGGAGCTAACGCGATTTCATTCGGCGGTATCGAGCTTCCGCTGCCTGACCTCAAGGCCCTGCCGCCGGCCGGTTCGCATATCCGCATCGGCATAAGGCCGGAGCACCTCGATGAGGCACAAGGCATCGAACTGCCCGCGACGGCGGATGTGATTGAGCAGCTTGGATCGACGGCCTATGTGCACGCAAGGCTCGCGACCGAGGAGACGGTGGTGGCGGAAAAGCGCCGTACGCAGATGAAGCCCGGCGAGACATTGCGCTTGACTTTCGATCCCGCCAATGCCCGGTATTTCTCCGCTGACGGGCAACGCATCCGATAGGGAAGACACGCATGAAGACGAGGGAAATTGGCAAGACCGGTGTTCACGTCACCGAGATCGGCTTCGGCACGGCGCCGGTCGCGGGGCTCTACCGCGCGGTCGATGAGGAAAGCGCGCAGGCCGTGTTGCAGGCGGCATGGGATTCCGGTGTCCGATACTTCGACACCGCGCCGCATTATGGCGCGGGTTTGGCGGAAGAACGAGTAGGGCGGTTCCTGAAGGACAAATCCGGCTACGTGATTTCCACCAAGGTGGGCCGGCTTCATATCGGCGTGCCCGAGGGCAAGGGTGGCGATTATGGTTTCGTCGGAGCGCATCCCGTCATCCAGCATTGCGACTATTCGGGCGCAGGTATTGAGAAAAGCCTTGAGGTGAGTTCCAAGCGGCTCGGCATGGACCGGTTCGACATTGTCTTCGTGCATGACATCGGGCCTTATACCCATGCGCCCGGCGACAACGAGCGTCATCTCAGGGCCTTCCGCGAATCCGGTATCCGCAAGCTCAACGACCTGAAATCGGCTGGCGTCATCAAGGGCTGGGGCCTCGGTGTCAACGAAGTGCCGGTGATCATGGATATCATGTCCGACACCCATCTCGATGTGATCCTGATGGCCGGGCGCTATACGCTGCTCGACCGCGGCGCCGAGGCGGAACTGCTTCCGCTCTGCCGCAAGCGCGGCACGTCCTTCGTCATCGGCGGGGTGTTCAACTCAGGCATTCTCGCCACTGGACCAGTCGAGGGTGCGACCTTCGACTACATGGAGGCCAAGCCCGATGTGCGCGCCAAGGTCGCCGCGATGGAGAAGATCGCCAAGGACGCAGGCACGGATCTCGCATCGGCGGCGTTGCATTTTCCGTTTCAGGAGCCGGTCGTCGCGTCAGTGTTGCTCGGCACTGCCAAGGCTTCAAGCCTCCAGCGCAACCTCGTCGCGCTGGAGAAGCCGTTCGACGCGAGCCTGTTTCCCCGCTTCGAACCGCATGTGATCCGCTGATATCTCAGAGCCTCACGACATGGACGTCGCGGGGCAGGGACGACAGGATTTCCGGGCCGTCCTCGCGCAGGATGATGATGTCCTCCAACCGGATGCCGAACCGGCCGGGCAGGTAGATTCCAGGTTCGATCGAGAAGACCATGCCTTCTTCCAGAACCGTGTCCGACGTCGCGGTGATGTAGGGCGGCTCGTGGCCGTCGATGCCCATGCCGTGGCCAGTGCGGTGGACGAAATATTCGCCATAGCCGGCATCGGCGATGACACCACGCGCGGCCGCATCGACCTCCTTTGCCGGCACGCCGGGCTTGGCGGCTTTCAATGCCGCCTGCACGGCCTTTTCGACGATCGAGTGGATCTGGCCATAGCCCTCGGGCGGCTGGCCGACCACGGCCATGCGGGTGATGTCCGAGGGAAAGCCCTGCTTGCGGCCGCCGATATCGATGACGATGGCGTCGCCTTCCTGGATCACGCGCTCGCTCGCGGAATGATGCGGGAATGCGCCATTGCCGCCGGCGCCGACGATCCAGAACTGCGGCGAGGCGCCTTCCGAGGAGAAGTGCGCGCGGATCTCGGCGGCAAGTTCGGTCTCGGTCATACCCGGCCTGACCTTGGAGAAGGCCGTCTGGATGGCACGGTCGGCGATGCCGGCATTCATCTTGAGCTTCTTGTATTCGGCGCTGTCCTTGCGCATGCGGAGCGCGCCGAGCGTTTCCGGTGTGAAGGTGCGTTCGGTGTCGGCCGGCAGGGCATCGATCAGCAGCAGCGCGAAATCGGCCCGCATCGTCTCGTCGAGCGCCACCTTGCCGGGGGCCGTCGCACCGATGGCGGCGAGCGTCTGATTCAGTGCCTCGGCTGGACCATCGGCATCGCCCCAGTTGAAGAATTCGATATCGGTGAATTCACGGCTGCCCTCGGCATTCAGCACCGGCATCAGGAAGGCTTCCTTGTCAGGCGCGATCAGCAGCAGGCAGGGCCGCTCGTCGGGATGCGGGTGGAAGCCCAGAACCCAATCCATATGCGAGCCGGGGCCGATGGCTATCAGACCGGTGCCGGTGGCGGACATTTTCTCGCGCAGTGCCGCGAGGCGTTTGGTGGTTTGTTCGGACATGTTTTCTCCCTTTAGTGTGTGTTGATTATGAAGAAAGGCCCCGCCCCAACCCCTCCCCACAAGGGGGAGGGGCTAACCTAGCCGCACTGCCTTCGCCCAACTCACCCGAAACTGTGCATTGGGCACGGACGAATCCGAGCGTTAAGCCCCTCCCCCTTGTGGGGAGGGGTTGGGGCGGGGCCTTGTTATTTTTATGCGGCCTTATAGCCGTGAACTTCCGCCGCGCGCTCGGGTGTGATGAAGCCATTCTTGATATCATCCGCCACCTTCGCCGGGTCGCGTGCCTTCGGGTCGCCGATGCCGCCGCCGGCGCCGGTGATGATGCGGATGACGTCGTCGGCATCGACGCGGATGCCGGAGCCGAAGGCATAGCGCTCGCTTGTGCCATCGGTGCGCATGACGAGGATGTAGTTGGCCGAGCCCTCATTGCCGCCATCGAGCGACCAGGGCAGGATGCGCGAGCGGGTGTAGCCGAGCGTCAGGAAGGAATTGTCGCGGCGGATGCGATAGTCGAGCCTGATGCCGTGGCCGCCGGAGAATTCGCCTTCGCCGCCCGGTTCGGTCGATAGCTCCATGCGATCGACGAACAGGCCGTTGCGCGCCTCGGAGATTTCCGCCGGGCAATTGTAGGTCTCGCCGTGGACCGCCGAGAAGATCGCGTGGTTGCCATCCCGACCGGGGGACGCGCCCCATCCGCCGATCTGCGGCTCGATGATTGTGTATTGGCGGCCGGTATCGGGGTGGATGCCGCCGATGAAGGTGCCGGCGATCGAGGAGAAATGGCCGGCTGGCAGCTTGTCCGGCATGTGCGGCGCGAGGCAACGCCAGACCAGGTCGTAGCCCCGGATGCCGATCTCATAATAAAAGCCGACAGCGGCGGGCTCGCTGGCATGGAAGGTCGTGCCTTCGGTGGTCAGCACTTTGAGCGGACGGAACGAGCCTGCATTGGCGGGCGAAGTGGAGTCGGTCAACGCCTTGAAGATAACCTGCATGCTGACCAGCGTGTCGTCGTAGCCGGCGTTGGACGGACCGAAATCCTGCACCGGGTTGTCGCGCAGGTCGATGACGAATTCGGTAGCCGAGATCGTCACCTTGACGTTGAAGAAGCGGCCGTCGTCCTGTTCCTCGGTCAGTTCGAACGTGCCGTGCGGCAGCTTGGCGAGTTCGGCCAGCGCGATCTTCTCGCCATGGTCCATGAAGTTCGCCATCGCATGCTCGAAGGTCGAAATGCCGTATTTGGTGGCGAGTTCGGTCAGCCGCCTGGCACCGATGCGCACGGCAGCGATGGCGGCCCAGAGGTCGCCTTCGAGGAAATCGGGCATGCGGGAATTGACGGTGATGATGTCAAATATGCCGGGGATCGGTTCGCCCTTTGAGATCATCTTGATCGCCGGCAGGCGCAGGCCTTCCTGGAAAATCTCGGTGGCGTCAGCGGAGAGCGAACCTGGCGACTTGCCGCCGACATCGGAATTATGCGCGATATTGGCGGTCCAGGCGATCACCCTGCCATCGGCAAAGACCGGCATGCAGACGACGAGGTCGTTGAGATGGGTGACGCCGCCGTAATATGGGTCGTTGGTGATGAAGACGTCGCCGGGCTCGATGTCCTCCGGCTTGAATTTCGACAGCAGGAAGGACACGGATTTGTCGAGCACGCCGATGAAGCCGGGAATTCCGGCACCCGACGAGGCGAGTTGGCCTTTGGCGTCAGTGATGCCCGTGCCCATGTCGAGCACTTCGTAGATGATCGAGCTCATCGCCGTCTTGCGCGTCGCGGCGAACATTTCGTCGGCCGTGGCCTGAAGCGAATTCTGGATGATTTCCAGCGTGATAGGGTCGTGGGTCTCGGTCGTCATGTCACGCTCCCTGCAGGTTGATATGAATGTTGCCGAAGGCATCGACCTCGACGCGGTTGCCGGGATGGATGACCACGGTCGTGCCGGAATCCTCAATCACGGCGGGGCCGGTCAGGCGCATGCCGGGCTGAAGCTTGTCGCCGTCATAGATGACCGCCGAGTGGATGCCTTCGAGCGCGTAATCCACCTTGCGCTCGCCTTTGGCCGCTGGTGACGGTTCGGCGTTTCCGAGCGGCTTTTCCTTCATCGTCAGCTTGCCGACCTCTGCGGAGGCGACGAGGTGGATGCCGACCAGTTCGACCGGCGCCTTGAGGCGATAGGTGTATTCGCGCTCATAGGTTTCGTGGAAATCGGCTTCGATCTGGCTCAACCGTGCATCGGTGATCGTACCCTCGACCAAAACCTCGGTCGTGTGCTCCTGGTTCTGGTAGCGGAACTTGCCATAGCGCAGGAACTTGATCTTCGATCGATCGATGTCCTCCTCGCCGAACTGGCTCGCCGCCAGTGCCTCAGCCTCGGCAAACACGCCTTCGATTACCGCGCCGGCGCCGGTCTTGAGGTCGGCGAGCTTGGTGACGAAATAATCGCGGCGCAGGTCCGACATCATCATGCCCCAGGCCGAGAACACCGAGGCGCCGGCAGGAATGACCACCTTCTTCACGCCGAGTTCGACGCCCAAGGCTGCCGCATGCATGCCGCCGCCGCCGCCGAATGCAACCAGCGTGAAGTCGCGCGGGTCGAAGCCGCGATTGAGCGACACCAGCTTCAGCGCATTGACCATGTTGTTGTTGGCGATGCGGATGATGCCGCGCGCGATGTCGTCCGCATCGGTGCCGAGCTTATCGCCGACTTCCTTCAAAGCGGCTTCGGCCGAAACCATGTCGGCATCGATGGCGCCGCCGCAGAAATAATCGCGGTTGATGCGGCCGAGCCAGAGATTGGCGTCCGTCGTCGTGGCCTTGGTTCCACCGCGTCCATAGGCGGCCGGGCCGGGCATGGCGCCGGCCGATTGCGGGCCGACATGAAGCTTGCCGAAATCGTCGACCCAGGCGATCGAGCCGCCGCCGTTGCCGATCTCGACGAGATCGACGACCGGCACCATGATCGGGTAGCCGGCGGAATTGCGGTCGCGCTCGATCCAGTAGTCGGTCATGATCTTGACCGCGCCGTTCTCGATCAGCGAGCATTTCGCCGTCGTGCCACCGATATCGAGCGCCAGTACATTGTGCTCGCCGATCAGCTTGCCGAGTTCGGCCGCGCCCCAGAATCCCGAGGCCGGACCGGATTCGACCATGGTGATGGGGATGCGCGATACCGAACCGAGCGAATCCACGCCGCAGTTCGATTGCATGATGAAGAGGTTGCCGTCGAAGCCCTTGGCGGTCAGGCCGTCGTTGAGACGGGTGAGGTAGCGCTGGGCCGCCGGTTGCACATAGGCGGACATGACGGCGGTGTTGGTGCGCTCGTATTCGCGCCATTCCCGAGTGATCTGGTGGGAGGAGACGACCGCGACCTCGGGCCACAGCCGTTGCACTTCGGCCAGCGTTGCCTGTTCGTGGGCGGGATTGGCGTAGGAATGCAGGAACGAGATGGCGACGGCCTTCACGCCGTCGGCGCGGAAGATATCGAGAATGGCGGGCAGGCCGGAAAGATCGAGCGGCCGCATTTCCTGGCCGTGATAGTTCATCCGGCCTGGCAGTTCGTGGCGCAGGTAGCGCGGCACGAAGGGGACGGGCTTTTCGTAGTGCAGGTTGAAGAAATCCGGGCGGTTGCCGCGGGCGATTTCCAGCGTGTCGCGAAAACCTTCGGTGGTGATCAGGCCGACCTTGACGCCCTTGCGCTCGGTCAGCGCATTGATCACGACGGTCGTCCCGTGCGCGAGGAAATCGATCGTCTTGGGATCGACGCCGCCCTTCTCCAGCACGTTGAGCACGCCTTCTTCGAAGTTCGGCGGTGTCGTGTCGGATTTCGCGGTCGTGATACGCTGCTCGCCGGTCGCGTGGTCGGTCTCGAAGCAGACCAGATCGGTGAATGTGCCGCCGACATCGGTGGCGACGCGGATGGTTTTGCCGCTCATGTCACGCATGCTCCTTCATTTTTTCGTGCAGCATCATGTGCTGGTAATCAGGCATTTCCATTCTCCATGATGATGTTGTCGCGCAACGCCGCTTCCTCGCGGCTGACGACGGGGACTGCGCCGATCAGCCGGCGCGTATAGGCGTGTTGGGGATTGGTGAAGATCGCTTCGGTGACGCCCAGTTCGACAAGCTTGCCACGCTCGAAGACCGCGACGCGGTTGGCGATACTGCGCACGACCGACAGGTCATGCGTGATGAAGATATAGGTCAGGCCGCGCCGGTCCTTGAGATCATTGAGCAGCTTGAGTACCCGGGCCTGGACCAGCACATCAAGCGCCGAGGTCGGCTCGTCGAGCACCACAAGCTCGGATTGGCACGCCAGCGCGCGGGCAATCGCCACGCGCTGGCGCTGTCCGCCGGAAAGGGAGGACGGTGAACGGGTGCGGAATTCGGGCGGCAGGCCGACCTCAGCCAGTAGTTCCCCGGTGAGTTCGGCGCGGCTGGCTCTGTCGCCGATGTCGTGGACATCAAGCGCGAGACGCAGCGAGGCGCCGATCGAACGGCGGGGATTGAGCGACGAGAGCGGGTTCTGCTGCACGAGCTGGATGGCGCGGCGATGCTCCTTGGCGCGAGTCGCGGGAAGTTCATCGCCCTTGAAGATCAGGCTGCCGGAGGTCGCGGGATAGATTCCGAGAATGATGTTGGCGATGGTGGATTTGCCGGAACCGGACTCGCCGACGATGGCCAGGCACTCGCCCTGTTCGACATCGAAGGAAACATTGTCGAGCGCTTGCACCTTGGCGCCGTTGACCGAAAATTCCTTGAAGACATTGGACACCGAGAGAAGCTTGCTCATGCCAGCAGCTCCCTTTCGCTGAAGCCGGGATGCGCGACCAGCGGCTCGGTGAAGCGCTTGGAATCGTCATCGATATCGGGGATGCCGCCGCCGGTGATACGCGGCACGGCCGCGAGCAGTGCGCGGGTGTAGGGATGCCGGGGATCGGAAAACAGGGCTTCGGTCGATCCCTGCTCGACGATGTTTCCCTTGTAGATGACATAGACGCGGTCGGCGAATTCGCGCACGACGCCGAGATTGTGCGAGATGAACAGAACCGACGTGTGGTGTTTTTCGACAAGCTCCGACATCAGCTTCAGTGTCTGGGCCTGTACGGTCACATCCAGCGCGGTGCCGGGCTCGTCCGCGAGCAGCAGTGCCGGATTGTTGACCAAGGCCATTGCGATCATGACACGCTGGTTCATGCCGCCGGAGAGCTGGAAGGCGTAGGAATCGAGCACCCGGTCCGGCTCGGTTATCGAGACGTCTCTCAGCGCCGCAGCGGCCGTCGAACGAGCGTCGGCATCGGTGATGCCGAGTTTTGCCCGGGCGAGCACTTCCTTGAACTGGGTGAAGATCGGATAGACGGGGTTAAGCGAGGAGGTCGGATCCTGGAAGATCATCGACATCCGCGTGCCGCGAAGAGCGTGCCGGGCCTTGGGGTCCATCCGTTCGAGATCGTTGCCTTCGAATTCGACGGCGCCCGATATCCGGGCGGTCTTCAGCGCCTGCAGCATGCCGAGCACGATGCGGGCGGTGACCGATTTGCCCGAGCCGGATTCACCGACCAGCGCCACGCGCTCGCCCTTGCGGACATGCAGTGAGATGCCGTGCAGCACTTCGGACACGCCGTCAAAGGTCTTGAAGCCGAGTTTGAGGTTGTCGATCCTGAGCGTGGGTGCGGTCATTGGTCGATCCCCAGGATCTCCCGCAAAGCATCGCCGATCAGGTTGAAGCCGAAAACGGCAACGAGGATGGCGACGCCGGGGAAGACTGTCAGCCACCAGCTGTCGGGGAGATATTTGGCGCCTTCCGCGACCATGGAGCCGAGATCGGGCGTCGGCGGTTGCACGCCGAGGCCGAGGAAGCTGAGTGACGAGGCGATGAGGATGACGAAGCCGAAATCCAGCGTCATCTTGGTGACGATGGATGGAATGCAGTTCGGCAGGATTTCGCGGAACATGATGTGGGTCTTCGATGCACCGATCACCTCGGCGGCCAGTACATAGCCCTCCTCCTTCTCGGAGCGGGCGATGTTGTAGACCAGCCGCGTGTACCACGGCCACCACATGACGGTGACGGCGATCATCCCGTTGGTCAGTGTCGGCGCGAGCAGTCCCATCATCGACATGGCGAGCACCAGCGGCGGGATCGACAGGAAGACGTCGGTCAGCCGCATCAGCAGATATTCGGTCCAGCCGCCGAGATAGCCGGCCAGCAGACCGATCGCGACGCCGACCGGAACCGCGAGCGCCAGCACCACGACGCCGAGGATCAGCGAGATGCGGTAGGCGTAGATCACCCGGGTGAAGAGGTCGCGGCCGACGAGGTCGGTGCCGAAGATGTTCGGCCATTGCGGCGGCTTGTTGAAATTGGTGAAATCGACCACCGATCCGACATGCTCCGGAAATGGCGTGATGAAATCCGCCAGCAGCGCCGAAAGCACCACGATCCCCACAAGGACTAGGCCGATCAGCGATAGCGGATTACGGGTGAGAATGGCCAGCGTCTTCATCACGAGGCCCTCTGCGACAGTCGGATGCGGGGATTGATGATCGAGACCATGAGATCGACGATGATGTTGACGATCAGGAACATGGCCGAGATGATCAGGACGGTGCCGACGATGGCGTTGAGATCCTTGCGCAGGATGACGGCGACGCCGTAGCGCGATAGTCCCGGCCATGCATAGACCGCCTCGATGAGGAATGCATTGCCGAGCATGGCGGCGAAATCGAGCCCGATGATCGTCAGCGACGGGATGAGCGACGGCCGGAAGGCATAGCGGTTGGCGATGCGTTTGGCTGGAAAGCCATAGGCCTCGGCCATTTCGATATAGGGCTTGTCATAGGTCTCGACCATGTTGGAGCGCACCAGCCGCGCGGCCTGGCCGATGCCGGAAAGCGCCAGCGCGAAAGCCGGCAGCACGATGTGCCATGCGGCATTGCCGAAGGCCTTTAAGTTGCCAGCGATCAGCGTGTCTATCATCAGGAAGCCGGTGACGGTCTGGATCGTGTAGGTATCCGAAATACGGCCAGCGATGGGGAAGATGCGGATATAATAGGCGAAGACCAGCATCAGGATGACGGCCCAGACGAAGCCGGGGGCGGAGACGCCGAGCAGGGTGACGAGCCGGATGACGTGATCGATCCACGTGCCTCGATAGCGTGCGGAGAGTACGCCGAGCGGCAGGCCAAGCGCCACCATCATGATGCCCGAGACAATCACCAGTTCCATCGTCGCCGGCAGGAACTGGATGATATCTGTCGTCACTGGTCGGTTGGTGTAGAGCGAGATGCCGAGATCGCCACGAAACAGGTCACCGAGGAAATAGGCATACTGGGTGAAGAAATTGTCGTTGAGATGCAGTCGGTCGCGGAGCGCCGCCACCGCGTCCGCTGTGGCATTCGGCCCGAGCGCAATGCGCGCCGGATCGCCGGGAATGACCCGGGCGATGGCGAAGATCAGCAGGGATACGCCGATCAGCACGATCAGCGATGTTCCGAGCCGCTTCGCGAGAAGGCGGACAAGAGGCGGCATCTCAAGGTTCTTTCGTTCTCAATTTCAGGTTTTGGCGAAGGCTTACCCCTCACCAAGTTCATCCAACCAATCGGCTGCGCCTCTTGGGGATGAACTATCCTCTCCCACAAGGGGAGAGGTAGGCCTCAGCTTTACCTCTCCCCTTGTGGGAGAGGATAGCAAGTCCGCGAGAGTCGTCAGCCGATCGCATGGACGCGCTTGGTGAGGGGTGAGCTCGACTACTCATTCATCTCCATCAGGCGGAAATTGAATCCGAAGGCGCCGAGGGCGAAGGCCTTCGCCGGATCGGTCAGCGCAGGCGCCGATACCCGCTTGCTGGCGGCATACACAGCCGTCTGGTCCTGGGCGAAGATCGACGGCGCGAGGTCCTTGAGGCGCTGGTTGACCTCCTCGTAGATCTTGGCTCGCTCGGCCTCCGGTGCGACGCGGCCCTTGTCGAGCAGTGCATCGACCTCAGCGTCCTTCAGGTATTCCGGCGACATCCATGTACCGGCGGACTTGGAATGATACATGCCGTAAAGCAGCGTATCGGGATCACCCGTCACGGTGTTGACGAACACCTGGCTGATATTCGGCGTGTTTTCAGGCTTGGTGACCTGTTCGGTGAACAGCGCCCATGGCACCTTGCGGACCTCGGATTTGATGCCGATTTCGGCGAAATTGGCCTGCATCAGCAGCGCGAAACGTTCTTCCAGCGGCACTTCGCCGATCCAGGAAATCTCAATGTTCAGATCTTCGGCCTTGTACTTGCACTTGGCCAGATGTTCCTTGGCCTTGTCGAGATCGCGCTTGTAGCTCTGGTCGGAGGGAAGCGAGCCGAGAAGGCCGACCGGCAGTGCGCCCGTGGAGGGGCTGCCCTGGGAAACCGTGTCGGAGACGGCCACCATCTTGATGCCGGAATCATAGTCGAAGGCATAGGAGATCGCCTGGCGGCACTCGACATCATCGAAGGGTGGCTTGGCGGTGTTGATTTTGATGTAGAATTCCGCGACGCCCTTTTCGGTGAACAGTTGCGCGCCCTCGGCCGCCAGCGATTTCAGCACTTCCGGCGGCATCCATTGCGAGGAGATGTCGTGCTCGCCCTGGGCGATCAGGGTGCGGACGGTGGCGGCTTCGAGGCCATAGCGGAAGCGAACAGTATCGGGCGCCTTGGCATTGATCGGCACGAAATAGGCCGCGTTCTTGGCCATCACGGTCTCTTCCTGCGGATTGTGCGAGACGACCTTGTAGGCGCCGGTGCCCGCGCCATGGGTGGAGAGATAGGCCTGGCCCCAGTCCTTCATCTCGCCGTCGCCGGCAGCGAGATTTTCCATCACCAGCTTCTTGTCGATGATCGGCAGGCGGGTCAGCGCCGAGACGAAGGGCGAATAGGGATCCTTGAGGGTGAATTTCACGGTCGTGGCATCAACGGCCTCGGCCTTCTCCACATTGGTGAAGAGGTAGGACATGCCCTGGCCGAGTGCCTTCATGCGATCGAGCGAGAACACCACGTCCTCGGCAGTGAGCGCATTGCCGCTCTGGAACTTCACTTCGCCGCGCAATTTGAAGGTGAATGTCTTGCCGTCGGTCTCCCAGCTCTCCGCTACATGCGGATCATAGCCCGGCTGGCCCTGCTTGGGGATGACGAGCGCATCATAGATGTTGAACATCAGGATCGAGTCGGCATTGTCGGATGCCTTGGCCGGGTCGAGTTCGCCGACGGCCACTTCGTCGAGGCGAAGAACGGTTTCCGCCGCGGCATAGCTGTGGATGGAGGCGGCCGTGAGCAGGGCCGCTGCGAGCATTCCTATGCTGGTCCTCATTTTGATTTCCCCTTGCTTATTTTGAGTTCTTTTGGCGCCGAGCGCCGGTTGACCGCCCTGGTGACGACCAGGCTGGTATTGGGATCGCCCGACGGTTCGCCGTCGCCGAACACATCCATGGTGCAGGTGTGCAGCACGGTGGTCGGGCTGGCCGTGTGGTTCCACGTCACATGGGTGCGGGTGGATGGAAAATGCGCGGTGTCGCCGGCCTCGAGGATCATCGTCTCGCCGTCGAGCTCTATCGTCAGCGCACCCTCGACGATGAAGAACATCTCTTCACCCTCATGCGACATCGGTTCGCTGCGAAAACCCGGCGGTTCATGCATCAGTGTGCTTCGCAGCACATTGCCGGGAAAGGAGGCGGAAAGGCGCTCATAGGTGACGACGTTTGCCGATGTGCCGCCGGGGCCATAGACCTGTCGGTTCTGGTGGCGGGTGACGGGCGTTTCAGATTTTGGTTGCTTGAAAAACGCGCCGATATCGGTCTTCAATACGCGGCAAACGGATATGAGCGACACGAGGGATGGTACCGTGATGCCGCGCTCGATCTGGGAGATGAAGCCGACAGAGAAGCCCGCTCCGTCGGCAACTTCCTGAAGCGTGAGCTTCAGCTCCTTGCGCCGCTTGCGCAGGTGCTGTCCCAGTTCGATGGCCGGCGCATCGGCGCGAGGCTCGGCTAACACTTCGGCATCCACATTGCGTCCCTTGGTTTTTTAGTATTACTTCAAAGAAACTCCAGTTTGCCCATTTGTCAAACGGAATTTTAGTATGACTAAAATTTTGCAGAGTGGCGCTGGAATGACCATGCCGAGGAGCCGCCCGTATCGTGACGCAAGCGACCTGGTTTTTTCGCGAGAGATTGATCGTGCGCATGCTGGCGCAACCGGAGCCTTTGATCGTACTCGAAGCCCCGGCCGGCATGGGCAAGTCGGTGTTGCTGCGGCAGATCGCCGAGACCACGGGGAGCGTCGTGCATATCTCGCACTTGCCGCCCGTGCTTGGCCAGGCGCTGGCGTTGTGGGATATTCCACCCTACGGCAATCCTGCGCCTCTGCCTGAGAATCTGTTTTCCGGCGAAGGACGCCTCATTGTTGCGAAGCGTCCCGGCGTCGAACTTGCCGGCATGACCCGCGCCTTCGCCTACGGCTTCGGTGCGCGGATCGGGGCCCAGGAATTGCTGCTGGACGAGGACGAAGCCGCCGCTGCTTTCGGAGAGGTCGGCGCATCCGAGATCCTCCACCGTTCCGGCGGCTGGCCGCTTGCTGCATTCAATGCCGGCCGGATCACCGATATGGCGGAATTCATCGAGCATGAATTGCTCGACCACATCTCCCCGGAGGAACTTGTCGATCTTCGTCACCTGTTGGCGGGCGGCAATGTGCCGGCGAGGCAGGAAAGCCGCCTGCTGCCCTTCGCCCTGCCGGATGCGGGCCAGCGACTCGAACTGAATGTCCGGACCTGGGCGGCCGATCTCGAACAGGCGATCCGCTCATCGATCGGAAAGCGCATCACCACACCGGCGGGCGCCAAGGCGATCGCGGAGGCCTATGCCGCGCATGGCCGGGTGGTCGATGCGATCACGACCTTCCAAGATGCCGGGTTCATGGACAATGCCTACCAGCAATTCAACAGAGCGGGCGGTCTGTTCTTCATCTATTACCACGGCCCGGCGGCCTTCGACCGGGTGCTCGCCGGTTTCCCTTCGAGCTATGCGCATCAAAGCGAGCTGCTGGTTCTGTCGCTCGCGCTCCAGTCGTGCAAGCGAGGCGATATTTCCAGGGCGCGACGGCTTTTGATCGATCGCTTCGGCGATCTCGCCGACGATCTCGATGCCGTTTTCGGCCCTCGCTCGGTCTTTTCCAGGGAGTTCCGCGAATTCCGTTTCCTCATGCTGATTTACGAAGACTATCGCTTCACCGAGGAGACACTTACGAGCCTTTTTAGCCTCGCCGCCGAGTTCCCCTCCGACGCGCATCTCTTTCGCGGCAGCTTGTACAATTCCGTGCTGGAATTCTACATCCGGCAACGCAGGTTCTCGGAGGCGGAGGAGGCCGCGCAGCGGGCGATGCATCACTACGAGGCCGCAAAAGCGCCGATGCTCTGCTTTTACATCAGCCTGCACCAGGCGATGATCGGGCTGATTAAGGGCGACACGCTGGCTGCCAGAAAACATGCGGGCCGGGCGGCGAAATATCTCGACGAGGTGCCGTTTGAGACGCCGAACGATGCGCGGCTGCAGATGCTGCTCGAGGCCTGTATCGAATATGAAGGCGGCCGCGCGGAACCCTTGGCGCGGTTTCTCAACACCGAGATCGACGATTTCTCGCATGGCGAAATCTGGCCGAGCCTGATGGAGTTCACGCTGCTCTATGGCAGCCAGGCCATGGCGACGCATTTTTCGCTGCTGGCCGCGCGTGGCTTTTTGGACCGCTGGCGCGTCTACCAGACTTCCAATCTCCAATTCCAGGCCATGGTCAGCATAAGGGAGGCAGTGATCCTGCAGAACGCCAATCGCTGGTCGGAAGCCGCGACGCGCCTGAAAAGCCTGACCCTGCCGATCGATCGCGCCTGGATTCTCGCCAACCCCGGACGGCTTGAGGATGTGTCGGACCGTGACGATATCGGCCTGTCGCTGGTCTGGCTGCGGCAGATCCTGCATGAGCAGCCGGACCTGCCCGGCCTGGAGCCGATGCTGGCGCACGCGCTTGCCAATCTCAACATCACCGACCGGCAACGCATGGGCGTCGGCATCTGGCTGGCCTATGTCCACAAGCGCCACCAGGATCTTACCCGGGCGCGGGCACTGCTGCTCAGGATATTCGAGGATGCGGCCCGGCTCGGGTCCATCGCGCCGCTCGCCGAGGAGAAGGTCTTTCTCACCGAACTGATGGACAACAAGCGGATCAGCGAATTCCTGTCCGCCTCGTCGTCGGCCCGGCAGGTGATCCGCAAGCTCAGGGACAGTGGCCATCTCGGCACCGCATCGGGCATCCGCAGCGAGCTGTCGCGGCGGGAGAACAAGATCCTGGTGATGATCTCGGAAGGTGCCGCCAACAAGTCGATCGCCGGCATGCTGGGAGTCAGCGAGGCGACGGTGAAATTTCATCTCGGAAATGTCTATCGCAAGCTCGGCTGCCGGACGCGGCAGGAGGCGATCAGCACCGCACGCGCGGCGGGAATCGTTGGCTGACACCGCCAAGACTAGCCTGCCAAGCTCGACCTATCCGGCGAAAATCGCAATACCTAGACTATTTAGGCAAAAACCTAGACTTTCATCGCGTTGTCACGCGCCAAAACGCTGTGCATTCTAACTGCACTTGGACGGGCGATGCAGCCATCCAGGCAATCCACAATGACGGCCCTGCCAATGCGGCCGCACCGGGAACTCGTTTTTCAACTGGGAGACAGCATGAGCAAGCTCAGGATTTTCGCATCCACCGCGGTCGCGGCTCTTATTGCCGGCGGTGCCGGCCTTACCTCGGCCAAGGCCGAGACCGTCGTCACGATGAACACCGTGCAGATCTTCGGCACGATCGATCCGGCCAAGATTTCCGACTACACCGACTACATGGCCGCCGTGAACCTCTACGACGGCCTGATCAGCGTCGATTCCAAGGGCAGCCTGATACCCGAACTGGCGGAAAGCTGGACCGTATCGGACGATGCCAGGGAAGTGACCTTCAAGATCCGCGCCGACGCGAAGTTCTCCGATGGCACGCCGGTGACCGCTGCCGACGTCGTCTATTCCGTCGATCGCCTGCTTAGGATCAACCAGGGTCCGGCGACCTTGTTCCTGGATATCCTCAAGCCGGGTTCGGTGACGGCGGTCGACGACAAGACGGTCAAATTCACGCTTTCCAAGACCTTCTCGCCGTTCCTGACTGCGGTTCCGGCAATCTTCATCGTCAATTCCAAGGTCGCCAAGGCCAATGAAGGCACCGATGATGGCCAGGCCTATTTTGCGACCAATGTCGCCGGCGCCGGCGCCTACACGCTCAAGGAATGGGATCGCGGCGCCAAGATGACTGTTGTCCGCGACACGGACTACTACAAGGGTTTCGGCAAAGGCCCGATCGACGAAGTGCGCTGGATCATCACCAATGACGAGGCAACGGTTCGTTCGCTTGCCGCCTCCGGCGAGTTGACGATGTCCAGCCAGTATCAGTCGCCCGAGACCTACAAGGCATTGGAAGCGATGGGGCGTTTTAACGTCGTGACCGAGCCGACGACGACAGCCTTTTATCTCAAGCTCAATTCGAAGGTCGCGCCGACCGACGACGTGCATATCCGCCGCGCCATCGCACTCGCCACAGACTACAAGACCATCAAGGAGGTTATCTTCCCAGGTGGTGACATGAACGGGCCTCTGCCGCCGGCCTTTGCAGAGTTCTACGACTCCAGCATCGCCGCGCCGACATACGACCTCGAGGCAGCAAAGGCCGAAGTCGCGAAATCCAAATATGCCGGCCAGCCGATCGATATCACGCTCGGCTATGTCGCAGGCACCAAGTTCGAGGAAGAAATCAGCCTGTTGATGCAGGCCAATCTCGAACAGATCGGCTTCAAGGTCACCCAGCAGGCTGACCCGTGGAACAGGATCACTGAAATTGCCGGCAAGGTCGAGACGACGCCTGCGGTCAACCAGATCTTCTTCGGCCCGACCTATCCGTCGCCGGATTCGATGTTCTACAGCCAATACCACTCGAAGTCGGCTGGGACATGGATGTCGATGGAATGGGTCAACGATCCCGCGATCGACAAGCTGATCGACGACGCCCGCGCCACCGGCGATGTCGCCAAGCAGGCGGAATACTACAAGGAACTGCAGAAGAAGCTCGTCGAGATGCAGTCCGACGTCTTCCTGCTGACCCAGAACGTGCAGCATGCGATGGACAAATGCCTGACCGGCTTCAACGCCGTGCCGATGCAGTCCTTCGACTATGACTTCACGCGCTATAGCTGGACCTGCCCGTAAGCGGTTCCCCGGCCCAGCCCCGATTTCCCAGGGGCTGGCCTTGGCAGCGCGGGTTCGGGCCAACCTCCGGCCCGCTCTGCCCTTTTCTCATCGTTTCCACCTTTTCCGCGCAACATGGAGTGGCGCAGTTGGAATTTCTCCTCTTCCTTGCCCGGCGCGTGTTGTGGTCGATCCTGGTCCTTGTCGGCCTGTCGATCGTGATCTTCGCGATTGCGCGCGGCATGCCCGGCGATCCGGCACGACTGGCGCTGGGACCGCGTGCTACACAGGAACAGGTGGCTGATCTCAACAGCAAGCTCGGCCTCGACCGTCCGCTTTACGAGCAGTATGGCAGGTTCGTCACAGGGCTGGTCCAAGGTGATCTTGGCAAGTCGCTGCTGACCGAACGGCCCGTCAACGACGATATCAGGGACACATTCGCCGCGACCTTCGAACTGGTGTTGGCGACGATCACCATCGCCTTCGTCATCGGCGTACCACTCGGCGTCGCCGCCGCGCGCTGGAAGGATAAATGGCCCGACAATGCCGTGCGGCTGGTCGCCATCATATCCGCCGTAACGCCGAGCTTCTTTCTTGCGCTGCTGCTGCAGATTCTTGCAGGTTATGTGCTGCATATACTGCCGACGACAGGACGACTGCCGCCCA
This sequence comes from Rhizobium sp. TH2, assembly GCF_024707525.1. Taxonomy (NCBI): domain Bacteria; kingdom Pseudomonadati; phylum Pseudomonadota; class Alphaproteobacteria; order Hyphomicrobiales; family Rhizobiaceae; genus Rhizobium; species Rhizobium sp. TH2. Next base: position 4,597,875 of record NZ_CP062231.1, on the reverse strand, counting down.
ACATGGCCTTCTCGCCCGATATCACCGGGCTGATGACGGTGGATTCGATCCTTCACTGGCGTTGGGATGTGTTTGGCGAGTCGTTGCGTTATCTCCTTTTGCCGTCGATCGCACTGGCGGCCGCGACCATGGGCCAGATAGCCCGTATCACCCGCGCCTCGATGATCGATGTTTCGAGCCAGGATTATATCGAGGCGGCGCGCGCCTTCGGCGTGCCTGAACGGCTAAGGGTATTCAAATACATGCTGCGGCCTGCCTTCGTGCCGCCGCTGACAATCTCGGGCCTGGAATTCGCGTCCCTGATCGGTAATGCTTTCGTGGTCGAACTGGTCTTCGCCTGGCCCGGTATGGCTGCTTATGGCGTGCGCACCATTTTGCAGAAAGACCTCAATGCGGTGATGGGCGTCGTCATCGTCTCGGGTGTCTTCTTCGTGGTCGTCAACCTCCTCATCGACCTGCTCGTCGGCTTCGTCGATCCGCGTGTCCGCATTCGGGGGCGTCGCTGATGGCCGAATTCGAGACCGTTTCCACCGAGCCCATGCGGCTCTCCAACACCTACCAGAACTGGTACCGGTTCTCGCGCAATCCCACCGCCGTGATCGGCGCGGCCATCGTCATCATCTCGATCCTCGCTGCGATCCTGGCGCCTTATATCACGCCCTATCCGGAGCATGTCGGCGCGGTGGTCAATTTCCGGGCGCGCCATCTGCCGCCATCGGGGGAATACTGGTTCGGCACCGACAATGTTGGCCGCGATATCTTCACCCGCGTGATTTTTGGCGCACGCATTTCGCTGCTGCTGGCGTTGGTCGTGCTGGGAACCGCGATACCTGTTGGAACGGTGCTCGGCCTGCTCGCCGGCTATTTCGGTGGCTGGACTGAAACGATCATCATGCGCCTCACCGACATCGCGCTCGCCATTCCGCCGCTGGTCATGGCGCTGGCGGTGGCTGCCGTGCTATCGCCCGATTTGATCAACTCTATGCTGGCGATCGCCGCGCTCTGGTGGACCTGGCATACGCGGCTGATCTACTCGATTACTCGGCAACTGCGAGGCCAGGAATTCGTCGAGGCGGCGGAAACGCTGGGCGCGTCGAAATTCCACATCCTCTTTCGCGAGATCCTGCCCAATTGCGTCTCGGCGATCGCGGTCAAGACGTCGCTCGATTGCGGTTTCGTCATCCTGGTCGGTGCCTCGCTCTCCTTCCTCGGACTCGGCATCCAGCCGCCGACGCCTGATCTCGGCACGATGGTGTCGCAGGGCTCGGCCTTCCTGCCGGATTATTGGTGGGAATCGATCCTGCCGGGTTTCGCCATCCTGTTCATCGCGCTCGGCTTCAATCTGCTGGGCGATGGCTTGCGCGACCTCTTCGATGTGCAGGAGGTCCGATGAGCGAGGCACTGCTTTCCGTTCGCGATCTCTCCGTCGAATTCTCGACCTATGGCCGCACCAGCAAGGTGCTGCACACTGTGTCGCTCGACGTGCCCGCCCATTCGCAGGTGGCGCTGGTCGGCGAGAGCGGTTCGGGCAAGACGGTCACCATGAAGGCGATCATGGGCCTGCTGCGCGAGCCGCCGGCGCGGATCACCTCGGGCCGCATCCTCTACGATGGCGCGGACCTGCTGACCATGCCGAGTGCCGAGCGGCTGAAGCTGCGTGGCACGGCGATGTCGATGGTGTTCCAGGATCCGATGAGTTCGCTCAATCCGGTCTTCACCATCGGCGACCAGATGGGCACGATCCTGAAATATGCCGACAAGCGGCTTGGCCGTGGGCGCGGCCGGCGCGAGCGCATGGCTCGCGTCCATGAGGTGCTCGAACAGGTCCGCATGCGCGACCCCGAGCGGGTGACGCAATCCTATCCGATCCAGCTTTCGGGAGGCATGCGCCAGCGCATCCTGATCGCCATGGCGTTGCTGAGCGAGCCGAAGCTCCTGATCGCCGACGAGCCGGGCACGGCGCTCGATGTAACGACACAGGCGCAGATCCTGAAGCTGCTCAAGGATCTTGTCGAGGCGCGGGGCTTGGCGTTGCTGATGATCACCCATAATCTCGGTGTCGTGCGCGAAACCTCGCACCATGTCTATGTGATGAATAAGGGCGTGGTCGTGGAGGAAGGGCCGACGAGCCAGATCTTCGAAGCACCGAAGGACCAATATACACGCGACCTCATAGCGGCGGTGCCACGCCTGACGGGCGGCATGCAGTTCGGCCGGGCGGAGGTGGGCTCATGAGCGCACCAATGCTGGAAATCCGTAGCCTCAGCAAGTTCTTCCCCATTCGCAACGCGTTCGGCCGCCACACGGGCGATGTCCGCGCCGTCGATGATGTCAGCTTCTCGATCGAGCGTGGCGCGGTCTATGGCCTGGCCGGTGAGAGCGGCTCGGGTAAATCGACCATCGCCCGGATGATCATGGGGCTGGAGACGCCAACATCTGGCGAAATCCTGATCGACGGAGAGAGCATCGCCAGCAGCTTCGGCAGCCGCGCCCATGGCAAAAAGGTGCAGATGGTGTTCCAGAATCCCGGCTCGTCGCTCAATCCGCGCCGCACCGTGGGGCAGTCCGTTGCGGTGCCGCTCGATGCCCATGGCCACCCCGCCAAGGATCGCGCGCGGCGAATCTCCGAACTGCTCGAAATGGTGCAACTGCCGGCGAATTTCGCAGAGAGGTTCCCACATGAGCTCTCAGGCGGACAGAAGCAGCGCGTGGCCATCGCCCGCGCACTCGCCGTGGCGCCGAAGCTGGTGGTGCTCGATGAGCCGACCTCGGCGCTTGACGTATCGGTGCAGGCGCGGGTGATCGACCTGCTGGTCGATCTCGGCCGGAGACTCGACCTGACCTTCCTGTTCATTTCCCACGACCTCAGCCTGATGCGGAATTTCGCCGGCCGGGTCGGAATCCTCTATCGCGGCAAGATCGTCGAGACCGGCCCGACAGCTGATGTCTTCGTCAACCCGCAGCACGATTACACGCGTCTGCTCCTCGCTTCGGTGCCGGTGATCTCGGCCGAGGAGGAAGCGATGCGCCCCAAGATTCCGCTGATCGATGGTGAGATTCCAACGGCCGAGAAGCTCATCGAAATCAGGGCGTTGAATACCAAGAATAGTTTCAATGAGGAACAACCAGGATGATTAGAATTGGGATCGACGTCGGCGGCACCAATACCGACGCCGTCGTGATGAACGGTAACGACGTGATTGCCGGCGTGAAATCCGCCACCACGCCGGATGTGATGACCGGTGTGGTCAACGCGCTCAAGGACGTGCTCGCGGAATCGAAGATGGATGCGAGCGCGATCGACGTGGTGATGATCGGCACGACGCATTTCACCAATGCGGTGGTGCAGCGGCGCGATCTTGCGCAGACAGCCGCCGTACGACTCGGCCTGCCGGCTACGGCCTCGCTGCCGCCGATGGTCGATTGGCCAGAGGATTTGAAAAAGGCGATCGGCAATCACACTTGGCTGGCCCATGGCGGTAATGAATTTGACGGCCGCGTGATCTCGCCGCTCAACGAAGAAGAACTGCTCGGTATCGCCGGGGAAATCCAGTCCAGGGGTATTAACACGATCGCCATCACGTCGGTGTTCTCACCGGTCTCGAACGAATTCGAGAAGCGGGCGGGCGAGATCTTCGCCAAGGCGATACCCGGCGCGCATATCACCCTTTCGAGCGAGATCGGCCGCATCGGCCTGCTCGAACGCGAGAATGCCGCGATCATGAATGCGTGCCTGCGCGATCTCTCGGCGCATGTCATCGAGGCCTTCCGCAACGCCATTGCCGAGACCGGCATCAGGGGGCGGTTCTTCCTGACCCAGAACGACGGTACGCTCATGGATGCGGCGTTCGCCGAACAATTCCCGGTGCTGACCTTCGCTTCCGGACCGACCAATTCCATGCGCGGCGCAGCGTTCCTGTCCGGCGTGCATGATGCGATCGTCGTCGATATCGGCGGCACGACATCGGACGTCGGCTCGCTGCAGAAGGGCTTTCCGCGCCAGGCGACGGTTGCGGTCGAAGTCGGCGGCGTGCGCACCAATTTCCGCATGCCTGATGTCTTCTCCATCGGTCTCGGTGGTGGGTCGTTGGTCATAGATGGCCCTGATGGCATCAAGGTCGGCCCGACATCGGTCGGTTACCGGATCAAGAGCGAAGCACTGATCTTCGGCGGCTCGACGCTGACGACGACCGACGTCACGGTCGCCGCCGGCAATGCTGATCTCGGCGACAAGGGCAAGGTCGGCCATCTCGACAAGGATCTGCTCGATCGCACGCAGGCCAAGATCCTCGCCATGCTGGAGGATTGCGTCGAGCGCTCGCGGCTGTCGCCCGATCCGCTGCCCGTGATCGTCGTCGGTGGCGGCTCGATCCTCGTCAACGGCCCCATCGGCGGATTGCAGGTGATCAAGCCCAACCATTTCGGCGTTGCCAATGCCGTGGGCGCAGCTATCGCCCAGGTGTCGGGCGAGATCGACCGTGTCTATGCGCTGGCCGAGATCGGCCGCGAACAGGCGCTCAATGATGCCAAGGCGCGCGCGATCGATGCCGCCGTGGCTGCCGGAGCGCTACGTGAGAGCATCGAGATCGTCGATGTCGAGGATGTGCCGCTCGCCTACCTGCCGGGTAATGCGACGCGCGTTCGGGTCAAGGCCGTGGGTGAGCTTCATGTCGCGGGAGCCAAAAATGCCGCGTGATTTCAAGATACTCGAAGAAGCCGATCTTCAGCCGCTGGCGCTCGGCGCGGCGCTGCTGGGAACCGGCGGCGGCGGCAATCCCTATATCGGCATGCTGCGTACGCGCGAACTTCTGCGCAAGGGCGCGAAGATCGAAATCATGCCACTCGAAGCGCTGCCGGATGATGCCTGGGTCGGCGAATGCGGCGGTATCGGCGCGCCTGTCGTCGGGGTCGAGAAGGTCGAGGAAGGTGGCGAATGCCACCGCGCCATGATGGCGGTCGAGGAGGCCGCGGGCGTCAAGATGTCGGCGGTCATATCGGCCGAGATCGGTGGCGCCAATTCCATGGAGCCGATCATCGTGGCGGGTCTCGCCGGCCTTCCGGTGGTCGATGGCGACGGCATGGGGAGGGCGTTTCCCGAGGTGCAGATGACGACGTTCTTCATCTATGGCGCCAAGCCGTCACCCGCTGCGATCGCCGACGACAAGGGCAATGTCGTGGTGTTCCGCGACATGGTCGATATGTTCTGGCTGGAGCGTTTCGCGCGCGACGTCTCCGTCGGCATGGGTGCGGGCGCGGGCTTTGCCGTGGCCCCGATGCGGGGTGATTTCATCCGCAAGACGGCAGTGCCCGGCACGGTCACGCAGGCGATCAGCATCGGTAATACGGTGCTTAGTGCGCGTGCAAAACATCAGAATGTCGTCGAGCGGATTGTCGAGGAGACGGGTGCCAAGCTGTTCTTCACCGGCAAGATCACCGATATCGAGCGCAACCTGGTCGGCGGCTTTTCGCGTGGCACGGCGAAGATATCGGGCGTCGGTGACTGGGCCGGATCGGAGGCCGAGATCGCCATCCAGAACGAGAACCTCGTGCTCTGGGTCGATGGCGAGGCAGTGATCATGGTGCCCGATCTGATCATGAATCTCGAACTCGAGACCGGCGAGCCGATCACCACCGAGATGTTGCGCTATGGCCAGCGGGTCGCGGTCATCGGGCTGCCCGTGCACGACCTGATGAAAACGCCGCGCGCGCTCGAAATCGTCGGCCCGGCCGCCTTCGGCTATCCCGACCTCACCTTCAAACCGCTCTGAGAAGGACCAGACCATGAAAATCCTGCGTACGGTCTATGCCGAGGACATGGAAGACATCGCCATCGGCGGCGCGATCATGGGCACCGGCGGCGGCGGAGATCCCTATGTCGGCAAGCTGATGGCCCAGCAGGCGATCCGCAAGCACGGGCCGGTCAAGATCATCGATATCGAGGAATTGTCCGACGACGCGCTCGTCGTGCCCGTCTGCATGATGGGCGCGCCGACCGTGATGACGGAGAAGCTGCCGCAGGGCGACGAACTGATGACCGCGTTTCGTCAACTAGAACAGCTGCTTGGCCGCAAGATCGACGCCGTGCTGTGCGGCGAGGCGGGGGGTGTCAATTCCACGACGCCCTTCGTGGTGGCGGCCGCCAGCGGCCTGCCGCTGGTCGATGGCGATGGCATGGGCCGCGCCTATCCCGAGCTGCAGATGGTGACCTTCACCATGCACGGCGTGTCGGCGACCCCGATGGTGCTTTGCGACGACAAGGGCAATTCGATCGTACTGGAGACGGTGAGCAATGCCTGGACCGAGCGGCTGGCGCGCGCGGCGACCGTGGAGATGGGCGGCTCGGCGCTGCTCGCCTTCTATCCAATGGATGGCAAGACCGCCAAGAAAGCGGTGGTGCGCGGCACGCTGACGCTCTGCGCCAATCTCGGCCTCACTCTACGCGAAGCGCGCGCTGCGCATCTCGAACCGGTCGATGCGATCGTCGAGATGCTGGGCGCAAAGGTGATCTTCCACGGCCGCGTCAAGGATATCGACCGGCGCACGATCGGCGGTTTCGCGCGCGGCAGCGCCTGGTTCGACGGCGTCGAGGACTGGCGTGGCCACACGTTCAAGCTCGATTTCCAGAACGAATTCCTGATGGCGGAGCGCGATGGCGAAGTGCTGGTCACCACGCCTGAGCTGATCACGCTACTGGAAGCCGACAGTGGCAATCCGGTAACGGCGGATTCGCTGAAATACGGCCTGCGGCTTGTCGCACTTGCATTCCCCTGCAATCCGCAATGGCGTACGCCCGAGGGCATTGCGCTCGTCGGGCCGCGCTATTTCGGCTACGATGTGGATTACAAGCCGTTCGATTTCGCCTAGCTGCGGCTGCGCAGCAATTCGCGCGCATGCAGTGCCATCATCAGCTCCTCATTTGAGGGGATGACGATGGTCTTAAATCCGCCGAGGAAGGCGAGGCGCTTGATGATCGCCTCACGCACCGGCGCGGCGTTTTCGCCGATGCCGCCGGTGAAGACCAAGGCGTCGATGCCGCCCATGGAGGTGGCCATCATCGCCGCATACTGCGCCACCTTCAGCGCGAAATAATCAAGTGCGAAAGCGGCGCGGGGATCGCTGCTGGCAAGCAGAGTCTCGACATCGCCTGAAATGCCGGAGAGGCCCTTGAGGCCGGAGCGTTCGTAGAGCATATCCTCGACGTCGATCGCGCCCATGCCGAGTTCGCGGAGCATGAAGGTGACCGCGCCGGGATCGATGGCGCCGCTGCGGGTGCCCATCGGCAGGCCGTCGAGCGCCGTCATACCCATGGTCGTGTCCACGCTCCTGCCGTCCCTGATCGCGCAGAGGCTGGCGCCATTGCCGAGATGAGCGGCGACCACCCGGCCAGACGCGAGACGCGGATGATCCTTGGCGAGCACGCTGGATATCCATTCATAGGATATCCCGTGGGAGCCATATTTCCGGACGCCCTTGTCACGAAGCTCGGCCTCTATGGCGAACGTCGTAAAAAGCGGGTCCTGCTGCGCGTGGAATGCGGTATCGAAGCAGGCGATATCAGCCGCATGGACGGCAAGCTCGTGCGAAGCCTCGATACCAGCCAGATTGTAGGGCTGGTGCAGGGGCGCCAATGGAATCAATGCTTCGAGCTTCGACAGGATGGCTGGCGTGACGATCACCGGCTCGACGAACTGCTGCCCTCCATGGACGACACGATGGACGACTGCCATGATCTTCCAGCCGTCGTCATGCCTGTCGATGAGGTTGAGAACGGCCAGCAACGCTGCATCATGGCCGCTTGAAGCGAGGATGTCCTTGATAACCTCGTCGGAGCCTTCCACGCTTGCCTCGAGCGCAGCCCGCGTGCCTATTCCGCTCACCTTGCCGCGCATCAGCACCGTGAGATTGTCGCTGGCGAAGACCTGGAACTTCAGGACCGATGATCCGGTGTCGAGGACAAGCAGCGTTTCGATCATTGGATGCGGCCCTGTCGATGCGTCTCGGCAAGCGCGGAGGAAAACCGCGGCCGGCAAGGAGCGAGTATGGCATCGATATCGAGACTCATGCCGTCGGTTCCAGTTCGTGGAGACCGATAGCAGCCTAAACGCGGCTAACGGTCAAGCACGGCGAAGTATCTCGCGCCGGCATCGGTTAACAATGGCCTTGCATCCTTGAGCGGAACTGTCACGAGATCGTCTCCGCAGGCGAAGATGACATGGGGAAGATTCTTGAGTGTGAAGATCATTTCGTCTTGCGTGAAATAGACGCCGAGATTGCTGGTGACCAGATCGGAAAGCCCGCATTCCTCATCGCGCGAAGCGTCGGAGCGGTCCCTCTTATCGTTGACATATTTGATCAGCTCGTCGCTCGGGCCGAACTTGAGATCGCTCTTGTCCTCGACGGTGGACGGATCGACGATCTTGCCGTCGGCGTCTTTCGCGACCCAGCCCTTCAGCAATGTTTCCGGCTCCAGCGGCTTGCCGGTCTTCACGTCGGCGAGCTGGTAGCGGAGGAAATTATCGGGATAGGCGCCGCCGCAAAAGAAGCTGCCGCCTTCCGAAATCCCGAGCAATCGCGGCGTGAGAAGATTGACCACGACCGACGGCGGGCCGTCGTAACCCATGCCGCCCTCGCCACCCGATCCCGACCAATCCATGCCTAGATAGGCCTTGGAGAGGCAGTAGAACGAGTTGAACGAGAACTGCAGCCGCTGCTGGTGGAGATAGGCATTGATCGGTGCGATGTCTGTCTTGCCGATCCTGACTATTGTCGGGAATTCCACCTCGACGCGCGGGTCCATGTCCAGCCTGTAGACACCATCGCCGTATTTGACCTCGGCCCCCTTTTTCAGCGGCACATCCATCTTGAGGAAATCATAGGGCAAGTCGGCCTGGGTGATCAGGGAGTGATCGTCAATCCTTGCCACCGATGAAGGATCGAGGCTGTAAAGCGTGACGCCGCCATCGCCGTCGGGAAGCTTGCGGCTCGCGACGAGGGCGAATTTCAGGTCAAGCGTCTTGCCTGACTTGATGTCCTTCCACGAGCCGGTCAGTTTTTGCTCGTCGTCGCTTTTGCGCAATGTCCATTCGGCCCCGATCGGGGCCTTCTCGACGATTTCATCCTTGGCATCCCGGCATAGTTCTTTCGTGCAGGGCGCCTCTTCCTGGATTGCGAGCCTACCATCGGCATTGGTCGTGCCATGAAGAGGAATGTCGCCGCCCCTGGAGAGATAGGCATAGCGCCCGACGAACTCGCCGCTTTCGTTGGCTTCCGCCAGTTCCAGGATGATGGGGGTCTTGCCGATCGTGCCCTTGTAGGTGACGGCTTCGGCGGCCAGCGACGAACTGCAGGTCAGCAGCAACAGGGCAAGGGCTACGCACAGGCGCATGAGGCACTCCATCGAACGTACCGGATTTCAGACAGGAATGCGGCCGCAACTCAATAGGTCCGCGGCCGTCCTGCAATGTGGTACGGCTTAGAGCCTCGGCTTATTTCACGCCATCGGCGGAAATATGCCTGGGGAATACGGCGGCGACATACTCGATCGCCGCGGCAAGCGCCTTTTCGCGCGTCAGTCCGTCGTTCATCATCAGCCGGAACCACAGGCCTTCCATCATCGCGCAGATGCCGAGTGCCATCGGCTCGGGGTCATAGGCATAGCCGCCTTCCGACTTCAGCTCGGCGCAGAGGTCGGTGAACGTCTTCTGGTAGTTGAGGTCGCTGGCGCCGCAGAGCGCCTGATACGTTGGGCGCGACTTGGCTTCGCCCCAGAAGGCGCACCAGGCGGCGAGCTTGCGCTTTGTGCAGATGCGGCGGTCGAAATCGGCGTTGACCAAGGCCCAGATCTTGCCGGCGGCGCTGTCGTTGGCCTTTTCGAGCGCCGAGCTCCAGTGGCTGGCATATTCGTCCGCCATGTATTGCAGCGTGGCGACGAGCAGCTTTTCCTTGCTTTCGAAATGGAAATTGACGATGCCGCGCGACAGGCCGGCTCCATCGGCGACATTGGCTAGCGTCGTATCGGAATATCCACGCTTGGCGAGCGATTCGATCGTCGCCTCGATAAGCTGCTGCTGGCGCGTTTCCTTGGAGGCCTTGCGGCTCTTCCTCTCGCCTTCCATGACCGGCACGATGTTCATCGGCTTGGTAAGTTTCCCGTATTTTCCACGGCCTTCAAGGTGAATCAGGCGCGTGGTTTGGTTGCACTCAGATGCGTAGGGCAATGCTCGCCGCTGTCAAGAACCTTTTGCATGGCTCGCCATGTGCGGAGGTTCTTCTCCACGAAGGCCTTGCTCGTCAGCGCGACTGCCTGCTCATATAGTTCGCCCTGCAGGCGATTCAACTCGCGGCGCGCCTCCTCGCGATACCAGGCGTTGCGGCTCTCGGTGCGGACATCGGTGAAGCCCGCCTTGGTCATTGCGTCCTTGTAGCGCTTCGGCGAGCCCATGCCGAAGGACAAGCCCTCGGCCTTGATATAGTCCTTCATGTCCTGCGACGGCTCGTCGTCGTGGCCGATCAGCCAGTCCGAGGCAGCGAACAGGCCGCCGGGCCTGAGCACGCGGAGGATGTCGGCGAAGATCGCTTCCTTGTCGGGAATATGGACCATGGCATCCTTGGAGAAGACCACGTCGAAGCTCGCATCCTCGAAGGGCAGGCGGCCGGGCGCTGCCTGGACGAAGAAGACTCGGTCGCTCAGTCCAGCTTCCCGTGCGCGGCGTGTCGCTTCCGTGATGACGGGTTTTTCGACATCGAAGCCGGTGATGGTGCGGGGCTCGAATCGCTTGGCAATATGCAGCGTGATGCCACCCGAGCCGCAGCCGATATCGAGTACATCCTTGCCCCTGATCCCGAATCGATCCAGCACCCGATCGACCTCCGCCGGGCCGCCCGGCGACAGGTAGCCGTCGCCCCAGAGGAGTTCCAGGAAGCGCATGTGGATGTCGTCATATTCCGGCTCGGCTTCGGTCATCATGCGCTGCTCCATCCCCAGGGTTTGCGATATCCTTGATACAGAAATCATAGCGCGATTTCAACGAATTGCAACATTCTGACTGAATGTTCATTCAAAATCTATGGACAAGCCGTGGTCTCCTATGCCAGTTTCCTAGTCATAACGGGGAACGAGCATGAAGACATATGATGCTGTCATCATCGGCGGCGGCCACAACGGCCTTGTCACCGCCGGCTATCTGCAGCGGGCGGGGCTGGAGGTCTGCGTGGTGGAAAAGAACGGCTGGGTTGGCGGCGCCGCCACCAGCCGCGAGCTTTCCAAGGGCGTCTACTATTCGAACTGTTCCTATGTCTGTTCGCTGTTCCGGCCTGAGATCATGCGCGATCTCGAACTGCCGAAGCATGGCCTGCAGATCGTCGCCTATGAGGGCGGCGCCGTGCTCGACCGCGATGGCGGCTATCTCGCGAGCTATCGCGACCACGACCAGCATCGCCGCGAATTCGCCCGCTATTCGGCCCGCGATGCCGAGGCCTATGAACGCTATGCCCGCGACGTGACGCGCCAGTGCCGGTTCATCCAGCCGCTCCTGATGCGCACCGCGCCCGATCCTTTCTCCTTCAAGCCACGCGATATCGGCGAACTGATGTTCCTCGCCAGGAAGATGGGCGAGTTCAGCCCCGAACAGATGGCCCAGACGCTGCGCTTCTGGACCATGTCGATCTCGGACTTCCTCGACGAGTATTTCGAGACCGATATCATCAAGGCCTATCTGGCGATCTCCGGCATTATCGGCACCGCGCTCGGGCCGATGTCACCGGGTACGGCTTATGTGCTGCTGCATCACTATATGGGCGAGGTCGATGGCTCGGTCGGCGCATGGGGCTATGCGCGAGGCGGCATGGGCGCGGTGACGCGTTCGCTCGCTTCGAGCTTCCAGGCTGCCGGTGGCACGATCAAAACAGATGCCGAAGTCTCCAAGGTCATCGTCAAGAACGGCCGTGCCGCGGGCGTGGCACTTGCCTCGGGCGAGGAGGTGCTGGGCAAGCTGACGATTTCCAATGCGGACGTGAAGCGCACTTTCCTCAAGCTGGTCGATGAGAAGGACTTGCCGGAAAAATTCGTCCACCGCGTCAAGCATTTCAAGATGCGCGGCTCGTCAGGCAAGGTGAATATCGCGCTCGACGGCATGCCGGAATTCCCGGCCCTGCCCAAGGGGTCGACCTGCGTCAAGGGCGACCTGCATTTCACCGATTCCGTCGAGCGTATAGAGCGCGCCTATGACGACTGGAAGGCCGGGCGCTGGTCGGACGATCCTTTCCTCGATGCGATGATCCCAACCACGCTCGACCCAACCATGGCCGAACCGGGCAAGCATTTCATGAGCTGCTTCGTGCAATATTGCCCGCCGAAGGTGGAGGGCAAGGACTGGACCGATGCTGACCGCGATGCCTTTGCCGAGACCGTGGTCAGTCAGATCGCCGACTATTCGCCGGGCTTCCGCGACCGGATCCTGCACATGGAAGTGCGCACGCCGCGCGAACTGGAGGCCGAGGTCGGCCTGACCGAAGGCAATATCTTCCAGGGCGAACTGACATTCGATCAGCTGCTGTTCAATCGCCCGGTGCCGGGCTACGCGCAATATCGCAGCCCGATCGACGGGCTTTATATGTGCGGGTCCTCGACCCATCCCGGAGGTGGCGTGATGGGCGCCCCCGGCCGCAACGCCGCAGCAGAAGTGCTGCGCGACCTCAAGAAATCCCGTGATCATATGAGCCCCGCCCATGACATCCTTTGACGCAATCATCATCGGCGGCGGGCACAACGGGCTGGTCGCCGCAGGCCTGCTCGCCAAGGCCGGCCGCAAGGTCGTGGTTCTGGAGGCATCCGGCGCGCTTGGCGGTGCTGCGCGTGGCCATGAATTCGCGCCCGGCTATCGCACTGGCGGCCTTGCGCACATCGTCAACCGGCTGTCGCCTCATGTGGTGAAGGAACTGGGGCTCGATACTTCGCTGTTCACCACGGAGCTTGCGCCGACTGTCGTGCTTGATCCCGAACGCGGACCGGCAGTGCTGCGTGGTGCCTATGGCGAAACGGTGGATGGCGTGGCGCTAGAAGAGGGCAAGGCCTTCGCAACGATGCGCAAGAAGCTGATGATGCAGGCGAGCATTCTCGGCCGGTTTCTGGCCAAGCGTCCGCCTCGGCCCGGCGAGGCTGGCGTCAAGGAATTCATCGATCTCGGCTTGACGGGTCTAAGCCTGATCCGCCAGGGCCGCGATGAGGCGCGCGATTTCGCCCGCATGGCGCTGATGAACGTCGCCGACATCGCCGACGAATACCTGACCGACGACCGGCTGAAGGCGTTGATCGCTTTCGATGCGGTGCTCGGCATTCATCTAGGCCCGCGTTCGCCAACTTCATTGCTCGGCCTTTACTATCGTCTCACCGGCGAGGCGCTGGTCCGGACCGGCGGTCAGTTCGTGCCGAAGGGTGGGATGGGTTCCATCGTTGCCGCGCTTGAACAAGCAGCGAAGCGGTATGGCGTTGAGATACGCCTGAATGCGCCGGTCGCGAAAATCGTCTCGGACAAGGGCAAGGCGACAGGCGTGGTGCTTGCCAGCGGCGAGGAGATCGGCGCCAAGGCGATCGTCTCGGCGATCCATCCGGTGACGACGTTACGCAATTTGGTGGCGCCGGGCGAGATCGACACGCATCTGTCGATGAGCCTCAAGCATATCCGCAGCAAGGGCGACACCGCCAAGCTGCATCTGGCACTCGACAAGATTCCGGAATTCATGGGGGTCAGCCACGGCGATCTCAAGGGCCGGCTGGTGATCGCGCGCTCGGTGCGGCACGTCGAGGATGCGTTCAACCCGTCAAAATATGGCGAGTTTTCGCCCGATCCGGTGATGGAAATCACGCTGCCGAGCCTGACCGATCCGTCGCTGGCGCCAGCAGGCGGAGCGGTGCTGTCGGCAAATGTACAGTATGCGCCTTACGATTTGAAAGAGGGCTGGGAGGCCGGCAAGCCGAAATTCCTCGCCGCCATCATGGCCGTGTTGGAGCGGCATGCGCCCGGTATCGGCGCTTCGGTCAAGGCGAGCGAATTGCTGACGCCGGTCGATATCGAGCGCGACTTCAATATGCCTGGCGGCCACTGGCATCACGGCGAGTTGCAAGTCGATCAGCTTCTCATCAACCGGCCGACATTCGCCGTCTCGGGCTATGACACGCCGCTCGACGGCCTCTACCTCGGCAGCGCCGGCAGCCATCCCGGCGGCGGTATTTCAGGCCTGCCTGGCCGCAATGCCGCACGCCACATATTGTCCCGGAGGGGAACATGAACCAGACCGTACCAACCGGCCGCCGTCCGGGCGACATCCTGACGCCGCTACTCGAAACGCCCTTCCATCAACGGCTCGAAGCGCTGAATATCAACAACGACTGGTATCACTGGTCGGGCTATAAGGCGCCGCATTCGCTCGCCGACGAGGAACTCGAATATTTTGCCATCCGCTCGACGGCGGCTTTGTTCGATATCTCGCCGATGACAAAGTACCGGATCGAGGGTCCCGGTGCTGAAGCTTTCTGCAACCGGCTGACGCTCCGCGATGTGCGCAAGCTGGGCGTCGGCCGCGTACACTACACGGCCTGGTGCGACGACCACGGCCATGTGCTGGACGATGGCACGCTGTTCCGGCTCGCGCCGAAGCGTTTTCGCCTGTGTTCGCAGGAGCGGCATCTGCCGTGGCTGCTCGATAGTGCCGAAGGCTTCGATGTCAGGATCACCGACGAGAGCACCGAGATTGCCGGCTTGGCGCTGCAAGGGCCGACCTCTTGGGCGGTGCTGCGCGATGCAGGTTTCGAGGGCGTCGACAAGCTGAAGGTTTTCCAGCTTGCGGAATTCCCGCACGAAGGTGGCACGGTGGTGATCTCGCGCACCGGCTTCACGGGCGATCTCGGCTACGAATTGTTCTGCCATCGCGATCAGGCACTCAGCCTCTGGGATCGCCTCGCGGCCGTGGGCGAGAAGAACCGCATGCGGGCGATCGGCTATGCCGCGCTCAACCATGCGCGCATCGAGGCGGGCTTCATCGTGGCGAACGCGGATTTCGTAACATCGGAAACGGCGCTCCGCGAGGATCGTCTCAGATTGCCCGACGAGATTGGGCTCGACTGGATGATCGATCTCGACAAGCCGAACTTCAACGGCCGCAATGCCATCGTCAAGGCGCGCGAGAAGAAGACGCTGAAGCACATCCTCGTTGGCCTCGAGGTCGAGGGCAATGTCGCAGGGCCGCTGTCGCTGATCTATCACAACAAGCGCAAGGAATGCGGCATCGTCACCGCCTCGGCCTGGTCGCCGCTGCTCAAGAAGAACATCGCGATCGCCAGCCTCACCCGGCCCTATGGCAACCGGATCACTGATGATCTCTCGGTCGAGATCTATGCGCTGCGCGAGCTCAATTACAGCAAGCTGATGAAGCGGGTGAAAATCGTGCCACGACCCTTTATCAAGCTCGATCGACGCGGCGCCAATCCGCCCGGCCTGATGTGAGCCATGGATGACGAAGCGCTCAGCAACTGGAAACTGATCCTCACCCCGGCGGGCGAGGAATGGTCCGGCCGCGCGCGCTATGCCGCCGCCATGTATTTCTACCGGGCCGGTGAAATGAGCGCCGAAGTGCTGGAAATCTACCGCATCTGTTCGCGCATCGACCACGAAGACGCGGTCGATGCGCTCAAGGCCTACAAGATGGGCCATGCGTGGATCGAGAAGGTAGAACGGATGCGTAGGGAACTCGGCTGAACTCGTATCCAGCCTAGCGTTTTCCGGAGAATTCGAGCGGCTCCGGGATTGCCACATCAGCCCATTTCTGCGATATTGACTGAACGCACATTCAAAATGAATGCAAGATAGTGTGATAAAACAACATTTTGCATTTGAATGAAAAATACGAACGGAACGGGAGACTGATATGGCGGCCAAACGGGAATTTGACGATTTCAACGACAACACCCCCGCTGGCGTGGATGCAATGGCCGAGAAGCACCTCGTGCAGCCCTGGCCGGTTTCGGGGTCGATCGGCGCCGAAGCCCGTGGCTTCATCGAGAGCGGCGAGGGCATCTATGTCACCGATCACACCGGCCGCCGCCTGATCGACGGCCCCGCCGGCATGTGGTGCGTCAATGTCGGCCATCGCAACAAGGAACTCGCCCAGGTCATGCATGACCAGGCGATGGCGCTGTCCTACAATTCGCCCTGGTACACGACGAACCAGCCGTCCGCCGTGCTGGCCAAGCGGCTCGCCGGTCTTGCGCCTGAGGGTCTCGGCCACGTCTTTTACACGACGGGCGGCTCGTCGGCGGTCGAGACGGCGCTGCGCTTCATGCAGTTTTACAACAATGTAAAGGGCCGGCCGGAGAAGAAGATGATCGTCTCCCGCGAGGGCGGCTATCACGGCTCGACCTATCTCTCGGCCTCGCTCAACGGCCGCCCGCGCGACCATGACTGGATGGATTCGGCGCGCGAACAGATACTGAAACTCTCCTGCCCCAATCCGTTCCGCCGGTCCGCCGGCATGACGGAAGCCGAGTTTACGGATTTCCTCGTCGCCGAATTCCGGGCGCTGATCGAAAAGGTCGGCGCCGACAAGATCGGCGCCTTCATCGGCGAACCGATCATGGCCTCGGGTGGCGTGATCGTGCCGCCGGAGGGCTACTGGCCGCGCATGCGGGCGCTGTGCACCGAGTTCGATATCCTCTTCATCATGGATGAAGTCGTCACCGCCTTCGGCCGCCTCGGCCATGTCTTCGCGGCCGACGAAGCGTTCGGCGTCAAGCCCGACATGATCACCTTCGCCAAGGGCGTCACGTCGGGCTATTTTCCGCTCGGCGGCGTGATGATCGCATCCAGACTGTTCGAGGAACTGCGCCAGTCCAACCATAATGACGCGATGTTCGCGCACGGCCTGACCTATTCCAGCCATCCGATCGGTTGCGCCGTGGCGCTGAAGAATCTCGACATTCTCGAAGAAGGCCTACTCGACTATGCGCAGTCGATCTCCGGGCATTTCCAGAGCCGGCTCAAGGCGCTCGAAGACCTGCCGCTGGTGGGCGAGGTGCGTGGGCGCGGCCTGATGGCAGGCATCGAATGTGTCGCCGACCATGTCAGCAACAATCCGCTGACGCTCGATCTCGAAGTGGGAAAACGCATCGACAAGCATTGCCAGGAGCTTGGCCTGCTGGTGCGGCCGCTGATCAACATGTGCGTGATGAGCCCGCCGCTGACCATCTCCATCGCCCAGATAGACGAGATGGCCGATATCCTGCGCAAGAGCATTGTGATCACGCAAGATGAATTGGTGCGGGAAGGGCTTTGGAAGGGGTGAGGCTCGCGCCTCACGTCCTCGACGGCAATAGAATGATCGCGCTGCCGATAAGGCAGACCACCAGCCCCGTCAGGTCCCACCTGTCGGGGCGTTGTCCTTCCACGAGCCAAAGCCACAAAATGGATGCCGTGATGTAGACGCCGCCATAGGCCGCATAGGCGCGGCCGGCGGCTTCAACGGGTATGAACGTCAGCAGCCAGGCGAAGAGCGCCAGCGACACCATCCCGGGCGCGAGCCAAAGCGGCGATTTGTCGAGCTTGAGCCAGGCCCAGAAGGCGAAGCATCCGGCGATTTCGGCGAACGCTGCGGCGGCATAGATGAGATAGGTCATCTACGCACGATCCTCATGAGAGAGGGCAGATACGATATCGGTTCTCGAGAAATCGTTGCCGACGAAAAGCAACGGGCAATTTCGCTCCTTAGCCAGTTGGTAGGCAAAGCAATCACCGAAGTTCAAGCCTGCCGGATGAAAGCCCTTGCCCCACTTTAGATACGCCTTGCCTGTTTGATATGCGGATTCCTTCGTGACCGGAACAACCTCGTGTACCAATCTCCCTAGTAGTTTTTCTACTTCTGCGGTCAGATTCTTGCCTGCTGCTACGATCACCATTTCAGTAAGTGTAGCAGCGGAAATCAAGATCTCATCGGCGTCCTCGATTGCTTTCTTGCACTCTGCTGCTTCGGATTCGTTGATGACAATCGCCATGAGGGCCGATGTATCTATGACGATCATTTCGGCAGGCCGAGCTCATCGTAGAGATAATCCTGGCTACGCGCCGCGCTGGGGCCGATATAGGGGCCTCGCGCCTCCGCCATTCGCCGAATTTCTTCAAACAGCGCCCGCTTTTCCTCTCGCGTCTGCTTCGGTTGAGCGGAAGGGACAATTCGTGCGACTTCCTTGCCGTCTTCCGTGAGTACGACTTCAGCGCCCCGTTCTGCAAGGCGCACCAATTCTGCCAATTGCCCATCTGCTTCGGCTACGGACAGTTTCATCCGGCTTCTCCTGTGCTGTCGTCCGTTTAGCTTAGCACATCAGAAAACGCGGTCCAACGCTTCAGGCGCCCACCCGCATCCGGGCATTCACCTCCGCGACTTCCTTTTCCTCGGGCGCCTTTTCCAGCGTCATCACTGGCAGCACGCGGCGGAGATGGTCGTGGTGGGTGCGGACGCCATATTCGAGGTCGGAGAGGTAGAAATTGCCGAAGCTCTTGGACGCCATGGCCTCGTTCGACCAGATCGTCAATTGGACGTCTTCCGACAGCGTGTCGCGATCGATGCGCATCTGGAGATAGCGGGCGACTTCCTGCTCGCGGGTCTCGTCCTTGTAGCAATAGACGGCGCCGCGCAGCATGGTTTGGGTCCGGGAGATCGGGAATTCCTGGTAGAACTGCACGGTCTCCGGCGTCACCGCGATCACGCAGTTCGGGAACAGTCCGTAATAAATCCAGGCCTTCTTCAGTCGTTCCGGCAGGCGCGGATTATCCTGGCTGATCTTGACGTAGTTGCGCACGCTCCATCGGCGGCCGGCATGCGGATTGTAGGTCGCGAAGGAGCGGCAGATGCCGTTGACATAGGGCTCGTCGTAATAGGTCTGGCCATAGAGATCCTGCAGCGCCGGATGGGCCATGGCGACGTGATAGCCTTCATTGTCGACGTCACGCACGGACTTCCAGTTGACCGGCGTGGTCTGGGTGAAGATCTCGCCCGCCGGCACCATGGTCTCGGACTGGTAGGGGCGAAGCTCGTCGGCGAAGGGCTGCATGATCTCGGCCACCGAGGCCTGCTGCCCCTTGGCGAAGCGGATGAAGACGAAGCCCATCCAGATCTCGGTATCGAGCGGCGTCAGGCCGAACTGCACCTTGTCGAGCGGTGGGAAGGTGTTGGGGCGCGACGGCCCGCGCAGCGTGCCGTCGAGATTGTAGACCCAGCCGTGGAACGGACAGACCAGCGCATTGCGGCATTTGCCCTGCTCGTCGGCGACGAGGCGCGAGCCGCGATGCTTGCAGATATTGTGGAAACCCCGGATCACGCCGTCCTGCCCGCGCAGGATCAACGCCCGCTCGCCGACGATATCCATCGTCAGATAGCTGCCGGGCTCAGGCAGGTCGGAAATGTGGCAGGCGATCTGCCAGTGCTCGCGGAAGACATGCTGCTTTTCGAGTTCGAGCAACGCGTCGGAATGATAGGTCCAGCCGGGCAGGCCGCGGCGATCCCAATCGTTTGGGACATTCAAATCGCGGACAATCTCGTTCATGGCGGACCTCATTATTTGCTGAATGTTCATTCAATATAATCACATTTTCCCATAAATTGGAATAGGTTGCGAGAAGAATTCGTTTGATGGATTGTTGACGGCGCGCCGGATCGCAGATGGTAGTCAGCCGGAGTTCTCCGAGAAAAGCAAACCGCTTCAAGGAGATAATGTGGCCCGGCATCAGGCCGCGCGTTGCAGTGATAATTTCTTATCGGAGTGGGCGGAACAGCCTGTTCAATGCGTGATAAGGACGTGCGCCGGGGTCGGGCGGTCGATGCCCTTGAGCGTCAGCGTGCGCAATTCCGATTCCGAGATCGAAGCTGGTGCCAGCGCCGCCGTTTCCACCGAAATCACGATCTCACCGGCTGCGGCCTGGGATTCCAGTCGCGACGCAAGATTGACCGCACCGCCAATTGCCGTGAAATCACTGCGGAAGGTGGAGAACTCACCGATCTCGACCTCGCCGGTATGAATGCCGACACCGACGCCGATGGCACCCGATACGGTGTGATCGAGATCCAGACCCAACGAACGGAGAGCGATGCCGCACTGGACCTGTATGTCGCGTGCAGCCTTGATCGCGGCCTCGGCGTGGTTCTCTATCTTGATGGGAAAGTTGAAGATTGCCATCAGGCCATCGCCCATCTGCTTGTTGACGATCCCGTCATTGTCCCAGATCGCCTGGGCGCATTTATCCTGGAATACGCTGACAATCTCGCTAAGTTGGATCGGCGCCATGCGCTCCGACAGATGGGTGAAACCACGGATATCCGCAAACAGAATCGTTGCAACGGAAGTGATGTGACGCTGCTTCTTTACGTACCGAAATGAGCGTTCGCAGATCGTGCAGATATTGGGATTCATCTTGCTGCGCGTAATGCCGAAAGCCCTGAAGGGAAGCGCCAGTGGTCCCCGAATGGGAATCGGCATATGCATCTGGTCCCAGCAACCCCGGCAAATGTGGGCATTGTTTCGTGCCGTCGATTCCATCCAACGACCTCCAGCCTTGTCCGCAGCGCATCCATCAATGTCGGTTCTGGCCGCCGAAAAGACAGAATGGCTCTTTTGGCGGCTTCTGGCAACCTGCACGCCGGCCATTCGTGACCGACGGACGGTTCGCGCTATTTCTCCGCTTCCTCGTTCAGCCATTTCATGAACAGCATGGCCTCCGCAGTCATCCGCTTGCCGCCCTGGGCCTGTACGACATAGTGGGATTCTTCAACCGGCAGCGACGCTTCGATGGGCTTCTCGAGGCGGCCATCGAGAATATAGGCCTCGGCGAGGCCATCGAGCACGATGGCCGGTCCGACGCCTGACGCGGCCATTTCCAGCGCCGAGATCGTCGTGTCGATATTCATGCCCGGTGCTGGCGGAAGCACGAAGCCTGCCGATTGCGCCAGCCGCTGCCAGAGATTTTCGTAACCTGTGACGTGGATCAGCATGCGGTTGGTGACCAGCGATTTCAGCCGCGCCGCATCGTCCTCGCCTTCCGCCATGCCTGATTTGCAGACGACGATCACATTGTGGCGCAGCAGCAGTGTCGACTTGACGCCCGACCATTTGCCGTCGCCGAAACGGATGTCGATGTCTGCGACTTCCTCGCTTGAGGCCGGCGCCCAGACGATGGTGGAAATGCGGAGCGAGATGTCCGGCCATAATTTCTGGAATTTCGGCAGTCGCGGCGCGAGCCATAGCGCCAGCAGCGAAATCGGCGCGCGGATGGTCAGCATCCGCTTACCGACAGGGCCGAACAGGCCGGCAGTTGCAGCTGCAAGCTCGTCGAAGCTGTTGCGCAGCGGCGGCAGGTAGGCAGCGCCGATATCAGTCAGGCGCAGGCTGCGCGGCAGGCGTTCGAACAGCACGACGCCGAGATGTTTTTCCAGCGACCGCACCTGATGGCTGACGGCCGCTTGGGTCAGGTTCAGCTCGGCTGCGGCCAGCGTGAAGCTCTGGTGGCGCGCGGCAGCCTCGAAGGCGCGCAGCCATGCGAGCGGCGGAAGCTGATAGCCTGCGAAGGGATTGTGATCGTTCATTCTGTCCGTGGGGCCGGGCGGTTTCGTGCCGGACTCTAACCAGAGATTCTCCATTCCGCTAGGCCTCCTCGTCTTCAAGCAGCCAGGCAGCCGCGCGGGATGCCACCATCATGGTCGGCGCATTGGTATTGCCAGAGATAATGAAAGGGAAAACCGAGGCGTCGGCGACGATCAGCCCCTCGATTCCATGCACGCGCAGGCGCTGATCGACAACCGAGGTCAGCGGATCGCTGCCCATACGAGCCGTGCCGCAGGGATGATAGACGGTGCCCGAACGGCTGCGGAAATCCTGGATCAGTTCGTCATCGCTTTGCACCGATGGGCCGGGCACCAGTTCCTCGGTGGTGATTTCGGCGAGCGCGGGCTGTGCGGCAAGGCGACGGATGAGTTTGACGCCCGACAGCATGCCCGCGAGATCGGCTTCGGTGCCATAGGCATTGGCACGGATCGCCGGATGTTCAAGAGGGTCTGCGGAGCGGATGAGGACGCTGCCACACGACTGAGGCTTGGTCGTGGATATGCCGATCGCATAGCCGGGGAAAGGGTCGGGTTCCAGCAAGGGCCGCGTGCCCGCGCGGGCGGTGGCCGTGCTGATCGCCTGGAAATAGAGCTGGATATCAGGGCGCTCGACATCCGGCCGCGATTTTACGAAGCCACCGCCCTGGTTCAAGCTGAGGCTGAGCGGACCGGAACCCGCCAGCAGGAACTGCATGCCGGTGCGCAGCTTGCCCCACCATGGCCGGAGCAACTGGTTCAGCGTGGGGACATTGGCCTTGAAGGTGTAGTTGATGCCGAGGTGATCCTGCATATGGTGGCCGACTGCTGGGCTATCGTGGAGCACGTCCACGCCGAGTGATTTGAGGTGTTCCGCCGGGCCGATGCCGGAGAGCTGCAGCAATTGCGGCGTGTTGATAGCGCCAGCGGCAAGGACGACGACGCGGTTGGCGCTCAGTACCCGCCGTGCGCCGCGATGGTCGATTTCGATTCCAGTAGCGCGCCCGCCGGCAAATATCACCTTCGTCGCCTGCGCGCCGGTGATCAGCGTCAGGTTCTTGCGCTTGAGTGCGGGCCGCAGGAAGGCCCGGGCGGCCGACACGCGCCAGCCGCTTTTCGTATTGATCTGGTAGATGCCTATGCCTTCCTGCTGCGGCCCGTTGAAGTCGGGATTGACAGGGAAACCTGCCTCGCGCCCGGCGCGGACGAAGCGTTCCGTGAGAAGCTGCGGCCTGCGGCTGGCGTCGGTGATATGGATGGGGCCACCCGTGCCACGAAGTTCGGTTTCGCCGGCTTCATTATGTTCGAGCGCCTTGAAGAATGGCAGGACATCCTCAAATCCCCAGCCCGGATTGCCCGCTGCCGCCCAGTCGTCGTAATCGCGCCGGTCGCCGCGAATCCAGACCATGGCGTTGATCGAGCCGGAGCCGCCGAGCAGCTTGCCGCGGGGCCAGAAATCGCGCTGGCCGTTCAAGCCGGGATCGGGTTCGGCGTAGTAGTTCCAGTTGATGGATTTGTCGTAGAAGGTCTTGCCGTAGCCGAGCGGCATCTGGACGAAGAATTTCCTGTCCGTGCCACCCGCCTCGACGATCGCGACCTTGTATCGGCCGTTGCGGCTCAGCGCTTCGGCCAGCACGCAGCCTGCCGAGCCTGCGCCGACGATGATATAGTCGAATGTCGCGCCATCGAGGTCCATCAAAGCTCCGCCGGAAAGCCGGGCGCGCGGAGATCGGTTCCGGTGGCATCCTCAAGCAGCTTGACCACCTGGCTGGACCATGCGCCACCGCCATAGGCCGAGCGGGCGCGGATGAAGGTCTGCATCGCCTGGCCGGCGAGATCGAGCGGCACGCCGAATTCCTTGCCGAAACCGAGCGCGAAGCCGAGATCCTTCACCGCAAGATCCATGGTGAAGTTGATGTTGTAGCTGCCGTTGAGGATCACCTGCCCCTCGGTCTCATGGACGAAGGAGTTGCCCGAGGATGCCTTGATGATGTTGAAGGCGTCGGTCAGGTCGATGCCGCCTTTCTTCGCCAGCATCAGCGCTTCGCCTGAGGCGATCAGGTGGATGAAGGCCAGCATGTTGGTAATGACCTTGATCACCGCCGCCTTGCCGAGGTCGCCGGCGTGGAAGATCTCGCCGCCCATGGCCTGGAGGGCAGGCTTGTGCAGTTCGAATAGGTCCTTGTCGCCGCCGGCGATGACCGTAATCTCGCCGGTCGCGGCCTTGTGGACGCCGCCGGTGACCGGCGATTCCATCATGCTGACACCCTTGTCGGCGGCGACTGCGGCAAGCCGCGTGACGTCATTATGGTCGAGGGTGCTCATCTCGATCCATGTGCCGCCGGATTTCAGGCCGGAGAGAATGCCACGTGGGCCCGACAGCACCGCCTCGGAAATCTTTGGCGAGGGCAGGCAGGTGATGACGCAATCGACCTTTTCAGCGAGCGCCTGCGGGTCGTCCGCCCATTTAGCGCCACTCTCAAGAAGCGTCGTCGCATTGGCCTTGTCGAGATCGTTGACGGTGAGGTCGAAACCAGCCTTCAAGAGACTGCCCGC
Source organism: Rhizobium sp. TH2 (assembly GCF_024707525.1). NCBI lineage: Bacteria > Pseudomonadati > Pseudomonadota > Alphaproteobacteria > Hyphomicrobiales > Rhizobiaceae > Rhizobium > Rhizobium sp. TH2. The sequence continues at coordinate 4,573,704 of NZ_CP062231.1, read as the reverse complement.
GAGATAGCGGCCGAGATGGCCGAGCCCGATAAAACCGTAGCGCATTGTTCCCTCGCAAGCCCGTCGCAAACAAACGGAATTGTATATTCCGAGGGGCTGATATTTTTGTGCGATCGATGTTAGCCTATTTCCTTGGGCAGGTAATTCCCCGCTTCGCACAAAAATAACAGATACATTGCGCCGCAATCCTTTGTTTGCGCCAAGGCTGGGCAAAAGGGCAAATCCGGTCCAGTATCATCGCCGTCCCAAGATCGACAGGGGACGGCTGCGCATGGGTTTCTCGGAGGTCTGAATGTCAGAATTGCCATCAACGGCACGGGTGGTGATCATCGGCGGCGGCGCAGTGGGAGCATCGAGCCTCTATCACCTCGCCAAGGCCGGCTGGACAGATTGTCTCCTGCTCGAAAAGAACGAGTTGACGGCCGGTTCGACATGGCATGCGGCCGGCAATGTGCCGACCTTCTCGTCCTCCTGGTCGTTGATGAACATGCAGCGCTATTCGGCCAGCCTCTACCGCGGGCTTGGCGCCGAGGTCGATTATCCCATGAACTATCATGTGACGGGCTCGATCCGGCTCGGCCACTCGAAGGAACGCCTGCAGGAATTCAAGCGCGTTGTCGGCATGGGCCGCTACCAGGGGATGGAGCTGGATATCCTTTCGCCCGACGAGATCAAGTCGCGATACCCCTTCGCCGAGACACATGACCTGACGGGCGCGCTTTACGACCCGAATGATGGAGATATCGATCCGGCGCAATTGACACAGGCGCTCGCCAAGGGCGCGCGCGACATGGGCGCCAAGGTGATCCGCTTCTGCCCCGTCACCTCGGTCCGCCGCGAGAATGACGAATGGGTGATCGTCACGCCGAAGGGCGAGGTGCGTTGCGAATACGTCGTCAACGCCGCCGGCTATTATGCTCGCGAGGTTGGCAAGATGTTCGGTCGCGATGTGCCGATGATGGTGATGAGCCATCAATACATGCTGTTCGACACGATCCCGGAACTCGAGGCGTGGTCGAAGGAAGCCGGCCACAAGCTGCCGCTGCTGCGCGACGTGGACAGCTCCTACTATCTCCGGCAGGAGAAGTACGGCATGAATCTCGGGCCGTATGAGAAAAACTGCAAGGCGCATTGGGTGACCAAGGACGACCCGATGCCGGAGGATTTTTCCTTCCAGCTTTTCCCCGACGACCTCGAACGGCTGGAATGGTATCTCAACGACGCGATCGAGCGCGTGCCGATCCTCGGCACGGCCGGCCTTTCAAAGATGATCAATGGGCCGATCCCCTATGCGCCCGACGGCAACCCGCTGATCGGCCCGATGCCCGGCGTGCCGAATGCCTTCGAGGCCTGCGTCTTCACCTTCGGCATCTGCCAGGCCGGTGGTGCGGGCAAGGTGCTGGCGGAATGGGTGATGAACGGCGAGACGGAATGGGACATGTGGTCCTGCGATCCGCGCCGCTACACCAATTATACAGACCCGCAATATTGCATCGACAAGGGCATGGAAATCTATGGCCACGAATATGCCATGCATTTTCCCAAGCACTACTGGCCTGCCGGACGCGACCGGAAGCACTCGGTGATCCACGACCGGATTGCAGGGCTCGGCGCGCAGTTCAAACCCTATAACGGCTGGGAGCGCGCCATGTGGTACGCCAAGCCGGGCGACGATACGTCCGAAGCCGTGACCCAGACCTGGAACCGCAACGGTCCGTGGTCGCCTCGCATCGAAGCAGAATGCCTCGCCGTGCGCGATACCGCCGGCATTCTCGATCTCCCCGGCTTCTCGCGTTACCGCATCAAGGGACCGGGCGCCACGGAATGGCTCAAGGGCCTGATCACCGGCCGCGTGCCGAAGCCGGGCCGCATTGGCCTCGCGTATTTCTCCGACGACAAGGGCCGCATCGTCACGGAAATGTCGGTCATGATGCTGGACGAGGATTTCTTCTTCCTGATCACCGCCGCGACCGCGCAATGGCATGATTTCGAATGGCTGAAGAAGCATCTGCCTGGGGATGCCGCCTTCACTATCGACGACGTGACAGAACAGTTCTCCTGCCAGATCCTCTCTGGTCCGAAGGCGCGCGACGTTCTCTCTGAAGTCACCGACGCGGACTTGACCAAGCCCTGGCTGACGCATCAGTCCTGCCAGATCGCCGGCCGCTGGCTGCAACTCGTTCGTGTTTCCTTCGCCGGCGAACTCGGCTGGGAACTGCACACCAAGGTGGATGATACAGGCGCGGTGTTCGACGCCGTCTGGGCCGCCGGCCAGAAACACGGCCTGAAGCCATTCGGCATGGAGGCGCTGGATTCGCTCCGCATCGAGAAGGGTTATCGCGCCTGGAAGGGCGATCTTTCGACCGATTACACCATTCTTCAGGGTGGTATGGAGCGCTTCGTCGATTGGTCCAAGCCCAGCTTCAAGGGCAAACCGGCGCTGGAGCGCGAGAAGCAGCAGGGCGTCACCAAGCGTTTCGTGACGCTGGTGGTCGATGCCGGCGATTGCGATGCGCCATACATGTCGACGCTCTGGCATGGCGATAAGGTCGTCGGCGAGACGACCTCGGGCAACTGGGGTTACCGCATTGGCAAATCCATCGCGCTCGGCATGCTGCGCGCGGATCTGGCGGTGCCCGGCACGGAAATCGAGGTCGAGATATTCGGCGACAAGCGAAAGGCTGTGGTCCAGGAAGACAAGCCGCTGTTCGATCCCGAGAATGAAAGGCTGCGCGCATGAAGAAGCCCATCCCCTCCAAGGCCCGCGCCGTCATCATCGGCGGTGGTGTCTCGGGCTGCTCGGTGGCCTATCACCTTGCCAAGCTCGGCTGGACCGATGTTGTGCTGCTCGAACGCAAGCAGTTGACCTCGGGTACGACCTGGCATGCGGCGGGCCTGATCGGGCAAATGCGCGCCAGCCAGAACATGACCCGGCTCGCAAAATATTCGGCCGATCTTTATGTCAAGCTCGAAGCCGAGACCGGCATCGGCACCGGCATGAAGCAGAACGGCTCCATGACCATGGCGCTGACCGAGGAGCGTAAGCAGGAAATCTATCGCCAGGCCTCGCTCGCCCGTGCCTTCAATGTCGACGTGCGTGAGATTTCGCCTGGGGAAGCCAAGGAGATGTATCCGCATCTCAACATCGGCGACATCAAGGCCGCCGTGCATCTTCCGCTCGACGGCCAGTGCGACCCGGCCAATATCGCCATGGCGCTGGCCAAGGGCGCACGGCAGAACGGCGCGACTATTATCGAAGGCGTCAAGGTCACTGCGGTGAACCAACAGAATGGTCGCGTGGTGAGTGTCACCTGCGAGCAGGATGGCGAGACCTACACGATCGAGACCGAAAACGTCGTGAACGCCGCCGGCATGTGGGGGCGCACGCTCGCCAATATGTCCGGCGTCACGGTGCCGCTGCATGCCTGCGAGCATTTTTACATCGTCACCGAACCGATCCCCGGTCTCAAGCAACTCCCCGTGCTGCGCGTGCCGGATGAGTGCACCTATTACAAGGAGGATGCCGGCAAGATGCTGATCGGCGCCTTCGAGCTCAAGGCAAAGCCTTGGGGCATGGACGGCATTCGCGAGGACTTCTGCTTCGACCAGTTGCCGGAGGATTTCGACCACTTCCAGCCGATCCTGGAAATGGCGATCAACCGCATGCCGATGCTGGAAACTGCGGGTATCCATACTTTCTTCAACGGGCCGGAAAGCTTCACGCCCGATGATCGCTACTACCTTGGCGAGGCACCAGAACTGAAGGGCTACTGGGTTGCGGCCGGCTATAATTCGATCGGCATCGTCTCGTCGGGCGGTGCCGGCATGGCTCTGGCGCAATGGATGAACGATGGCGAACCGCCTTTCGATCTCTGGGAAGTCGATATCCGCCGCGCCCAGCCGTTCCAGAAGAACCGCGCCTATCTCAAGGAGCGGGTTACCGAAACGCTCGGCCTGCTCTATGCCGACCATTTCCCCTATCGCCAGATGGCAACCGCGCGCGGCGTCCGCCGCTCGCCGCTGCATGAGCATTTGAAGGCGCGGGGCGCGGTGTTCGGCGAAGTCGCCGGCAATGAGCGTGCCAATTGGTTTGCGAAAGAGGGCCAAGAGCGGGAGTATAGATATAGCTGGAACCGGCAGAACTGGTTCGAGAACCAGAAAGACGAGCATCTCTCGGTGCGCAACGGCGTCGGCCTGTTCGATATGTCGAGCTTCGGCAAGATCCGCGTCGAGGGCCGCGATGCCTGCGCCTTCCTCAACCGCCTTTGCGCCAACCAGATGGACGTTGCTGCCGGGCGCATCGTCTATACCCAGATGCTGAACCACAAGGGCGGCATCGAGAGCGATCTGACGGTTACGCGGTTGTCAGAAAATGCCTTCTTCCTCGTCGTGCCCGGCGCCACATTGCAGCGTGATCTGGCATGGCTGCGCAAGAACCTGACCTCGGATGAATTCGTCGTCATCACCGATGTCGCGGCTGGCGAGGCGGTGCTCTGCGTCATGGGCCCGAAATCGCGCGAGTTGATGCAGAAGGTCAGCCCCAACGATTTCTCCAATGCGAGCCATCCCTTTGCGACGGCGCGAGAAATCGAAGTCGGCATGGGCCTCGCCCGCGCCCACCGCGTCACCTATGTCGGCGAGCTTGGCTGGGAACTCTATGTCTCTTCGGACCAGGCCGCGCATGTATTCGAGGCGCTGGAGGAAGCAGGCGCGGATGTTGGCCTCAAGCTCTGCGGCCTGCATACGCTCGACAGCTGCCGCATCGAAAAGGCTTTCCGCCATTTCGGCCATGACATCACTGATGAGGATCATGTCCTGGAAGCTGGCCTCGGCTTTGCCGTCCGGCTCAACAAGCAGGATTTCATCGGCCGCGACGCGGTGTTGCGCAAACAGGAGGCAGGCCTCAAGCGCCGCATGCTGCAGTTCAAGCTCGATGACGCCCAGCCGCTGCTGTTCCACAACGAGGCGATCGTTCGTGACGGCAAGATCGTATCGATCGTCACCTCGGGCAATTACGGCCACCATCTCGGCGGTGCCATCGGCCTCGGCTACGTGCCTTGCGAGGGCCAGAGCGAGGGCGACGTGCTCGGCTCGAAATACGAGATCGAGATTGCGGGTACACGTGTTTCCGCCACGGCATCGATCGCGCCGATGTATGATCCGAAGTCGGAAAGGGTGAGGGCGTAAGCGTCATGTTGAGTGAAGCACCCCCCTCTGTCCTGCCGGACATCTCCCCCTCAAGGGGGGAGATTGGCAAGAGGCTCGCTCTCCGCCTCAAATTGGCGGCAGTTGCCGGGCATTCGACAGTTGAGGTGGGCAAGGCAGCGCTCCATCCGATCTCCCCCCTTGAGGGGGAGATGCCCGGTAGGGCAGAGGGGGGTGCTCGGGTCTCGGCCTTCTCGCTCGCAGCACAGCATCCTGACAGAAATTGCCAGCATCCGCTCTACACCACTCCTGTCGAAACATAGGAGGATCACATGATTATCGAACGCCACAGGAAATTTCATGCGCTTCATCAACAGGGCTGCTTCGTCATCCCGAACCCGTGGGACATGGGCTCGGCGAAAATGATGGCGGCTTCGGGCGCGGTCGCGCTCGCCACCAGTTCCGCGGCGCTTGCCTTCACGCTTGGCCGGCCGGATATGGGCCAGGTGACGCGCGAGGAAGCGCTCAGGCATGGCGAGGATATCGTGCGCGCCACGTCGCTGCCGGTGTCGGGCGATTTCGAAAATGGTTTTGCCGATGCGCCGGACGATGTCGCCGAGACGATCCGGCTTGCGGCCCAGGCTGGTCTCTCGGGCTGCTCGATCGAAGACACGCAGATGATCGACGGCAACCCGGCCTATGATTTCGAGCTTGCGGTCGATCGGATCAAGGCTGCTGCGGATGCCGCGCGTTCTCTGCCACAACCCTTCATGCTCTGCGCCCGCGCCGATGGCGTGATGAACGGCGTCTACAATCTCGACGAGGGCATCCGCCGCATCCAGGCGTTCGAGCGGGCCGGCGCCGGCCTTGTCTACATTCCGGTGCCGCCGGGGCCGGAGGAACTCAAGCGAGTCATCGCCTCGGTGAAAGCGCCGGTCAATGCGCTGGCCGCCGGCCCGCTCACCAGACTCTCGGTGAAGGAGATCGCTGCCATCGGTGCGCGACGCATCTCGCTCGGCTCGATGATCGCCCGCGTCACCCATGCGGCGATTGCCGAACAGATGGACGCCATCATGAAAGATGGCGATTTCACGAAACTTTCAGCGGCGGCCTCGGGCAAAAAAATCGATGCCATGCTTGTCGCCGGGTCGAATACGGAGAACCAGAATGAATGAGATGGTCTTGAACCGGCGCGCCGGCGGCCGCGCCGCCCGCGTTGCCGCCCGCTCCGCACCTCTGGCGGAAAACCTGCGCCCGGTTCGCCCGGGCCTGCCCGGCGGCCAATACAAGGCGCTGACCGATGCGGGTATCAAGCGCATTCATGAGGCGGCGCTGGAAGCGCTCGAGGTGATCGGCCTGTCGCAGGCGCCGCAGACCGGTATCGATGCGATGACCAAGGCTGGCGCCATTCTCGGCGAGGATGGTCGCCTGCGGTTTCCGCGCGCGCTGGTAGAGGACATGCTGGCCAAGGCTGCACGAGGCATCACGCTCTTCGGTCGCGAAACGAAATACGACCTGGACCTGAGCGGCACCAAGGTTCACTTCGGCACGGCGGGTGCGGCGGTGCATATCGTCGATGTCGAGAAGCGCGAGTATCGCGAGTCGACCTCGAAGGACCTACTCCAGGCTTCGCAGCTCGTCCATCACCTGGACAATGTGCATTTCTTCCAGCGCGCCATGGTCTGCCGCGACGTGGAAGACAATCTGCTGATGGACATGAACACGCTCTATGCCTGCTGCGCGGGCACGACAAAGCATGTCGGCACCAGCTTCTCCGATCCCAGCTTCGTCGGCGATGGCTTCGAGATGCTGCACATGATCGCGGGCGGCGAGGACAAGTGGCGGGCGCGTCCCTTCGTCTCCAATTCGAACTGCTTCGTCGTTCCGCCGATGAAATTCGCCACCGAAAGCTGCCAGACGATGGAGCATTGCATCCGTGAGGGCATGCCGATCCTGCTACTCTCCGCCGGTCAGGCAGGTGCGACTGCGCCCGCGCCACTCGCGACAGCAATCGTCCAGGCCGTGGCGGAATGCCTTGCCGGCGTCGTTTATGTCAACTCCATCGCGCCCGGCCATCCGGCGATCTTCGGCACATGGCCTTTCGTCTCCGACCTCAGGACCGGCGCGATGTCGGGCGGCTCGGGCGAACAGGGCCTGCTGACGGCGGGCTGCGCCCAGATGCATCAGTTCTACGGCTTGCCGGGTGGCGCCGCCGGCGGCATGTCCGACTCCAAGCTGCCCGATATGCAGGCCGGCTGGGAACAGGGCATTCTCAACGTGCTCGCCGGTCTCTCGGGCCTCAACATGGTCTATGAATCGGTCGGCATGCATGCCTCGCTGCTCGGCTTTTGCCTGGAATCGCTGGTGCTGGGCGACGACCTGCTCGGCCAGGTGCAGCGCTGCGTGCGCGGCATCGACGTCACCGAGGATTCGGTGTCAATCGAGACGATGAGGCAGGTCTGCCTCGAAGGTCCCGGACACTATCTCGGCCACGCCCAGACGCTGGAATTGATGCAGACGGAATATATCTACCCCGCTGTCGCCAACCGTTCGAGCCCCAAGGAGTGGAACGAACTCGGCCGGCCCGACCTGATCCAGAAGGCGATCGAGCGCAAGAACAGGATTCTGGCGGATGCCGCGCCGTCGTTGATCGATTTCGAGGCGGATGCGGCGATCAGGGCGCGGTGGCAGATTTACTGCTGATCTGTTGCGGCCGGTGTGAGCCGGCCATCTATCCCTAGACCTTGAAGTCTCTCAAACGCTCTTCCAGCAGCCTGATCGTCGGTGCATCGGCATTGGCGAAGGCGAAGCGCAGGTGATTGTTCTGGCCCTCGCCGAAATAGATGCCGGGCAGGCAGACGATGCCTGCCTCGCGGGCGAGTTTCTCTGCCACCACTTCGGATTTAACGCCGGGGAACGGGTGCCTGACATAGGCGAAATAGGCGCCGAGCGCATCCATCTTCCACGCTGGCAGTCGTGACATCACATCCTTCAACGCATCGGCGCGGCCGGAAATCTCAGCACGGTTGGCGCGGCGCCAGTCGGCGAGCGCTGGTATTGCCTTTGCCACGGCCGCCTGGGCGGCACGCGGTGCGCAGATCTGCAGGTTGTCCATGACCTTTGCCACCTGATCGACCATAACGGGACCGGCGGTGATTGCGCCGAGCCTATGGCCGGGAATGCAGTAGGATTTCGAGAAACTGTAGGTCAGCGCCAGCCCATCCTCCCAGCCCGGAATGGACAGGAGATCATGCAATGGCTGGTCGTCCATCAGGAAGTCCCGATAGGTCTCGTCTAGGATCAGCCAGGTGCCGTTCCGGCGGCAGAGTTCGAAGATCTCGCGCAGCAGTACCGAAGAATAGACCGCACCGGTCGGGTTGTTGGGCGTGACCAGCACGAAGGCTTTTACGCCCGGCTTCAGCATAGCCTTCACCGCCGCCATGTCGGGCAGGAACTGGTTCGCCGGGTCGCAGGCTACTGTCGTCACCTTGATGCCGAGCATGGCGAGCGTGGTTTCCTGATTGAAATAGAACGGATTGGTCACCGCAACCGTGTCGCCAGCGCCGGCCACTGCCATGGCGATGCACATGAAAGCCTGGTTGGCGCCCGATGTGATGTGGATGTTTGCAGCCGATATGCCTGCGCCGTATAGGCTTGAGACATGCGCGGCATAGGCCTCGCGCAGTACATCCTCGCCCTCGATCGCGCCATAGCTGGTATAGGCCTTCGACCCTGCGGTCTCTGATAGCCATGCCAGCATCTGGGGATGCGGCGGATAGCCCGGCACCGCTTGGCTGAGATCGATCTTCGGCCCGCGCGAACCGTCATACTGCCGGCCCCATGCCAGCACTGACGGCACCGGCGGCGGCGAGAGCTTTTCGATCAGGGGATTGAAGTCAGCCATGCGGGCGTTCTCTTTTCGGAATTAAGACAGGTCCATCTATGCATCTGGCTTTGGACCATGTTCCGAAGTCCGTCAATCTCTCCCCCAGGCACAATATGAAAACCCTCCCCGCCAGCGGCGGGGAGGGCGGCCCGGATGACCGGGAGGAGAAATATAGTAAGTCATCCGGACCTTTGGGGAACGCGTCCTTGGCCTGGTCGTGTGTCGATCAGGCCGTGGCCGGCCGGCCGTCCGGGCCGAAGCGGTGGACCTTGCCGTCCATCGGGATCACCGAAACCGTGTCGCCGGCGTTGTATTTCGTGGTGCCGTTCTCGCGAACGGTCATCGGCTCGTCGAGGCCCATGTCGACATAGAGGAAGGAATCCGCGCCGAGCTTCTCGGTATGGATGACCTTGCCGCTCCATGTGCCGCCGCCATCGACCACGGTCAGGTGTTCGGGGCGGACGCCGACGGTGGTGCAACTGAACGGATCAGCGTGCTTGCCGGTCAGCAGGTTCATTTTCGGCGAACCGATGAAGCCGGCAACGAACAGCGACTGCGGATGCTCGTAGAGTTCGAGCGGCGATCCGACTTGTTCGATCTTGCCGGCGGAGAGCACCACGATGCGGTCGGCGAGCGTCATGGCCTCGACCTGATCGTGGGTGACGTAGATCATGATCGCATCGTCCATGCTCTCATGCAGCTTGGCGATCTCGATGCGGGTCGCCACACGAAGCGCGGCATCGAGGTTCGAGAGCGGCTCGTCGAACAGGAAGACCTTCGGATTGCGCACGATCGAACGGCCGATGGCGACGCGCTGGCGCTGGCCGCCAGACAATGCCTTGGGCAGACGCTCCAGATAGTTCGTGAGCTGCAGGATATTGGCTGCCGAGCGCACCTTCTTGTCGATCTCGGCCTGCGGTTCCTTGGCGATGCGCATGCCGAAGGCCATGTTGTCATATACCGTCATGTGCGGGTAGAGCGCATAGGACTGGAACACCATGGCGATACCGCGCTTCGAGGGCGGCACGTCGTTGACCAGCACGCCGTCGATATGCATTTCTCCGCCGGAGATATCCTCGAGGCCCGCGATCATGCGCAGAAGCGTCGACTTGCCGCAGCCCGACGGGCCGACGAAGACGATGAACTCGCCCTTCTCGATTTCGAGATCCACGCCATGGATGACGTGCACCGCGCCGTAGGACTTTTTGACGTCCTTCAGAACAACTCCTGACATGCTCATTCCCTCCTCACCGATTTACCTCACGTCCTGCGGGCGAACCATGCGCCCCAGGCCGACAGACTTATGTTCCGTTCATTCTGCTCGGACGGAAAGCCGTGTCCGTCCAGCGCTTCCCAGCCACCCTCGGGCAGTTCCGCCACCACCGAGTGTTCCGACATGTTGAAAATGCAGAGCAATGCTTCATTGCCGTGCATCCGTGTGAAGCTCAGCACTTCGTTGCCGGCGTCGAGAAATTCGATCTCGCCCTTGGCAAAGGCGGGGTGCCGCCTGCGGAATGCGAGGAACTGCCGGTACTGGTTGAGAATGGAAGACGTCTCGACATTCTCCGCGTCCACCGCGAGTTCGAGATGGTTCGCCGGCACCGGCAGCCAGGGCTTGACCAGCGAGAAGCCGCCATTCGGCGCCGCTTTCTCCCACACCATCGGGGTGCGGCATCCGTCGCGGCCTTTGTAGTTGGGCCAGAACTGAATGCCATAGGGGTCCTGCAGGTCCTCGAAGGCGAGGTCCGCCTCGGGAAGGCCGAGTTCCTCGCCCTGGTAGATGCAGACCGAGCCGCGTAGCGTCATCAACAGCGCCGAGAGCAGTTTCGCATAGCCCGCGACATCGTGAACGTTTGAGCCCCAGCGGGAAATGTGCCGCATCACATCGTGATTGGAGAATGCCCAGCAGGCCCAGCCCTCGGGCGCCACAAGCTGGAATTTCTCCTGTGTAGCCTTCACGGAAACCGGGGTGAGCGCGTCGGGCGCCAGGAATTCGAAGGCGTAGCACATATGCACCTTGTCGCCGCCCGACGTATATTCGCCGGCGATTTCGAGGCCGCGCTGGGAATCGCCCACCTCGCCGACGGCGGTGATTGCGGGATATTCATCGAGCACGGCTCGGAAGCGCTTGAGGAATTCGAGGTTCTCCGGCTGGCTCTTGTCGTAGAGATGTTCCTGATGGTTGTACGGGTTCACGGCGGGTGCTGTCTGCGCGTTGCGCAGTTCCGGCGCCAGCGCCGGATTGTGCCGCAGGTGCTTGTCGTGGAAATAGAAGTTGATCGTGTCGAGGCGAAAGCCATCGACGCCCTTCTGCAGCCAGAAGCGGGTGACATCGAGCAGCGCGTCCTGAACTTCCGGATTGTGGAAATTGAGGTCCGGCTGCGACGTCAGGAAGTTGTGCAGGAAATATTGCAGTCGCCGCGTATCCCATTGCCAGGCCGAACCGCCGAAGATCGACAGCCAGTTGGTTGGCGGCGTGCCGTCCGGCGCGGGGTCGGCCCAGACATACCAGTCGGCCTTCGGATTGGTCAGCGACGAGCGGCTCTCGACGAACCAGGGATGCAGGTCCGATGTGTGCGAAAGCACGAGGTCGATCATCACCCTGATATTGAGGCGGTGCGCTTCGGCGATCAGCAGATCGAAATCGTCCAGCGTGCCGAAGATCGGATCGACGTCGCAATAGTCCGAGACGTCGTAGCCGAAATCCTTCATCGGCGAGGTGAAGAAGGGCGATATCCAGATTGCATCCGCCCCCAGCGAGGCGATGTGGGGCAGGCGTGCGGTGATACCCCTGAGATCCCCGATGCCATCGGCATTGGAGTCCTGGTAGCTACGCGGATAGATCTGGTAGATCACCGCACCACGCCACCAATCCTTGTCCGGCATCGGAGAGATCTGGTTTGCCTGATTCATCGCTGTCTGCCCCACATGCTGGTTCACGTCAGCCGCCCTTCACCGAGCCTGCGAGCAGGCCGCGTACGAGGAAGCGCTGCAGCGTGAAGAACACGAGGAGCGGAACCACGATGGTGATGAAGGCCGAGGCGGTGAGGATTTCCCAATTGCCGCCACGCGAGCCGAGCAGGTTCACGAGACGTCCGGTCAACACCAGCTCTTCATTGCCGGCGCCGAGGAACACCATGGCGACGAGCAAGTCGTTCCAGGTCCACAAGAACTGGAAGATCGCGAAGGAAGCAAGCGCCGGGAAGGACAAGGGCAGCACGATCTTGAGGAAGATTTCGAAATCGGTCGCGCCATCGACGCGAGCCGATTCCATGATTTCCCTCGGCAGTCCCGCCATGTAGTTGCGGAGCAGATAGATCGCCAGCGGCAGGCCGAAGCCGGTATGCGCCAGCCATATGCCGAGATAGGTCTTGGACGGCACGCCGAAGATATCGCCGACGCCGTTATATATCTTGAGCAGGGGGATCAGCGACATTTGCAACGGCACGACGAGCAGGCCGACGACCATGGCGATGATCAGGGCGCGGCCGGGAAACTTCATCCAGGCCAGTGCATAGGCGGCAAAGGCCGCGACCAGGATCGGGATAACCGTCGACGGGATCGCCACCGTCAGCGAGTTGATGAAGGACGAGCCGATGCCCTGCGCCGACAGCACTTCCCTATAGTTGTCGAGCGTGAAGCGCGGCGGGATCGAGGCGACGAAGGCGATGCGCTGGCCGCGATTGCCTTCGAGCTTGGTCGGCGACACGATTTCGAACGCGCCGTCGGTCTGGACGGTCAGCGTCGAGCCTTCACGAAGGGTGGTCGACTGGCCGGGCTGGAATTCCGATGGCTTGGTGGGCGTGGTGCCCCAGGCACTGACCTGGCCGCCGCGCGTGCCGAGCACATTGCCCGCGATCACGAACTTGCCGTCCTTTTCGACCTGGGCATCGGAGCCCGGGGCGCGGAAGACGACGTTCTGGGTCGAGGTCGACAGCGCCGTCCACCAGCCCGAACTGGCGAGCTGGTTCTTGTCGCGCAACGACGAGATCAGCAGGCCGGCGGTGGGCAGCGTCCAGAGAACGACGATCAGAAGCACGGAGAGGTGAACCACCCACATGAGGGGAGAGCTTTTGGTCCCGGTCATTAGTGTCCCTCCATCTCTTTGCGTGCGTTGCGGATGTTCCAGATCATGATTGGAATGACGAGGACCATGATGACGATGGCAATCGCGGCACCTCGGCCGAAATCACCGCCGCCGCGGAACATCCAATCGAACATCAGGTTTGCGAGCACCTGGCTTTGCCACTGGCCGTTGGTCATGGCGAGCACGACATCGAAGACCTTGAGGACGAGGATGGTGATCGTGGTCCAGACCACGGCGATCGTGCCCCAGATCTGCGGCACCATGATCTTGAAGAAGATCTGGAAGCCATTGGCGCCGTCGATGACAGCCGCCTCGATCGTTTCCTCGGGAATGCCGCGAAGGGCTGCCGACAGGATGACCATGGCAAAGCCGGTCTGGATCCAGACGAGGATCGCCATCAGGAAGAAGTTGTTCCAGAAGGGAATGGTGATCCAGGCCTGCGGATCGCCGCCGAAATAGACCACGAGCGCGTTCAATATGCCGATCTGGGCCGTGGCGGCGTCTCGGTAATCATAGACGAATTTCCAGATGACGGCCGCGCCGACAAAAGAGATCGCCATCGGCATGAAGATCAGCGATTTGGCGATATTGCCCCACCAGATGCGGTCGGTCAGCACGGCGATGAGCAGGCCGAAGAAGGTGGCGGCCGCGGGCACGACGAGCAGCCACATCAGGTTGTTCAGGATCGATTCCCGGAACTGGGCGTCGCCGAACATCCATATATAGTTCGAAAGCCCCACGAAGCTGGTGCCAGACCGGTCGCTGAACGACAGGCGAATGGAATCGAAGACCGGGTAAACGAGGTAGAGGACGAGCGCGATGAGCGCCGGGCCGAGGAAGAGCCACGGGCGGATCATGGATGCCCGGCGTATGTTGCGCCCCGCTTTGGCGGCATCGCTGCCGTTTGATGGAAAAATCATGTCCAGAATAAAGTTGCTGCCGAAGAAATAGATGGCGCAACCAATGACCCCGGCCACCATTGTGAAAATGGCGTACAGAAGCTGCTGCATCGCTGGTTCCCTCCCCTGATCCAACCGCCACCAAATGGCGGACCTCGTCCCTCGCCGGTACCCGACCGTCTCCCCTGGAGGATACGAGGCGCCGTCGCTCATGATCATGCGAATACAAGAAAAGTCTAAAACGCGTCTTTTGTCGACACACTTTCAGACGGTTGCCGTCGACGTTGGCGAAAGTCCTGGTTGGCCCAGGCCCCAGATCATCGCAGGCTCAGAGGCGGCGGGGCCGCGAGGCCCCGCCGAAGCGTGATTACTTGATGGCGTCCCAGGCCTTCTGGATGCCTGTCGCAACATCTTCGGCTGACTTGCCGCCGACATAGTCGATCATGCCGGTCCAGAAGGCACCCGCGCCGATCTTGCCCGGCATCAGGTCCGAACCGTCGAAGCGAAATGTCGTCGCGTTGGTCAGGATCTCGCCCATCTTCTTGGAAGGCGCGTCGGAATAGGCATCCGGATTGACCTTCTTGAAGGGAGTCAGGAAGCCGGTTTTCGCCATCCAGACTTCGTGGGCGATCGGGGTTTCCAGCCATTCCACGAAAGCGCGGGCGGCGGGCGTATCCTTGGTGATCGCGACCAGCGTACCGGCGCCGAGAACCGGATTGCCGAGTTCAGGCTTGGAAGCATAGGGCGGCAGGTAGAAGAAGTCGGCGTCCTGGCCGAGCTTCACGCCATCACCGAAGAAGGACGGGATGAACGAGGCCTGGCGGTGCATGAAGCACTTCGGCGGCGAGGTGAACATGCCCTTCGGGCTGTCGCGGAAGTCGGTGGAGGAAACAGCCTGCACGCCGCCATCGACGAACTTGTCGTTCTTGGCGAACCAGCCGAATTCCTCGATCGCGCCGACAACGGCCGGATCGTTGAACGGAATGGCGTCGGTCACCCATTTGTCATAGACTTCAGGTGCCTGCGTACGAAGCATCATGTCCTCGACCCAGTCGGTCGCCGGCCAGCCGGTCGCGCCGCCCGAACCGAGACCGATGCACCAGGGCTTGCCACCGTCGGCCGAGATCTTCTCGGTCAGCGCCTTGAGCTCTTCCATGGTCTTGGGCACTGTGTAGCCCGCATCCTCGAAATTGTCGGGCGAGTACCAGACGAGCGACTTCAGGTCGGCCTTATAGGGGAAGGCGAAGAACTTTTCTGCGCCGTCCTTGTCCTTGTAGGTGCCGAGCTTGACCCAGCTGTCGCCGGCGGCATAATTTTCCTTCATCCAGTCGGCATGCTTCTGGCCGAGATCGACGAGGAAGCCTTTGGATGCGAGGTCGTTGAGCAGGCCCGGCTGCGGCAGGACAGCGATGTCGGGCGGGCTGCCGGCCTGGGTGTCGATGACGATCTGCTGTTCGTAATTTTCGGACGAGGAATATTTGACGTTGATGCCGGTCGCTTCCTGGAAGTAGGCAAGCATCTTGAGCACCAGCGTCTCGTCGTCGCCGCGCCAGGGGCCGAAGATCGTCAGCGTCTGACCCTTGAGGTCGGAATGGCTGTTCTTGTATTCGTCAAAGCTTGCCCAGTTGAAGCGCTTGTCTTCGCCGGGCTTGAACTCGAGGTCTGCGGCACTGGCTGCGCCCGCGAGGAGCGCGAGGGCCGCGACGCCCATCATAAAGGTCTTCTTCATCCGGTAATCCTCCCTTGGATTTGAATATGCGTAAACGGGCCGCCCCTGCCGGCGCGACCGTTTCCTAAAAAGCGTTGTTCGAGGCTGGAGCTTTCAGTTTCGTCCTCCCCGATTTGAAAGCGCTTTAAAAACATAAAACGATTTTGTCGCGAAAATGTCAAGCCTCCCGTTGTGTTTTTTATTGGCGGCTTGAAGACAGGCGGCATTCATTGGAATTCGTTGAAAAGCAGCAGAAATGTAATAAATTCATGCACGCTAGTTCGTATAAATGTGGCTTGCCTTCGCCTAGAATAGAGCCCGGCGGAAAAAAGAATTGATGGCGCTTTCAAATTTTTCCGATTTCAACTATCCTACAATCTGAGTGCGGATCGAAATAGCCGGGGAGGAGACCGGTGTTTCCCGAGGAATCCGCAGGGAGACGGTATGTTCCGATGAATTTGAAAGAGTTCGCCAAAACCATCGGCATGAGCCAGACCACGGTGAGCCGTGCGCTTTCGGGTTACCCCGAGGTCAAGTCCGAAACACGCCAGCGGATCCTGAAACTCGCCCAGGAACATGGCTATCATCCGAACCGGTCGGCTGCCGGTCTTGCCACGGGGCGCGCGGGCGCCGTCGGCATCGTGCTGCGTGAAGGCAAGAGCTTCGACCCGAACACCACGGAATTCCTCGCCGGCCTCGGCAGCCGGCTCGAAAGCCGCCAGATCGACATCATGATCGCGGTGGTGGAGGATCGGGAAGCCGAGCTTGCCGCCTATCAGCGCCTGGCTGGCTCCAAGCGAGTCGATGCGGTGATCGTCCATACGCCCGTCATCGACGACGAGCGGATGGACTTTCTCAAGAAGCTCAATATGCCCTTCGTGGTGCATGGGCGGGGTGAGGATGATGGCGGATATCCCTGGCTCGATATCGACAACTACGATGCCGTCTATCGGGCTACGTCCTATCTCTCCGATCTCGGCCACAAGCGGATCGCCATGATCAACGGCAACAACGGCGATGTGTTTGCCGAGCATCGCGACCAAGGTTATCGCAAGGCGCTCAAGGAGCATGGGTTGCCGCTCAGGACGGAACTGATCACCTTCGGCCAGTTCACCGACGATTTCGGCTATCGCTCGATGCAGGATTTCCTCAGCCAGAGGGAGCCGCCCACGGCGGTGCTGGCGGGCTCGATGATGACGGCGCTCGGGGTCATGCGCGCGGTGCGCTCCGGGGGCTTGATGCTCGGCAAGGATATTTCGCTGATCGCGCATGACGACGTGTTCAATTACATCAATGCCGACAACATGGTTCCGACCGTCTCGACCACGCGTTCCTCCATGCGCGATGCCGGCGTCCGGATCGGCGATATCCTGCTGCAACTGCTCGCGGGCAGGGACCTGACCAACCATGCCGAGGTCTGGCCGGTTGAATTGGTGCTCCGGCAGTCAACCGCTCCGCCGCCGCACGATCACTGAGCTCAGACAGAAGCCGTGATGCCGCCATCGACATAGAGCATGTGGCCATTGACGAAGGACGACGCGTTGCTCGCCAGGAACACGGCGGCGCCAACCAATTCCTCCGCCTCGCCCCAGCGGGCGGCGGGCGTGCGCTTTCTCAGCCAGTCGGAAAATTCCTCGCTATCGACCAGCGCCTGGTTGAGCGGCGTCTTGAAATAGCCGGGTCCGATGCCGTTGACCTGCAATCCGTGCTTCGCCCAATCCGTGCACATGCCGCGCGTCAGGTTCTTCACCGCGCCCTTGGTCATCGTATAGGGCGCGATGGAGGGGCGGGCGAGTTCGCTCTGCACCGAACCGATATTGATGATCTTGCCGCGCCCACGCGGGATCATGCGGCGGGCGACCGACTGGCTGACATGGAAGATGCTGGAAATGTTGGTCCGGATTAGCTCGTCCCATTTATCGATCGGAAAGTCCTCGAGCGGCGCGCGATGCTGCATGCCGGCATTGTTGATGAGGATATCGATCGGGCCGACATGGGTCTCGATGCTTTCGATGCCATTGTCGATCTGGCGGCGGTCCGTAACATCGAACAGCGAGCCGCGCATTGCGATACCCATGCGCTGCATTGTCTCGATGACCTTGGCAAGGCGGTTCGGATTGCGGCCATTGATGATAACAGTGGCGCCGTGTACCGCGAGCCCCTCGGCCATCGCCAACCCAAGGCCCTGGGTCGATCCGGTCACCAGCGCGATACGCCCGGTCAAGTCGAACAGTTTCGAGGTCATGTCATGTCTCCGTTCACGGCCAGTCGTAATAGCTTGAAGACAGCGCGATGGTCGAGGCGCTTGTCGCGTTCGCGGCCATCGAGCGGTACCGGGTCGGCGAAACGCCGGTCTTGCGCTTGAAGAAATGGCTGAAATTGGCGGGATCGCGAAAACCCAGCCCGTCGGAGATTTCCCGCACGCTGCGGGCCGATCGTTCCAATCGCGGCTTGGCCTCCGGCACCATCCGGTCATGTACCAGCTCGATCGGCGAGCGCGACAGCGCCCGCTGGCAGATGGCGTGCAGGCGATCGGTGCTGATGCCGAGTTCGGTGGCATAGTCGCGGATATTGCGGTGGCGGCGGAAGCTGACCTCCACCGATTGTCGGAACCGCTGGAGGATAGGTCCGGCACCGGCGCGGGGTTCGTCCTGCTGATCCGTTCCCGCCAACCGCCACGCCGCCATCATTGACATAGGCGGCAAGGATCCGCACCAGCACTACCCATTCTGGGCCTCAATTGACTTTCAGAGGTTGCCGAAATATACGAGCGGCAGGGATGGGACCCCTGCCGCCCGCAGTCGCAAGACACGGTGAAGTTCCTGTTTTTGGACATTCCGTTGTTGAAGCGTCCTTTGCCCGTCTTCGACGGGCGGCGCTTCAATGTCTGATTTCTCTTTGAGGCATTTGGCCTTGGCAATGCGGGCACCCAGATAGCCGCATATGCCTGAAAAAGAGGACAGTCATGGAATCATCTCCCAAACTCCCCTCGCTTGACGTCCTGAAGGATCAGGCCAAGCGATTGCGCGATACCCTTGTCCGCCAGGGCACGGTGGTCAACCATTCCAAGGCGCTCGAACTGATCGCGGGCCAATACGGCTTCCGCGACTGGAACACGCTGATGGGTGCGATCGGCAACCGGCCGCCGGTGCGGACCTATTCGATCGGCGAGCAGGTGATCGGCCACTATCTCGGCCAGATATTCACCGGCACGATCATTGCGGTCCAGACACTCACCAATGCGCATGGCCGCTATCGCGTGACCTTCGATTTCGACGAACCGGTCGATGTCATCACCTTCGAAAGCTGGTCGGCTTTTCGCACGCGGGTGACCTGTACGCTCGACGAGGCAGGCCGCACGGTGGAAAAGACCTCCAACGGCCAGCCGCACATGGTGCTGCAATAAGAAAGCCCCTCTTCGCGTGAAGAGGGGCTGGCAACATCTCTCAATGAGAAACGCGACTATTCAGTTCGCGTTGCTCTTGGGCTTTTTCTTCTTCTTTAGTCCGTCGGCTGGGCCAGCAAAAGCAGGCTTGGAGGGCTTGGCCCAATCCTTTCCGGGACGATCCGACGGAGGCCGGTCGGCGAAGGGGCGCTCCTGGAACGGGCGCTCCGCGCCAGCAAAATCTGGCTTGCGGCCGAACTTCTTCTTGGTGTTGGTGGCGCCGAATTCCTCGGCGACGGAGTTGGACTTCTTGGCGTAGGCGGGCTTTTCACGTGCCGGCCGTTCGGCTGAGGGTGTGCGGTCCTCGTATGGCTTGCGTTCGCCTTCGAATTTGCGTTCGCCGCCATGCTTGCGCTCGGCGAAGCTCTTCTTCGGCGCGCCTGACGGCTTGGAGACATCCGGCTGGCCGTCGATCACGCTGATGCGGATGCCGCGCTCGAGCGTCTTGTTGGGTCCGACATTGTGCAGGAAGCCTTCAAGCGCATCTTGCGACAGCTGCACATAGGTCTCGTCCTGGTGCATCTTGATCGCGCCGATATCGCGCTTGGTCATGTTGCCGGCGCGGCAGAGCAGCGGGATCAGCCAGCGCGGCTCGGCATTCTGCTTGCGGCCGACCGAAAGCGACAGCCAGGTCGAAGGACCGAAATCCTCGCGGCGCGGGCGCGGCGAGTCATCGATCGGGAATTCGCGGCCTGCGCGGGCGGGCCGCGCATCCTGCACCGGGCCGATATCGATCAGTTCTTCCGGGGCGGAGCGGCCCGAGCGATAGAGCCGCACGAAAGCCGCGGCGACCTGTTCGGCGCCATGCTTGGCGATCAGGTTGTCGACGAAATCGCGCTCTTCTTCCTTCACCGTCTCGCTGAACAGCTCATCATTGAGCAGGCGCTCTTCATCGCGGCTGTTGACTTCGTCAGCCGATGGCGGGGCTGCCCATTGGACCTTCAACTGCGCCATCTGCAACAGGCGCTCGGCCTTGCGGCGGGCATTGCCCGGCACGATCAGCGCGGACACGCCCTTGCGGCCGGCGCGACCCGTGCGGCCTGAACGGTGGAGGAGCGTGTCGGGGTTGGTCGGCAGGTCGGCATGGATGACGAGTTCGAGGTTGGGCAGGTCGATGCCGCGCGCGGCAACGTCGGTGGCGATGCAGACACGGGCGCGGCCATCGCGCATCGCCTGCAGCGCATGGGTCCGCTCGTTCTGCGAAAGCTCGCCGGAGAGTGCGACGACCGTGAAGCCGCGATTGTGCAGGCGGGATGTGAGATGGTTCACCGCCGCGCGGGTGTTGCAGAAGATGATCGCGTTCGGCGCCTCATAGAAGCGCAGAACGTTGACGATCGCATTGTCACGGTCCGATGCGGCGACCGGCAGCGCGCGATATTCGATATCGATATGCTGCTTCTGTTCCGATTGCGTGGCGAGGCGCACGGCGTTGCGCTGATAGTTCTGCGCCAGCGTCGCGATCGACTTCGGCACCGTCGCCGAAAACATCAGCGTGCGACGCTCCTTGGGCGATGCATCAAGGATGAATTCGAGGTCTTCGCGGAAGCCCAGGTCGAGCATCTCGTCGGCCTCGTCGAGCACGACGGCGCGGATTTCCGTGAGATTGAGCGAATTGCGCATGATGTGGTCTTTCAGGCGCCCAGGCGTACCGACCACGATGTGGGCGCCGCGATCAAGTGCACGGCGTTCGTCGCGCATATCCATGCCACCGACGCAGGTTGCGATCGAGGCGCCGGCTTCTTGATAGAGCCAGGTCAATTCGCGGGCGACCTGCAATGCCAGTTCGCGGGTGGGCGCGATGACGAGCGCCAGCGGTGCATTCGAACGGCCGAGACGCGGCGCGCCATCGAGCAGCGTGGGTGCGATAGCGAGGCCGAAGGCGACCGTCTTGCCCGAGCCGGTCTGGGCCGAAACCAGCGCATCGGCGCCGCTCAGTTCGGGCCCGAGCACCGCCTTCTGGACCGGAGTGAGGTCGGTGTAGCCGCGCTTGGCCAAAGCAACGCCAAGCGGCGGCTCGATGCCTTCAAAATCGTTCATGTCTCGTCTTTCGGATGTCTCGCCCAGACATGGCAATACCAGACGCGGGCGGAATGAGCGGCGCTTGCGCCCGCAATGTGGCGCCTACATAGGCTGCATTCGTCACATTGTACAGTGCGCTGGCGACATAGCTTGATTGCACGGCACGCGCGCGGCGAAACCCTGAGGCTAGAAGCGTGATTCGTTATCCTTGGCGAGGCGCTCGATCGCATCGGAATCCGGCACATACTTCCCGGCTGCGGTATCCCAGATATAGGTCACCTTGATCTCCTTCTTGCCCAGTTGGGCGGGCGCGAGATCGGCACAGACCTCCTCGATCGCCGAGGTTGTGTCGTTCACGGTAACCTTGATCGGCGCATAGGGCTTGCCTTGCGAGGGATTGGCTGCATAGGCGATGGTCTGCTGACGATCGACGCCGCAATTGCGCTCGCCGAACAGCATCGCGGTGTCGATCAGTTCGAGCTTGTCGTTGCGCACCATGATCATCGATTGCGTGACATAGGCCTGGCTCGAATTGAAATGCGAGCTCATGGTCAGGATCACATCCGAGCCCTCGGCGACCGGCATCAGCGCCTGATCGAAGAAATAGGTGCTCTGGTCGAAACCGATATCGGCGGCATCGAGAAGTACGGGTTGGTGACTGATATCGTAAAGCGCCAGCACCGCGACCCCTTGCGCGGTCTGCGCCGCCTGCGCGAAATCGAAAAGCACCAGCAGGCGATCCTTGCCGTCGGCCTTCATCATGACGCGGGCGATATCGTAGAAGCCGAAGGAGGCGGCGTCCTCGTTCTCGTAGCCCGGCCCGGCAATGTGCCTGATCTTGATCCGCTTCGTGCCGGCATAGCCGTTGCCGGTGTTCTTGATATCAGGCACGAAATGGCGGGCGAGATCGAGATAGGTCGTGACGCCATGGACGGATACGGCGTTGTCGGGGGCAGGGAATTCGACATCGGCGGCCAGCGCTGGCGCCCCTGCCCAGGCGAGGAAAACCACAAGAACGACAAGTATGCGCTTGAACGATGCCCGCATGCCCCACTCCAAGATGTCTAGGGCTAGAATAGATAAGCGGCGCGGCATCGCAACCGTAAAATAGATTCCGGTTGACATTATCGTTCATGAAATGTTCTTATTGACGTGCTATCTGACATCGACCAGGCAAAAGGGAGAAGACAATGGCACACGGAACATTCGGCTGGAATGAACTCATGACGTCCAACATCGAGGCGTCCAAGGATTTCTACAAGCGTGTGGCGGGCTGGACTTACCAGGATATGCCGATGGGGGATATGGGACCCTATACGCTGGCTTTCGTCGCCGGCAACCCGGTGCCCGTCGCGGGTCTCATGCCCTGGCCGGAAAGCCAGCCGGGCAGCAATGACTGGTTCGCCTATATCAATGTCGATAGTATGGATGCGGCGACCGAGGCTGCGACTGGAGCCGGCGGCACGGTGGTTCGCGAAAAATTCTTCATTGAAAACACTGGCTGGATCGCGATCGTCAAGGATTCGGCCAACACCATGATCGGCTTTCTCGAGCCGGCACCCATGTGACGGTTGAGTGCGCTTCTTCGGCGGATGTCTTGTTGACATTCGCCGATGTCGCGGAAGGCCGCTGGGCTTAGTTCAGCAGCGTCATACCGATATATCGACCACGCCGCAATCGCCGGCTTCGGAGGCGAAGGCGAGCAGTTTGCCGTTATTCGACCAGGCCATGGAGGTGATCGCGCCCTTGCCGGGACGGCGCAGCAGCGCTTCCTTCTGGTCGGCGATGCGGACGCCGAGGATCATGCCGTCGATGAAGCCGATGGCGAGAACGTCTTCGGTGTGGTGAAACTCGACCGCCGTCACGAGAATATTCGCACGGGTTCCGAGTTCGAGCGGCGCCTTGCCCATCGGTCCGTCCTTGGCGGCAAAGGGCCAGACGATCGCAGCCGGCGCGCCGGAGGAGGCGAGCCATTTGCCCTTCGGCGCCCAGGACACGGACTTGATCTTGGCGGGATAGCCGGTCATCCGCATGTGGCGGGTTTCCTCGCCGGGTTTGCTGTCGAGCTTCCAGCCATGCAGCGCGTTTTCCTGCATCGATGTAACAAGGAACCGGCCATCGGGCGAGAAGGTCACGCCGTTATGCGCGCCCTTCCACTCCAGGTCGACGGGTGCGCCGTTGGTGCCGGCCCAGTGCAGGGTGACACCGTTATAGCGGGCAGCGGCGATCCTCAGACCTTTTGGTGCGAAGGCAACGCCTTCAACCGAGCGCTGTTCAATGAAATCTCGGCTCTTGCCATCGGAGGTGACGACCGTCGCCGTCTTGCCGGTGGCATAGCCGACCGCGCCGGAGGGGCCGGGTGCAACGGAAGTGATCCATTTGCGCGGCACTTCAGCGATCATTTTCACGCAGCCATCGGCGGACAGGCGCAGAACCTTGCCGTCTTCTCCGCCTGAAATGATGGAATTGGTCACGGCATCCGTCACGCTGGCCAGCATGCCGTGATGCGCCTCGGTGACCTGGTGGCCCATGTCAAGGCGGTGGAAAGTGCCTGACGAGGAGGCGAAGAACGGCACATCACCGAGAAAATGCGCACCCAGGACATGGCCTTCGAGATCGAGAGGGGCAACGGTGGGCATTCATTCTTCTCCAAATGGTCTTGGGTGCTTCGGCCGGCTTCCGTCCATTGCGAGCCGGCCGCCTTTTGTCAAGGCGGCCGTCACAACCGGTCCAAGGAATGTCAGCGCTGGCTACGCACCGGCAGCGGGGAGGTGCCTTAGGCCGCGCAGGCCATGAAGCTTTCCTCGATCTTCTTGCGGTCGAGATCGCGGCCGATGAAGACGAGCTTGCTCTCGCGCTTCTCGCCATCCTTCCAGGCGCGCTGATGGTTGCCCTCGATGATCATGTGGACGCCCTGCACCACATAGCGCTCGTCGTCCTGATCGAAGGCGATGATGCCCTTGAGGCGCAGGATGTTGGGGCCCTGCACCTGGGTGATTTTCTCGATCCAGGGGAAGAATTTCTTCGGGTTCATCTCGCCGCCGCGCAGCGAGATCGATTGCACGGTCACGTCATGGATGGCGGATGGCGCCGCATGGTCGTGATGATGATCATGCCCATGATGGTCGTGATCGTGGCCATGATGGTCGTGATCATGATCGTGGTCGCAATCGGGGCCGCAGACATGGTCTTCATGGCCGTGCTCGAGAAATTGCGGATCGTTTTCCAGCGCGCGCTCCAGATCGAATGCGCCGAGATCGAGGATCTTCTTGAGGTCCACGTTCGAGCGTTCAGTGTGATAGATGCGAGCCGAGGGATTGATGACCTTGATAATCTGCTCGATCTTGCTGAGCTCTTGCGGCGTCACGAGATCGGTCTTGTTGAGCAATACGACATCCGCAAACGCCAATTGGTCCTCGGCCTCGCGAGAATCCTTGAGGCGCAGCGGCAAATGCTTTGCATCGACAAGCGCGATAACGGCGTCGAGTTGCGTCTTGGCACGCACATCGTCGTCCATGAAGAAAGTCTGGGCGACCGGTACCGGGTCGGCAAGGCCCGTTGTCTCGACGATGATCGCATCGAAGCGACCCGGGCGACGCATCAGGCCCTCGACGACGCGGATCAGGTCTCCGCGCACGGTGCAGCAGATGCAGCCATTGTTCATCTCGTAGATTTCTTCGTCGGATTCGACGATCAGGTCGTTATCGATGCCGATCTCGCCGAATTCGTTGACGATGACAGCATATTTCTTGCCGTGGTTTTCGGTCAGGATGCGGTTGAGCAGCGTCGTCTTGCCAGCACCGAGATAGCCGGTGAGCACGGTGACGGGAATGGGCTTTGCAGTGGCAGCTTCGGTCATGATCGCCTCGGGGGACTGATGCGGGAAACGGGAATTGGATTGTTATATAGGAGACGTTTGCCCGCCGCGCAAATGGATGCTCGGTGCAGTTTTTAGCGAAACGACGAAACCTCGAAGCGGTCCACGTCCTCAACGAGTTCCACCAGACCCCTCACAGCATGTGCCAACAGCGCCTCACCTTTTTCAGCTGTGGCGTTGGCGGCATTTCCCGCCGCGCCATCGGCGTTGAGGTCGCGCATTGTCCAGCCGAACGCATGCGGGCCATAGGCGCGGAGATGATGGAATTCCCTCGCATAGGTAGATTGCGCCGAGGGGAAACCCTGTGCCTTCCCCATATCCACCTTGTCGGGCGCTATGGCCAACATGACGGAAGTCTCGATATCGCCGCCATGGATGTCTAGGGCCTTGGCCTCTGGCGAGATCACACCTTCCGGCACGCCGAAGCGAGTCCAGCTCGTCGCGACGCAGAGTATGTTGAAGCGGATGCGGGCCTCGGTGGCGACGATGGTCATCAGGGGCGAATTGCCGCCATGGGCATTGAGCAAGACGAGTTTCATGATGCCGCGGCTTGCGAGATCGCCTGCCGTTGCCAGCCACTTCTCGATCGCCTCCCCATAGGCCAGTGATTTCGTGCCGGCCCGGTCGAGATGTTCCGGCGAATAGCCGACCGGCTCGGCATCGAGGAAGATCACGTCGAGGTTGTCGGGCAGGGCGTTTCGAAGCCGGTCGGCGACGGCTTTGGCGATGATTGTGTCCGTGTCCAGCGGCAGGTGAGGGCCGTGATATTCGTGTGCGCCGAGTGGCAATATCGCTATGGTACGGTTGCCTTTTGTACCCCTGCCGCCGGTCATTTTCGCGTGCTGCCTCTTGCCATTGCCTTCGGCCTTACGTCATACATTCAAAGAATTTAAATTCAAAGCCGGGGCGGGGATGTCGAAGAAGGACAAGGAGCGGAAACGCGACAAGGGCGAGAAGGAGAGCGCTCCCCGCCTTGCCGGCGCGTTGCAGTCGGATATCACGCGCGCCTCCCGCCACATGCGCACATTTCTCACCAACGCATTGTCCACCAGCGGCGTCTATGCCGGACAGGATGGCGTTATCCTGGCACTGGCCGAGACCGACGGGCTGACGGCCGGCGCGATCGCCGAACGGCTGGGCGTCAAGCCGCCGACCATGACGCGGACCCTCGCGCGCATGGAGGCCCAGGGGTTCCTCAAGCGTGAACCCGACAGTGTGGATGGCCGGCAAATGCGCGCCGTGCTCACCGATGCGGGCCGCAGACACGTCCATGCGATCGAACTCGCGGTCAAGGCGACGGAGAATTTCGCCGTCGATGGCCTTAGCGACAAGGAGGTCAGGCAGTTCCTGAAGGTTCTGCGCAAGATCAACCGCAATCTCGGGGTGGTGGAGCCCGAAGAGGATGGTTTCGGTGAATAATGGGTGCAGCCGGCGCGAGGATTGTTGCAGTGGGCCGATAATGTGCTAACTCAATCGATTTAGGAGGATTGTCGGGCGGCCTTGAAGGGTCGGCCGGCAAGCGAATGGGAGGCCAGATGGCCCAGAAGATCAAACTGTCCACGATTGCTGAAACACTGGGCGTCTCCACGGCGACCGTTTCGCTCGCGCTGAGGGACAGTCCGCTGGTGGCCGCGGCGACCCGCGACAAGATCAAGGACCAGGCCCGCGCCCTGGGCTATATCTATAACCGCCGTGCGGCCAGCCTTCGCACCTCCCGTTCCGGCATTATCGGCGTCGTTGTTCACGACATCATGAACCCGTTCTACGGCGAAATCCTCAAGGCCATCGAAAGCGAGCTCGACCGCAGCCAGCACACGTTCATTCTCTCCAATCACTACGATTCCGTCGAAAAGCAGCGTAATTTCCTTGAGACCATGCTGCAGCTCGGCGGCGATGGCATCATCATCTCCCCGGCAATCGGCACGCCGCCGGAAGACATCGAGCTTGCCGAGGAAAACGGCATGCCG
Source organism: Rhizobium sp. TH2 (assembly GCF_024707525.1). Lineage (NCBI taxonomy): Bacteria > Pseudomonadati > Pseudomonadota > Alphaproteobacteria > Hyphomicrobiales > Rhizobiaceae > Rhizobium > Rhizobium sp. TH2. The sequence goes on along the minus strand of NZ_CP062231.1, from coordinate 4,546,671 downwards.
CTGATCCTCGTCGCGCGCACGATCGAGGGTGTCAACCTGCCGGCCTATCGCGGCGATGACAGCTACGGCATTTCGCTGGCCACCAACCATTTGATCTCGCTCGGCCACAAGGTGATCGCCATGATCGGCGGCACCGACCAGACATCGACCGGCCGCGACCGCTACCAGGGCTATGTCAACGCGCTGCAGAAGGCAGGCATGACGGTGCTGCCGGAACTGCGCATTCCTGGGCCGCGCACCCGCGAGGGCGGCTTCGAGGCCGCGGTGCATTTCCTGTCGCTGCCACAGCAGCCGACGGCCGCCGTCTGCTGGAACGATCTCGTGGCGATCGGCCTGATGAACGGCATCGCGCGTGCCGGACTGACTGCCGGCGTTGATATTGCCGTGACCGGATATGACGACCTCGAAGAGGCCGCGATCGCCACGCCGGCGCTGACCACCGTCTGGAACGGCCAGTCGGAAGTCGGTCGCATGGCGGCGCGCGCGCTGCTCGATCGCCTCGCGGGCAGCCACGAGCCCGACGGCCTCCATCTCATCAAGCCGGAAATGCGTATCCGCCAATCCACCGGCCCCATGAAACCCAGAAAATAGCGGTATCCTGACATGACAACTCTGCTCCTCATCGGCAAAGTCAATCCGCGCGTCCGCGAGCGGCTGACCGGGCCCTTCGAAATCCTCGAACTTCCGAGCGCCAAGGCGGAGGATGTGACATCGGATATGGCTGCCAGGGTGACCGGCACGGCCTCGTTCAACGCGATGCCCGCGTCGCTGATGGATGCGCTGCCGAACCTGAAAATCATCGCCAATTTCGGCGTCGGTTATGATGGTGTCGATGTCAGGCACGCGGCGTCGAAGGGCCTCATCGTCACCAATACGCCCGATGTACTCGACGACGAGGTCGCGGATACGACGATTGGCCTGCTGCTCAACACACTGCGCCAATTCCCGCGCGCCGAAAACTATCTGCGTGAAGGCCGCTGGGTGAAGGAAGGCGCCTTCCCGCTCTCACCGCTGACACTGCGCGATCGTCACATCGGCATGTATGGCATGGGCCGCATCGGCCAGCAGATCGCCAAGCGGCTCGAGGCCTTCGGCGTCCGGATCAGCTACTACACGCGCTCGCCCCGCAAGGACGTGCAATACGATTACTTCCCTTCGCTCAAGGAATTGGCAACGGCGGTCGATACACTGGTCTGCATCGTGCCGAAGACGCCTGAAACCCGGCAGACCATCAACAGCGAGATCCTGGCGGCGCTTGGCAGCAATGGCGTGCTGATCAATGTCGGTCGCGGCTGGACGGTGCATGAGGGCGATCTGATTGATGCGCTTGAACGGAATGTCATTGCTGGCGCCGGGCTCGATGTGTTCGAGGACGAACCTAACGTGCCGGCGGGCCTGCTGAAGTTCGACAATGTCTCGCTTCTGCCGCATGTCGCATCGGCATCGGTGGCAACCCGCAACGCGATGGCCGATCTCGTCGCGGACAACCTGATCTCGTGGTTCGAACAGGGCAAGCCGGTCACCCCGGTGCCGGAGACGCCGTTCAAGGAAGCTCGATGAATGAGCAATCTGGAGATGTAAGCGGTCGGTAGACAATTCCATTGGACCAATCATGTTGTCATCAGCAACGTGAGTTTGATCCATGACCGAGTGCAGCTGGTTCTGCCGTGAATTCAGGAAAAAGGTCGACGCACCAATTAGCGCTTTAAAGATTACCTCTGATATCCGTTACGAAGGGGAATGGGCCACTTTCAGAGTCGATGCAATCAAAGCAAAGGCGCGCAAGGACTTCTTTTTCGAACTTGAAGAGATATTTGCTGACTTTTTCTGGAAAAGAAACGAGCGCGCTATTCTGCCGGCCGTTTGTCGCAGCAGCCTCCCTTCGGAGGTTGCAGCCAGATGCCAAGTAATGTCACCCGGAAGTTGGGAGCTCGCGAACAAGGCGGAGAAAATTTGGTCGCACGCGGGACTCATTCATATCGATACAGACCAGCTAGTGCTGACGGAGGCTGCCGAGCAGTTTCTTCGAGAAACGCTTATCTCGCCGGGTGAGGCAAGAAAGGACTGGGAGACATGGCTGGGCAAAGGACGTAAGCCCGGCATCTTCCGATCATCCCCGTGCATGCTGTGATTTGTCGCACTCGGCCGTTGGCATTCCGTTAACCCTGCCGCAAGTTTTGCAGTGCATGATTTGAGCCGATCGGGAAATTCCTCCCGACCCCCAAAAGGGAGCGGATCATGGCAATTCGCGTGCTCATTCTTGGTGTCGCGGCAATCGGCGGACCGCTCTGGTGGTTCTCGCCGGCGCATGAAGCCGCCGCGACCGACGCCATCGTCACCGCTTCCGTCCATCGTGGCATCGGGCAGGAGGAGTTTACGGTTTCCAACATGGAGAACCGCACCGCCTGCCTTATCACCAAGGGCATGACCACCACGGCGCGATCGAACACGCTGACGGCGGGCGCCGACTGTGATGCCGTCTGGCCTGGATTGGTTCAGGTCAACAACTGGACCGACAACGGCGATGGCACCGTGGTCCTGACCGACAGCCACGGCGAGCAGGTTCTCTCGCTCGTTGTCGGCGATGGGGTCGATTTCGAGTCGCTTGAACCGTCGAATGCCGTGTTGGCGCTGACAGCCGTCAACTGACGAGGCATGGGCAGTCTTAGTGACCGCCGCCACCAGCAGCTTTCGGCACGGGCTTGGGCTTACTCAGCAACATTGTCATCAACACCAGGCTGGCAAACAGTGTCGTCAGGATCAGGAACACATCCATGAACGACAGGATGTAGGCCTGCTGCTGCACCATTCCCGAGACCTGTTTGAGGGCGATCGAACTGCCGTCCATGCCGAGCCCGTTGAACTTCGCGGTCAGGTTGGCGATCATATCCGTTGCCGCCGGGTTCGCCGGGTTCACATGTTCGGCAAGCTGCGAGTAATGCGTGCTCGTCTGGTGCGTCAGGATCGTGTTGATCAACGCTAGGCCCACCGCGCCGCCGAGATTTCGGGTGAGGTTGAACAGGCCTGAGGCGCCCCTGATCTTGTCGATCGGCAGCGTGCCGAGCGCCACGTTGTTGATCGGTACCATGGCGAGCATCATCGACGAGCCGCGCAGGATCTGCGGGATCAGCAGCTCCCAGAAATCCCAGTCAGCCGTCATGTGGCTCATCATCCACGTGCCGGTGGCAAAGCCAGTGAAACCGATCGCCATCATCGCGCGCGGATCGAGCTTCGCCGACAGGAAGCCGGCTATCGGTGCGGTGAAGAACATGGCGAGGCCCGAGACAAACATCGTCTCGCCGATCATCAGGGAGTCGTATCCCCGGATGCGGCCGAGATAGAGCGGATAGAGATAGGTCAGGCCGTAGAGGCCGATGCCCATGACGAATGAGAACAACGAGCCGAACGAGAAGTTCCGGTTGTTAAAGGCGCGGAGATCGACGATGGGAAAATCCTTCGTCAGCGCCCTGTAGAAGAAAATGACGCCGCCGATGGTCGCGGTCACCGCGCAGATCGTGATGATCTCGTCATCGAACCAGCCCTTGATATTGCCCTCTTCGAGGAAATATTCGAGCGAGCCGAGAAACACCGCCATGGCGGCGAGGCCGATCCAGTCGAACCGCTTCATCAAGCTATGTTCGGGCTTGTCGAAATCGATGAGAAACCAGGTCGCCGTTGCCACCATGACGCCGGGAATGACATTGATCAGGAACAACCAGTGCCAGGAGAAGGCGGCAGTCAGATAGCCGCCAACCGTCGGGCCGATCGTCGGTGCAAGCGTGGCGACCAGGCCGATGATCGGCGAGACGATGGCGCGCTTGGAGGGCGGGAAGATGATGAAGGCCGCGGCGAACACCGACGGGATCATGCCGCCGCCGATAAAGCCCTGGATGGCACGATAGACGATCATCTGGTCGATGTTCGTCGCCGTTGCCGCAAGCGCGCTGGCGGCCGTAAAGCCCGCAGCCGACAGCGAAAACAGGACCCGGGTAGACAGCACCCGGGCGAGCGTGCCCGAAAGGGGAATCATGATGACTTCGGCGATCAGGTAGGAGGTCTGGACCCACGCGACTTCATCATTGCTTGCGGACAAGCCCGCCTGGATATCGGCCAGCGAGGCTGAGACGATCTGGATATCGAGGATCGCCATGAACATGCCGAAGACCATGGCAAAGAAGGCCAGGACTTCGCGTGTCGTGACCTGGCGTTCGCCAGGCATGGCTGAAGGCGCGGACGCGGCCGGCTTGGGCGACACAGGAAACTGATCGACGGTTGTTGTGGCCATTGTGGCCTCCCTTTCACCGTCGTTCAGGCGGTGCAGATATGATGTTTATTCAGCCTTGGCGAGATGCGTCGCGGAGGCGTCACCCGTGCGGCTGTCGATATCGACGACAACCGAGAGGCCAGCCCTGAGATTGCCGGTATCGAGGGCCGCCTTGGGGATGGCGATGCGGACCGGCAGGCGCTGGATGACCTTGGTGAAGTTGCCTGTCGCGTTCTCCGGCGGCAGCAGCGAGAATACCGCACCCGATGCCGGCGAGATCGACTCGACGGTACCGTCGATCACATGGTCATCGATGGCATCGACATGGATCGCCACCTTGGCGCCCGGCTTGATACCTTCGACCTGCGTCTCCTTGAAGTTCGCGTCGATATAGAGCTGCTCAACCGGAACGAGGGCGGCGAGCCGCTGTCCGGGCGAGACAAGATCGCCGTCCTGGACGGCGAGATTGCCGATCACGCCGTCATAAGGCGCCTTGAGCACCGTGAAGGAAAGATCACGCTCAGCCTTGTCGCGGGTCAGCTCGAGCGAACGGATTTGGCTTTCAGCCTCGGCCTTCTGAGCAGATACCACTGATATATTGGCCTGAGCGGTCAGGATCGCCGAGTCGGCACCGGCCAGATTGGCCTTCGCCTGATCCACGGCGATCTTTGCGTTGTCGAGCTCGGCGCGAATGCCGGCCTTCTTCGTCGCCAGGTCCTGCTGGCGGCTGAGCGTGATTTCGGCACCGCGCAGCGTTGCCTGGAGCGCGGTCTGGGAGGCTTCGGCCTGCTTGACAGAAGCCTGTGCGGCCTCGATCTGGGCATCGAAGCGCTTCAGCGCAAGCCTCTGCGTGGCGATCTGGGCCTCGGCCTGTTCGGCTGCAATGCGGTAGTCGCCATTGTCCAGGGTCACGAGGACATCACCGGCCTTCACCTGCTGGTTGGCCACGACATTGACCTTGGCGACGTATCCCATGACCTTCGGCGCGATATTGGTGATGTCACCAGCGATATAGGCGTCATCGGTCGAGATCATGAAGCGGCCGTTGATCCACCATGCGTGCCCGTACCAGGAGCCGGCGCCGATAGCGGCGAGCACCAAGGCTGACAGGACGAGGCGGCGGCCAAGGCTGCTCTTTTTCTTCGGTGCGGCTTGCTGAGCGGCCACGGGTGCTGCGGCGGGCGCTTCCATCCTGATGGGCGTCTCGCTTTCGGCTGCGGCTTCCATGTTTTCATCGACCACGTGAACAGTGGCGGTTTTGCTTGCTGATCTAGCCATATGAAGGATACTCTGCCTGGCAGCGGGTGTTAGTAATCGAACCGAACGGTTCAGTTCGAGTTGACGTAGTCGCTTTGATGGCCCATATCAAGGGGCAATCGAACCGATCGGTTCGAATAATACTAATTTAGGGAAAACATCCACCATGCGCGATATCGGTCTGGTCGCCGAAATCGAAGATGCGAAGAAACTGGACGGGCTTGGCGGCCGCCCTGCAGCAGGTGAAGATCCGGTCAAGCGCGAGCAGATCCTCGATGGCGCGATGCGCGTGTTCATGCGCATGGGCTTCGATGCGTCGAGCATGAACGACATCACGCGAGAAGCGGGTGTCTCGAAGGGCACCCTCTACGTCTACTTCAAGAACAAGGAAGACCTGTTCGCGGCGATCATCCAGCGCAAGAAATCGCTGGTCTTCGAAAAGCTGCGGGAGATTGTCGAGGCTGACAAGCCAGTGGCCGAGACGCTGCACGAATTCGGCGTTACGTTCGGTAGTCATCTGCTATCCGATGATGCCATTCGCGGACAACGCATCGTGATCGGCGTTATCGATCGGATGCCGGAACTTGCCGACAGCTTTTTCAAGTTTGGCCCGAATACCGGACCTGTCCTGCTCGCCAACTATCTTGCGCGGCAAGTCGAACTAGGCCGGCTGAAGCCGATCGACGATCCCATGTACGTGTCGCGCCAGCTTGGGGACCTCTGCATGGCGGGTCTCTACCGTCCACGCCTGTTCGGCGAGATGCAGGAGCCGCCGCCTCGCGAGAAGGTAGAGCGCAATGTCGAATGGGCGGTTCGGCTATTCCTCAATACCTACGGCACCGACAAGGGTTGAAAGCCAGCTTTTCCTTGACGTGCCAAGATGAATATGGCCTAAGGCTGCCCCAACAAAAGGGCGGCCTTTCGGCTGTTCCGTGCCCCTCCGAATGGATCACTTGATATGACTGCTTCCGGCGTCCGCGTCCGCATTGCACCTTCTCCGACTGGCGAGCCGCATGTCGGCACTGCCTATATCGCGCTCTTCAACTATCTCTTCGCGCTGAAACATGGCGGCGAATTCATCCTCCGCATCGAGGATACCGACGCCACGCGCTCGACGCCGGAATTCGAGCAGAAGGTGCTGGACGCGTTGAAATGGACCGGTCTGAAATGGAGCGAAGGCCCCGACGTCGGCGGTCCCTACGGTCCTTACCGGCAGTCCAACCGCAAGCACATCTATGGCGAATATGTCGAGAAGATCGTTGCCGCAGGCCATGGATTCCGCTGCTTCTGTACGCCCGAGCGGCTGGAAGAAATGCGCGCCGGCCAGCGTGCCGCCGGCAAGCAGCCGAAATATGACGGCCGCTGCCTGACGCTTTCCGCCGAGGAAGTCACCTCCCGCATGGCGTCGGGCGAACCCTCCGTCGTGCGCATGAAAATCCCGACCGAGGGCGCCTGCAAGTTCCATGACGGCGTCTATGGCGATGTGGAAATCCCCTGGGATTCCGTCGACATGCAGGTCCTGCTCAAGGCCGACGGCATGCCGACATATCACATGGCCAATGTCGTCGACGACTACCTGATGAAGATCACCCATGTCGCGCGCGGCGAGGAGTGGCTGGCATCGGTGCCGAAGCATATTCTGATCTACCAGTATCTCGGCCTCGAGCCGCCTGTGTTCATGCATCTTTCCCTGATGCGCAATGCCGACAAGTCGAAGCTTTCCAAGCGCAAGAACCCGACCTCGATCTCCTATTATTCGGCGCTCGGCTACCTGCCGGAAGCGCTGATGAACTTCCTCGGCCTGTTCTTCATCCAGATCGCCGAAGGCGAAGAGATGATGACGATGGACGAGTTGGCTCAGAAGTTCGATCCGGACAATCTTTCCAAGGCCGGCGCAATCTTCGACGTGCAGAAGCTCGACTGGCTGAACGGCCGCTGGCTGCGCGAGAAGCTTTCGCCGGACGAGTTCATCGCTCGCGTCTTCGAATGGGCCAGCGAGAATGCGCGCCTCACCGAGGGTCTGAAGCTCGCGCAGTCGCGCATCGGCAAGCTCGGCGAACTGCCCCCGCTGACCGGTTTCCTGCTCGCTTCCGACGTCGGCCTGACGCCCGCTTCCTTCGCAGGCATCAAGGCGCCGCCGGCGGAGACGCTGGAAGTGCTGGAAGTCGTCCAGGCCGATCTCGAAAAGATCCTCGAATGGAATGTCGAGACGATCGAGGCGGAGCTGCGGGCCATCGCCGAGCGTACGGGCAAGAAACTCAAGGTGATCACCGCGCCGCTTTTCGTGGCGATGTCGGGCAGTTCACGCTCGCTGCCGCTCTTCGATTCCATGGCGCTGCTCGGCCGTTCGGTCGTACGCCAGCGCCTCAAGGTTGCCGCACAGGTCGTCAAGACCATGGCTGCCGCCTGAGACCGAAAGAACTGAGATGACTGATAATACCAAGCAAGACACCGCCCTTTCCTCCGACGCCGCGGAAGTCCGCGCCCAGAAGCTCGCGCTGTTGCGCGAGAAGGTCGGCGACGTCTATCCGGCGCATTTCCACCGCACGATCACCAATGCCGATCTTTCGAAGAAGTACGAGGACCTCGCGCCCGACACCGAGACGCAGGATATCGTCACTGTCGCCGGCCGTGTCTATTCCTCACGCAATTCAGGCATGTTCATGGATATCCATGACGCCTCGGGCAAGATCCAGATTTTTTCGCACAAGGACGTGACGCCGGAAGCGGCGCGCGACCTGCTGGCTCTGATCGATATCGGCGACATCATCGGCGTGACCGGCGCTGTCCGCCGCACCAAGCGCGGTGAGCTGTCGATCAACGCGCATGAGATCACCATGCTCACCAAGTCGCTGCTGCCGATGCCGGAGAAGTGGCATGGCGTCTCCGACATCGAGATCCGCTATCGCAAGCGCCATCTCGACATCATGACCAATGAGGAGTCCAAGCTCCGTTTCCAGCAGCGCTCCAGGATCGTCTCCGGGATCCGCCGCTTCATGGAGAAGGACGGCTTCATGGAAGTGGAGACGCCGATGCTCCATTCCGTCTATGGCGGCGCGACCGCCGAGCCGTTCAAGACGCATCACAACACGCTGAAGCTCGACATGTACCTGCGCATCGCGCCGGAGCTCTATCTCAAGCGCACGTTGGTGTCGGGCCTCACCGACAAGGTGTTCGAGATCAACCGCAACTTCCGCAACGAAGGGGTCTCGACCCGGCACAATCCAGAATTCACGATGATGGAGTGCTACTGGGCCTATGCCGATTACGAGGACATCATGGACCTCGTCGAGCGGTTGTTCGCCGAGCTTGCCATGGCGATCCACGGCACGACCGAATTCCCCTTCGGCGATAAGGACATCTCCTTCAAGGGTCCGTTCAAGCGAGTGCCGATGCCCGATGCCGTCAGGCAAGCGACCGGCATCGATTTCCTCGCCATCAAGACCGATGAGGAGGCACGGGTCGCCGCCAAGGCTGCCGGCTTTGCGGTCGAGAAGGATTGGACCTGGGGCGAATGCCTCGCCTTCATCTTCGAGGAGAAGGTCGAGCACACGCTGATCCAGCCGAGCCATGTCACGCATTTCCCCAAGGACATCTCGCCCTTCGCCAAGGAAGTGCCGGGCGAGCCGCGTCTGGTCGAGCGTTTCGAGACCTATTGCAATGCCTGGGAATTGGGCAACGCCTTCTCGGAGCTCAACGACCCGATCGAGCAGCGCGCCCGCATGGTCGAACAGCTAGAGCAGGCTCACGCCCGCGGCGAGAAGGACAAGCAGCTCGACGACGAGTTCCTCGATGCGATCGACCAGGGCATGCCCCCGGCCGGCGGCCTCGGAATCGGTGTCGATCGCCTGATCATGCTGCTGACCAACTCGCCCTCGATCCGCGACGTGATCCTGTTCCCGGCACGCCGCAGCAAGGCAGACTAAGCCTGATTTGAACGGGTGAGGTTCGCCTCACCCGATCGCCACTTTAATGCACAGCCTCTTCAGCTGGCTTTGCATCGTGGGATACGGGCTCCGCCTCGACATGCTTTTCGTCGGCGGGCTTGGCCTCTTCGCTGTGATCCTCGGCTGCAGGCTCGATCGGCTCCTCAGCCACGGCGTGGCTCATGTCTTCCTTGGCCGGTTGCACATCGTGGCCGTCCGCCTTGACCTGATCGCCATGATCCTCAGTGGGCTTCTGTTCGCCACCTCCAAGGCCGACCATGCTGAGCATACTGTCGAGTAACGATTGCTCGTTGGCGGGCTTCTCGCCATGGTCGGCCGACTTGGATTTCTTGTTCTTGCCGTGATTGTTCTTCTTGGCGTTCTCGTCCTCGGGGACTTCAGGCTGCGTGCAATCGGCCTTTTCCTCGACCGAACGCATCGCGGTCATCATCCCGCGAACTTCCTCGAAATCGATGACCACCTTGTCGCCGTAGAAGCGGCCCTCGTCGTTGACTGGGCCTTCATAGTAGCTCGCCATGGCCGGGGTCTTCATCTCGGGCAGGTTGCCTGGTTTCAACGCGATCAGCACTTCGGCACCGATCGCGCGGCCGCGCATGCCGGCGCGCTTGTCAGGCCCGTGGACATCGAGCACGCTGACATGGATGAGATCGACAGCATTCGACTTGGCCAATAGCCCGGCGATCCTGAGCGCCGTGCGCACGCGCTCGGGGCCGCTGGCATTCTCCATGCGGATATATTTGCGAAGCCAGAGATGCTCGGTCGGCGTCTTCAGAACCATTGTCTGGACGTCGGCGCAGAGCCCGCCGGCCGCGCTCTGCGACTGCTCGCCGAGCAGATTCTTGCCGCCGATGTAAAGTGCCGCGCCGCCCGTGCCGCCGAGAAGGACGGTGATGCCGAGGGTAATGAAGAGGAGTTTCCGGAAGAGCCGGACTTTCGGACCGCGGATTTTCAAACTCATACCCCTGACGACGCTGAACGAGCACGATCGTAAGAGTTAACTATATCGGGTCACGCGTTTCGGAAGCTTTAACGCGGTGTCTCGTGTCTATCTGCAGACGCGCACCTTCTTAACAACGACGCTGCCGCTGTAGCCGCTGACGGCAACCTTGCGCATCACGCAATTGGCGCCCGGGCGCTTTTGGTACCAGCCGCGCTTGTTCCGCCCGGCCTCACTGTCGGCGGTCGTCACCACGATGGCGAATGTCATGAGTAAAAGAATGGACGCAAGCTTCTTCATTTTCCCCTCGGGCTGAAATCAGGCCGGTTCGTTGTTTGATGAAATGTTTAAGTTTTCCGGCGATTTCGCGCTGTTCCCATGGATACAGAGCCGAAAGTGCTTGATCTGGCGCCCTCTCTCGGCCAAAAGAGCGCAAAATCAATCGAAATCGTGAGGAAACCCATGAGCGGCGGGATCGAAAGCCTGAAGAAGGAAACCAAGGACCTCATGAAGGCGCTCGGCGTCTCCAAGAAGAGCTATACCGACGGCACGATGCCGGCGCGTTCGGCCATTTCGGGCGAAGTGCTTGGCGAAATTCCCGAACATGACAAGAAGGACGCCAAGGCGGCCGTTGCGACCGCGCAGAAGGCGTTTGCCACCTGGCGTCTGGTGCCGGCGCCGAAGCGCGGCGAACTGATCCGCTTGCTTGGCGAGGAGCTTCGTGCTCACAAGACCGAACTCGGCCGTCTGGTCTCCATCGAAGTCGGCAAGATCGTCTCGGAAGGCTTGGGCGAAGTCCAGGAGATGATCGACATCTGCGATTTCGCCGTCGGTCTTTCGCGCCAGCTTACGGGGCTGACCATCGCCACTGAGCGTGCCGACCATCGCATGATGGAAACCTGGCATCCGCTCGGCACCGTGTTGATCATCTCGGCCTTCAACTTCCCGGTTGCCGTCTGGTCGTGGAATGCGGCGCTGGCGCTCGTCGCCGGCAATGCCATCATCTGGAAGCCGTCCGAAAAGGCCCCGCTGACCGCGCTCGCCACCCAGGCGCTCTTTGAGCGCGCCGTCGCTCGCTACAATAAGGACGGCGGTGCTGCCCCCGATGGCCTGTCGCAGGTGCTGATGGGCGACCGCAAGATCGGCGAAGTGCTGGTCGACCATCCCGATGTCGCGCTCGTCTCGGCCACCGGTTCGACTCGTATGGGCCGTGAAGTCGGCCCGCGCGTCGCCGCCCGCTTCGGCCGTTCGATCCTCGAACTCGGCGGCAACAATGCAGCCATCGTCGCGCCGTCGGCCGATCTCGACCTGACGCTGCGTGGCGTGGCATTTTCCGCCATGGGCACGGCCGGTCAGCGCTGCACCTCGCTGCGCCGCCTGTTCGTGCATGAGAGCGTCTACGACGCGCTGGTGCCACGGCTGATCAAGGCCTATGGCTCGGTCAAGGTCGGCAATCCCTTGGAAACCGGCACGCTGGTCGGCCCGCTGATCGACAAGGTCGCGTACAACAGCATGCAGTCCGCGCTCGAAGCAGCAAAGGCTGCAGGCGGCAAGGTGCATGGCGGCGAGAAGGTCGAGATCGAGGCGCCCGGCGACAGTGTCTATGTCCGCCCGGCAATCGTGGAGATGAAGAAGCAGGCCGGCCCGATGGTCGAGGAGACTTTCGCGCCGATCCTCTATGTCGTGAAGTACAGCGATTTCGACGCCGCACTGGCCGATCACAATGATGTGCCCCAGGGCCTGTCGTCCTCGATCTTCACCAACGACATGCGCGAGGCCGAGACCTTCATGTCGGCGCGTGGTTCGGATTGCGGCATCGCCAACGTCAATATCGGCCCGTCGGGTGCCGAAATCGGCGGCGCCTTCGGCGGCGAAAAGGAAACCGGCGGCGGCCGCGAATCCGGCTCGGATGCCTGGAAGGGCTACATGCGCCGTTCTACCAACACGATCAACTACGGTCGGACATTGCCGCTGGCACAGGGCGTGAAGTTCGACGTGGAGTGAGGTTTTCTAAGACTCGCTTGGTGTTGATAAACCCTCGCAGATTTACATCTGCGAGGGTTTATCTATTCTGTAAGAATGAAATCGTATCTCAAGCCGGTCAATCTCTCGGTCCACTACTTCGATTGCCTTCATATCGATGACAGATTGGAAGACTGGCGTGCCGAAGATCCACGACATGTGTCTCTTCTGGTAGAAATATGCGTTGGCTGGGCGGACTGGGATACAAGCCGCGAAATATTCAGCTTGCATGTCATAACCAATGATCTTCGTAGGCGTCCGGAAACTTCGCATGCTCCAATTATATATGTTGACGAATTTCACTGGCCGGATGCGAAGGCCGAGATTCTTCATTTGATAGCTAAGTGTGAGCGGGGAACATGGGACGAGAGCTTCGGTGAATTGCAAAAACGCTTTGACTTATTGTATTGGCTGCGTCGTCGGCCCTCACATGCAAAAGAGCCGCAGAGTTGCCCCCACGGCTCTCGTCAGACTAGATGCGGATAACTACACACTCAGGCACAAATATTTGATCTCGATATAGTCCTCAATCCCGTATTTCGAGCCTTCACGGCCCTGGCCGGATTGCTTGATGCCGCCGAAGGGGGCGACTTCGGTGGAGATCAGGCCGGTATTGATGCCGACCATGCCGTATTCCAGCGCCTCTGCCACCCGGAACACCTTGGAGAGGTCCTTCGAGTAGAAATAGGAGGCGAGACCGAACTCGGTATTGTTGGCCATCTCGATCACCTGTTCCTCGGTGTCGAACTTGAAGAGTGGTGCGACGGGGCCGAAGGTCTCTTCACGGGCCACCAGCATTTCGGGGGTGACGCCGGTCAGGATCGTCGGCTGGAAGAACAGGCCGCCCCTCGCATCCGGCTTGCCGCCAACTGCGACCTTAGCGCCTTTTCCGACAGCATCGGCAATGTGCTCCTCGACCTTGTCGACGGCAGCCTGGGTGATCAGCGGTCCGGCATTGACGCCGGCTTCGAAGCCGTCGCCGACCTTCATCGCACCGACCTTGTCGGCCAGCTTCTTGGCGAAGGCCTCATAGACGCCGGACTGCACATAGAGCCGGTTGGCGCAGACGCAGGTCTGGCCGTTGTTGCGATACTTGGAGACCATCGCGCCTTCGACCGCCGCGTCGAGATCGGCATCATCGAAGACGATGAAGGGCGCATTGCCGCCGAGTTCGAGGCCGAGCTTCATGATCTGGTCGGCGCCCTGGCGCATCAGGATCTTGCCGACATTGGTCGAGCCGGTGAAGGTGAGCTTGCGCACCTTGTCGTTCTCGGTGAATTCCTTGCCGATCGACGGCGAGTCCTTCGAGAGCACGACGTTGAACACACCGGCTGGCAGGCCGGCACGCTCGGCGAGTAGCGCCAGCGACAGCGCCGAAAGCGGGGTCTCTGCGGCAGGCTTCGAGATCATCGCGCAGCCGGCGGCGACGGCCGGTGCGAACTTGCGGGCCAGCATGGCGTTGGGGAAATTCCACGGCGTGATCGCCGCGACGACGCCGACCGGCTGCTTGATGACGATGATCCGTTTGTCCGGCTGGTGGCCGGGAATGGTGTCTCCATAAACGCGCTTGGCTTCCTCGCCGAACCATTCGACATACGATGCGCCGTAGAGCACTTCGCCCTTGGCCTCCGCCAGTGGCTTGCCCATTTCCATGGTCAGGATCGTCGCGAGGTCGTCGGCATTGGCGACCATGAGGTCATAGAGCTTGCGGAGAACGGCGGCGCGCTCCTTGCCGGTCTTCTTGGCCCATTCCTTCTGCGCCTTGTAGGCGGCGTCGATGGCGCGGCTTGCCTCGGCGCGGTTCATGTCGGGCAGAACGGCGATCACGTCGCCGTTGGCCGGATTGGTCACGTTGAAGGTCTTGCCGCTATCGCTCTTTGCGACCCATTCGCCGGCGACAAGCGCCTTGTCGATGGCGAGCGAAGGATCCTTCAGCTTGGAAAGCAGTGCATCTGATATCGTCATGGATCAGGCCTCTTTGGCGCATTCGCGCAGTGTGTCTTCCAGAATATCCATCGCCTCGGCGAAGACATTGTCCTGAATGGTGATCGGCGACAGGAAACGGATGACATTGCCGTGGATGCCGCAGGTGAGCAGGATCAGGCCCTTGTCGAGCGCCTTCTGGCGCACCTTGTTGGTGAAGTCGGCATTCGGCGTCTTGGTTCCCGGAACGTTGAATTCCACTGCGTTCATGAAGCCGGGTCCCCGGATATCGGCGATCTGCGGTACTTCTGAAATCAGCGAATGCAGGCGCTGCTTCAGCCGATTGCCGAGCGACTCGGCGCGTTCGTTGAGGCCTTCTTCCTCGATGACATCGAGCACGGCGTTGCCCGCCGCGATGCCGATCGGGTTGCCGCCATAGGTGCCGCCGAGGCCGCCGGGGCCGGGCGCATCCATGATCTCGGCACGGCCGGTCACCGCTGCGATCGGAAAGCCGCCGCCGAGGCCCTTGGCCATGGTGGTGATGTCAGCAACGACGCCGTAGTGCTCCATGGCAAACAGCTTGCCGGTACGGGCAAAGCCGGTCTGCACTTCATCGGCGATCAGCAGGATGCCATGCTTGTCGGCGATTTCGCGCAGCTTGGTCATGAAGGCGCGCGGCACTTCATAGAAGCCGCCTTCGCCCTGCACAGGCTCGACGATGAAGGCTGCGACGCGGGCCGGATCGACATCGGCCTTGAACAGCTTGTCGAGAACGGCAAGCGAGTCTTCGATCGTCTGGCCATGCATTTCGATGGGGAAGGGCACGTGGAAGACATCCGGCATCATCGCGCCGAAGCCGGTTTTATAGGGCACGACCTTGCCGGTCAGCGTCATGCCCATGAAGGTGCGCCCATGGAAGGCGCCGGTAAAGGCGATGATGGCGGAGCGGTTGGTCGCGGCGCGCGCGATCTTGACGGCATTTTCGACTGCTTCCGCGCCGGTGGTGACGAAGATCGTCTTCTTGGCGAAATTGCCCGGCACAGCCTTGTTTAGGCGTTCGGCCAGCGTCACGTAGTTCTCGTAGGGCACGACCTGATGGCAGGTATGGGTGAAGCGATCGAGTTGGTCTTTTACCGCCGCGATCACCTTCGGGTGGCGGTGGCCGGTGTTGACGACCGCGATGCCGGCCGCGAAATCGATATAGCGGCGGCCTTCGACATCCCAGAGTTCGGCATTCTCGGCCCGTTCGGCATAGACCTGGGTGGTGACGCCGACGCCGCGCGAGATCGCGTCGGTACGGCGGGCCGCGATGTCAGAATTCAACATGGAAGTCCCCTGAAAATGAGTGTGACGGATGATCTGCCTGCTGGAGCGAAGAGCGCTCCTCCAGCGGCCTCGAAAATATTCTTTGCATTTTTTCTGTAGAGTTGCAATATGGCCGGAAGAAAATTCAAGGCCGCGAATTCGCTATGGATGACCAGGTCCGCTACAAGATCGCCGAGGCCGCCCGCATGGCGGGAGTATCGCCATCGACCTTGCGGCTGTGGGAGAGCCAGGGGCTCGTCGAGCCTGTTCGTACCGCATCCGGGCAACGTCTTTATGAACCCTTCCACGTCGAACGGCTCAAGCGGATCAGCTGGCTGAGGACGGACAAGGGGCTCAATCCCGCAGCGATTCGCGAAGGTCTTTCAGTGGAAGGCCCGATGCCTGCCATGATGGACGCGAAGTCCGACGGGGCCGAGAAGACAATCGGGGCCCGTCTTCGTCATCTCAGGCGCGACATGGGCTGCACGCTGGAAAAGGTGGCGGACAGGACCGGCATCACGGTTTCGCTACTGTCGACCTTCGAGCGCACGTCGCAAGGTTTATCGGTCAAGGCACTGCACGATCTCGCCGATTTCTACGGGACGACGATGGCGGCGCTTACTGGCCAGGGCGAAAGCAGCGCAAGAGAATCTCTCGTGCGCAATGCCGAGTGGACCGCCTGGCCACCGACGTCATCCGGCGTCACCGTCCAGAATCTGACGACGGGCCGGCGCCAGATGGAGTGTCATCGTTTCCAGCTCGCGCCGGGCGCCTCGAGCGAAGGTGCCTACCGTCATGATGGCGAGGAATTCATGCATGTGCTGGCGGGCCGGATCGAGATCATCCTTGACGGCGACCAGTTCTTCGAACTCCGGGAAGGCGATTCCTTCTATTTCGAAAGCCGGCGGCCGCATTCCTGGCGCAATACGCATGAAGGCGAGACGGTGCTGATCTGGATCAACACGCCGCCGACATTTTGAATCTTTCGTTTCTATCGAGCAGACAAACTTCGGGCAAGCCAGACTTCGTAGCTCTCATGCAGGCCACAGACAGGTGACGGCATGGAAGACTGGGACAAGATCATCGTTCTGCAATTGAAGGACCCGAACCCGCAGGCGCTTCCGGTCCGGGACGTGAAGGATGCTGCCCGGATTCTCCTCGGCAAATGGCCCGCAAGCAGGGCACGGGCTATCGTCAGGCTGTACTGAGCTGTTCGGCGGCGCTCAAGGGCAGCGCGTCACAGGAAGCCGCCCAGTCGTCGTTCATGGCCGCCGCCACGGAGGCGGCGATTCCGTTCGAGGTCAAGGACCGGTTCGAGACCGAAATCGCTGCAGTGTGCGACGCCATATTCGAGGAAGAGAGCATAGCGTTCGCGCCCGCCGCGCCGCTTCCCGATCTGGATGGCGCTATGCCGCCTTTCTGGCCGACACGTCTGCCAGCTTCCGGCCAGTTGGCACGATAATCACTCCGGATCGGCGAATATGAATTGGGACGGATCGAGTCCCGAGATCTCCATATCCACGATCGACAATTCGTCATCGCCGGAAAAAATAACGACGCCAAGACGGGTTTCACGCACATGATTGGCGATCAATTCTTCGTAGTTGGCGAGGCCGGCCATTCCGGATAGATCGATCACGTCCTCACCCTCTTCGACCCACATGTCCTGACGGAAATCCAGTATTCGATCGACGCCGAACCCATCGGAAAAAACGAATGTATCGCGACCTTCGCCGCCAGTCAGTTGGTCACTACCTGTTTCGCCGTTGATGCGATTATTGCCATCGTTGCCGATGATGATGTTGTTTAACGCATTTCCTGTCGCTTCCGAGTTATAGTCCCATTTTAGAGTGAGGTTCTCGAAGCCTTCGCCGAGCGTCCAATCGTAAAAGGTAACGACAGTGTCAATTCCGCCATTGGGCTTCTCTACAAACTGGCTGGCTTCAAAAGTCGGCAGGTATTCGGGCGGTGGCGTGCCACCCGTTCTGAGCCAGTCGTTGACGACGCGTAGCGTGTCATTGCCGCTGCCACCATAAACGGTGCCTTCCAGGCTCCGACCACTCCATACGGAAAAAACATCATTGCCGCTGCCGAGCATGACATCTCCGGTCATGGTGCCGAAATTAAAACAAGAATCTCTTCCCGCGCCACCAAGAAAGGCAAATTCACCAGCGGTTACAGACCCAGAGTTTTCAAATCTGCTCCGCTCGTCTTTGCCCGTTCTCAGTTCGACAGCGTTTTCAAACGCAGTTATTGTCCCGCCCGAGCGATTGTAGACATTTACGGAATTGTCGCCGAACACCGCAGTGCCGCTCAGGGATACGATGTCGCCACCCTCGTTTCCGAACTCGGTGTCAAAGCCGCGTAGTTCGACAACATGTTGGGCTGCAGATACCGTGCCGCCATTATAGAAGTGCGAGCCTCTGCCAGCGAGGAGCAAGAAAGACTCATCGGCACTTGCTTCGCCGCTGTTGATGAACGTCGTTCTTGCGCCGAGAATCTCGACCGAGCCTGTTATCGTGGATTCCGTTCCTGCCATTATCCAATTATCGAATCCCGAGGAGCGGATGGCGACCTGGTCGGCATCCGCAAGGATGGCTCCGTCGATATCGATCCTGTTCCTTTCATAGCGGCGCGACTCCAGCAACACAACGTCATCGTCCGACGTCAGCTGAGCCTCTGCCGCCAGCGTCCATCTGGACTTCGAGTCAAAAATGTCGAAGCCTTTGATGCTGTCACTGTCATCGATTGTATATTTCATGAGTTCCCCTTGCTTTCCATGCGCACAACTAAAGGGCGACTGGCCGGGACGTCAATAGTCGATTTGGACAGACAGGATGGAGGGGGCGGCAGTCGCTCAGGCCGCGTTTCTGGCAGACACATCTGCCAGCTTCCGGCCAGTTGGCACAATAATTCCGGCAGCGCCTTCCAGCCAGCGATCCTTGAGCTCGAGGCTGAGGAAGCGGTGCCGTTCGAACGGGCCGGGCATCATCAACGTTGCGGTCTTCTCATGGGAAAAGCCGAAGCGCTCGTAATAGGGCGCGTCGCCGACGAGCAGAATGGCGCCATGGCCGCGTTTGGTGGCTTCAAGGATTGCCGCACGCATCAATGCAGCACCGACACCCTTGCCCTCATGCGCCGCGTCGACCGCCAGCGGGCCGAGCAGAAGCGCGGGAACGGCACGACCGCCGGGGGTTACGCCGGCCTGGATATCCCACAGGCGCACGGTGCCGATCACATGACCAGACGTATCGCGGGCGACGAGCGCCAGCCCTTCGGCCGGAATGCGGCCACGGCGGATCGCCTCGGAAGATTTCCGGCGGCGGTTCGGACCCATGGCGGTGTCGAGCAGGCGCTCGCGGGCCACCACGTCGCCGGGGTTTTCGCGGTCGATCGCGAAGGCATTTTCATTTTTTGGCGCGAAGAGCGCACGGACAGAATCAAGAACAGCGGCCATCTTGGCCTCCCGTACCCAATACCGAGTCTCACGGTGATGCTAAGGAATTGTGAAGTGCCGCCCCGGCTGGTTACGGGGCTGGCAGTATCAGATGACGTAGGACTTCAACGGCTCGAAGCCATTGAAGGCGACCGCCGAGTAGGTCGTCGTGTACGCGCCCGTGCCCTCGATCAGAACCTCGTCGCCGATCGTCAATGTGATCGGCAGCGGATACATGTTCTTCTCGTAGAGCACGTCGGCCGAGTCGCAGGTCGGGCCAGCGAGCACGACGGGTTCCATCTCGTCGCCGTCGCGCTCCGTGCGGATCGGATAACGGATCGCTTCGTCCATGGTCTCGGCGAGGCCGCCGAACTTGCCGATGTCGAGAAACACCCAGCGATGGGCGTCGTTGTCCGACTTCTTCGAGATCAGAACGACTTCCGACTTGATCACGCCGGCATTGCCGACCATGCCGCGGCCTGGCTCGATGATGGTCTCCGGAATGTTGTTGCCGAAGTGCTTCTTGAGCGAGGCGAAGATCGCGCGGCCATAGGCCTCGGAGGACGGGATGTCCTTGAGGTACTTGGTCGGGAAACCGCCGCCCATATTGACCATCTTCAGTTCGATGCCCTGCTTGGCAAGCGACACGAACACGCGCTTGGCATCCGACAGCGCCGAATCCCAGGCATCGACCTTGGTCATCTGCGAACCGACATGGAACGAGACGCCATAGGAGTTCAGGCCGAGCTGATGGGCATAGACGAGCACATCGACGGCCATCTGCGGCACGCAGCCGAACTTGCGCGACAACGGCCACTCGGCGCCTTCGCCATCGGTGAGCACGCGGCAGAACACGCGGGCGCCGGGAGCGGCACGGGCGATCTTCTCGACTTCCTCATGGCTATCGACGGCGAAGAGGTTGATGCCGAGTGCATGCGCACGAGCGACATCGCGCTCCTTCTTGATCGTGTTGCCGAAGGAGATGCGGGCAGGTGTCGCGCCGGCATCGAGCGCCATTTCGATTTCAGCCACGGAGGCGCAATCGAAGTTGGAACCCATGGAGGCGAGGAGCCTGAGGACTTCAGGAGCCGGGTTTGCCTTGACGGCATAATAGATCATGCTGTCGGGCAGGGCATGACGGAACGCCTTGAAATTGTCCTTGACGGCATCGAGATCGACCACGAGGCACGGACCGTCGGGACGTCGGGTGGCGAGAAAGTCACGGATGCGCTGTGTCATGGCATTACCCTTCCAAAGTCAAATCTCGGGCGTTGCGTCAGCCGGGTTCAAACGGCGTGATCGCTAGCCAATTGGCAAAACCCCGGCTAAACCGGAGAGCAAAACTGGGTGACGACATTGCGTTCCGGCGCCAGCCGGTGGAGACCCCGGCGCCAAAACGTGAAAGCCATCACGCGGCTTTTTGAACCAACGCCACGAAATGGCGGGAGTTCAGATTATGCCTTGGATTGGAGGGATGTCCCAACCGCACTTCCGGCAAAGAAGGTGTGCCTCTTCAGTAGCCCCGGCTGATGGAAAGCCGGGAGACACCAGAAAGGCCCGCACCGTCGTTGCTTCGAATGTCCTCGCATTATCCGGAAGGCCGGGTTTGCGACTGGAGCGGTTAGTTCCAGGTACCATACCGATTTCCTCACCACTTAGAGGACCGGCGGACACCCACGGGCACGTGCGACTTTGGGCTAGCCGTGAGATAGGGATATTCGTCGTCATAATCAAGATTTTTTTTGCCCACTGCCCAAAAAAATTTCCCGTGCTAAAACACTGGCGTCGCGAGGCTTTTAACGAATTTTTTATGATCGGGTTTTCATGGACACGCTGACACGGATGCGCGCCTTCATAGACGTGGTGGATGCCGAGGGTTATTCGGCCGCCGCGCGCAAGATGGGGCGCTCCAAGGCGCTGCTCTCAAAATATGTCAAAGAGCTTGAGGACGAGCTCGGCGCGCTGCTGCTCAATCGTACCACGCGGCAGTTTTCGCTCACCGAAGCCGGCCACACTTACTATCGCACCGCATCGGATATCCTGAAGGAGATCGACAATCTCGCCGATCTGGTGCGCGAAGGGGCCACCGACCTGAAGGGCCGGATCAAGGTTTCGGTGCCGCGCAGCTTCGTCGATGCCGATATCGGCCGATCGCTCATCGATTTCTCCATCGAACATCCCGATATCACGCTGGAGATCATTGCCGAGGATCGCTTCGTCGATCTGATCGAGGAGGGTTTCGATGCGGCGATCCGCATCACCAAGCTCGAGGATTCCGGCATGATCGCCCGCAAGCTCTGCGATTTCGGGCAATTTTGCTTCGTCTCGCCGGCGGTGCTGGAAAAATACGGTCCGATCGATGTGCCCGCAGATCTCGCCAATGTGCCCTGTATCGTCGATACCAACAGCCGCTACTATAACAACTGGCGCTTCGAGACGGCTGAAGGCCTGAGCCAGGCGGTAACGGTGTCCGGGCCGATCGAGGTCAATTCGCCGATCGCGTCCACTCGCGCCGCGATCGCGGGGCTAGGCGTCGCGATGATCCCGGATTTCGTCGCCAAGCCTAAAACGGAATGCGGCGAGCTCGTCACCATTCTCGACGAATTCATCCCCAAGGGCGGCGGCATCTACGCTATCTATCCGCACCGGCGCTATCTGCCGGCAAAAGTGCGGCGCTTCGTCGATTTCCTCTATGGCTGGTTCAAGAAGAACGGCGTGGGCAACAGTGTCGCAGCCCGGATAGATTGACGGCACCGTTCGGAATTTCGACTCATTCATGGTAAATCTGCGCGGGCAGGATTTCAGGGATCGTCACGACATGCTGAAGAAATTTCTGCCGCTCGCAGCCATATTGGCGGCATTGCCGATGGCGGCGAAGGCCCATCCACATGTGTTTGCGGATGCGCGGCTGGAAGTCGTAGCCGGCAGCGACGGCCATATCGCCGAACTCCACAATATCTGGCGCTTCGACGAGGTGTTTTCCTCGAGCGTGTTGATGGACTTTGACAAGAACACCAATCTGGTGCTCGACCCGCCGGAACTCGAGGAGATCGGCAAGACCGTCCTCGCCTCGCTGCAGGAGTTCAACTATTACACCTCACTCACGGTTGACGGAAAACTTGTCGGCGTCGCCAAGCCCGACGTGATCAATGTCGATTACAAGGATGGCCAGATCCTGATGTTCTTCGCTGTCAAGCCTGCGGCACCGATGCCGCTGAAGGGCAAGCTGACCTTCGGCGTCTACGATCCCACACTTTACGCCTCAATTGACTTCCCGACAGATGGTGACCTGGTGCTGATGGGAGATTTCAAGGCCTGCACCCATGCCATTGTGCGGCCCGACGCGGATACGGTGATCGCCGAGAACAAATCGACGCTGACCGATGCCTTCTTCACCGACCCGACGGGCACTGACATGACGAAGCTCTTTGCCACCCGGATGGAGGTGACGTGCAAATGATGGTTTCATTGCAGCGTGGAATTCACCCCCCTCTGATGATCATGATTGTCGCTCTGTTTGCCACCGCCACGCTCGCCCATGCACAATCCTCGCTGGGGCTCGGCAACACCGAACCCGGCGCGCAGCCTTCGGCGTTCGTGATGGCCTATATGCCGTGGCTTCAGCACGTGCTGACCTTCATCAACGCACGGCAGCAGGAATTCTACCGGGCGCTAACTGCCTCACTGAAGGCCATGCGTACCGATGTCTGGCAGCTCTGGTGGCTGGTTGGCGTCTCGTTCCTGTATGGCGTTTTCCACGCAGCCGGCCCCGGCCACGGCAAGGCGGTGATCTCCTCCTATATGATCGCCAACGAAACCGAACTGAAGCGCGGCGTGCTGATCTCGTTCATGTCGGCCTTCCTGCAGGGCGCGACCGCGGTCCTCGTCACCGGCGCCGGCTTCCTCATTCTGCGCGGCACGACGTTCACCATGACCGATGCCGCCAAATGGCTGGAAGTGCTGTCTTTCGCCGCGATCATGGCGTTCGGCCTCTATCTTCTCTATCGCAAGACGCGGGGCATGCTGCGCCGTCCGGTGCTGAATTTCGCCGGGCCGGAACTGGCGTTGGCCGGCGGCAGTCATCACGATCACCATGACCATCATCATTCCCATCACGACCATCTGCATCATCACGCGCACGATCATGGCCACGCGCAGCATTTCCATGCGCATTCCGGGGAGGTCTGCGAGGTCTGCGGCCACAGCCATGCGCCAACACCCGATCTCGTGGCTGGCGAAAAATTCTCGCTTATGGATGCCTGGAGCGCCATCGTCGCGGTCGGCCTGCGTCCCTGCACGGGTGCAATCTTCGTGCTGACCTTCTCCTTCCTCAACGGACTTTATCTCGGCGGTCTGCTTTCGGTGCTCACAATGTCGCTGGGCACCGCGATCACGGTGTCGGCCCTTGCGACGCTCTCGGTCACGGCCAAGGACTTCGCGCTGAAATTCCTCGACTCGGGTTCGGGCCGCGTACGTCTCGCGAATGCTATCGAAATCCTCGGCGCCATCTGCGTCACTCTGTTCGGTTTCACCTTCCTGATGGCGTCGCTGCAGGCCTGAACTTTATTTCGGAGGTATGCTGTAATCGGCGGTACGGCTGCGTACATAGGGGCGGCCAACTCAGGGAGATTTCCATGGCCGTTTCGCTTCATTCCGTCGCTACGCTTTCCATCCTGCCGCGCTTTGCCGGCCTCAAGTCCGCGCTCAGCCAGGCCGAAGCCTTCTGTACCGAACGCAAGGTCGATCCTTCGGTCTTCCTCAATGCCCGCCTGTTTCCGGATATGGCGAGCCTGACGGGCCAGGTCCAGCTTTCCTCGGACCATGCCAAGGGCGCCTTCTATCGTACGGCCGGGCTGGAAAACCCCTCGCTCGCCGATACCGAAAAGACCTTCGCCGAGCTTCATGCGCGCATCGACAAGACGATCGAACTCATCAACGCCGTCTCCGCCGACAAGATGGAAGGCCGCGAGAATGCCGATGTCGAGATCAAGTTCCGCACCGGCGCGCGGCACTTCACCGGTGAGGGCTATCTGATCGGTTATGCCTTGCCGAATTTCTATTTCCACGTCACCACGGCCTATGCCATCCTGCGCCACAACGGCCTGCCTCTGGGCAAGTCGCTCTATATGGGCGCAAGCGCCTAAGGTTGCCCTTTACCGCCAACGTCATCCTCGGGCTTGTCCCGAGGATCTGGTGTCGGTCCCGTAACCCACTGACGAAGCATTCTTATTGGGCGTGACCAGATCCTCGGGACAAGCCCGAGGATGACGATCGGTTGCGACTGACGCGGTGAATCATTCACGTCGCCAAATTTCTGATTTACGTACCTCAATTTCTCCTGTAAGAGTGCCGCCCGGAGGAACCGATGCGGCCGACAGTCCATGACATTGCCGAAGCGGCGGGCGTCAGCCTTGCCACCGTCGACCGGGTTCTGAACCGGCGGCCGGGCGTTAGCGCACGGACGCGGAGCCGCGTCGAGGAGGCGATCGGGCGCATCGGCTTCGTGCGCGACATGGCCGCCGCCAATCTCGCCAAGGGCCGCACCTATCCTCTCGCCTTCGTGCTGCCGGTCGGCGACAATTCCTTCATGGCTGGCGTCAAATCCGAGGTCGAGCAGGCGATTGCACGTTCTGGCCAGGAGCGCACCCGGATCGATATCGTCGAGGTGCCGCGCTTCGATGGGGTGGCTCTGGCCAATGCGCTCGATGCCATGGCAAGCGATCCGCCCGCCGGTATCGCTGTCGTGGCGGTTGATTCCCCCGTCGTCCATGATGCGCTTCATCGTCTCAAGGAACTCGGCGTGGCGATTGTCACGCTCGTGTCGGACTTGCCGGCCTCCGATCGCGACCATTTCTCCGGCATCGACAATATCGCCGCCGGCCGCACCGCAGGCAGCCTGATGGGCCGGTTCCTGGCTGGCAAAGCGGGCAAGGTGGCGGTTGTCGCGGGCTCGATGCTGGTCGGCGACCATCGCGACCGTCTGGAAGGCTTCCGCAAGCGGCTTTCCGAACTCAATGCTAATCTCGAAATCCTGCCCGTCATGGAAGGCCAGGACGATCCGGATGCTGTTTACGGGCTGGTGTCCGATCTTCTCCATCGCGAGAAACAACTCGCCGGCATCTACAGTCTCGGCGCGGGCAATCGCGGCCTCATCCGGGCACTGAAGGAACTCGGCCCTACCGCAGCCAAGCCGCAGGTGATCGCTCACGAACTCACGCCGCACACGCGCGCGGCGCTGCAATCCGATTTGATCGAGGCAGTGCTCAACCAGGATGCCGGCCACGAGGTGCGTAGCGCAATCCGAGTCCTCAAGGCCAAGGCCGATGGCCTCACGGTCATCGAGGCGCAGGAGCGCATCCGCATCGACATATTCCTGAAAGACAATCTGCCGTGAACGGCGAGGGAGGTTAACATGTATCTGGGGCTCGATCTCGGTACGTCAGGCGTCAAGGCCATGCTGATGGATGGCGATCAGAAGATCATCGGTTCAGGCCATGGTTCGCTCGATGTGTCACGGCCGCATTCCGGCTGGTCCGAACAGGCGCCGGCCGACTGGATTCGCGCGACAGAAGAAGCGATTGCAGAGCTGAAGAAGTCGCATCCGAAAGAGCTTGCAGCCGTGAAAGGCATCGGGCTTTCAGGCCAGATGCATGGCGCGACGCTGCTCGATGGCGCCGACAGTGTCCTGCGCCCCTGCATCCTGTGGAACGACACCCGTAGCTTCAGGGAAGCCGCCGCGCTCGATGCCGATCCGCGCTTCCGCGCGCTCACCGGCAATATCGTGTTTCCGGGCTTCACCGCGCCGAAGCTAGCCTGGGTGAAGAACAACGAGCCGGAGATTTTCGCCAAGGTCCGCAAGGTGCTGCTGCCGAAGGATTATCTTCGGCTCTGGCTATCCGGCGAGCATATTTCGGAAATGTCGGATTCCGCCGGCACCAGCTGGCTCGATACGGGCAAGCGCAAATGGTCTTCCGAACTTCTGGCCGCCACGGGTCTGGATGAAAGCCAGATGCCGCGCTTGGTCGAAGGCACCGACAAGGCCGGCACGCTACGCGGCGAACTGGCCTCCAAATGGGGCATGGGTTCGGATGTCGTGATCGCCGGCGGCGCCGGCGACAATGCTGCCTCGGCCTGCGGCATGGGCACCGTGGGCGAGGGCCATGCCTTCGTCTCGCTCGGCACATCGGGCGTGCTGTTTGCCGCTAACGCAAAATATCTGCCGAAGCCCGAAAGCGCCGTTCACGCCTTCTGCCACGCACTGCCCAATACATGGCACCAGATGGGCGTGATCCTCTCGGCCACCGATGCGCTGAACTGGTATTCCGGCATTGCGGGCAAGTCCGCAGCCGAACTCACCTCGGAACTCGGCGACGAACTCAAGGCGCCGACATCGGTCACCTTCCTGCCCTATCTCTCGGGCGAACGCACGCCGCATAATGACGCGAAAATCCGCGGCGTGTTCACCGGCCTCGGCCATGAATCCTCGCGTGTGGTGTTGACGCAAGCGGTGTTGGAAGGCGTGACCTTCGCCATCCGCGACAATCTCGAGGCCTTGAAAAGCGCCGGCACCAGCATTTCCCGCGTCACCGCCATCGGCGGCGGCTCGCGGTCGAAATACTGGCTGAAGTCGATCGCCACATCGCTCGGCGTGCCGGTCGAAATCCCGCAGGACGGCGATTTCGGTGCTGCCTTCGGCGCGGCACGCCTCGGCCTGATCGCCGCGACGGGCGCGGACCCCGTGCAGGTCTGCACGCCGCCTGCAACTGATGAAACCATCGAACCGGCATCGGCGCTCACCTCGGCCTACGAGGAGGCCTATATCAGCTACCGCAAGACCTATCCCGCCATTTCGGCACTTGATCAAACAGCATAATTCTAGGAAGGAGACTCCCAATGTCCACCGGCTTTTTCGGCAATATCGAGAAGATCAAATACGACCCCAATTCGACGAGCCCGCTCGCATTCCGTCACTACGACAAGGACGAAGTGGTGATGGGCAAGCGCATGGAGGATCACCTTCGTTTCGCGGTTGCCTATTGGCACACTTTCGTCTGGCCGGGCACCGACCCGTTCGGCGGCAACACGTTCGAGCGCCCGTGGTTCGAGGACTCGATAAGGGCCGCCAAGCTCAAGGCCGACGTCGCTTTCGAATTCTTCTCGCTGCTCGGCACGCCCTATTACTGCTTCCATGACGCCGATGTACGCCCGGAAGGCAGGAACTTCGCTGAGAACACCAAAAACCTCAACGAGATCGTCGACTACTTCGCCGAGAAGCAGGCGGCCACCGGCGTCAAGCTGCTCTGGGGCACGGCCAACATGTTCTCCAACCGTCGCTACATGTCGGGCGCCGCGACCAATCCGGATCCGGAAGTCTTCGCCTTCGCCGCGGCGACAGTGAAGACCTGCATCGACGCGACCCAGAAGCTCGGCGGCGAGAACTACGTGCTTTGGGGTGGCCGCGAAGGCTATGAGACGTTGCTCAACACCGACCTCGGACGCGAGATGGACCAGGCCGGTCGCTTCCTCAACATGGTGGTCGAATACAAGCACAAGATCGGCTTCAAGGGCACGATCCTGATCGAGCCGAAGCCGCAGGAGCCCTCCAAGCATCAGTACGACTACGACGTCGCCACCGTCTATGGCTTCCTCAAGAAGTACGGTCTCGAAAACGAAGTGAAGCTCAATATCGAGCAGGGCCACGCGATCCTCGCCGGCCATACGTTCGAGCATGAACTGGCGCTCGCCAATGCCCACGGCATCCTCGGTTCGATCGACATGAACCGCAACGACTATCAATCGGGCTGGGATACCGACCAGTTCCCCAACAATGTACCTGAAATGGCGCTCGCCTATTATCACGTGCTTGACGGCGGCGGCTTCACCACCGGCGGCACCAATTTCGACTCCAAGCTGCGCCGCCAGTCGATCGAGCCAGACGACCTGCTGATCGGCCATATCGGTGGTATCGATTGCTGCGCCCGTGGCCTCAAGGCCGCCGCGAAGATGATCGAGGACAAGGCGCTGTCCGGCCCGCTCGCCGAGCGCTATGCCGGCTGGGACAAGCCAGAGGGCAAGGCTTTGCTGGACAAGTCGGCGTCGCTCGAAAGCATCACGGCGATGGTCGAGGCAAAGGATATCAATCCGAAGCCGGTTTCGGGCCGCCAGGAACTGCTGGAAAACATCGTCAATCGCTACGTTTGATGATCCGCCGGCGGCGCCGCGAGGCGCCGCCGTATTCAATTCCTACCGTTTCATCCATTGCCGCGACGGCGCGGAGACGGAATTCCGAACGACGAGATCCGGCATCAGCAGGATCTCCGATTCCGGCGGTTCGCCATCGCCGAGCAGGTCGAGCAGCAGCGCCATGGCATGCTTGCCGATCGCGGTGCGCGGCTGGCGGATGGTTGTCAGCGACGGTTGCATGAACATGGCCTGCGGCACGTCGTCGAACCCGGTCACCGAGAAATCACGTGGAATGTCATAGCCGCGGGCGAAAAGGCCCAGCATCACGCCGATCGCCGTCTGGTCGTTGACGCACATGAAGGCGGTCGGCAGCGTGTCGCGGACGAAAAGCTGTTCGACCGCGAGCCGGCCGCTTTCGATCGTGCCATCGCCTTCCAGCACGATGCGCAGGTCTGGCGAAATGCCCGCCGCATCGAGGCCCGCCTCATATCCCATCCGCCGCCGGCCATAGGCGAGGCGCGTGCGGGAATCGCCGATGAAGGCGATCTTGGTGTGGCCCTCGGCGATCAGCAGGTCCACGGCCTTGCGGGCGCCCAGGATGTCATCGACGCCGACATAGGGAATGCCGCCGTTGAAGACGGGCTCGAAGACGCCGACGCTCGGCGGCAGGCGCGCGGTCATCGACTGATGGCCGAAAGGCAGGATGCCGGTGAACAGGATCAATCCGGCTGCCTGGTTGGAATTCAGGAATTTCAGATATTCGAGGCCGCGCTGCGCGTCATTTTGCGTATGGCCGATCAGGATACCGTAGCCATGCGAGCGGGCCTCGTTTTCCAGGCCTACAAGGATATTGGAGAAATTCGGGTCGCCGATATCGGGCGCCACGACGAGAATCATGTTCGACCGGCCGAGGCGCAGGCTGCGCGCCATGGCGTTGGTCGTATAGCCGGTGATCGCGATCGCCTGGTTGACCTTGAGCCGCGTCGAAGTGGCCACTTTCTCCGGATTGTGGATTGCCCGCGAGACCGTTGCGATCGACACCTCTGCGATGCGAGCGACGTCTTCAATCGTTGCGGGTGCGGAATTCGACAATGAGTTCTGCCTTGGGATTCGGCCAGGGGCTGGTCTTCGCCGCGACACTACACAGACTTGTTCCGAGGTCAAAGCTCGGTGCCAAAAAATCCGTGATAACTCCAAATGTAAACCTTTACATGATTGATGTAAAGGTTTACATGATCAGCCCAAGCGGTCAATGAACCGCAGGGAGGAAGACGATGGAAGCGGGGCAATCCGGCAACAGCGACACTGTGTTGTCCGCGAAGCGGATCAGCAAATCCTTCAGTGGCGTGCAGGTTCTTTTCAGCGTCAATTTCGACCTCAAGAAGGGCGAAGTCCATGCGTTGATGGGCGAGAACGGCGCCGGCAAATCCACCCTCGTCAAGATCCTTTCAGGTTTCGAGCAGCCGAGTTCCGGCGAGATCCTTCTCGACGGCAAGCCGATCAAGCTGCCAGCCAATGGCGCCGCCGAGGCGCTCGGCATCGTCATCATCCACCAGGAATTCAACCTCGCCGAACACCTGACCGTCACCGAGAGCCTTTTTCTCGGCCGCGAGATCACCCGCTTCGGCGTGCTTGATCGCAAGCGCATGCAGGCCGAGACGAGGGCGGTACTCGACCAGCTCGGTTCGCGTGTCGATGAGAATGCGCTGATCAGCTCGCTCGCCGTCGCCGACAAACAGATGGTTGAGATCGCCAAGGCGATAAGCCGCGATGCGCGCGTCGTGTTCATGGACGAGCCGACGGCGGTATTGTCGCGTGATGAGACGCGCATCCTGTTCGACCAAGTGCGCAAGCTGCGCGACAAGGGCACCAGTTTCGTTTTCGTCTCCCACAAGATCGACGAGGTCATGGAACTGACCGACCGCGTCACCGTGCTGCGAGACGGCCAGTGGGTGAAGACCTCGCCGACCGCCATTCTCGATGGTGAGGCGATCGCCCAGCTGATGGTCGGACGCGAATTGTCCAGCCTCTACCCCGCCAAGCATGAGCCTGATGTCGACGAGAAGGTCGTGCTTTCGGTGCACCATGTCTCGACCGGCTTCGTCAAGGATGCCAGCTTCGAAGTGCGCCGGGGCGAGATCATCGGCTTCTCGGGCCTGATCGGGTCCGGCCGTACGGAGCTCATGGAAGCTGTCGTCGGCCTGCGCCCGCGCGCGTCTGGAGAAGTCCGAGTCCACAATGAAGTGCTTGTTGCCGATGACCTTCATGCCGCCAATCGCGCCGGTCTCGGTTACATGACCAAGGATCGCAAGGCCAAGGGCCTGCTCTTGAATTCCGGCCTCATCGCCAATCTGACACTGCAATCACTCGGCCAGCATTCCCGCCATGGCTATCTCGATCCGTCGAGCGAGATAGCCGCTATGGCGCGCGCCAAGCGCCGCTTCGATATAAGGGTGCGCGATGCCGGCGTCGTGGCCGGCCGTATGTCCGGCGGCAACCAGCAGAAGCTGCTCCTCGCCAAGGTCATGGAAACCGAGCCGCAGATCATCATCATCGACGAGCCGACGCGCGGCATCGATGTCGGCACCAAGCAGCAGATCTATCATTTCATCTCGGCCTTAGCGCGCGAGGGGCGATCGATCATCGTCGTCTCGTCCGAGATGCCCGAGGTGATCGGGCTCTGCACTCGGATCGCCGTCATGCGCGAGGGCCGCATCGTCGGCGTGCTCGAAGGCGACGAGATTTCCGAACAGGAGATCATGCGCTACGCGGCGGGCCTGAAGAAAAAGCAGGCTGCCTGACGCGGCAGTCGAGGAAAATACCGGGGAGCCCTGATCGGGCAACGGGACGGAGGTTGTTTTGGCTATGAGTGCAAACGAAGAAAGCAAGGCATTGGAGAGACCGCGCCGGTCCTGGCGTGATGTCGATCTCAGGGCGATCGCGCCCTTTGCCGCGCTGATATTGCTGCTCATCCTGGGCGCGATCGTCAATCCGAATTTCATCGGCATCACCAACCTCGCCAATGTCGCGACCCGCAGCGCCTTTATCGCCATCATCGCAGTGGGCGCCACTTTCGTGATTTCGTCGGGTGACCTCGATCTGTCGGTCGGTTCGATGGTGGCCTTCGTCGCCAGCCTGATGATCCTGTTCATGAATTCGGGCGTTATTGCCGATCCGATGCTGATGCTGCTGACATCAGGCTTGCTGACGGTGCTGATCGGCGGCGCCTGCGGCCTCGCCAATGGCCTGATCACCACGCTCGGGAAGATCGAGCCCTTCATCGCCACGCTCGGCACGATGGGCATCTATCGCGGCCTGACCACATGGTTGTCGCAGGGCGGTGCCATCACGCTGCGCGAGCCGGAATTGCAGGCGCTTTACCGCCCGGCATATTTCGGCTCGATCCTTGGCGTGCCGGTCCCGATCGTCATCATCATCGCGGTCACCGCGGTTGCGGCCTTCGTCCTCTATCGCACCCGCTATGGCCGCCATGTCGTGGCGGTGGGCTCCAACCGCGATGTCGCACGCTATTCCGGCATCCATGTCGATCGCGTTCGTACCATTGCTTTCGTCATCCAGGGCCTCTGCGTCGCCATCGCCGTGCTGCTTTACGTGCCGCGTCTCGGCTCGACCTCGGCGACGACGGGCATCCTGTGGGAATTGCAGGCAATCACCGCTGTCGTGGTCGGCGGCACGGCGCTCAAGGGTGGCGCCGGCCGTGTCTGGGGCACGATCTGCGGCGCCTTCATTCTCGAACTGGTGGGCAATATCATGCTGCTCTCCAACTTCATCAGCGAATATCTGATCGGTACCATCCAGGGCTCGATCATCATCATTGCGATGCTCGTCCAGCGCACGCTGACACGAAAATCGTAAGTAAAAGGCCGGGTTACCGGGCCGCCCGGCTTGTCGAAGCCAAGGGTCCGGAATGCACCAGGGAGTGAGAAATGTTGAAGAAGATCATAGGGGTGGCTTTCATCGCCGCCGCTCTGGCCAGCACTGCTGTGGCCCAGGAAAAGAAGACCATCGGCGTGTCGATCCCGGCAGCCGACCATGGCTGGACGGCAGGCGTCGTCTACCATGCCGAACGCGTCGCCGAGCAGATCCGCAAGGAATATCCGAACGCCAACGTCATCGTGAAGACGTCGCCGGATCCGGCAAGCCAGGCCAACGCGATCCAGGATCTTGCGGTCCAGGGCCTCGATGCGCTCGTGATCCTGCCGACCGATCCGGATCCGCTCGTCAACGCGATCAAGGAAGTCAAGGCGGCCGGCACGTTCGTGACGATCGTCGACCGCGCACCATCCGTCATGGACAATTCCGTGCGTGACCTCTACGTCGCCGGCAACAACCCGGCTCTCGGCCAGACCGCCGGTGAATATATCAAGGCCACCACGCCCGACGCACAGGTCGTCGTGATCCGCGGTATGCCGATCCCGATCGACCAGCAGCGCCAGGACGGCTTCGACAAAGGCATCGAAGGCTCCAACGTCAAGGTTCTCGACCGCCAGTTCGGCAACTGGAACCGCGACGATGCCTTCAAGGTGATGCAGGACTACCTGACCAAATATCCCAAGATCGACGTGGTCTGGTGCCAGGATGACGACATGGCTGTCGGCGTGCTGCAGGCGATCGAACAGGCCGGCCGTACCGACATCCAGTATGTCGTCGCAGGCGCAGGCTCCAAGGACATGGTCAAGCGCGTCATGGACGGCGACAAGATGATCCCGGTCGACGTTCTCTATCCGCCGGCAATGGTCGGCACCGCGATGGAACTGACCGCCGCCGCGATCTTCAACCAGGTTCCGGTTCACGGTACCTACACGCTGGATGCGACCCTGATCACCAAGGAAAACGCGAAGAACTATTACTTCCCCGATTCGCCGTTCTGATCGGATAGTCTGAAAGTGAAGCGATCTGCCCGGTTCGCCGGGCAGATTTTATGTTTGGCCCCGCTTGGCCGGTTGTATGGCCAGGGGATTTTTGATTAAAACGTTTTCGGCAACGTTGCAGAAGCATCTAGGGAGGAAGCTAATGAAGACGATCAAGGGCCCAGCCCTGTTTTTGGCGCAGTTCGCGGGCGACGCTGCGCCGTTCAATTCCTGGAAATCCATCACCAAATGGGCGGCCGATATCGGCTACAAGGGCGTGCAGGTTCCCTCCTGGGACGGCAGGCTGATCGACCTCAAGAAGGCTGCAGCCTCCAAGGACTATTGCGACGAATTCGCCGGTGTCGCGCGCGAAAACGGCATCGAGATCACCGAGCTTTCCACCCATCTTCAGGGCCAGCTCGTGGCCGTGCACCCCGCCTATGACGAACCCTTCGATGGCTTCGCGGCGCCTGAAGTGCGCGGCAATCCAAAAGCGCGCGAGGCTTGGGCCGTCGATCAGGTGAAGCTGGCGCTGACTGCCTCCAAGCATCTCGGCCTCAATGCGATGGCGACCTTCTCCGGTGCTCTGGCATGGCCGTACATTTATCCCTGGCCACAGCGCCCCGCCGGTCTTGTCGAAGCCGCCTTTGACGAACTCGCCAAGCGCTGGAAGCCGATCCTCGATCATGCCGATGCCAATGGCATCGACGTTTGCTACGAGATCCATCCGGGCGAAGACCTGCATGACGGCATCACCTATGAGATGTTCCTCGAGCGCACCGGCAACCATACCCGCGCCAACATGCTCTACGATCCCTCGCACTATGTGCTGCAGTGCCTGGATTACCTCGACAACATCGACATCTACAAAGACCGGATCAAGATGTTCCACGTCAAGGATGCCGAGTTCAACCCGACCGGCCGGCAGGGCGTCTATGGCGGCTACCAGAGCTGGGTCAACCGCGCCGGCCGCTTCCGTTCGCTCGGCGATGGCCAGGTCGATTTCGGCGCAGTGTTCTCGAAGATGACCGCCAACGATTTCGACGGCTGGGCCGTGGTCGAATGGGAATGCGCGCTCAAGCATCCCGAGGATGGCGCCCGCGAAGGCGCGGAATTCGTCAAGCATCACATTATCCGCGTCACCGAGAAGGCGTTCGACGATTTCGCCGCTGGCGGCACGGACGACGCGGCAAACCGCCGCTTGCTCGGAATCTGAGAGAGGATCGAACCAATGGCAATTGAAGGTACAACGGCTTCGTTCGAGCCCCGCATCAAGCTCGGCATGGTGGGCGGTGGCTCGGGGGCGTTCATCGGCGCTGTGCATCGCATCGCGGCTCGCATCGACGATCATTACGAACTCGTCGCCGGCGCGCTGTCGTCGACGCCGGAGAAATCGCGCCAGTCGGGCACTGAGCTCGGCCTGCATCCCTCGCGCATCTATGATGACTTCAAGTCGATGGCGATCCGCGAAGCCAAGCTCAAGGACGGCATCGAGGCAGTGTCGATCGTCACGCCGAACCACATGCACTATCCGGCCGCCAAGGAATTCCTCCGCCGCGGCATCCATGTGATCTGCGACAAGCCGCTGACATCCAACCTCGCCGATGCCAAGAAGCTCTTGAAGATTGCCGAGGAATCCGACGCACTCTTCGTGCTGACGCATAACTACACCGGCTATCCGATGGTCCGGCAGGCACGCGCCATGGTCGCATCTGGCGAACTCGGCGAAATCCGGCTGGTGCAGATGGAATATCCGCAGGATTGGCTCGCCGAGCCGATTGAGCAGACCGGCCAGAAACAAGCCGAGTGGCGGACGGATCCGGCCAGGACGGGCGTTGGCGGCTCGACCGGCGATATCGGCACCCATGCCTATAATCTCGGTTGCTTCATGTCGGGTCTCGACCTCGAGGAACTCGCAGCCGACGTGCATACCTTCGTCAAGGGCCGGCGGGTCGATGACAACGCGCATGTGATGATGCGCTTTGCCGGCGGCGCCAGGGGTCTTCTCTGGTGCAGCCAGGTGGCGACCGGTCACGAGAATGGCCTCAAGGTCCGCGTTTATGGCACTAAGGGTGGTCTTGAATGGGTGCAGGCCGATCCGAACTACCTGTGGTTCACGCCCCTCGGCAAGCAGCGCCAGCTGATCACCCGCAACGGCGCCGGCGCCGGTCCGGAAGCGGGCCGCGTCAGCCGTGTTCCCTCCGGGCACCCGGAAGGCTATCTCGAGGGCTTTGCGACCATCTACAGCGAAGCCGCCAAGGCCATCATCGCCAAGCGCAAGGGCAGACCCGTCGATAAGGATGTGCTCTACCCGACCGTGCAGGATGGCGTGAAGGGCGTCGCCTTCGTCGAAGCCTGCATCGCGTCCTCCAAGCGCAACGGGGCTTGGGTCAAGGTCTGATATGGAGCGTCACCGCCGCATCCTGGCGGGCTCATCGAGTGACGGCTTCGCCCCACCCTCGGCGTCTTCCTCGGGCTTGACCCGAGGATCTGGTGCCGTCGCCAATCGCTCGACGATGATGTTCACGTCGCAAGACAGTTGACGTCACCAGATGCTCGGCACAAGCCCGAGCATGACGGCGGAGCGTGTGAGCGCCGCCGCCAAGTTCCCATCGGTCGGGACCTCATCACTTTAAACTGTAACGTTACAGGTTTAAAAATTCAGGTCTGTACATCGGGTTTTACGTTGGTTAAACCCGCAGCCGAGTTCAGGCGCGCTCGCGCCATTCCAATGCCAGAAGCCCGGGATATTTCATTATGGATCCGAAGAAACTCGCCGCCCGTTTTCCGGGCGATTTCGTGTTCGGCGTTGCCACCGCCGCCTTCCAGATCGAGGGCGCGACAAAGGCCGATGGCCGCAAGCCGTCGATCTGGGATGCCTTTTCCAACATGCCTGGTCGCGTCCACAATCGCGACAATGGCGATGTCGCCTGCGATCACTACAACAGGCTTGATGAAGACCTCGACCTGATCAAGGAGATGGGCGTCGAGGCCTATCGCTTCTCGATCGCCTGGCCGCGTATCTATCCCGACGGTACCGGTCCGCTGAATGAGACGGGCCTCGATTTCTACGATCGCCTCGTTGATGGCTGCAAGCAGCGCGGCATCAAGACCTTCGCCACGCTTTACCACTGGGACCTGCCGTTGGCGCTGATGGGCGATGGTGGCTGGACCGCGCGTTCGACGGCGCAGGCATTCCAGCGCTATGCCCAGACGGTGATACGCCGTCTGGGCGACCGGTTGGATGCGGTGGCGACCTTCAACGAGCCCTGGTGCTCGGTCATCCTTTCGCATCTCTACGGCATCCACGCGCCGGGCGAGCGCAACATGCAGGCGATGCTGCATGCCGCCCACTACACCAACCTCGCCCACGGCCTTGGCATCGAGGCGATCCGCGCCGAGGCGCCAAAGCTGCCGGCCGGTATCGTCTATAATGCGATGTCGGTGATCCCGGCCACCGACAGCGCCGAGGACAAGGCGGCCGCCGTGCGTGCCGAGGATTTCCACAACGGCCTGTTCTTCGGTCCGGTCTTCAAGGGCCAATATCCCGAAGCAGTGCTCGGCGCCTTCGAGCCGATCATGCCTGACATCGAGGACGGCGACCTCAAGATCATCTCGCAGAAGATCGACTGGTGGGGCCTGAACTATTACACACCGATGCGTGTAGCGCATGATCCGAGCCCCGAAGCCGTGTTTCCGGCAACCGTCCAGGCGCCGTTCGTGCATCCAGAGAAGACCGACATCGGCTGGGAGATCGATTCCTCCGGCCTCAGCCATGTCGTCCGCGATCTCTACGGCAAGTACGACCTGCCGGATTGCTACATCACCGAGAATGGTGCCGCCTACAATATGGGCGTCGGCGCCGATGGCGAGGTCGATGACCAGCCGCGCCTCGATTACTATGCCGACCATCTTTCGGTGACAGCCGACCTCATCAAGGAGGGCTTTCCGATGCGGGGCTATTTCGCCTGGTCGCTGATGGACAATTTCGAATGGGCGGAGGGCTACAGGATGCGCTTCGGCCTCGTCCATGTCGATTACGAAACCCAGGTCCGCACGATGAAAAAAAGCGGCAAGTGGTACAGTAAGCTGGCGCAGGAATTCCCCAAGGGCAATCATGCCAGCAGCGATCGCGCGGAAGCCGCCGAGTGAGATGAAGCTCCTCGGGATTTCAGGAAGCCTGCGCCGGGTTTCGACCAATTCGGCGCTGCTCCGGGCGCTGGCTGATAATGCCCCGGATGACGTCACCATTGAGATCAGCGAGTTGATCGGCGAACTGCCGATCTTCAATTCCGATCGCGAGGGCGATCTCACCCCTTGCGCCGTCGAGGCGTTCGGCCGCCAAATCCACGAGGCGGATGGATTGATCTTCGCCTGTCCGGAATATGCCCATGGCATTCCGGGCGGCCTGAAGAACGCGCTCGACTGGATGGTCTCGCGCGATGAAATCCCCAACAAGCCGGCCATGCTGGTTCGCGCCTCGACCCGCAGCGATCATGCTCTCAGCGCACTGCAGGAAGTGCTGCGCACAATGTCGCTCAGGCTTATGCCGGAGGTCGGTTTCGCGGTTCATTTATTGGGGAAGGCGGCGGAAAGGATGGAGGAAATCCTTTCCGCCGCAGAGGCCCG
Source organism: Rhizobium sp. TH2 (assembly GCF_024707525.1). Lineage (NCBI taxonomy): Bacteria > Pseudomonadati > Pseudomonadota > Alphaproteobacteria > Hyphomicrobiales > Rhizobiaceae > Rhizobium > Rhizobium sp. TH2. Next base: position 4,508,897 of record NZ_CP062231.1, on the reverse strand, counting down.
TGACGGCATGCGGCAAGCGCTTGCGCGCTTCGACCGCTTCATCAGGGCCGAACGCTCGGCGTAACCATCCGCTTCGCGATGACGTTGCCCACCGGCAGGACCAGGAATTCCGTCGGCTTGTTAATGCGATCACCATTCATCAGGCGGATCAGGTCATCGACGCCTTCCACTGGCTGGCCATCGATCGAAAGCACCAGGTCGCCTTCCCGCAGGCCCGCGCGCTCGGCCGGTCCGTCCGGCTCCAGCCGCCGTATGCGCACGGACGTCGGGGCGATGACGCCCGCCCGCACGGCGATATGCCTCGGCAGCGCCACGGTGTCCGCCGCAACGCCGATATAGGCGCGTCGGACATGGCCGAACCGCAGGATCTCGGAGATCACGTAGTTGGCGGTATTCGAGGCCACCGCAAAGGCGATGCCCTGTGCGCCCCGGATCACGGCGGTGTTGACGCCGATCACCTCGCCGGCCGATGAGATCAGCGGCCCGCCGGAATTGCCGGGGTTCAGCGCCGCATCCGTCTGAATTACGTCATCGATCAACCGGCCGTTCTGGGCGCGCATCGAGCGGCCGAGCGCGGAGATCACGCCGGCGGTCACGGTCCACTCGAAGCCGAGCGGATTGCCGATGGCGATGGCGATCTGGCCGCGTTTCAGGTTCTTCGAATTGCCGAGCGGTGCGGCGACGCCAAGGCTGGTATCGGTGCGGATCAGCGCGATATCGGTATCCAGATCGCGGCCGAGCACGCGGGCTTCGCTGGCGACGCCATCCTGCATCCGCACGCGGACGCTCTTGGCATCGGCCACGACATGATTGTTGGTGACGATCAACCCATCCGGCGAGATGACGAAGCCCGAGCCCTGTCCGCCGCGACCATTGGCGCCCACGGTGATCTGGGCCACCGAAGGGCCGATCAGTTCGACGGCGCGGGAAATGGTTTGCGAATAGGTGTCGAGCAGTTCGCCGTCGGGCGCGGCGTGGAATTCCCGGTCAATTTGGCCCATCGAGATGTCCTCGGCGACAACGGGCCAGCATCAGGCGGCGGACATCATCCACCGGCCCCATTCCGGCGCGTCCGCGTTTGAATGAAACTTGATGAGACTGAAATATGGATGCGATGCGGCTGTTTCAAGCTGCGCCCGAATGGGAGCTCAAAGCACCGAGACGACGGCCTTTGCCAGCTCTTCCAGCCGGTCTTCCTTGAGACCAGCCACATTGAAGCGGCTGTCGCCAACCATGTAGATTCCATACTCGTCGCGCAGCCGATCGACCTGTGCTTCGGTGAGGCCCAGCCGCGAGAACATGCCGCGATGATCGGCGATGAAATCGAAGCGGTCCGAATTGGATTGCCGGCGTAACGCATCGGCAAAGCCCTTGCGCAGATTCAGCATCCTCAGCCGCATGTCCTCGAGTTCCGCCTTCCAGTTGGCGTGCAGTGCGTCATCTTCAAGAATAATACGCACGGCGGCGGCGGCATGGTCCGGAGGCATGGAATAGAGCACGCGGGTGACCGTCAGCGCCTGGCTGCCGGCAATCTTGACGCTCTCGGCATCCTTGCCGAGCAGGATCACGGCGCCAACGCGGTCGCGATAGACGGAGAAGTTCTTCGAGCAAGAGGTGGCGATCGCCATTTCCGGCACTTTCGTCGCGAGCAGTCGCACGGGCGCGCAATCCTCTTCAAGCCCATCGCCAAAACCCTGATAGGCGAGGTCGATGAAGGGGAAGAGGTTCCGCTCGACCAGCAGCGCGGCGACCTTTTCCCACTGTGCCAGCCTCAGATTGGCGCCGGTCGGGTTGTGGCAGCAACCGTGGAGCAGGATCACATCACCCGGCTTGGCGGCCTTCAGGCCTTCCAGCATGGCATCGAATTTCACGGCCCCTGACGCCGCGTCGAAATAGGGATAGGTCGCGGTCGGCAGGTTCGCGGCCTTCAGGATTGGCGCATGGTTCGCCCAGGTCGGATCGGACAGCCACACGGTGGCATCCGGCTTGGCCCGCTTGAGCAGGTCGGCGATGGTGCGGAGCGCACCCGAACCGCCCGCCGTCTGGCAGGCGAACATGCGGCTGAGATCGGCATTGTCGCCGAACACCATTTTCAGTATGCCCTTGTTGAAGCCTTCATCGCCGCCCATGCCGACATAGGTCTTGGTCGACTGGCTGTCATAGAGCCGCTTCTCGGCCTCGCGCACCGCCTTCATGATCACCGTCGCGCCCGACGCATCCTTGTAGACGCCAACGCCGAGATCCATTTTCTCCGGCCTGGGATCGGCCTTGTAGAGAACCGAGAGGTTCAGGATCTTGTCTGGTGGTGCGGCAGTCAGCGTTTCGAACATCGGTTTCCCCTTATGTGAATTCAAGTGCCCATATGCCGCTGGCCGCGCTCGCGGGCGAGACGCGCCTGTTTTTCGCGTTCGCGGAAGCGCATGCGGTCGTCCTCGGAGCGGACCTCGTAGCAAGCCGGGCAGGAAACGCCGGCCTCGTATTGCGGCGATGACATAGCTTCGGACGTCAACGGATTTCGGCAGGCGCGGCAGAGCTTGTGGTCGCCTTCCCGGAGATCGTGGACGACGGAGACGCGTTCATCAAAGACGAAGCAGGCGCCCTCCCAAAGGCTCTCTTCTTCCGGCACGTCCTCGAGATATTTCAGGATGCCGCCCTTGAGGTGATAGACCTCGTCAAAGCCTTCCTGCTTCATGAAGGCCGTCGCCTTCTCGCAGCGTATGCCGCCGGTGCAGAACATCGCGATCTTCGGCTTGGATTTCAATTCGCCATGCTCGCGCACCCATTCGGGAAAGTCGCGGAATGTCTTGATGTTTGGGTCGAGCGCGCCCTTGAAGGTGCCGATCGCGGTCTCGTAGTCGTTGCGGGTATCGATCACAATCGTATCGGGGTCGCTGATCAGCGCGTTCCAGTTCTTCGGCGTCACATAGGTACCAACCACGCGCAAGGGGTCGATCGTCTCGACGCCCATGGTGACGATCTCTTTCTTGAGCTTCACCTTCATGCGCAGGAAGGGCCGCTTCGTGGCGCGGCTTTCCTTGTGTTCGAGAGTGGTGAATGCGGGCAATGAGCGCAGATAGGTGAGCACCGCATGAACGCCGGCATCCGGCCCGGCGATCGTGCCATTGATACCCTCGTGCGCCAGCAGCAAGGTTCCGCGCACGTCGTTGGCCTCGCACAACGCCTGCAAAGGGTCGCGAAGGCTCTCGTGATCCGCAACCCGAACGAAATGATAGAGCGCCGCCACCAGGTATGGGCCGGTCGTTTCGGGTGCTGAAAGGGTCGTCTCGTCGCTCATGGCGGCGGGAATAACGCCTTTGGCCAAAAAGCGCAACGGGACTGCCCGTCGCAGATACTTAGCAACACATCGCCGCGAGGGCGGTGCCACGATCGGCCTCCGTCTACGGAAAGTAATTGTCGGCGTGATAGGTCCATCTGGCGATAGCTCGTGATAATGTCATACTATCCATAATATTTTTAGTTTCTGGAAGACAGCATGACTTCATTTCACGGCAAGATGCTCCCTCCCATCTCAGACGATAAGATGTTTGAGAAATTCGTCGCAACCTTATGGGAGAGGCGAAACCCGGAAAGTTCAGTGGTCTTTATGGGGAGGCCCGGCCAGGCCCAATACGGGCTGGATGTTATAGTGACAACACGCTCAGGGACGGTCATCGGTATCCAATGCAAAGCAACCCATAGGCTGAGCGAAAAGACAGTCATTGATGAAGCATCGAAGGCTGCTCAGCATAAGCCATCAATCGATAAGTTCATCCTGGCAACCACCGCGCCGCATGATGCGGCGATAGTTACGGTTGCCCAACGGCTATCGGAAGAAAACAGCGACAAGAATCTTTTTTCAATAGCGGTCTTCGGATGGGGAGAAATATTGCGCTTTGCTGAGCCTTACCCAGAGATCGTCCGCCAATTTTTTCCTGAGTTTACATCTTCTGACCAAGCGGGTGCGAATTACATTTCCCTGAAACTTGACCAAGATCTAACGATTCCGATGAGCGACATCGAACTTGCCTTGTTCTGCTCGGAAACAGCCTCAAGCTTGAAGAAAAGCCCTAACACAAGGGTGATTGTCTCATATCCGGTCGAACAAAGCCTTTTGCAGGACATCGGCAAGATCAATGACCTGGAAATACCTTCGATTGAAGAACGTACACAGAGGTCTTATCTGGAGGCGATGTTATCGAGGATAGCGCCACGGCTACGTCGCCTCGAGATAGCAATACCGCTTTTGTTGATAAATGAAACTATTCGCTCGCCTTGGCTTATCGGCGCGGATTGGCAGGGAACAGCGGCCGTTTTGCGTCGGCTGTGCATAAGCGTGTTGCGGCCGGCGTTCACCCGGCCACAGGATGCGTTGACTCTAAAAATGCGTTCACCCACCAATTCAAGCATTCTTGCCTACCTGGATATAGAGGAGGACGACAAAGCTGCATTCCTTACAAGTAACCCCACGTTTTCGCCGAGTTTCTTTCTCGGCTTCGTTCCGGATCTTGGGCACGAGATTGGAATGAAGTACGCTCTCCCATCTGGAATTGAAGCCCTTCTCCGATACTCAGCAAATTTTGACGTCGCACTCGACGAATTGCGCAAAGCCGGTGAGTTTTCAATCTACGGATGGAGAGTTGAACCGGCCTGACGGTAGCCTCGCCGCGGCAATCACGGCTGCTCTGTCAAATATTGTCAGGATTCTGCAAATCCGCGACGCCCTCGGCAATCCGCCAGGCTTTCAGCAGTTCCGCCTTGCGGCGCGGATAGCGTTTGCCCTGGCCTTCCATGCGTTGGATGCGATCGGTGCGGAAGTTGCGGAAGTCGTTGCGCATCTCGCACCAGGCGGCGATCACCCGCACCCGGTCGTAATAACCGAGTGCGAAGGGCCAGATGCGGCGCTGGGTCTCGGCGCCCGCTGCATCGACATAGCCGATATCGACCATATGTTCGTTGCGGATCGCCTTGCGGACCAGCGACAGGTCCACGGCATCCTTGACCTCATTATAGGCCGGCGGGATCAGCAGGTTGGAGCTTTCGAGCTTGGGCTTGAGGTCGTCGGGCAGAACAGCGGCGATCTTGGCGAGGACATTCGCCGCGGCACGCGACAATTCGCTGTCCGTGCGGTTCGCCACCCAGCGCGATCCCAGCACCAGGGCTTCGATTTCATCCTCTGAAAACATCAGTGGCGGCAAGAGAAACCCCGGCTTCAAAATGTAGCCCATTCCGGGCTCACCTTCGATATCGGCTCCCTGCGCCTGCAATGTCGCGACATCGCGATAGAGCGTGCGCAAGCTCACTCCAGTCTCCTCGGCGAGCCGCTGGCCGCTGACCGGCCGGCGATGGCGCCTGAGCGTCTGGATGAGTTCGAGTAACCGTTCGGAGCGTGACATATGTTGCAACCTGTTTCCGGCAGTAATCTAGCCCGCAATGCTGTCATATTATGGCAGTATTGAACAGGCAGTTTTGGCTCGACACATCACGGCCGCCGCGATATGAGGGCGGCGTTTTCAATCGTTTGAAGAGGATGATCCGATGAACGCCAAGACCGAGCAACTGCTTTCGACCCTCCGCTTGCAGCCGGTCGTGCCGGTCATCATCATCGAAGACATCAAGTCGGCGGTGCCGCTTGCCAGGGCGCTGGTCGCGGGGGGCTTGAAGGCACTGGAAATCACGCTGCGTACAGCTGCCGGCCTCGATGCGATCAAGGCGATCGCCGAGGAGGTCGAAGGCGGCGTCGTCGGTGCTGGCACGGTGCTCGATGGCAAGCAATGGGACCTCGCGGTCAAGGCTGGTTCGAAGTTCATCGTCTCGCCGGGCGCCGGCACATCCGTGCTCGATGCCGCCGACCAGAGCGACATTCCGCTGCTTCCGGGCACCGCGACGGCAACCGAAGTCATGCAGGTCCGCGATCGCGGCTACACGGTGATGAAGTTCTTCCCTGCCGAACAGGCCGGCGGCGCGCCCTATGTCAACGCGCTCGCGTCGCCGCTCGCCGGCATCCAGTTCTGCCCCACCGGCGGCATCTCGCTGAAGAACGCAATGGATTACCTGTCGCTATCCAACGTCGTCTGCGTCGGCGGCTCCTGGGTGGCGCCGAAGGCCATGGTCGCGGCCGGCGATTGGGCCGGCATCACCAAGCTCGCGGCTGAGGCGGCAGCGCTGACGGGCTGATCCGCCCGCTCGCAAAAACGTCCTGGGCCTTTGTAATACTCCCGCCTTGATCCTATGTTCTCCTCCGACCCAAAGAGGCCAAACAGGAGGAATTCATGTTCGATGCGAAGAAGTTGCTGGACCAGTTCCTGGGTTCGCAGGTGCCGGGTGCCGGCGGTTCGGTAAGAGACCGCGCGGGGCAGCTCGGCCAGATGGCAAAGGACAATCCGCTCGCAACGGGTGCCATCGCCGCGGTCCTGCTCGGCACCAGCACGGGCCGGCAACTGGGCGGTTCGGCGCTGAAGCTCGGCGGCCTCGCTGCTATCGCGGGCCTCGGCTACCAGGCGTACAAGAACTGGCAGGCTGGAAAAGAGCCGCAGCCCGCCGACGCATCGACCGCCGCGACCGCTGAGCCGCAATTGCTTCCGGCGCCCGAAGGCACTGGTTTCCATGTCGATGATGCCGCCAACAGCGCGGATTTCGCCGTCATCCTCGTCCGCGCGATGATCGCAGCAGCGCGCGCCGACGGCCATATCGACGATGCCGAGCGCGAGGCCATCCTCGGCAAGGTGCGGCTCGCCGGCCTCGGTGCCGATGCCGAAGCTTTCCTCGAAGGCGAGCTTTCCAATCCCGTCGATCTCGATGCGATTATCGCAGCCGCCAAGAGCGAAAGCCAGAAGGTGGAACTCTACACAGCATCCCGCATCGCCATCGAGCCGGACGGCCGCGCGGAACGGGGCTATCTCGATATGCTGGCCGGCCGGCTGGGCCTTGCCGATGCCCTCATCGATCACATCGAGGCAACTGTCGCCAGCGCCAAGGTGGTATGATACCCATCAATTGATTTCATTTGCCTATCAGGTTGCGCGGTGATGAAAATCGCCGCGCAACCCACACCCGCGAGTATCCATGGAAGACCTCAAGAACTGGAAGCCCCGCCCGGCCCCCGAGCCTGTCACGCTCAAGGGCCGTTTCGTCACCATCATTCCCTATGTCAGGTCGGAGCACGCGGAAGCGCTCTGGAACGCGCTGGGTGGCATCGGCACCAATGAGCGGCTGAAGTACTTCGCGGCGCCCGATTTCGCCAATGCGGAAGATTTTGCCAATTGGCTCGACGGCGTCAAGAAGGCCGGCTGGCTGACGGAGCTTTTCATCGATAACAAGACCGGCGCGGTCGTCGGCATGGCGCATTACATGCGCGCCGATCCGGCCAATGGCGTCGTCGAGGTGGGCGGCGTGGCACACGGGCTCGCGATGGCGCGATCACCGATCTCCACCGAGGTCCACTATCTCATGGCCAAGCACGTCTTCGACGATCTGGGCTACCGTCGCTATGAATGGAAATGTGACAATGCCAACGAGCCCAGCAAGGTGACGGCCGACCGCCTCGGCTTCAGCTTCGAGGGTGTTTTTCGCAAGCACATGCTGTCGCGCGGCAAAAACCGTGATACTGCATGGTATTCGATGATCGATGACGAATGGCCAGCCCTGAAGGCGGCGTTCGAAGCCTGGCTCGACCCGTCCAATTTCGATGCCGACGGCCACCAGAAGCGCAAGTTGACGGATATCAGGAGCAGCCAGTCGACATGACCGAAAACGGCAACCAGACGCGCAGCAATGCCATAGCGGCCGCGATCATCCTCGCGGCTGCGGCCGTTCTCCTGTATTTCATGCCGAATATCGTGCTCGGTATCGGCAAGTTTTCGCCGGTTCTCGGCTTTGCCGTGGGTGCGTTGATCATCCTCGCCTTTTTCGGGATCTTCTGGCTTCGCAGCCGCTATCGGAAATAGCGTTTCGCGCGTTCACGCACATTTTCACAGGGGCGTGAGAATTGTTGTGAAACAACTGCGTGCGAAGACGCGTATAGAATGGCGGAAGCAATTTGCGAGGATCATTCCATGCCCGCCTATAAAGTACCGCATATCCCGTCGCTAGAGATCACACCCAAATCGCTCTATCTGAAGCGCCGGCAATTTCTTGCGGGTGCCGTGGCATCCGGCCTTGTAGGCCTGACGGGTGCGGATGCATCCGCCGCGCTCAACGCCAAGCAATCAAGCTACATCGTCAACGACAAGATTACGCCGAAGAAAGACGCGACCACCTACAACAATTATTACGAGTTCGGCACCGGCAAGGAGGATCCGGCGCAATATTCCGGCAACTTCAAGCCGATGCCCTGGAAGATCAAGATCGACGGCATGGTCGGCAAGCCGATGGAAGTCGATGTCGCCGATCTGATCGCCAAGATGCCGCTCGAGGAACGCATCTACCGGTTCCGCTGCGTCGAGGCGTGGTCGATGGTCATTCCGTGGACCGGCTTCATGCTCTCCGACCTGCTCAAGCAGGCCGAACCACTCGGCAGCGCCAAATACGTCGCCTTCCAGACGGCGCTGAGGCCCGAGGAAATGCCGGGCGTCGCCTATGCCGTGCTCGACTGGCCCTACAAGGAAGGCCTCAGGCTCGATGAGGCCATGCACCCGCTGACGATAATGGCCGTGGGGATGTATGGCGATCTGCTACCCAACCAGAACGGTGCGCCGATCCGGCTCGTCGTGCCGTGGAAGTACGGCTTCAAGAACGTCAAGTCGATCGACAGGATCACGCTGACCGACCAGCAGCCGGTGACGGCCTGGAACATGGCGGCGCCGGATGAATATGGCTTCTATTCCAACGTCAATCCTGAGCGTGATCATCCGCGCTGGAGCCAGGCGAGCGAGCGGGTGCTTGGGCAGGGCGGCGGCGGCTTCTTCGGTGGTGCCACGCGGCGCGATACCGAGAAATTCAACGGCTATGGCGAAGAGGTCGCGTCGCTCTATACGGGCATGGACCTGATCGCGAACTATTGAGGCCGCAAATATGTCGACGACAAGCACCGCAGCGGCGAAGCCGAAAAAGACCGATTATCCGAAACAGATCAACAAGACCCTGGCGAAGGTCTCGTCATGGTGGATCTATGGTTTCGGCCTCATTCCGGCGGCGTATTACTTCTATCTCGGCGCGGTCAACGATCTCGGCGCCAATCCGATCCAGACATTCGAGCATCTGTTGGGAGAATGGGCGCTCAGGTTCCTTATCGTCACGCTGCTGGTCACGCCACTGCGTGATCTGACTCGCGTCAATCTCTTCCGGTTCCGGCGGGCATTCGGCCTGCTCACCTTCTACTACGTGCTCTTCCACTTCCTGACCTATTTCATCCTCGATCGGGCGATGAATCTGCCGGTGATTTTCGTGGATGTCTTCAAGCGGCCTTACATCATCGTGGGGATGATGGCCTTTCTCTGTCTGATCGCGCTGGCGGTGACCTCGAACAACCGGGCGATCCGGGCGATGGGCAGTGCCTGGGGCAAGCTGCACAGGCTCGTCTATGTGATCGCTACGCTCGGCGTCATCCACTTCTTCATGGCGGTCAAGAGCTGGCCGCCGCGGCCCTTCGTCTATGCGACGATCATTACGCTGCTGCTGGGCTACCGGCTGGTGAGGCTGATCATGGATCAGCGGCGGACGGTTGCCGCATAGGCTTTCACTGCCTCGCCGAAGGCCTTGAAGAGCTTGCCCGAAGCCACGTCGCTTTCCACCCAGTATTCCGGGTGCCATTGGACGCCGACGGCGAAGTTCTTGGCGTCGATCACCGAGACGGCTTCGACCGTACCATCGTCGGCCACCGCTTCGACGGCAAGCCGGGGTGCGGTCTCACTGATCGCCTGGCGGTGCAGCGAATTGACCTGGATTTCCCCAGTGCCGAGAACGCTGGCGATGCAGGTGCCTTCCTTGACCCTCACCGGCTGACGGATCACGTACATTTCATCACGCGTGGGGACGTCAGGCCGGCGGTGATCCCATATGCCCGGCTGGTCCTGGATCTCGGTTGCCAGCGTGCCGCCGAGCGCGACGTTCAGTTCCTGGATGCCGCGGCAGATCGCCAACAGCGGAATGCCGCGGTCAATGGTGCGGCGGATCAGTTCCATCGAGGTTGCATCACGGGCCGGATCGTAGGGACCGTCGGCTTCGGTGGCTTCCTTGCCGTAGAGCGAGGGATGCACATTGCTGCGAGAGCCGGACAACATCACGCCGTCGACGCGATCAAGGATCGAATCGATGTCGTTGCCCTCCATGAGGGCGGGTATGATGATCGCCGTCGCGCCCGTACCCTTGACGACGGCATTGACATACTGGTTCGGCGTCGCGTGCCAGTAATAGCCCTCGATCTCGCGCGTATCGGCGGGAATGGCTATGATCGGGGTCGGCATCATTCAGCTCCAAAGTCTTCTCTGCCTCTTCTTTGTGCAGACGAAACAGCCTGTCAACCCATTCGACGAAAAGACTATTCCGGGCGGCAAGAAAATCGCCGCTTGCGCTTGAAAGGCCGGATTTTAAATGTTTAACCTCTCGGTGTGCTGCGGGGAGGCGAAGCACGAATGAGGAGACTTCCCCGCTTATGAATCCAAACGGGAGGAATTTCATGGATCGTCGTTCATTCTTCAAGAAGGCGGGTACAGCCGCCGTTGGCGCTGCTGCCGCAACCACGCTCGCTGCCCCGGCAATCGCCCAGGAAAACCCCAAGATTTCCTGGCGCCTGACGTCGTCATTCCCCAAGGGCCTCGACACGATCTATGGCGGCGGCGTCGATGTCGCCGACCAGGTCCGCGCCATGACCGATGGTGCTTTCGATATTCAGGTCTTCGCGGCCGGCGAGTTGGTTCCGGGTCTCGAAGCTGCCAATGCCTGCGGCGCCGGCACGGTCGAAATGGCCCATACCGTGGCCTATTACTATTACGGCAAGAATGCCGCTTATGCGCTCGCTTCGGCCATTCCTTTCGGCCTCAATGCGCGCATGCAGAACGCCTGGTACACGGCTGGCAACGGCAATACGCTCGTCAACGAGTTCATGGCGACACAGAACCTCATCTCCTTCCCCGCCGGCAATACCGGCGTGCAGATGGGCGGCTGGTTTCGCAAGGAAATCAACACCGTCGCCGACCTGCAGGGCTTGAAGATGCGCATCGGAGGCCTGGCGGGCAAGGTGATGGAAAAGCTCGGCGTCGTGCCGCAGCAGCTTCCGGGCGGCGATATCTATCCGGCGCTCGAGAAGGGCACTATCGATGCGGCCGAATGGGTCGGTCCCTATGACGACAATAAGCTCGGCTTCAACAAGGTCGCCAAATACTATTACTATCCCGGCTTCTGGGAAGGCGGCCCGGTCGTCCACGCGATGGTCAACCTCGAGAAATGGAACAGCCTGCCTAAGCACTACCAGGCGATTATCTCCGCGGCCTGCGCCTCGGCAAACTCCAACATGCTGGGCAAATATGACGCCCGCAACGCTAAGGCACTCAAGGAACTGGTCGCCGGTGGCGCGGTGCTGAAGCCCTACAGCCAGGAAATTCTGGCCGCAGCTTATGACGCGGCAATCCAGACTTATTCGGAAATCTCGGCCACCAACCCGGCCTGGACGAAGATCTACGACGACCAGTTGGCGTTCAAGAAGGACTCCTATCTCTGGGCGCAGATCGGCGAATACACCTACGATACGTTCATGATGATCCAGCAGCGGTCCGGAAAGTTCTGATTCCGCCATCTGCCCCGTCGAACAAGGGCCCGGGTGCATATGCCCGGGCTTTTTCGTTTGAATTGTTTTTTAAAATCGATTTGATCGAACGAAAGCGCCCTTGGGTCGCATTGCGATTTTTTTTCGGCTGTGTAATGCCAATCCCCGGATAGGCTTCAATTTCCGCCGCATCCGGGATATTGCATGCAAGAGAGTGGCGGACGGCACGGATGGCTGCCGCCTTTGGAGAGAACTAGATGGCCGAACATCATTCCGGGCCCGTGGAAGTGGGCGCTTCCATGGATTATCCAGAACACCACAAGACCTACAAATTCTTCATCAACGCCGCGAAATACGGCGCGATGATGATCGGAGCACTGATGATCGCCATGGCGGTCGGCTTCTTCTCGAGTGCCGGCTTCGTGTTCTCGACGCTGCTTTTCGTCGTGCTGTCGGTCGTCGGCTTCTACGTACTCTGAATATCCTGATGGAGGATTGATCTTCTCCCTGCCGCCTTGATGGGCGGCAGCGAAAGCGTATGCTGATTTTTGCCGGGAGGGCATGGTGGCAGCAACAGTTTATATTTCGCGTGAAACCGTTGGAGGCGAGCCGCGCGTTGCGTGTTCGCCGGAAACGGTGAAGAAGATGAAGGCGCTTGGGCTCGATATCGTGGTCGAGACAGGCGCCGGCACGCTTTCCCGTATTCCCGATGGCGAATATGAGAAGCTGGGCGCCCGGATCGGCTCGGCCACCGATGCCAAGAGAGCCGACGTCGTACTCAAGGTACGTCGGCCGGCGCCGAAGGAAATCAAGACTTACAAGTCAGGCGCGATCGTCATTGCGATCATGGATCCCTATGGCAATGAAAAGGCCATCGCCGAGATGGCGACCGCCGGTCTTTCGACCTTTGCCATGGAACTGATGCCGCGCATCACCCGCGCCCAATCCATGGACGTACTGTCCTCGCAGGCCAATCTCGCCGGCTACCAGGCCGTGATCGATGCAGCCTCGGTCTATGACCGCGCCATGCCGATGATGATGACGGCCGCCGGCACCGTGCCCGCCGCCAAGGTCTTCGTGATGGGCGCCGGCGTTGCAGGCTTGCAGGCCATCGCCACCGCCCGCCGCCTCGGTGCCGTCGTCTCGGCCACCGACGTGCGCCCCGCCGCCAAGGAACAGGTCGCATCGCTTGGCGGCAAGTTCATCGCTATCGAGGACGATGAATTCAAGGCGGCCGAGACTGCGGCCGGTTACGCCAAGCCGATGTCGGCCGAATACCAGGCCAAGCAGGCGGCACTCGTTGCCGAGCACATTGCCAAGCAGGATATCGTCATCACCACGGCCTTGATCCCCGGCCGGCCGGCACCGCGTCTTGTCACCCGCGACATGCTGAAGGCGATGAAGCCGGGCTCTGTCGCTGTCGATCTTGCCATCGAGCGCGGCGGCAATATCGAAGGCGCCGTCGCCGATCAGGTCGCCGATGTCGAGGGCGTGCGTGTCATCGCCTATGCCAATGTGCCCGGCAGGATCGCGGCATCGGCCTCGCTGCTTTATGCCAAGAACCTCGTCACCTTCCTCGAGACGCTGATCTCGAAGGAGACCAAGGAATTGACGATCAATCTCGACGACGAACTGGTCAAGGCGACCATGCTGACCCATGGCGGCCAGGTCGTGCATCCGAATTTCGGCGGCGCTGTGCCTGCCGCAGTCAAGGAGGGCTGAGAAAATGGCATCCGAAACCGTCAACCAGGCCCTCGACAATCTCGACAAGGCGGTCACATCAGTCCGCGACGCCGTCGCGACCCAGCCGTCGATATCAGACGCCGTACACACGCTATCCGGTGGTGCGATCGATCCCTTCGTCTTCCAGATGGCGATCTTCGTGCTTGCCATCTTCGTTGGCTACTATGTCGTCTGGTCGGTGACGCCGGCGCTGCACACGCCACTCATGGCCGTCACCAACGCGATCTCGTCGGTCATCGTGGTCGGCGCACTGCTCGCGGTCGGCCTGTCGGTCAGCGGCATCGCCACCGGCATGGGCTTCGTGGCGCTGATCCTCGCCTCGATCAACATCTTCGGCGGCTTCCTCGTCACCCAGCGCATGCTCGCCATGTACAAGAAAAAAGACAAGTGAGGGCGGCCTAGATGTCAGTCAATATCGCAGCCTTCCTCTATCTCGTCTCCGGCGTGCTGTTCATCATGGCGCTGCGGGGCCTGTCGCATCCCTCGACCTCACGCCAGGGCAACCGCTTCGGCATGGTCGGCATGGGGATCGCCATCCTCACGACCCTAGCGTTGACAACCCCGACGCTGACCGGCTGGGTGCTGATCATCCTCGGCCTTGGCATCGGTGGCTCGATCGGTGCGGTCATTGCGCGCCGCATCGCCATGACATCCATGCCGCAGCTGGTCGCCGGCTTCCACAGCCTTGTCGGCCTGGCCGCCGTGCTGGTCGCCGCCGCGGCACTCTATGCGCCGTCCTCCTTCGGCATTGGCGAAGTGGGTCATATCCACGGCCAGGCGCTGGTGGAAATGTCGCTCGGTGTCGCCATCGGCGCCATCACCTTCACCGGCTCAATCATTGCCTTCCTCAAGCTCGATGGCCGGATGTCGGGCCGGCCGATCATGCTGCCGATGCGGCATGCGATCAACCTCGCGATCTTTGTCGGCATCGTGGTTCTGGTCGGCGTGCTGGTCGTCACCGAAAGCCATGTCGTCTTCTGGCTGATCGTGGCGCTGGCGCTGGCCTTCGGCGTGCTGCTGATCATCCCGATCGGCGGCGCGGATATGCCCGTCGTCGTCTCGATGCTGAATTCCTATTCCGGCTGGGCTGCCGCCGGCATCGGCTTCACGCTCGGCAATCTGGCGCTGATCATCACCGGCGCGCTGGTCGGCTCGTCGGGCGCGATCCTCAGCTACATCATGTGCAAAGGCATGAACCGGTCCTTCATATCGGTCATTCTCGGCGGCTTCGGCGGCGAGAACGGTGTTGCGGCACAGGATAATTCCGACAAGCAGGTCAAGCTCGGCTCGGCCGAGGATGCGGCCTATCTGATGGCAAACGCCTCCAAGGTCATCATCGTGCCGGGCTACGGCATGGCTGTAGCCCAGGCCCAGCACGCGCTGAGGGAAATGGGCGACAAGCTCAAGGAGGCCGGCGTCGAGGTCAAATACGCCATCCATCCGGTCGCCGGCCGCATGCCGGGGCACATGAACGTGCTGCTCGCCGAGGCCAACGTGCCGTATGACGACGTGTTCGAACTCGAGGACATCAATTCCGATTTCGGCCAGGCCGATGTCGCCTATGTCATCGGCGCCAACGACGTCACCAATCCGGCAGCCCGCGACGACAAGACCTCACCGATCTACGGCATGCCGATCCTCGATGTCGACAAGGCCAAGACCTGCCTCTTCGTTAAGCGCTCGCTTGGTTCGGGATATGCGGGCATCGACAACACGCTGTTCTACAAGGATGGCACGATGATGCTGCTCGGCGATGCCAAGAAGGTCACCGAGGATATCGTCAAGGCGATGGCGCATTAAGCGACGTCGCACGGTTGAAGTCTCGAACCCGCCGCAACCCGGCGGGTTTTCTTTGGGCTTGGGTTCGATACTATGGTTCTTGCATTGACGGCGTGATCGCAGTCATCTTCGCCCGTCTGGGTATCGAAGGTCTTTCTGTAATCTCGATGCGTCCCGCCATTTCCAGGGAGAGAAAGGAACTCTTATGAACAAGCCCGAGACATTTGACGAGTTCCAGCCCGGTCGTGGCTACACCAAAGAGGACTGGGATGAGGTCAGCGACAATCCGGAATGGACGGAGGAGGACTTCAAACTCGCCCGGCCTTTCGCAGAGGTCTTTCCGGAGCTTGCTGCCAGCGTCGCGCGCAGCCGTGGACGGCCGAGTCGAAAGCCCAAAAAACAGGTCACGCTTCGGCTCGATGCCGATCTCATCGCCCGCTACAAGGCGTCGGGCAAGGGCTGGCAAAGCCGGATCAACGACGATCTCAGGAAGGTCTCGGGGCTCTAACGAAAATCAGTTCGCGGCCGTGGTGCCGCGTGTCCGGGCCACGCCATCCATGGCCGGCTGATACTTCGGATCCAGCTTGAGCGCCTGGGCGTATGATCGATAGGCCTTCTGGCGGTTGCCCTGGCGCTCATAGATCAGAGCCTGGTTCGCCCAGGATTCGGCCAGGTTGCCATCCAGCGTGATGGCGGTGTTGAAATCGGCGAACGCATTGTCGTTGTCGTTCAGCGCGGCATAGGAGATGCCGCGGCCGTTATACGGCTCGGCGGAGTTCGGCGACAGTGAGATGGCGGTCGAGAAGTCCTCGATCGCTTTCGCGTGATTGCCGCGCCGCTGATAGATCAGGCCGCGATTGTGGTAGGCGCGGGGGTCGGTCGTATCGAGGCCGATGGCGCGGTTATAGTCGTTCATCGCCGCATCGAACTGTCCGGCCTGGCGATAAATGTTACCGCGGCCGATGAAGGCCACGTCGTAGCGTGGGCTGAGCTGCAGGGCGGTGTTGTAGTCGGCAAGCGCGAGTTCGGCCTTGCCCTGGTTGCGGTAGATCAGGCCGCGATTGGCGTAAGCCTGATAGAAGCGCGGATTGAGTTCGATGGCGCGGTTGAAGTCGTCGAGCGCATCGCCGAAATGGCCGGCCCGGCCATAAGCGGAGCCGCGCGTATTGTAGCCTTCGGGATCGGACGGGTTGGAGTTGATGACCGCGGTCAGGGATGCGATGTTCTGCTCGGAGCCCTGTTCCTTGTTGATGCGGATCGTATCGGTCGTATCGGTCGTTCCACAGGCGGCAACGCCGGCAGCGAGCATCGCGGTCATGACCATGGTTCGCAGGACGCGCGCCGGTGCCCGCATACGCTGCGCCAAGGTCTCTTCGCTCACGCAAACGGCAGTGCTGTCGGTCATGATGTCTTCAACTTCCGGGGAACCGTTGCAGTTCCAGGCAATCACAGGCCGCTGCAACAAAAAGGCGGCGGCGAATTGATCGCCCCCGCCACTCATACATTAGATTTCGTCAAAACGACGACAAATCACCGGGTCGGCGTCGGACGCGCCGGAGGACCAGCAATCAGGCCTTCGCGCTGCATGCGCTTGCGCGCGAGCTTGCGGACGCGGCGAACGGCTTCTGCCTTTTCACGAGCGCGCTTCTGAGAAGGCTTCTCGTAATAGTCGCGCATCTTCATTTCGCGGAAAATGCCTTCGCGCTGCATTTTCTTCTTGAGAGCGCGGAGCGCCTGATCAACATTGTTATCGCGAACCAGTACCTGCACGTGAATCCCGTTCCTTATCTCGAGTTGAAACTGCCGGAGGACTGTGTGTCCGGAAGCAAACAAAATTGTTCCGCCCGACCAGGAGCCGTGCGATTGACGGATGCGATAGCAGAAGAGGTGACCCAAGTCCAGTACCCGCGCCGGGCTTTTGTCGAAATAGCCCATTCTAATGTTCAATTCGTCGCTGGCGGTAGCGCGCTGTCAGGCGTCGCAAAAGAAACGTTGTCTCGTCACTAATTTTGCGATTTCCTGCGGCAAGAAAATTCGGCTGCAAGGTCATGGAGTTCCCCGGATGCGCAAATACTCGGTTTTCGCCGTCGCCCGCGAGGCTTTGAGAGGCCATAGCGGCTGGGAAAAACAATGGACCTCGCCCGAGCCCAAGTCTGAATACGACGTCGTTATCATCGGCGCCGGCGGCCACGGTCTTGGTACGGCTTACTATCTCGCCAAGGAACATGGCATCACCAATATCGCGGTGATCGAAAAGGGCTGGCTGGGTGGCGGCAATACCGGACGCAATACCACTATCATCCGCTCGAACTATCTCTATGACGAAAGCGCCGGCATCTATAATCATGCGCTGAAAATGTGGGACAATCTCTCCCAGGATTTCAACTACAATGTCATGTACTCGCCGCGCGGCGTGATGATGCTGGCGCATAACGTGCATGACGTGCAGGTGCTCAAGCGGCATATCCACGCCAACCGCCTCAACGGCGTCGAGAACGAATGGCTCACCCCCGAGGAAGCCAAGGAATATTGTCCGCCGCTCAATATCTCCAAAGGCGCGCGCTACCCGGTTGTCGGCGCGACCTTGCAGCGCAAGGGCGGCACGGCCCGCCACGATGCGGTGGCCTGGGGCTATGCGCGCGGCGCATCCGATCGCGGCGTCGACATCATCCAGAATTGCGAAGTCACCGGCATCCGCCGCGGCCCCGATGGCTCGGTCCAGGGCGTCGAGACGTCGCGCGGCTATATCGGCGCCAAGAAGGTGGGTGTCGTGGCGGCCGGCCACACCTCGGTCGTCATGGAAATGGCCGGCGTCAAGTTGCCGTTGGTGTCCTATCCGCTGCAGGCGCTGGTGTCCGAGCCGATCAAGCCGATCGTTCCCTGCGTGATCATGTCCAACACGGTGCATGCCTATATCTCGCAGTCCGACAAGGGCGAGCTGGTGATCGGTGCCGGCACCGACCAGTATGCGTCCTATTCGCAGACCGGCGGGCTGCACATCATCAACCACACGCTCGATGCGATCTGCGAAATGTTCCCGATCTTCACGCGCATGAAGATGATGCGCTCGTGGGGCGGCATCGTCGACGTGACGCCGGATCGCTCGCCGATCCTGGCCAAGACACCGGTCAAGGGCCTCTATGTGAACTGCGGCTGGGGCACCGGCGGCTTCAAGGCGACGCCGGGCTCGGCGCATGTCTTCGCCCATACAATCGCCCGCGACGAACCGCACCCGATCAATGCGCCGTTCACGCTCGAACGCTTCCGCAATGGCCGCCTGATCGACGAAGCGGCTGCCGCCGCTGTCGCGCACTAACACCAGTAGGGATCCATCATGCTGCTTATCCACTGCCCCTATTGTCAGGAAGACCGTGCGGAACTCGAATTCCGCAACGGTGACGAGGCGCATATCCTGCGCCCGGAAAACATCACCGAGATCTCGGACGAAGAGTTCGAGAACTATTTCTTCCTGCGCGACAATCCCAAGGGCCTCGTCTTCGAGCGCTGGCGGCATGTCTCCGGTTGCGGCAAGTTCTTCCGCGCGGTCCGTCATACCGTCACCGACAAGTTCGTGATGACATACCGGCAGGATGAGCCGAAGCCCGACCAGGCGACGATCGACGCGCGCATGGCAGGAGGCGTAAAATGAGTGCAGCCAACCGTATATCGGGCAAGGGCCGCCTGACGCCCGCCAAGACCGCGCGCTTCACCTTCGACGGCCGCGTGCTCAATGCGCTGGAAGGCGATAGCGTCGCTTCGGCGCTGCTCGCCAACGGCATCCATCTCGCTGGGCGTTCGTTCAAGTATCACCGGGCGCGCGGTATCCTCACCGCAGGTCCGGAAGAACCCAACGCGCTGTTCGACATTTCGCGCGACGCCGGCAGGGCGACGCCGAACGTGCGCGGCACGATGCAGGAAGTCTATGACGGACTGACCGTGAAGTCGCAGAACCGCTGGCCGTCGCTCGCCTTCGATGTCAGTGGCTTCAACAATCTTCTGTCGCCCTTTTTCGCGGCCGGCTTCTACTACAAGACCTTCATGTGGCCGAAAGCTGCCTGGAAGGCGATCTATGAACCCTTCATTCGCAATGCCGCCGGTCTCGGCGTGGCACCGAAGGAGGCCGACCCGGATCACTATTCCAATCGCTTTGCCCATTGCGACGTGCTGGTGGCGGGCGGTGGTGCAGCGGGCATCGCTGCGGCGCTTGCTGCGGCCGAAACCGGCGCCAGCGTCATCATCGCGGATGAACGCGCCGCATTCGGTGGCTCGCTGCATTTCGACACTGGCGTGACCATCGACGGACAGGAAGGCTTTGCCTGGGCGCAGGCGATGACGGCGAAGCTCGCCGCCATGCCGAATGTCACGGTGCTGACCCGCACGACGGTGTTCGGCTATTACGCGCAGAATTTCATCGGCCTGGTCGAGCGGGTTTCCGAACATCTCGCCAGCCCCGACAGGTCGCTGCCGCGCGAACGAATGTGGCAGGTCCGCGCCAAGCGGGTGATCCTGGCGACCGGCGCCATCGAGCGCCACATGGTGTTCGACGGCAACGATCGGCCGGGCGTCATGCTCGCCTCCGCCGCGCGCACCTATCTCAATCATTTCGGCGTCGCGGTGGGTGCCAAGGTCGGCGTCTATACCTCGCACGACTCGGCCTATGAAGCCGCCTTCGACCTCAAGTCCGCCGGGGTACAGATTCCTGTGATCGTCGATATCAGAGACAAGCCGGGCGAGGCAGTGCTGGCCAAGGCCCGCGAACTCGGCATTAATGTCCAGGCGGGTTCCTCCGTGCTGAAGACCGGCGGCAAGCTGCGCGTTTCCTCGATGACCGTTGCGCGTTGCGGCATGCGGAGCGGCGAAAAGATCAATGTCGATGCGCTGCTGGTGTCGTCGGGCTGGACGCCGTCGGTGCACCTCTTCTCGCAGTCGCGCGGCAAGGTCGCCTTCGATGCCGAGCTCCAGCGCTTCGTGCCGGGCACTTATGCGCAGGATTGTCTGTCGGTTGGCGCCTGCAACGGCACCAATTCGCTGGAAGCCTCGATCGAGGAAGCGCTGGGCGCCGGCCAGTTGATGGCGCAGGCGACCGGTGCGAGCGGCTCCTCGAGCCTCTCGATCAACGCGACCCAGGCCTTCGACTGGACCGGCGGCATGACCGGTGCGGCCGATGGTGCTGGGCCCGAGAATTCCTCCGCAAAGGCCTTCGTCGATTTCCAGCACGATGTCTGCGCCAAGGATATCCGCCTCGCGGTGCGCGAAGGCATGCATTCGATCGAGCACATCAAGCGCTACACCACCAACGGCATGGCCACCGATCAGGGCAAGACGTCCAATATCCATGGTCTCGCCATCGCCGCCGAAGCGCTCGGCAAGCCGATTCCTGAAGTGGGCCTCACCACGTTCCGCGCGCCTTATACGCCGGTGACCTTCGGCGCGATCGTCAACCATGCGCGCGGTCCGCTGTTCGACCCGGCGCGCAAGACGCCGATGCACAAATGGGAAGAGGACCACGGCGCCGTCTTCGAAGACGTCGGCATCTGGAAGCGCGCCTGGTTCTATCCGAAGGCCGGCGAGAGCATGCACCAGGCGGTCGATCGCGAATGCAAGACGGTTCGCACCGTGGCGGGCGTCTTCGATGCGTCGACGCTCGGCAAGATCGAGGTCGTCGGCCCCGACGCCGCCAAGTTCATGAACATCATGTACACCAATAGCTGGGATACGCTGAAGCCGGGTCGTTGCCGCTACGGCATTATGCTGCGCGAGGACGGCTTCGTCTATGACGACGGCGTCGTCGGACGGCTTGCCGAGGATCGCTTCCATGTGACGACCACGACGGGCGGCGCGCCGCGCGTCATGCAGCATATGGAAGACTATCTGCAGACCGAGTTCCCTGACCTCAAGGTGTTTCTCACCTCGACCACCGAACAGTGGGCGGTCATCGCGGTGCAGGGTCCGAAGGCGCGCGAGATCATCGAGCCGCTGCTCGAGGGTATCGACATGTCGAACGAGGCCTTCCCGCATATGAGCGTGGTCGAAGGCAAGATCGCAGGCGTTCCGACGCGTCTCTTCCGCATGACCTTTGCCGGCGAGCTCGGCTTCGAAGTGAATGTCCCGGCCGATTACGGCCATGCCGTGTGGGAAGCGATCTGGGCACGCGCCGAACCGCTCGGCGCCTGCGCCTATGGCACCGAGGCGATGCATATCCTGCGCGCCGAGAAGGGCTACATCATCGTCGGCCAGGACACCGATGGCACCGTGACGCCCGACGATGCCGGCCTCGGCTGGGCCGTTGGCAAGAAGAAAGCCGATTTCGTCGGCATCCGTGGCCTCAAGCGGCCGGACCTCGTGGCCGAGGGCCGCAAGCAGCTTGTGGGCTTGCGCACCAAGGATCCGAAGGAAGTGCTGGAGGAGGGGGCGCAGGTGGTCGCCGATCCCAACCAGCCGGTGCCGATGAAGATGCTCGGCCATGTCACGTCTTCGTACTGGTCGGAGAATTGCGGCCATTCGATCGCCATGGCGCTGGTCGCCGGCGGCCGGTCGAAGATGGGCCAGACGCTCTACGTGCCGATGGCCGATCGCGTGATCCCGGTCGAGGTCTGTGACGCCGTGTTCTATGACAAGGAAGGAGGCCGGATCAATGTCTGAGCTTGAAACCATGCGCCGCTCCGCGCTTGCCGGCTTCCACGGCGGCTCCTCCGCCGTCAGCCTGACCACCGCGCCGAACGCGGCCCGCGCCTCGCTGCGCGCCTATCCCGATGCGGTCGCCGCGCTCTCGTCGGCGCTCGGCGTGTCCCTGCCGACCAAGCCGAAGGCCTCGGCGACGGGCAGCGGTATCACCGCGCTCTGGCTCGGGCCGGAGGAGTGGCTGCTGATCGGCCCGGAAAGCACCGATTTCGTGGCGCTCGCCGCGAAGGCGAACGTCTTTCATGCGGCGGTCGATATTTCCCATCGCAATATCGCGATCATGGTCTCGGGACCGGGCGCCAAGGTAGCTGTGAATTCGGCCTGCCCGCACGACCTGACCGAAGCGAGCTTTCCGGTCGGCGCCTGCAGCCGCACGGTGTTCGGCAAGATGGAGATCGTGCTCCATCGCGAAAGCGAGGACACATATCGTGTCGAGTGCTGGCGCTCGTTCGCGGATTATTGCTTCGGCATGCTGGCGGAAGGGGCTGCGGACGCGGCGCTTTGAGAATTCGTTACGCTGTGCTACATTGTAGTGAGATGTAGCACAGGAGGCGCTCGTGGCTAACAGCCCATTTTCACTGAGATTGTCGCCAGACCTCAAGGAACGGCTTGATGCCGTCGCCGAGAGTGAGGACCGTTCTGCGTCATATGTCGCGACCAAGGCGATCGAGGCATTTCTGGACTCTAGAGATTCGATGCACGCCGCCGTAAAGGCCGCGATCGAGGAAGCAGACAAGGGGGTCTTTGTATCATCCGAAGCGGTAGACAGGTGGATGGAATCTTGGGGCACCGACAATGAGTTGCCCATGCCCGAACCGGATGTCTTCCTTGATCCGTCGCGCAAATGAGGGTCATCTACCTCCCAAGCGCGCTGCCCGATCTTGTTTGGTTCAGGGCGTACTATTCGGATATCTTTCCGGAAGGTGAGAAGCACGCTCTTCTCCAGCGTCGGGCTGTGGAACGGCTCATTCGGGAAAATCCGTTCATTGGTAAGTCGCTCGATGCCGACTCTGAAGCAAGGGCATTTCCAATTTTGCGCACGCCATTCAGATTCGTCTATCTTGTGAAGGAAGACCGGATTGAGGTTCTGCGAGTCTGGGACAATCGCCGCGATCCATCCGGTTTCCAGTTCTGACGAATTGGATACACTTATGTAGTGGCCCGAGAAATCAGGCATGGCCATTTGCGCTCAATCCCCCGACCCGAGAAAAACCGCCACCGACCTCCCATCTACCGTCAGGCCGCTGCCGAGCAGGGTCTTCCACTTCTTGGCGCCACCCGGAAGCGCGAAGCGGCGGGATTCCTCGGTGCGGTTGAAGGCAATGGCGAGGCGGCAGGGCGCGCCGTTCTCGCGGTCGGTGGTGCCAAGAAGCATTGCCAGGAAGCCGTTGGACGTGTCTTCCCAATCGGGGATTTCCATTGGCTCGCCGCGTGGGCTGAGCCATGTCACCTCGTCGCCTTCGCCGAAGAAATGGGTCTCGGAAAACACCGCGAAGCGGTTGCGGATGGCTGACAGTGCCGCGACATGGGCGATCAGGTCTTCATCGGCATGCGGCCAGTCGAGCCAGGTCAGTTCGTTGTCCTGCGCATAGGCGTTGTTGTTGCCCTGCTGGGTGCGGCCGAATTCGTCGCCGGCCATCAGCATGACGGTGCCGCGCGTGGCAAACAGCGTTGCGAGCAGCGCCTTCACATCGGCGAAGCGGCGCTTCTGCGTGACGAGATCTTCCGACTCGCCCTCGACACCATTGTTCCAGGAATAATTCTCGTTATGGCCGTCGCGATTATGTTCGCCGTTGAGATCGTTGTGCTTGTGCTCGAAGGAGACGAGGTCCCGGAGCGTGAAACCATCGTGTGCCGCGACGAAATTGACCGTGCGGGTGCGGGTCGATCCATTCTTCTGGAAGATCTGCGACGAACCGGCCAGCACGGTGGCGAGGTCGCCGATCTTGCGGCCATCGCCGCGCCAGAACATCCGCAGCGTGTCGCGCGCCCAGTCGTTCCATTCGAGGAAACGATCGGGGAAATTGCCGAGCTGGTAGCCGCCATAACCGATGTCCCAGGGTTCGGCGATCAGGATGCGATCGGCGAGAACCGGGTCCTCGATCATGTCGGTGATGAGTTGCGCATTCGCCGAGAAGCCACGGATATCGCGGCCCATGATCGGGGCGAGATCGAAGCGGAAGCCGTCGATTCCGGCGAAGGTCGCGAAATGGCGAAGCGTATCGAGCACCAGTTCGCGAACAACGGGGTTGTCGCAGGCGAGCGTATTGCCGGTGCCGGTGTCGTTGACCAGCAGGCCGGGATGGCCCTCCGGCGCGCGGTAGTAGGTAAGGCTGTCGAGGCCACGCATCGAGACGGTCGCTCCGAGCTGGTCACTTTCGCCGGTGTGGTTGAAGACGAGATCGAGGATGACGCCGATATTCTCGGCATGAAGTGCGGCGACCGTCTCGGCCAGTTCAGTGATGCCGCCGGGGCAAAGGCGCGGCTCGAGAGCCATCATGGCGATCGGGTTGTAGCCCCAGCTGTTACGGAGCCCGAGCGGCGGCAGGTGGCGCTCGTCGATCCAGGCAGTAATCGGCATCAACTCGACCGCAGTCACGCCGATGCGCTTGAGATGGGCGATGATGGCGGGATGGGCGAGCGCCTTGATCGTGCCGCGTTCGGCCTCGGGGATTGCCGGATGACGCATGGTGAGCGCGCGGACATTGACCTCGTAGACCAGGCCGCCTTCCTGAAAACGCGCCGGCTGATGGGCGATCGGTTCGAGCGTCGTGATGACCGATTTGGGTACCAGGTCCTCGGTCTCGGTGCCGTAGGTCGAGAGATCGGGCGAATAGGTGAAGGGTCGATCGAGGACCACCGCATAGGGATCGACCAGCAGTTTCGACGGATCGTACCATTGGCCATGCTCGGGCGCGTAGATGCCGTGCGCCCGATAGCCGTAATGCATGCCGGCATGGGCGCCCTTCACGTTGATCCGCCAGGTATGGTCGTCCTGGCGGTCCATCGGGAGGCGGCAGATTTCATGACCGCCGCGATCGGCGAAAAGGCAGAGTTCGACCTTGCTGGCGTTGCGGGAGAAGATCGTGAAATCCACACCTTGCGGTGTGATGGCTACGCCGGGTTTGGGCATGGACGGGTACTCGCGGACTGGTCAAAGGCTTGGGTGGGTAGAATGTTAATGAAATCGCGGTGAGAGGGAAGCGAATAGTTTGTGACAGGTGGGTGGCGCTATCTCGACTTCCTATCAACACACACCTCTCCGTTCACGCGAGCTATTCCACCCCGTGGCATGACCATGCATGTTCCCGATCCCCTGCACTTCGCATGAAGGATCGGCCGGGGCACGTCTCCGTGCCGAGGTAATAGGCCGCTTTCGCGGCCGTTAAGACACGTTGCCGTGCCCCGTCAAACGGTGTCTCCATCCCCGAACTCGCCAGCACTGCCCCCGTATCTCCATCCTTGTCGAGGACTGGAGGCGGATATGTGTGCGCTACAGCGCACGTCCGGGGCGAAACTCAGCCTTTCGGCCGCCGTCCCCAGAGGACTGGCCCTTCTCGCGGACGCCCTGCATGGAGACTTACGTCGCTTCTCCATGAAGGTCACCGGTCCCGCCTCGCCCTGGCGCCCCAGGGTGTAGCCGATACGGAACGGGAGGGATCATGGCATGGAGTTGGGGATTTGGGAAGATGGATGAGGATTATTTTCCTATGTTGTGACGTAAACGATTGATTTGGTTTGAAAGAAAATACACCGATAGCACCGGCTCTGGTTCAAGGAAGACCCCGCCCCGAACCCCTCCCCACCAGGGGGAGGGGCCAACCCGGAGTACTCCTGCTGCCCAAAGCAACGTCGATGCATGTTGAAGCGGTTCGGTTCAAGCGAAGAGGGTGCGCCGGGTTAAGCCCCTCCCCCTTGTGGGGAGGGGTTGGGGCGGGGTCTTTCTTAGACTTAAGCAGCCTGGGGTGCCGGCGTGGCAGTCTTAGGCTTGGTGAGGAACAGCACCGACATCGCTGCAACGACACAAGCGATGCCGGCGATGTAGAGGGCGGGCATGTAGGTCAGCGTGTCGGTGCGGAGCATGCCGGCGCCGAGGGCTGCGGTGCCCGCACCCAGCTGGTGGCCGGCGAAGACCCAGCCGAAGACCAGACCCGCACGTTCGCGGCCGAAGCGTTCGGCGGCGAGCTTGACGGTCGGCGGCACGGTCGCGACCCAATCGAGGCCGTAGAAGACGGCGAAGACCGAAAGTTCGACGACCGAGAAGCCGGACAGCGACAGATAGACCAGCGACAGGCCGCGCAGGCCATAGAACCAGAACAGCAGCCAGCGATTGTCATAGCGATCCGACAGCCAGCCGGCGAAGACCGTGCCGATGAAATCGAAGATGCCGATCACCGCGAGCGTGCCGGCGGCGCTGACCGGCGCGATGCCGAAATCGCCACAGATGGAAATCCAGTGGGTCTGGATCAGGCCATTGGTGGAGAGGCCGCAGACGAAGAAGGTGCCGAACAGGACCCAGAAGGTCGCGGTCTTCGAGGCATCGCGGAGGGCTGCGAGCGGCGAGAGCGCCAGTTGCGCGAAGGATGTGTTGCGGGCCGGGGGCGGCGTGACGTTGTTGTCGCCATAGGCGGGCAGGCCGACATCGGCGGGGTAGTCGCGCATCAGCAGCAGGACGAGCAGCATGGCCGCAACGATGACAACCGTGACGAAGGTGAGCGCGGTGCGCCAGCCATAGACTTCGGTGAGGCTGGCGAGCAGCGGCAGGAAGACCAGCTGGCCGGTGGCGTTGCTCGCGGTCATCAGGCCGATGACCAAGCCGCGACGGGCGGAGAACCAGCGGGTGGCGACGGTGGCGCCGAGCACCAGCGCCGTCATGCCGGTGCCGACGCCGAGCACCACGCCCCATAGAGCCATCAATTGCCAGAGCTCGGTCATGAACAGCGAGGCGACGATGCCGCCGCCGATCATGACCAGCGCGGTCGAGACCACCTGGCGGATGCCGAACGTGTTCATGAAGGCGGCGGCGAAAGGGCCAAGCAGCCCGAAGAGCACGAGGCGGATCGCCATGGCCGACGAGATCTCGGCGGTCGACCAGCCGAACTCGGTGCGCAGCGGCTCGATCATGACGCCGGCCGAACCCATGGCGCCGGCGGTTGCCAGCATGGTGAGGAAGGTGGTGGCCGCGACGACCCAGCCGTAATGGATGCGGCGGCGGTCGAGCGTGGCGGCAAGCCGTGTGGAAATCATGTCAGTTACCTCATGCTCGCCGCGTCGCGGCTGTTGAAATTTGCGGGTATATACCCGCATTGAAGTCAAAAAATCAGATGGCTTCGAGCAGTTCGCTCAATTGCCGGGAATGTTCGGGGCCGAGGCGGTCCTCGATCTGGACCTGGACATCATGCCAGATGGGCTCGGTCTTCACGAGCAGTGCCTTGCCCTCAGCCGTGAGCGACAGCGCCGCTTCGCGCTGGTCGGCGCCGGTGGCGGTGGCGACGATGCCCAAGCGCTCCAGCACCTTCATGTTGCGGCCGACCGTCGAGCGATCGAGATCGAGCTTGTCGGCGAGATCGGTGAGCGAGATGGGTTCGTGGCGGATGATGTTGCGCATCGCCGAGAACTGGGCGATGTTGATGCCATGCGGCGCCAACGCCTCGTCATAGACGGCGGAGATGCGGCGCGAGGCCTTGCGCAGGACGATGCAGTAACAGGCGTTTGACATGCTGCGGGTATATACCCGCATATGATGGATTTGGCAAGAGGGGTTTTTTGGGGTGGCTTGCTCCCACTTCTCCCTTTGGGGAGAAGGTGGCGCGAAGCGCCGGATGAGGGGTTGCGCGACGCGCGGAATTTGTCTCGAGAGAACCCCTCATCTGCCGTTCGGGCATCTTCTCCCCAGGGGGAGAAGTGGGAACCGAACCGATGGGTGGCGCCTACTCGCTTGCCGCAACCGAATACCGCCTCCGCACCACAGTCACCGTACACGGCGCCTCGGCCGCGACTTCGCCCGCAACGCTACCGATCAGCGAGCGCAGTGCCGATGTATCGCGCGCACCCATGACGATGTGGTCGACCTTGTTGGCGCGGGCGAAATCGAGGATGGCGGATGCCGGGCTGACGGCTTCGATGACGTGGTAGGTGATGGCGCCTTCCGGTGCTTTTATAGGTTGCGCCCAGCCCTTGAGCTGGACGAGGCGGGCGACGTGCTTGTTGTGGCCGGCGTCATCCAGTGACGTGTCGAGATTGATGCGGTTGATGCGCTGGATGTTGAGGCAAGCGATGCGGGCCTGCGGCGATTTTTCGATGATGCGCTGGGTGGTCAGCCGCAGCATGGCGTGGCGTTCCGGCGTGGCATTGTCGAGGTCGATGGCGACGAGCACGATGGGCGCATCTGCATATTGGCCGGCGACGACGGTGGGCTTGTGGAGGCCGAGCGGTTCGGGATTGAAGCGGCGGCGGATGACTTCTGTCCACGGATCGCGCCTGAGCTTTTCGGCGCGGGCGGTGAGTTTGACCCGGGAGAGGTCGCGGAGATCGTTGGCGATCTGGGCCGCGGTCTGGTAGCGCCGGTCGGGTTTGACCTCGAGACAGCGGAGGATGACTTCCTGCAGGGCGGGCGAGATTTCAGGCCTGAGCGCGCGCGGCGGCCAGGGATCGCGCCAGAGCCGCCTGCGCAATCCACGCAAGCTTTCCGGATCGCCGAAGGGCTGCTCGCCCGTGGCGAAGAAATACATCACGACGCCGAGCGCGAAGAGATCGGAGCGGAAATCGGTGCGGCGGCCGATCACCTGCTCGGGCGCCAAGTAGGGCGCAGTGCCATAGGGCAGGTGGAATTCCTCGGCCATCAGGTCGGGCATGTGGATGTGGCAGGCGAGGCCATAATCGATCAGTACCGCTTCGCCGGTGTCGCGGAAGACGATATTGGAGGGATTGAGATCGAGATGGACGACGCTCTGGCGGTGGATCGCATCAAGCGCATCGGCGATCTTGGCGCCAAGGGTCGCGACCTCCTCGTCGGTGCGGGGTAGCGCTTCGAGCCAGGGGTAGAGCGACGGGCCTGATATGCGCTCCATGACGATATAGGGCTGGATGGCGAAATCGCCATTGGCGACGAACTGGGGAACGTGCTGGCCTGAGAGCTTGGGCAGGATCATCTGCTCCATCTCGAAGCTGACGATTGCCGCGGGGTCGTCGCCCTCTCCGATGCGGGGCACTTTCATCAGGAGCGGCATATCGATGTCAGCCTTGCTAACGCTCCACAGACGCGCCATGCCGCCATTGTGGACGAGGTCGCCGATGACGAAGCCGTCGATGATGTCGCCCTTGGTGAGTGCGGATTTCGCCATTCAGTGCCCCGCGAAGAGGCGTTCGGCGAGCGCTTCGGGCAGGCCGGCGGCGAGGATTTTTCGCGCGGCGGCCTCGATGTCGTAGGCGGTGCGCTGGAAACGGAGGGTGCGGGTTTCGGTGTCGTAGAGCGCAAAGGCGGCGGCCGGATTGCCGTCGCGGGGCTGGCCGACCGATCCCATCACGGCGAGCCATTGACGCTGGGGGCCAAGGGGGATCGGCTCGGCGGCGCCCGGCGTGAATGTCGTGATCTTGCCGGCCGGCGAGGCCGAAAACAGTGCCGGCTGGTGGGTATGGCCGCAAAAGCTGACGGCGGCATCGCAGTGCAGGAAATGGCCGCGAGCATCGTCGGCATCGAGCATATAGTGCCAGGCTTCCGGGGCATTGGCGCTGGCATGGACATAGAGGCGGTCATCCTCGGCGACCTGCATGGGCAGGCTGCCCAAGAAAGTGCGGTCCTCGGCGGAGAGCTGGTTGCGGGTCCATTCGATCGCCAGCCGCGCATAGAGGTTCATCGACTGGGTGGATTTCGCGACGGCGTCGTCATGATTGCCGCGCAGGACGATGGCGCCGGTAGCGAGCAGTTCACGTGTCTTGTCGAGGCACCAGACGGGATCGGCGCCATAGCCGACAATGTCACCAAGGATGACGAGGCGATCGGCATGCGCGGCTTCGATGGCGGCGAGGCAGGCGGTGAGGGCCTCCTGATTGGCGTGGATGTCGGACAGGATGGCGATGCGCACGGTGGTTCTCCTCCGGATTGAGGTTTAGCATCGGTGGGGGATGAGGGCTATTGGACGGAGGGATGAGAATTGGTTCAAGAGCCCGCCCCAACCCTCCCACAAGGGGGAGGGGCTTAACGCGTTGCGCCGTCTGTTGGGAGACGGCGCAACGAGTGGAAACGGTGATGGGAAATAAGGAGGCGGGGCGATGTAAGCCCTCCCCCTTGTCGGGAGGGGTTGGGGCGGGGTTTTTCTAACCTTAAAGAACGACTTCCCGCACCGGATCGCCGCCGTCGATGAACAGCTTCCCGCCGGGCACCAGCGCGGCCTTGATTGCGGCACGGGCGAGGATGCCGGCTTCGGGATGGCGGCCGTCGAGCGCGCCAACGCGGACGGCGACAGCGAGGTCGTAGGGTTGTTCGCCGGGCCTGAGCGTAAAAGTCTCGGCGGTGCTCTTGCGGAATTCGAGTGTGCCGGGGGAGATTTCGGCGTCAGAACCGGCGATCGCCAGCGCGATGGCCTTGGCCGAACGGTCGATCGCCAGGACGTGGCCGTTGCCGATGCGGGCCGCGATCTCGCGGGCCATGGCGCCTGGGCCGCAGCCGATTTCCAGTACGCGGATGCCAGGCCGAAGCGGCAGGGCATCGACGATGGCGAGAAGGCGGGGAGAGATAACTGTCGCCGCCATGGCCCGTCGTCAGACGATTTCGCCGACGATGAAATCGTCGGAGAACTGCCATGCCTTCACGTTCAGAAGCCGCATCGTGTCGTCGGCGCCGAAGTGGATCAGGATATCGTCACCGTCCTTCGCCCAGGTCGCCTCGACGCCGGATGCATTCTCGATCCAGTCGTGGCCGGCGCCTTGCCAGTTGAAGTCCTTGACGACATCGTGACCCATGGATGCGCTGCCGACGAATGTATCCGCGCCGCCGCCGCCAACAAGGGTGTCGGCGCCCACTCCGCCGTCGAACGTGTCGAGGCCGCGACCGCCGTTGAGCAGATCCGCTCCCCCACCGCCCCTGATTTGGTCGTCGCCGTTGTTACCCTTGATATCGTCGTTTCCGCCGTAGCCGTGCAGCATGTCGTTGCCGGCCGAGCCGAAGATGAAGTCGTCGCCCTTGAAGAGAAACGGCAGGAGATCGACATCGGCCTGATTGGCGATGACGTCGTATATGGAAAACGCGGAGAAACCCTTGAGATCGGTCGCGGAGGCTATGGTATTGCCCTGCGGGTCGCGGAGGACGATTGTATCGAGTTTGCCGCTGGTGATCGCGAGGCCTTCATAGGCCATGCGCTCGCCAACTAGGTCGATCTCGTAGCCATTGGCGAATTCCAGCACGGCTCTCTTGCCGGAATGGGTCGTGAGGCTAACGTCGGTTTCGTCGTAAAGGGACGACAGCAGGGCATCCTGCAGGCCATAGGCGTGAACCAGTTTCACCATGCGTCAAAGCCCTTTCGGCGTGCCGCCGCCGGACTTTTGGGCGGGCCGGAATGGGATTCCGGCCGTGGCCCGGCGAAGCAGGGATAAAAATCCCGCTCAGGTAATCACGCTAGGCTTGTCCCGGCCTGTGCGGGATTTGATGCCGGCGATCTGCTCCGCTACCGCGATGAGGTCGGCGAGGGCTTCCTGCGTGTCCATGTCATGACGGGAGGCGTCGGGTTCGTAGCGCTCGATATAGACGCGGAGCGTGGCGCCTGATGTGCCGGTGCCGGAGAGGCGGAAGACGACGCGGGAGCCGCCTTCGAAGAGGATGCGGATGCCCTGGTTCCTGGAGATCGAGCCATCGACCGGGTCGTGATAGGCAAAGTCGTCGGCTTCACGGACCTTGAGGTCGCCGAAGCTCTTGCCGGGCAGGGTGGCGAGTTGGGCGCGGAGATTGTCGACCAGGCCATTGGCGGCGTCGGTGGCGACCTCCTCGTAGTCGTGGCGGGAATAGTAGTTGCGGCCGAAGGCGGCCCAATGCTTGGTGACGATGTCCTTGGTGCTCTCGTTGCGAACGGCGAGAATGTTGAGCCAGAGCAGGACCGCCCAGAGCCCGTCCTTCTCGCGGACGTGGTTGGAGCCGGTGCCGGCGCTTTCTTCGCCGCAGATCGTCGCCATGCCTTCGTCGAGCAGGTTGCCGAAGAATTTCCAGCCGGTGGGGGTCTCGTAGATGCTGATACCGAGTTTTTCGGCGACGCGGTCGGCGGCGCCCGAGGTCGGCATGGAACGGGCGATGCCGGCAAGGCCCTGCGCATAGCCGGGCGCCAGATGAGCATTGGCGGCGAGCATCGCGACACTGTCGGACGGGGTGACGAAGATGCCCTTGCCGATGATCAGGTTGCGGTCGCCGTCACCATCGGAGGCGGCGCCGAAATCGGGTGCCGTGTCGCCTGACATCATCAGGTCGTAGAGTTCCTTGGCGTGGACGAGGTTGGGGTCGGGATGGTGGCCGCCGAAATCCGGCAGCGGGATGAAGTTGAGGACGGAGCCCTTGGGTGCCCCGAGGCGGTTTTCGAGGATTTCCTTGGCATAGGGGCCGGTCACGGCGCTCATCGCATCGAAGACGACGCGGAAGCCGCCTTCGATCTTGGCCTTGATCGCAGGAAAGTCGAAGAGGGTCTCCATCAGCGCCGCGTAATCCTCGACCGGGTCGACGATGGCGACTTCCATATCCTCGACCTGCTTGCTGCCGGGTAAGTCGAGATCGATGTCATCGGCGTCAGAGATCAGGTATTTGTCGATGATCTTGGAGCGCTCGAAGATCGCATCGGTGATCTTTTCCGGCGCCGGGCCGCCGTTGGAGGCATTGTACTTGATGCCGAAATCCTCGGTCGGGCCGCCGGGATTGTGCGAGGCCGAGAGGATGATGCCGCCGAAGGCGCGGTATTTGCGGATGAGATTGGAGGCGGCCGGCGTCGACAGAATGCCGCCTCGTCCGACCATGACCTTGCCGAAGCCGTTGGCGGCGGCCATCCTGATGGCGATCTGGATGACTTCGCGGTTGTAGTAGCGGCCGTCGCCGCCGATCACCAGGGTCTGGCCGACAAAGCCTTCGAGCGAATCGAAGATCGATTGGATGAAGTTCTCGGCATAATTCGTCTGCTGGAAATGCGGCACCTTCTTGCGCAAGCCCGATGTACCGGGCTTCTGGTCGGAATAGGGGGTGGTCGAGACGGTTTTGATCATGGAACGGCAACCCTGTTTATAAGCGTCTTGTAGAGGTTGGCATATTGGCTGGCGCTGGTCTGCCAGGAAACGTCGGATTTCATAGCCGCCTTCTGCAGCGCGTTCCAGGCCGCGTCGTCCTCGAACAGCCGGAAGGTGCGGCGGAGCGCCTGCGAAAGGCCGTGCCGGTCAATCGGCGAGAACTGGATGCCGGTGGCGACCTTGGCGGTGAGTGCCGCGCCATTGGCATCGATGATCGTATCGGCGAGGCCGCCGGTCTTGCCGACGACGGGTACGCAACCGTAGCGCAGCCCGTAGAGCTGGGTCAATCCGCAGGGCTCGAAGCGCGACGGAATGAGGATCACGTCGGAACCGGCCTGCATGAGATGCGACAGCGGCTCGTCATAGCCGAAGACCACGCCGATGCTGCCGGGATGGCGGGCGGCTGCCGCCAGCATGCCTTCCTCGAGCACCGGATCGCCCGAACCGAGGACCGCCAGCTTGCCGCCATGCGCGACGATCTCGTCGGCGGCTTCGATGATGAGATCGATGCCCTTCTGCCAGGTGAGGCGGGAGACGACGCAGAAGATCGGGCCGTCATTGGCGATCAGGCCGAAGCGATGGATCAGTGCAAGCCGGTTTTCCCGCCGGCGCTTGAGGCTGACGCCGTTATATGTGGCTGCGATATGCTTGTCGGTCTCGGGGTTCCAGACATCGTCGTCGATGCCATTGACGATGCCGACGAGGTCTGCGACGCGCTCGCCGATCAGGCCTTCAAGGCCCATGCCGAACTGCGGCTCGAGAATTTCCTCGGCATAGGTCGGGCTGACGGTGGTCAATGCCCAGGCGGTGCGCAAGCCGCCCTTGAGATAGCCGATATTGCTGTAATACTCGACGCCGTCCACCGTATAGGCCGCGAGCGGCAGGTCGAGTGCGGGGAAGATCTGGGCGGAGAACTGGCCCTGGAAGGCGATGTTGTGGATGGTGAGCACCGAAGGCGTGTGTGGGCCGACCTCTGAATATTTGAGATAGACCGGGGCGAGCCCCGCCTGCCAGTCATGGCCATGCACGATATCCGGCGCCCAATCCGGATCGATGCCGTTGGCGAGATCGGAGGCAACACGCGACAGCGCCGCGAAGCGCTGCCAGTTGTCGATATAGTCCTTGCCATCGGTATCGACATAGGGTCCGCCGTCCCGGTCATAGAACTCCGGGCAATCGATGACGTAGAGCGGAAGCCCGGCATGCTCGGCGAAGAGCAGCGTCGCGGGCTGGCCCAAGAGATCGGGGATCTCGCAGACGATGCGCGTGGTGCCGAGCTTGGCAAGCACGCTGGTATAGCCCGGCAGCAGGGTGCGCATGTCGATGCCCAGCGGCGCGAGCGCGATTGGCAGCGCGCCCGCGACATCCGCAAGACCGCCGGTCTTGATCAGCGGGAAGACTTCCGAGGCGACGGAGAGAACTTTCATCGTGGCGCGGGCCTCACATGCCCAGTTTGTCGATCATGGTCTGGGTGATCAGGCATATGCCGCTTTCGGTCCGGCGGAAGCGCTTGGCATCGAGTTCGGGATCCTCGCCGACGATCAAGCCTTCGGGAATGATGACGCCGCGATCGACGACAACATTCTTCAGCCGGGCATGGCGCTGGACGGTGACCTCGGGCAGGACCACGGCATGGTCGAGCGCGGAGTACGAGTTCACCCGGCAGCCGGTGAAGAGCAGCGTGCGATTGAGCGCGGCACCCGAGACAATGCAATTGCCCGAGACGAGCGAGGAGACGGCAGAGCCGCGGCGTTTTTCTTCGTCATGGACGAACTTGGCCGGTGGCGTGAGTTCGGAATAGGTCCAGATCGGCCATTCGCTGTCGTAGAGATCGAGTTCCGGCACGATGTCGGTGAGGTCGATATTGGCCTGCCAATAGGCATCGACGGTTCCGACGTCGCGCCAATAGGCCTGGGTTTCTATTTCTGCGCGGACGCAGCTCTCGTTGAAGCGGTGGGCGACGGCCTTGCCGTTCTTGACGATATGCGGGATCAGGTCCTTGCCGAAGTCCTTCGACGAATTGGGATCGGCGGCATCGGCCCGGAGCAGGTCGAGCAGGAACTTGGTGTGAAAGACGTAGATGCCCATGGAAGCGAGCGCCATCGACTCGTTGCCGGGAATGCCGGGCGGATCGGCGGGCTTTTCCACGAAATCGATAATCGTGTCGGTCTTGTCGACATGCATGACGCCGAAGCCCACGGCTTCCATGCGCGGCACTTCCAGGCAGCCGATGGTGACGTCGGCGCCGGAATTGACATGCTGGCGGAGCATCAGCTCGTAGTCCATCTTGTAGATGTGGTCGCCGGCCAGGATGACCATGTATTGCGGGTTATAGGGCTCGATGATGTCGATGTTCTGGTAGACCGCGTCGGCGGTGCCTTCATACCATTGGGTCTCGGAAACGCGCTGGGAGGCGGGCAGGATATCGAAGCTCTCGTTACGCTCGGGGCGGAAGAAGTCCCAGCCGCGCTGCAGGTGACGGATCAACGAATGCGCCTTGTACTGCGTGGCGACGCCGATGCGGCGAATGCCGGAGTTCAGCGCATTGGACAGCGCGAAATCGATGATGCGCGTCTTGCCGCCGAAATAAACCGCGGGCTTGGCGCGGCGATCCGTCAGTTCCTTGAGGCGGCTGCCACGTCCGCCGGCGAGAACATAGGCCATCGCATCGCGGGCCAGCGGCTGGATTCTCTTTTCAGTCATGGTTTGTCCTCCCTCTAGATACTCTGGTTACCTATCAATCCGCGAGCTCGAGCCAGATGGTGCCAAGCGGCGGCAGCACGCAGACGGCCGAGATGCGGCCGCTGTCTTCGCGGCGCGCGGTCACTTCCCCGGCATTGCCCTTGCCCGAGCCTCCATAGTGATGCGCATCCGTGTTCATGATCTCGCGCCATTTACCCTCGGCGGGCAAAGGCACCGAGTAGTTATCGCGGTAGACGGGTGTGAAATTCGAGATGACCGCAACCGGTCTTTCGCCCGGCGCCTTGCGGATCCAGGCATAGACCGAGTTCTCGTGGTCGTCGGCGATCGACCATTCGAAGCCCTCACCCTCGCAATCCCTGGCATGTAGCGCGGGCTTGTCGCGGTAGAGATGGTTGAGGTCCTTGACCAGCTTCTTCATGCCGGCATGGTTTGGGAAATCGAGCAGGTGCCAGTCGAGCGATTTCGCTTCCGACCACTCGTTCCACTGGGCGAATTCCTGGCCCATGAACAAGAGCTTCTTGCCGGGATAGCCCCACATGAAGCCGTAATAGGCGCGGAGATTGGCGAATTTCTGCCAGTCGTCGCCGGCCATCTTTGATATCAGCGAGCCTTTGCCGTGCACCACTTCGTCATGGCTGAGCGGCAGGACGAAATTCTCCGAAAAGGCATAGAGCAGGCCGAAGGTCAGCTCATGGTGGTGATGCTTGCGGTGGATGGGCTCGCGCGCCAGATAGGTCAGCGTGTCGTGCATGAAGCCCATGTTCCACTTGAAGCCGAAGCCAAGGCCGCCGTCATGGACGGGCGCGGAGACCTTGGGCCAGGAGGTGGATTCCTCGGCGATGGTCATGATGCCGGGATGCGAGCCATAGAGATGGCGGTTCATATCCTGCAGGAACTCGACCGCCTCGAGGTTTTCGCGGCCGCCATATTTGTTCGGCACCCACTCGCCTTCCTTGCGGGAATAATCGAGGTAGAGCATCGAGGCGACGGCATCGACGCGGATGCCGTCGGCGTGGAACTTCTCCGCCCAGTAGAGGGCGGAATTGATGATGAAGCTTTTGACCTCGCCGCGGCCGAAATTGTAGATCGCGGTGTTCCAGTCGGGGTGGAAGCCCTGGCGCGGATCGGCATGTTCATAGAGCGATGTGCCGTCGAAACGGCGCAGGCCGTGCTGGTCGGTCGGGAAATGCGCCGGCACCCAATCGAGGATGATCGAGATGCCCGCCTTGTGGGCGCCGTTGACGAAACGCGAGAAGCCTTCGGGCTCGCCGAAGCGCGCACTGGGCGAAAACAGCCCCGTGGTCTGGTAGCCCCAGGATGGGTCATAGGGATATTCGGTGATCGGCATGAATTCGACATGGGTGAAACCCATTTCGACGACGTAAGGGATGAGGCGTTCGCCGAGTTCATCCCAGGACAGCATCTCGTTGCCCTCGCCGCGCATCCACGAGGCCGCATGGACCTCGTAGGTGGAGATCGGCACGCGGCGGGCATCGGTCTTGCACCAGGAATCGCGATGGGCTTTGTCTTCCCAGACTTGCTCGATCTCCGGCGTCGTCATTGACGCGGTCTTCGGACGGAGTTCCGAGCGGCGGGCGAAGGGGTCCGCCTTCAGTGGTTGCAGCGTGCCGTCGCGGGAGAGGATTTCGTATTTGTAGGTCTCGCCGCCACCGATACCGGGCAGGAAGATTTCCCAGACGCCGGTATCGGCCCTGAGCCGCATGACGTGGCGGCGGCCGTCCCAGTTGTTGAAGCCGCCGACGACGGAGACGCGCGCCGCGTTCGGCGCCCAGACCGCGAAATGGAAGCCATCGGCGCCTTCGTGATGGATCGGATGGGCGCCCATCTTGTCGAACATCCGGAGATGCGAGCCCTCGCGGAGGTAATAGTCGTCCATGGGGCCAAGCACGGGGCCGAAGGAATAGGGATCGACGAGTTCCCAGCTGCCGGCGGCGTTCCTCGCCTTGTATTTGAGCGGCTGGCGCTTCCTGACGCTGACGGCGCCCTCGAAGAAACCGGCATCGTGACGGCGGGGCAGGTTTCCGACTTCTTCGCCAGAGAGCGCACAGGCCACGACCTCCTCGGCGCCGGGGATGAAGGTGCGGGCGACGAACTCCTTGCCGAATTCGTGGATGCCGAGGACGGAAAATGGATTGGCGTGCACGCCTTCGACGATTGCCGCGATCTCTTCGTTGAAGATGCGGAAATCCTTGACCTCTTTCGGCTTCTTCGCCTTCTTGTCAGGTTCTGTCGTCACCGTCTCGACCGGTTCCTCAACTTTCCCCTTCGTCTTGCTTGCCGGCTTGTCCATCGCATCCCCTCCCGTCCCGGTTTTTCTAAGTGCGTGGATATTCCTTGCTCAACGCGTCTGGCGCCTCCCGCGTTCAGCCCGCTTTCCAGATTTCCTTCGCATATTGGCGGATCGTGCGATCCGACGAGAACCAGCCCATGCGGGCGGTGTTGCGGACCGCCTTGGAGAACCAGCTTTGTTCGTCCATCCAGATCTGGTCGATTTCGCGCTGGGCCTGGGCATAGGCATCGAAATCGCCCGCGACCATGAACCAGTCGTGCTGATAAAGTCCGTCGACGAGGCTCGTGAAACGGCCGGGATCGTCGGGCGAGAAGACGCCGGTGCCGATGGCGTGAAGCGCCTGTTGCAGTTCGCGCGAGGCTTCGATGATCGCCCGGGGATTGTGGCCCTCGGCGCGCGCCTTGCCGACTTCGTCCGTGGTCATGCCGAAGATCTTGATATTCTCGGCGCCGACATTTTCCAGCATCTCGACATTGGCACCGTCGAGCGTGCCGATGGTGAGCGCGCCATTGAGCGCGAATTTCATGTTGCCGGTGCCGGATGCTTCCATGCCGGCGGTGGAAATCTGTTCCGAAAGGTCGGCGGCCGGGACCAATACCTCGGCGAGCGAGACATTGTAGTTCGGCACGAAGACGACCTTGAGCAGGCCGCGGACGGCGGGATCGGAATTAATCACCTTGGCGACATCGTTGGCGAGCTTGATGATCAATTTGGCATTGTGGTAGCTCGGCGCCGCCTTGCCGGCGAAGATTTTCACGCGCGGCACCCAGTCGCGTTCGGGATGGGAGCGCATCTGGTCGTAGAGTGAGACCGCCTCGATGATGTTGAGAAGCTGGCGCTTGTATTCGTGGATGCGCTTGACCTGGATGTCGAACATCGCCGACGGATCGAGCTTGAGGCCCATGCGGCTCTGGATGAGCTGGGCGAGCTTGACCTTGTTCTCGCGCTTGACGGCCGCGAACTTCTTCTGGAAACCGGTATCGTCGGCGAAGGCGTCGAGCGCCTTGAGCTGATCGGTGTCGTCGAGGAACCTGTCGCCGATCGCCTCGCGGATCAGGTTGGTCAGAGGTTGATTGCACTGCATGAGCCAGCGGCGCGGTGTGATGCCGTTGGTCTTGTTGTTGATCCGGTCCGGATAGAGTTTGTGCAGGTCGGCGAAGACCGTGACCTTCATCAGTTCGGTATGCAGCGCCGAGACGCCGTTGATCGAATGCGAGCCGATAAAGGCGAGGTTGCCCATGCGCACCCGGCGGCCGCCGGCTTCGTCGATCAGCGAGATCGAGCGGATCTGGGCGTCGCTGAAGTTCTTCTGCTTGCGCGCATCGATCAGGACCTGGGCATTGATGCCGTAGATGATCTGCATGTGGCGCGGCAGCAGGCGTTCGAAGAGCGGCACGGGCCAGGTTTCGAGCGCCTCGGGCAGCAGCGTGTGGTTGGTGTAGGAAATGGTCTTCCGGGTCATCTCGAACGCGGTCTCGAAATCGAAGCCATGCACGTCGCAGAGCAGGCGCATCAGTTCGGATACGGAGACGGCCGGATGGGTGTCGTTGAGCTGGATCGCCACCTTGTCAGGCAGGTTTTCCAGCGTGTTGTACTGCTGGAGGTGACGGCGGAGAATATCCTGCAGCGAGGCCGAGGAGAAAAAGAACTCCTGCCGCAGCCGCAATTCCTGGCCGGCGGCTGTCGCATCGGCGGGGTATAGGACGCGGGCGAGGGATTCGGCCTTGTTGCTCTCCTTCAGCGCGCCGATATGGTCACCGGCATTGAAGGCGTCGAGCAGGATCGGGTCGATCGGCTGGGCGGTCCAGAGACGGAGCGTGTTGACGCGATGGGCACGCCAGCCGACGATCGGCGTGTCGTAGGCAACGGCGATGACGCGTTCAGCGGGTTTCCAGACGTAGCGGGCTTCGCCATCGGGGGCGAGAACGGAATCGACCGCACCGCCGAAGCCGACTTCATAGGCGCTTTCGCGGCGCTCGAATTCCCAAGGGTTACCATGTGCCAGCCACGTCTCGGGCAGTTCGACCTGCCAGCCCTCGGCGATCTGCTGCCGGAACAGGCCATGGACATAGCGGATGCCGTAGCCATAGGCCGGGATATCCACCGTGGCCATGGATTCCATGAAGCAGGCGGCGAGACGGCCGAGACCACCGTTGCCGAGCGCGGCATCGGGCTCAAGGCCCGCCACGACATCGAGATCGACGCCGAGCGTCTTCAGCGCTTCGCGCAGTTCTTCCATCAGGCCGAGATTGGAGACGGCGTCGCGGGTCAACCGTCCGATCAGGAATTCCAGCGAGAGGTAATAGACGCGTTTTCCGCCGCTCTCATAGGTCCTGCGGGTCGATTCCATCCACTGGTCGATGATGCGGTCGCGGATGACGAGTATCGCGGCGGTCAGCCAGTCATGCGGCTTGGCAACCTTGGCATCCTTGCCGATGCGGTAGATCAGGCGTTCGACGATGTCCGCCGCCAGTTGTGTAGGATCGGATTTGCGAGCTTTGGGGACGGGGATTTCCTTGATGGCGGAAGTTTGGTTCATGGCCTGTCCGTATCGTGTCTGTTGGGCCGAAAGTATTTCCTGGGAGTGGAAATACCCGGCAGCAAGGTCAAGTTTGCATCGATCAAAACCGCATGCAACGGTTTATTTGATTCACGCTCCGCCTCATCGGGATTTAGACATTTAATCGATTTAGATGCAAGCGCCACGAACAGAAAAACCGCCGGCGAGGGTGCGCCGGCGATTTTTTGAAAATTCGTTATTCGCGTTACTGCGTCAGGCGGGTGCTGGTCGCGGTGGCGCGTTCGCCGATATATTCGAAGGCCGCGTTGAGGTCCTCGGCATTCTCGGCGGCGAAGTAGTGTGCCGAGGTCGTCGCGCAGTAGCTGAGCAAGGCCTGACCCCGATCCGGAGCCATGAAAGCGACCGAGTAAACCTCGATGCCGGACAGTTTGGCTGCGTCGCACCACTTCTTGGTTTCGACATCGGCCGAGGTGTAGTTGTTGTCGCCGTCGGTCATGAAGACGATGTATTTCGACGGGACCTGGCCGTTCGTATTCATATGCGCCGTGTCCTCGGTCGTCGCCTTGATGGCGTTGTACGCCGTCTTGAAGGCGAGCCCCGAGTCGGTGCCGCCATCGGCCTGGAGGCCGGAAATATACGTCTTGGCGGCTGCAACACCCCATTTCAGGGTGCCAGGCGTCTGCATGACATTGTTATAGGACACGGCGGCGGTGCGGACCAATGTGCTGTCCGGATCGGCGGCGGCAAGCTGGTTCATGAGATTTGTCGCCGCCATGCGCAGCGCGGTGATCTTGTCGTAATAGGTGTAGCAGGTATAGGTCTTGCGACCGTATTTGCAGGTATAGCTGCCGGACACGGTGTTGGTATATTCCGCCATCGAGCCGGAGCGGTCGAGGACCAGATACATGGACAGCGCGTTCTTGCTCTCCGTGCTCGATTGCGTGGTGCTCGATACACTGACACGGCCGCTGCTCCGGCCCATGAAGGCCGAGAGCGCCGAATACTGCACGTCATAGCAGGCATCGACCTTGACCGTGTATTTCTTCGCCGTGCCGACCGTGGTCTCCTGGGTGACATCGACATTGGTGCAGCTCGAGAAATCGAACGGCTGCTCGTTTGCGTCTTTCGGCGCTTCGATGTGGTTGGCCATCTGGCCCTTGACGAAATCCGTGGCCAGCGTTTCGGCCGCCTCGGTCGTTATATCCTTGTTGGCGAGCGCCGAGGCGGCTGCCAGAGCGGCGGCATCCGCCGCGTTCTGAAGAGCCGCCTTCGAAGCGATCATCTTCGACGTGTCGATCGCCATGCCGGCTGCCGCGAGGCCCACGGGCAGCACGATCGCCGCGATGATCGAAAGGTTGCCTTTCCTGTTTTTCAGGAAATCGCGCAAGACATGCGAAGAAAAGTTGAAAGGCATGGACGCTCCCCACCAGCGAGTTGGATGTGAAGCGAAAGTTAACAGGGATTTATTTTGTTCAGGTTTACTGACGTATTAGGACTTTACTAAAGGTAGAACGAAATTGTTTGATAATAATCAAACTCTTACAGGGATGACGTCGACCGCTTGGTCGGTCGTGTGGCCGCCGTAGATCTTGAGGATTCCGATCACCGGTGCGACGTCGGAATAGTCCCGTCCGTAGGCTACCCTTATGTGGTCGGTGCCGGCCATCATGTTGTTCGTGGGGTCCCATTCCATCCAGCCGGTCGCCCGGCCGCACCAGACGCGAACCCAGGCATGCATGGCGTCGGCGCCTTCCAGGCGTTCCTTGCCGGCAGGCGGTATGGTGCGCAGGAAGCCGGAGACATAGCCCGCCGGAATATCAAGCGACCTGAGCGCCACGATCATGATGTGGGTGAAATCCTGGCAGACGCCCTTTTTCAGCTTGAAGGCCTCGCCCACGGGCGTGTTCACCTTGGTCGCGCCGGGCACATAGGTGAACTGGGAATGGATGGCCGAACAGATCTTGTTCGCGGCTTCCCACACGCTCATTTTAGGCTTGACGAGGCTGCGCGCCCATTTGGCGATATCCGCACTGTAAGGCAGGCGCGGACTGACGCCCAGGAAATGATGCGGCGATTCCGGTTCCAGCGTCCAGCAGTCGAAGGTCTCTTCCGTGATCTTGCTGACAACGGGCGAGATGTCGGCGAGCGCCGGCTGGGCCTCCACCTGCACCCGGGCCTGCATGCGGATTTCGAGTTCCTGATGCGAGTTACGAAAGCTGATCGAGGACGCGGCATTGCCGAAGAAATCCACGAAGTCGGTCCGCTCCTCGGGCTGCGGGTCGACGCTCACGGTTCCGGCGATCAGCCGCTGGCCCTTCGGCAATGTCAGCGGCAGCACGCGCACCACATGGCGGGCGCCGCTGGCGCCAACCTCGTATTCATAGGTGATCTTCATGGTGATGTCGTAGAGTGTCGCCATCAGATACTGATATAGGTTTTGGCCAGGAGGTTGGAAAGATTTTCCATGTCCTCCTCCAGCTGCGCATAGACTTCGGTCGTCATCGCCTCGGGCGTCATCAGCGACAGCTGATTATAGATCTTGAGCACTTCGCGGTAGAATGGCGAATACTGGCCATTGATCGTGGCATTGGGGAGAAGTTCGACTTCGGTCTTGATCTCGTTGAGCTGGTAGAAGATCGAGCGCGGATTGAGCTGGTCGAGTGCCAGCAGGTCGGTCACCGTCAGCCGGGCGGTTGCGACATTATAGCGGCGGCGGTGGGTCATGACGCTGTCGCCGATCTCGATCAGCATGTCGAGGGCGCCGTCGGGTGCGTCCGGGCCGGAGAGATGGCGGAGCAGGCGGGCCATGTGCAGGCCGCGTTCGAGGTGGCGGCCGATCGACAGGAAGCGCCAGCCGGTGAAGCGGTACATGTTTTCGTGCACGAGACCGGCAAAGCCCGCGAGCTTGCGGAGCAGGATGGTCATGGCGCGGGTGGCGTCGTCGCCGGGCAGCACCTTCTCGCTGAAATCGCGGGCGGTCTTGGCTAGGTCGTTTAGCGCCAGCCAGCCATCGGGCGAGAACCGGTCGCGGATGTTGGAGGCCGAATAGAGAGCGCTCGAAATGTTCATCACCAGAGTTTCCGGCACGACCTCTTCGGTATCGACATCAAGTGCCGCGAGATATTCGGAGACATCGGCAAGAAGCGGCTGCTCGCGATCGGCATATTCGGCGAAGCGACCGTGCCAGGAGCGCAGGATGCGAAGCGCGCCTTCCGCGCGCTCGATATAGCGGCCGAGCCAGAACAGGTTGTCGGCGGCGCGCGACGGCAGGCTGCCCGGCATGTTGCGTGTGAAGCTTTCCTCCGGCGGCAGAAGCGTCGACCATTTGACCGGACTATCCGAGACGATCCAGACATCGGCGACCGAGCCGCCCTTCTGCATGGCGATGGCCGAGACGTCGTCGCTGCCGCCGATGCGGGCGAAACCGCCCGGCATGATCTGCCAGCCCTCCTTGGTGCGGGCGGCAAAGACGCGCAGGCTCATGGGTCGCGGCGACAGCTTGCCGTTGACAAAGGCCGGCGTGGTGGAGAGCTTGACGACCTCCTGGCCGACCAGCCTGTGGCCTTCCTCCTGGAGGCGGGGCAGCATGGCGGCGTTCTTTTCCCTCAGCGCCGAGCCGGAGAGCGACTCGTTGCCATCATCGAAGAACGACAGCCGCGAATAGGCCGGGCCGATCATCATCCTGTCGAGATTGGCGATGACGTGGTCGCGTTCGGACTGTTGGCCGCACCACCAAGTCGCGATGGAGGGCAGCTTGAGTTCCTGATTGAGCAGGCGGCGACAGATGGCCGGCATGAAGGCGAGGAGGGCGCGTGTTTCCAAGAGGCCCGAACCCAGCGCGTTGACGATGGCGACGCTTTCCGACCGCAGCGCCTGTACAAGGCCGGGCGTGCCGATCTGCGAGGTCTGGTTGAGTTCGAGCGGATCGGCATAGTTGGCGTCGAGACGGCGCCAGAGCACGCTGACCGGCTTGAGACCGGCGACGGTGCGGACCATGACCTGGTTGTTGACGACGGTAAGGTCTTCGCCTTCGAGCAGCATGAAGCCGAGATAGCGGGCGATGTAGGAATGTTCGAAATAGGTTTCGTTGGCCGGGCCCGGGGTGAGAACGGCGATG
The DNA here is from genome assembly GCF_024707525.1 of Rhizobium sp. TH2. Classification (NCBI taxonomy): domain Bacteria; kingdom Pseudomonadati; phylum Pseudomonadota; class Alphaproteobacteria; order Hyphomicrobiales; family Rhizobiaceae; genus Rhizobium; species Rhizobium sp. TH2. The sequence goes on along the minus strand of NZ_CP062231.1, from coordinate 4,464,091 downwards.
CGGTCTTCGGGGTGCTTCTTGTAACCCTGCAGCGTGTCGCGGAAGGCGCCGAAGAAGGAGGCGAGCCGGTGGACATGGGTTTCAGCATAGATGTCCGAGAAGGCGCGCGTGGTGGCAACACGGTTTTCAAGCGCGAAGCCTGCACCCGAGGGCGCCTGGGTGCGGTCGGCCAGCACCCACCAGTCGCCATCCGGACCGCGGCCGATCTCGAAGGCGACGAAATGCAGGAAGTGTCCGCCGGCGGGCTTGAGGCCGACAAGCGGGCGGAGATATTCGGGATTGCCGGCGATCAGGGCAGGCGGCAGGAAGCCTTCCTGCACCAGACGATTCTCGGAATAGATATCCTCGGCTATCTGTTCGAGGAGTTCGGCGCGCTGGATCAGCCCTTCGGAGAGTTTCTCCCATTCCTGTTCGTTGATCAGGACGGGGACGTGGCTGAGCGGCCAAGACCGCTCGGCATTCGGCGCGCCGCCATAGACGCGGTAGAAGACGCCGGCATCGCGCAGATAGCGGTCGGCCTTGTCGGTGCGGGTCTCGAGTTCGTCCTCGGTCATCGCAGAGAGGCGGTCGAGGAAATGCCGCCAGACCGGACGTACTTCGCCATCCGGACCCAGCATCTCGTCCGGCGCGCCTGCCAGCGGACGATAATCCAGCTTCTTCTTCGGCGTTTCGGCTTTCACCTGCGCGCTCGTTGCCCCCGCACTTACCATTTACACTCCCGGCGGCCTCCTGAGGTCCAATGTCAGCGGGAAATCCGGATGGGGTTCTTCCCGTGCCAGCTGATAGCGGCCGGATGTGTAGCCCCATGGCTCGAAGCGCGCGAGCCGTCTCGCCTGCGCTTCATTGCCATTGACCGGAAACGTCTCGTAGTTCCGGCCACCCGGATGAGCGACGTGATAGATGCAGCCGCCCACCGCCTTGCCTGTCCATGTATCATAGATGTCGAAGGTGAGCGGTGTGTTAACCGGCAAAGCCGGGTGGAAACCCGACGCGGGCTGCCAGGCCTTGTAGCGCACGCCGGCGACCGCCACGCCACGCGTCTGGGTGTTCTTGAGCGGCACCGGCCGGCCGTTGCAGGCCACCGCGAAGCGCTCCGGATTGGTGGTCTCGAGCTTGACCTGCAGGCGTTCGACCGAGGAATCGACGAAACGGACGGTGCCGCCGATGGCGCCGGATTCACCTGTGACGTGCCAGGGTTCCAGCGCCTGACGGAGTTCGAGCCGCGTGCCCTCGTAATCGACCTCGCCATAGAAGGGGAAGCGGAATTCGAGCTGGGCCTCGAACCATTCCGGCCGGAAGGTGAAGCCGTGGTTCTTCAGGTCGTCGAGCACATCCATGAAATCCGCCCAGACATAGTGCGGCAGCATGAAGCGATCGTGCAGCGTGGTGCCCCAACGTACGGGCTTGCCTTCGAGCGGGGACTTCCAGAAGCGGGCGATCAGGGCGCGGACCAGAAGCTGCTGGGCAAGGCTCATGCGCGAATCCGGCGGCATTTCGAAGCCGCGGAATTCGATCAGGCCGAGACGGCCGGTCGGGCCATCAGGCGAGAAGAGCTTGTCGATGCAGATTTCCGAGCGATGCGTGTTGCCGGTCGAATCGACCAGCAGGTTGCGGAACAGGCGATCGACCAGCCACGGAAGCGGCGGCACGCCCTGGCCGGGGGCAGGAACCTGGGCGAGGGCGATTTCCAGTTCGTAGAGGCCGTCGTGGCGCGCTTCGTCGACGCGTGGCGCCTGGCTGGTCGGGCCGATGAACAGGCCGGAGAACAGGTAGGAGAGCGACGGATGGCGCTGCCAGAAGAGCACGATGCTCTTGAGCAGGTCGGGGCGGCGCAGGAACGGGCTGTCATTGGGATTGGCGCCGCCGACCACGACATGGTTGCCGCCGCCGGTGCCGGTGTGGCGGCCATCGATCATGAACTTTTCGGCGCCGAGGCGGGACTGCCGGGCTTCCTCGTAGATGGCGGTGGTAATGTCCACGCATTCGCGCCAGTTGCTCGCCGGGTGGACGTTGACTTCGATGACGCCGGGATCGGGGGCGACGCGGATGACATTGAGCCGTTCGTCATGCGGCGGCGTGTAGCCCTCGATATGGACCGGCAGGCCGAGGCTTGCAGCAGCGCGCTCGGCCGAGGCGATCAGGTCGAGATAGTCTTCGAGCTTCTCCGTCGGCGGCATGAAGATGCAGAGCCGGCCATCGCGCGGCTCGATCGAGATGGCGGTCCGGACGCGTCCACCGATCTCCTCATAGGACTGGCCGATCTGTTCCTGCTGGCCGGTAGCATCCGCCTTCAGCGAATGTTCGGGCATGGCGCGGCCCTTCTCAGTGGCGAAATCCGGCAAGTCCGGCTTCGCGACCGTCGGGTCCTCGGGGTTGATATAGGGATACATGGAGGGCGAGATATAGGGGAGCGCGTTCAGCGGCAGGCGGAAGCCGACCGGTGAATCGCCCGGCACGAGGAAGATACGGCCGCGTCGCGTGATCCATTTCTCGCTGACCCAGACCCGGCCCGATGCACGCGCCTGCCAGGCCTGGACCGGGAGGACGAAGCCGGACGGCGTCGTGAGCCCGCGCGAAAACACCCGCGCGATGCGGTTGCGCTCCTCGGGGTCCTTGATCTTCGAATTGGCGGGATCGACATTTTCCGGGAGATTGGCCTCCTTGACGATCCACTCGGCGGGATCCTCGTAGGCCGGCATGACGTTCTCGGGCGTGAGATCGAGTTCGACGGCGATGGCCGCGAGCAGCTTGCCGGCATCATCAACGGTCGCTTCGTAATCCTTGCGCTCGATGGCGACGAGCTGGGGGTCGCGCCAGATCGGCTTGCCGTCCTTGCGCCAGTAGAGCGAGAAGGTCCAGCGCGGCAGGGTCTCGCCCGGATACCACTTGCCCTGGCCATAGTGCAGGAAGCCGCCGGGTGCGAAACGCTCGCGGATCTTGCGGATCAGGGTGTCGGCGAGGTCGCGCTTCTGCGGGCCGACGGCGGCGGTGTTCCATTCGTCGGACTGGAAATCGTCGATCGAGACGAAGGTCGGTTCACCGCCCATGGTCAGGCGCACATCCTCGGCCTTGAGATAGGCATCGACCTCCTCGCCGAGCCGGTCGAGATGTTCCCAGCTATCCTGTGGGAAAGGCTTGGTGATGCGCGGATGCTCGGAGACGCGGATGACCTTCATGTCGAAATCGAAGGAGGTCTCGGCCTGGCCGAAATAGCCGCCCGAGATTGGCGCCGCATTCTTGAAATGCGGGCTTGCGGCGAGCGGAATGTGGCTTTCGCCGGTCAAGAGGCCGGAGGTCGGGTCGAGGCCGATCCAGCCGGCGCCGGGAATGTAGACTTCGCACCAGGCATGCAGGTCGGTGAAATCGACCTCGGTGCCCGAGGGGCCGTCGAGCGCCTTGAGATCAGGGGCCAGCTGGATGAGGTAGCCCGAAACGAAACGCGCGGCGAGGCCGAGATGGCGCAGGATCTGCACCAGCAGCCAGCCGGAATCGCGGCATGAGCCGAGCGCGGAGAGAAGGGTTTCCTCCGGCGTCTGCACACCGGGCTCCATGCGGATGACGTATCCGACACGGGTTTGCAGCATGGCATTGAGGCCGACGACCATGTCGATGGTCTTCTGCTTGCCCCGATCCAGCGTGTCGAGCACGGCCTGAAGCTGGGGGCCGGCGGGCTCGGGCTTGATATAGATCGAAAGGTCTTCCTTGAGGTCTTCCGGATAGTCGAACGGCCACATCTCGGCGGATTCTTCGACGAAGAAATCGAAGGGATTGTAGACCGTCATGTCGGCGACGAGATCGACCTCGATCTTCATCTCGGTCACGGGTTCGGGGAAGACGAAACGGGCGAGATAGTTGCCGTAGGGGTCCTGCTGATAGTTCACGAAATGGTTCGACGGCGTGACCTTGAGGGCGTGGCTGAGGACTTTGGTCTTGGAGTGGGGAGCGGGCTTGAGCCGGATGATCTGGGGCGAGAGGATGACCGGCTTGTCGTATTTATAGTGGGTGAGGTGATAGATGCTCGCCTTGATCGACATATGGCGCTGTTCCCTGCTTTTGATTTTGGAGTTTGTGCAATGCAAACCGGGAAAGCAAGCTGATAAATTAGGAAGATACCAACGGCCAAGGAATGTCCGGGCCATAGCTTGACAGATGCTCGCTGCATTTGTAATTAGCAATTATGTTAATTAACAAAAATGTTAAATTATGAGCCAGCAGCTTTCATCCGTTTTCGCCGCCCTCGGCGACCCGACGCGGCTGGCCATCATCCAGCGGCTTTCCGAGGGTGAGGCTTCGGTGCAGGAGCTGGCGGAACCCTTCGACATCAGCGGTCCGGCGATCTCGCGGCACCTCAAGGTGCTGGAGCAAGCGGGGCTGATCACCCGCCGGCGCGAAGCGCAGCTCAGGCCCTGCCGGCTGGAGCTTTCGCGAGTGCAGGAAATCCGCGACTGGACGAAACAGATGAAGCGCTTCTGGGACGAGAGCTTCGACAGGATGGATGATTATCTCGAAGAGATTTTGGAGGACAGAGAATGAATGTGATGAACACGTCGGACCGGGTGCTGGCCTTCGAACGGATATTCGACGCGCCGCGCGAAATCGTCTTCGCGATGTGGACGAACCCTAAGCATATGATCCGCTGGTATGGCCCGCGGGGCCATAGCCTGACCAGCTGCGAGCTGGACGTCCGTGTCGGCGGCGGCTGGCGGGCCTGCATGTTCAACGGCGATGTCGAGACCTGGGTATGGGGCACCTATCATGCGATCGAGGAGCCCTCGAAGCTGATCTTCTCGTCGTCGATGCACTGGCATCGCTACGAAACGCTGGTGACCATCCATTTCGACGATCTCGGAGATGGACGTACGCGGATGCGGTTCCGGCAGGAAGAATTCTGGAATGAACCCGATTGTCACGATCACCGCTGGGGTTGGGCGAGCGCGCTCGACAAGCTCTCCGAACAATTGCTGCTCATGCAGACGGCAGGCCTCTTCAACGACCTGTTATGGAAAGAACCGCGCAGAAACGGCGTAGCCGAGGATTTCGCAGAGGCGGCGCGGCGCGCAAAGGCCGAGCGCGAGACCATGCCCGATAAAGTCATTCCCCCAAGCGTTGAATATCGCTAGGCGATCTTTGCTTCCGGCATGGCCAGACGATGGAGGAGGATTTCCAGCGCGTGGTTGAGTGCGCAGCGGGCATCCTCGGTGAGGCTCGACAGGATGAACTCGATCTCGCGACAGGGATCGAGTTTCAGCAGTGCCCGGCCCGATGCGGTCAATTCCAGTATTTCCGCCTTGCCGCGCGGCTGTTCCTTGGCCTTGGCGAGCAGGCCCTTCTGCAGAAGCGTGCGGACGGTGCGGCTGACGGGACCGTTGGCCATGTGCTGGAAGCGTGCAAGCTCACTTGCCGTGCAGAGATCGCGGCGTGCCCTCGAGAAATATCTCAGCGCCACCCATTGGGCAGGAAACATCTCGTGCTGGTAGCCCCTGGCATGCAGCATGCGGGCCAATAGCTCCAGCATGTCGGCAATCGCCGTCTCGGACGGTTTGAGCATGGGTCGTCAATCTCCGGCATCGAGTCTCGTGTTTCGGATCGGGCGGATAAAGCGGGCGAGAGCCAAATTCGTCAAATGCTTTGCCGGGAAAGGATGAACAACCCTATAATGAAGAGCATCGCATTTACCGCTTGAGTCGCAAAATCAGTATGTTAGAGGTTGTGAAAATGGAAACGATCGCGTTCCGCATGGTGCTGAACCCCGGCCAGAAGGCCGAATACAAGCGCCGCCACGACGAGATCTGGCCGGAGCTTTCGGCGCTGCTCAAATCATCCGGTGTGTCGGATTATTCCATCTGGCTCGACGAAGAGACCAACCACCTTTTCGGCATATTGAAACGCACCGAGGATCACACGATGGATGCGATGCCCAAGGAGGCGATCATGCGCAAATGGTGGGATTACATGGCTGACGTCATGGCGGTCGAAGCGGATAATACGCCGGTGCAGGTGCCGCTAACGCGGGTGTTTCATATGGAGTAGCGACCGATCGACATTCAGCTGATGCCGGTCTGCAAATGGCGATTTTCTGCGCTTCCGGTGCTCACGTACCTTAAGTACGCTCCGCTCCGGTTCTCGAAAGCCACCATTTTCGACTCGGCCTGAGCCGAATGCCGATCGGTCCCCGCCGAGTCATGCCCGCCTTTCCAACGATCGTATGATCAGCTACGCATGGGCCGCGGAAATGTCCGGGAGGGAACATGAACAGGATCGATCTCGAAGGCCAACATGCCGTGGTGACGGGTGGTGCGCAGGGTCTTGGCTTTGCGATGGCGAAGCGGATGGTGGAGTCGGGCGCCCGGGTGACGCTCTGGGACATGGACGAGGCCTTGTTGGTGACCGCCGCTGCGGCGCTCGGTGCGCGGGCCGCGCATGAAGTGGTGGATATCTCGGACTGGGACCAGGTGGAAGCGGCGCGCGAGCGGACACTGAGCGATAGCGGCGCGGTGCAGATCGTGGTCAATTCGGCCGGGATCGCCGGGCCGGCGGGGCCGCTCGACACCTACGAAATCGCGATGTGGAAGAAGATCATCGACATTAACCTCCATGGAACATTCTTCGTGAACCGCGCCTTCGTGCCCGGCATGAAGGCGCAGAATTACGGCCGTATCGTCAATATCGCCTCGATCGCCGGCAAGGAGGGCAACCCCAACGCCTCGGCCTATTCGACATCCAAGGCGGGCGTGATCGGGCTGACCAAGTCGCTCGGCAAGGAACTCGCGGGCTATGACATCGCCGTCAACTGCATCACGCCGGCGACCGCGCAGACGCGCATTCTCGAACAACTGACGCCGGAATTCATCGAATATATGCGGGTGCGGATTCCGCGCGGCCGGTTCCTCGAAGTCGATGAGGCCGCGGCGATGGTGGCGTGGCTGGTGTCGAAGGAGAATAGTTTTACCACGGCATCGGTGTTCGATCTTTCGGGCGGCCGGGCGACGTATTAGATCGTTTCATTGTTAAATGGAAGCATTCTGCCGGAGCAGGTTTTCGTCAGGGCAGAGGCGATTGGCGAAGGGCACACCCCGATGTACGTCCGAGCCGATCGCCTCTGATCCTGGCGGAAAGATGCCCGGCCCCTTCGGGGTTGGCCGATACGGGCCGCCTATTCGTTCGGTCGCCTTGGCCGTAGAACTGGGCTACGACGCGCGCCGACCGAACGAATATCCGACTCCGTCTCGGCCAACAGAATGATTCCATTTAACAATGAAGCGATCTAGGACCGCATCCACCCTCACTTCACATTGATTATTGTCTTGCGATCGACGATCGCCTTGCTGTCGCGGATGATCTCCAGACCGATTGAATAGGAACCCTGCACCGGTGCGCCGCGCTTGCCGGAATAGGCGGAATAGACCGCCTTGTTGCGGTCGAGGGGCTCGGTCATGGTGTCGATGAGAGGCTGGCCGCTGGGGTCGGTCATGGTGAAGCGCAGGCGGTCGCCGGCTTTCAGGTTGGCGATCCAGCCCCAGATCACGGCTGCCTGATCGCCGGAGGCGGCATCCGCAGGTGGGCCGTCGATGGCGAGCGTATCGTAATCGACCACCGCTCCGGCGAGACCGAAGCCGAGGACATCGGGCTTGTCGTGCGGCAGGGCGTCCATGACCGCCTTGGAAAACAGGGGATCGGCGTCGGCGCGATTGGCGACGCATCCGTCGCCGATCTTGCGGCCGGTAAGCGGGTCGATCTCCTCGCCGCTGACCCGCACCGTCATATGAACATGCGGGAACTGAGCGAGACCGGAGGCGCCGACCTCGCCGATCTTGTCGCCGGCCTTCAGCTTCTCGCCCGGCCGGACCACGATGCTGCCCTGCTTGAGGTGGCAATACTGCGTCTCGGTGCCGTCTGCGTGCTTCATGATGACGCCGTTGCCGCATTCCCTGTCGGCGACGGCCTGGCGATCAGCATCCGTCTGCACCAGACGATCCGGCACGCTATCGCGGCCTCGCAGCACCTCGCCATCGGCCGCTGCCACGACCGGCACGCCGCGCGCGACATCCTTCATCGACAGCACGCGGAGATCGACGCCATCGTGGCCGTCATAGGTGGCGATGCCGCAGAAGGGATCGGTGGCGCCCGGACCGGCCTGCATGTCCGGCGACTGTTGCAGGAAGCAATTCGTACCGAGCGTGCATTCGGCAGGCAGTCCGAGTTCGATCGCGGCTGCGCTGCCCGTGAGGCAGACGAGGCTTACAAGTGCAAGGCCGATCGTGCGCAGTCCCATCCGGTCGCTCTCCATCCCATGCTCGAGAGAACCTCTACTTAATGTGGTTGTGCGGCGGGGAAAAGGCCAAGTGCTCCATGGACAATGGTCGACGCCGAGCCTACATGCGCTTCCCATTCCGTCCGCAATCATGAAGCATATGGAAGAGCATGGCTGCATTTTTCACGCGACGCCCCGCAATCAACGCCACGGCTCTAGGCGTGCTCATCGCGCTCTATCTGCTGGCTGCGGCCAATATCACGTTCTGGGGCAAGGCCTGGGAAGGTTTTGTGAGCGGCATGGGTCTTGCGGCCTTTGGCGTGGCGACGCTCGCGGTTTTCGTCGGGGTTATGGTCGGCTTGTCGTTCCGCTTCATCGCCAAGCCTGTCTACATCTTCGCGATCCTGGTGGCGGCGGGGGCTTCGTATTTCACCGATACGTTCGGCACGATCATCAATGCCAACATGATCGAGAATGTTCTGGCCACCAATTCCGGCGAAACGGGAGAGTTCCTGACTGCGAGCTTTTTCGTCCACATGCTGGTTTTCGGCATTCTGCCAAGCCTTTTGGTGATGTGGGTGCAGGTGATCTACGGTCCGTTCCGGTCACGCCTGCTGACCAATGCGACGGTGTTGGTCGTGATGCTTCTGGTCGCGGGCGGGCTGATCTTTTCGCATCTCGGCGAGGTGCGCGCAGCGATGCGACGCGACTTCAACGCCATGATGGAGGTGCTGAACCCGGCGGGACCGGTCTCGGCTGCGATCAAGGTGGTAGTGCAGATGGTCGAGAACCGTCATGCGGTGCGCGAACCCTATGGCCGTGATGCCCGTAAGGGCGAATGGATCGCGCAGGCAAAAAAGCCTGTCGTCACGGTGATCGTGGTGGGGGAATCGGCGCGTGCGATGAATTTTTCGCTCAACGGCTATGCACGGGATACCAATCCGGAACTGGCCAAACTCGGCGTGCTGAACTTTTCCAATGTCACGAGTTGCGGCACGGAAACCAGCATCTCGCTGCGTTGTATGTTTTCGGGTTTTCAGCGGACTGACTTTTCCAAAAGCAAGGCGATCGCCAGGGAATCGTTGATGGACGTCTACAAAAATGCAGGGATCGATGTGCACTGGTGGGACAATGACGGTGGCGCCAAGGGCGTCGCCAACGGCGTGAAATATACCAGCTACATGATGCGGACCGATCCGGATCTCTGCCAGAGCGGCGCCTGCCAGGACGACATCTTCCTCGGCGATCTCGATACGCTGATCGGCGCGGCGACGGGGCCGACCGTCGTGGTTTTGCACCAGCGCGGATCGCATGGACCGGCTTATTACCTGCGCTATCCCGATACGTTCCGGCCGTTCCAGCCGGATTGCCGGCTCTACCAGATGAACGACTGCTCTTCGGAGGAGATCGTCAATGCCTATGACAACACGATCGCCTATACCGACCGGTTCCTCGCGCGGGTCATAGGGCTTCTCGACAAGCATCGTGCGACGGCGAGCGGTGCGATGTTCTTCGTCTCGGACCATGGGGAATCGCTCGGCGAGAACGGCGTCTTCATGCATGGCGCCCCTTTTGCCTCGGCGCCGAAAGAGCAGACACATGTGCCGCTGATCGCCTGGATGTCGCGGGAATACGATGCGGCTTCGGGATTTGATCGGGCCTGTGCGGCAAAGCTCTCCGCATTGCCGTTCAGCCATGACAATGTCTATCATACGCTGCTGGGGATGATGGATATCAGGACATCGGTCTACCGGCCGGAACTCGACATTTTCGGGAAATGCAGAGTTCCGGCGGTGAATTAAGCTATTCCTTTGTCTCAGGCTCCGAGGCTCATGTCGGGGCGTGGCTCTCCTCCAGGGGCTCCGGTGGTGAAGCAGCCTTCGAACGGCGCGAGCGGAGCAGGACATAGAAGACCGGGGTCAGGAACAGGCCGAAGAATGTCACGCCGATCATGCCGGAGAACACGGCGGTGCCGAGTGACTGGCGCATTTCGGCACCCGGACCGGTGGCGATCACCAGCGGCACGACGCCGAAGATGAAGGCGAAGGCGGTCATCAGGATGGGCCTGAGGCGCAGATGGCACGCCTCGATCGCCGCCTCCACCGCGCTTTTACCCTCCGCCTGAGCTTGCCGAGCGAATTCGACGATCAGGATCGCATTCTTGGCCGCCAATCCGATCAGCACGACAAGGCCGATCTGGGTCAGGATATTGTTGTCCATCCCTCTCAAATAGACGCCGATGAGCGCCGCGAGGATTGCAAGCGGCACGATGAGAATGATCGCCAGCGGCAGGATCCAGCTTTCATACTGGGCAGCCAGCACCAGGAAGACGAAGATGACGGCGAGCGCGAAGATATAGATCGCGGTATTGCCGGTATTCTTCTCCTGAAGGGCGAGTTCGGTCCATTCGAAGGTCGTGCCGGATGGCAGGATCTCCCTCGCCAAGGTTTCCATTTTCTCGATCGCGCTGCCGGTCGAGACGCCGGGCGTCGGATTGCCCTGCACCGGCACGGAGACGTACATGTTATAGTGCTGGACGAGTGCGGGACCGCTCTTGTCGAGGATGTCGATCAAGGTTCCCAGAGGCACGAGCGCCCCCGTCGCCGAGCGGACCTTCAACGCCAGGATGCTCGCCCTGTCGGTGCGGAACTGCTTATCGGCCTGGGCACGAACCTGGTAGACGCGGCCGAACGCGTTGAAATCGTTGACATAAGAGGTGCCGAGATTGATCGCCAGCGTGTCGAAGATATTCGGGATCGGCACGTTCAGGGCGCGGGCCTTGTCGCGGTCGATATTGAGGAAATATTGCGGGCTCGATGCGGAGAAGGTCGTGAAGACGCCAGTAAGACCGGGCGTCTGGTTTGCCTTGCCCATCAGCTGATAGGCAGCGCCGAGCACGCGGCGCATGTCCGAACCTTCGAGATCCATAAGCTGCATCTTGAAGCCGCCGCCATTGCCGATGCCGGCGATGGCGGGCGGCGGCACGGCGATGATGAAGGCTTCCTGGATGCTCTGCATTTTCATGTAGAGCTGGCCGATGATCGCATTGGCGCTCTGACCGTGTTTCAGCCGCTCCTCGAAACTATCGAATGGCGTGAAGATGACGCCGGAATTCGAGGCGTTGGTGAAGGTGGCGCCATTGAAGCCGGCAAAGGCCACGGCGTTCCTGACGCCGGGAATCGAGTTCGCGATCTCGGAGGCTTTCTTGATCACGGCATCCGTACGCTCGAGCGATGCGCCGTCCGGCAATTGCACGACGACGATGGCGTAGCCCTGGTCCATGGTCGGCACGAAGCCGCGCGGAACCGTGGTGCCCATGAAATAGGTCGCATAGAGCAAGCCGGCGAAGACGATGAGGGACGCGGTGATTGCCAGCCCGGTCTGCACCATATGGCGGACGATCCAGGAATAGCCGGCGCTCATCCTGTCGAATCCGGCATTGAACCCGCCGGCGAGGAACCGGCCTGCGCGCGTGATGGGATTGCGCGAGCGATGGTGCTCCTCATGCGGCTTCAACAGGATCGAGGCCAGCGCGGGGGACAGCGTCAGCGAGTTGAGCGCCGAGATGCCCGTCGCAACGGCGATCGTCACCGCGAACTGGCGGTAGAACTGGCCTGATATGCCGGGAATGAAGGCGGTCGGCACGAAGACCGCGATGAGCACGAGCGAAATGGCGACGACCGCCACGCCCACCTCGTCCATCGTCACATGCGCGGCCTGCTTGGGTGTCATGCCGCGCGCGAGATTTCGCTCGACATTCTCGACGACGACGATCGCGTCGTCGACGACGATGCCGATCGCCAGCACCAGGCCGAACAGTGTCAGCATGTTGAGCGAGAAGCCGAAGGCGAGGAGGAAGGCGAAGGTGCCGATCAACGATACGGGAATGGCGACGATCGGAATGATCGCGGTGCGCCAGGATTGCAGGAAGATGAGCACCACGAGCGCGACCAGAATCGCCGCTTCGGCGATGGTCTTGTAGACCTCGTAGATCGACTCCGAGATGAATTCGGTCGGGTTGTAGATGATGTCGTAGGTGAGGCCCGGCGGGAAATCCTTCGACAATTCCTTCATTGTCTGCTGGATCGACTCGGATGCAGCCAGCGCGTTGGTGCCGGGCCGGGCGAAAATGCCGATCGCGACGGCGGGGTTGCCGTCGAGATAGCTGTTGGTCACATAGTCCTTGGCGCCGAGTTCGACACGGGCGACATCCTGCAACTGCACCAGGCGTCCATCTTCGGCCGCTTTTACGATCACATAGCGGAACTGGCGGGCATCGGAAAACCGGCCCTCGGTGGTCACGGTATATTGGAAGGCGCTGTTGTCCGATGCCGGTGGAGCGCCGATCAAGCCGCCGGAGACCTGCACATTCTGGTCGCGCAGAGCCTGGACGACATCGCTCGATGTCATGCCGTAGGACGAGAGCTTTTCCGGATCGAGCCAGATACGCAGCGAATATTCGCGTTCGCCGAACAGGATGACGTCGCCGACGCCGTCGAGCCGGACCAGCTTGTCGCGGATGCGGGTGCGGGCATAGTTCGAGGAATAGAGCTGGTTGTAACGGCCATTGGGCGAGAGCAGATGGATGACCATCATCAGGTCGGGCGAGCTCTTGGCCGTGGTGATGCCGATGCGGCGCACGTCTTCGGGCAGCCGCGGTTCGGCAATGGCGACGCGGTTCTGTACCAGCACCTGCGCCTTGTCGAGATCGGTGCCGAGCTTGAAGGTGACGGTCAGCGCCATCGAGCCGTCGGCCGTCGAGTAGGACGACATGTAGAGCATGTCCTCGACGCCGTTGATTTCCTGTTCCAGCGGTGTCGCCACCGTATTGGCGATCGTCTCGGCATCGGCGCCCGGATAGGCGGTGCGGATGACGATGGTCGGCGGGGCGATCTCCGGATACTGGGCGACCGGCAGCTGGAAATAGGCGACGCCGCCGACAATCAGCAGCACGATCGAGACGACCGATGCGAAGATCGGCCGGTCGACAAAGAAATGTGCAAATCTCATTGCGCGAGCTCCAGATCCAACGCATCCGGCACGGCGTCATCGCGCTGCTGCGGCAGTTCGGTCATCTGAGGCGTGACCTTGGAGCCCGCGCGCGCGCGCATCAGGCCATTGACAATGATCGTCTCGGTGCCGTCGAGGCCCTCGCGGATGACGCGGTAGCCATATAGACGGGGACCGGGGCGCACCGCCTTGGTGGATACGGTGCCATCGGCGCCGACCACGAAGACCACCCGCTCGTTCTGGTCCGAGCCGATCGCCTCGTCGGGGATGAGAATCGCACGATACTTGTTCGATGCCTCGACCTGGATACGGCCGAACAGGCCGGGTTGCAGAACCAGCTGCGGATTTTCGAACCGCGCCCGGAGCCGCATCGTGCCGGTCTGCGTGTCGATCCGGTTTTCGGCGAAGTCGAGCTTGCCGCTGAAAGGCTTCTCGTTGCCGTCAGCAATCGTCACCTTCACTTGGACACCGCCGCCGCCGAGCTGAATGTCGTCACCACGGCTGCGCGCCGTGCTGGCGAAGTTCAGGAGCCGGCGTTCATCGACATCGAAATAGAAATCGATCGGGTCCAGCGTGACGATCGTGGTCAATATCGACTGATCCGCCTGGATGAGATTGCCGACGGAGATCAGCTTGCGGTCGATGCGGCCGCTGATCGGCGCGGTGATCTTTGTATATTCGAGGTCGAGCTTGGCGCGATCGGCCGTCGCCTCGGCGGCGCGGACGGCGGCCTGGGCGGAAATCTGTTCGCGCCGGCGATCCTCGAGCGTCTGGATGGATTGGCCGCCGCTCTTGACAAGGCCTTCCGCGCGCTTGAGCTGCGCTGCCGCGTAGGTCAGCGTGGCCTGGGCGGACTGGAGCTGGGCATCGGCCTGGTCGAGCGCGATCGCGTATGGCCGCTGGTCGATCACGAAGAGCAGATCGCCCTTCTTGACCAGCGAACCGTCGGTGAAATGGACTTCCTGCAGATAACCGCCGACACGCGCCCGCACGATCACCTGGTCTACGGCGTCGAATCGGCCGACGAAGCCGTCATTGTCCACTGCGTCCCTGACGAGAGGCTTGGCCACCGTTACCGGCGGCGGGGCGGCGGCATCCTGTGCATTTGCCGCGTTTGGCAGAAGGAGGAGAGAGAAAACGAGACCGTTCAGTACTGAAGATAGCCAATTCCGCATTCTCATGCCCCTTGGTTCCATATCAATTTACGAATGCTCTTCGCTCACTTGACCGATGTCAACTGATACGGCGGCAGAGTTTGAGTGAAGTAGGCATTCCAAGCCGGTGTTCAAGGCGTCAATCAACAAATGCGGAGTGATTGGTCGATTGACCAATCACTGATTGATAACAGCAGGTTGGTCCCCCTCGCTAGCAATCGCGATGCATCGAGGTTCTTTCCGCAACTCTCACGAAAATCTCCGCCGCAGTGGCGGAATGAACCGGAGGACAGTCTGGTCGAGCAGGACCATCACAATGATCGCCATGCCCGTCATCGGGAAGGCAAGGCCGAAGACGGCGGCGATGGCCCAGAGACCGATATAGACGCCTCCGCGCGGCGGCGCGGGCGGCACGCCAAGACGCCCGGAGGGGCGTCGTTTCCACCACATCACGGCACCCGATACGCACATCAGGACGATGCAGAGGCACGTTGCCAGCATCAGCAGCTGGTTGAACAATCCCCATTCCTGTCCCTGATGGACATTGATGCCCCATTCGATCATGCGCCCGGCGCGTGCATACTGGCCATAGGAGATATCGACCAGCGGCTTGCCGGAGAATTGGTCGATATGCATGGTGCGTTCCCGCGACAGGTCATCGGGATAGACCGAGGCCGTGTAAACGCCCTTGTCATCATCAGGGAGCGCCATTTCGAAGCCGGGTGCGATGCCGGCTTTCCGGGCGATAACGACCGCGGCGTCGAGGCCGATCGGTTGGGCATGCATATGGGCCATGTCCATCGTCGATTCCGGCACCGGTGCATTCTCGACGACCCAGCCGGGCTGGTCCACGGTGTGGTGTGTCGCCTTCGAGGAGGTTGGCACGGCGTCCCACAATTCGGCGGGATAGCCATAGCCGTTGGCCGTCAGCCAGGTGTTGGCGCTGTCGCCCCAATATCCGGACCAGGGCATGCCGGTGACCGCGAGGAAGAAGATCATGATCCCGGCGACCGCGCCGGTCACCGCATGCATGTCGCGCCAGAAGACCCGCTTCGACGGTGTGCCACGGACCGACAGCACGCCACCGGTCTGGCGGCGCGGCCACCAGAGATAGATGCCGGTCACCACGAGCATCAGCGCGAATCCACCGACGATTTCCACCAGCCGATTGGCATAGGTGCCGAAATATTCAAGGCTGTGGATCTTCTTCACGACCCAGTTGAATTCATTGTCCGAGGCGACGTGGCCGAGCACTTTGGCGTCATGCGGATTGACGAATACCAGCGTGCCGCCGGCATCGGATGAAACCGTCACCATCGCCGAATGCGTGGCATCGGGCGCTTCGCGATAGGCGGACGCCGAAGAACCGGGCACGGCAGCCTCCGCGGCGCTGACAATGGCAGACGGAGCGAAGTTTGCTCCGGTGTCCGCCACCACGTTGCGATAGGCGAAGAACGTGTCGTTGATCTCATCCTTGAAGAGATAGAGACCGCCGGTGACCGCGAGATTGAGCATGAATGGAATGACCAGAAGGCCTGCAAAGAAGTGCCAGCGCCAGATGGCGCGATAGAGGGAAATATCCCCTTCGGTCACGACGGGCGTGCCGGTGAGCGTTGTGTCTGTCATGGATATACCGATGTTTCCGGCCGCGCTCGGCGGGCCGTGATGGATGACAGGCGTTACGGAACGCCCGCAACGCCGGTTAAGACATCATGACAGCGTGAGGAGGAGCGCGAGGCCCGGAACTGGGTGGATAAATCTGCCGCGCGAGGCTGTATTGCCGCTCCTGGACCTTGACGATTTGCGCATATGCCAAGCGCCGACCGCAGTGATCATGTGGCGTCGGTAGAAGAGCGGTCGATGAGAGCCGGCAAGCATCGCAGCCGTGGCTTGCCGCCTTGGCCGGGCTCTGGTCATGGTCGCCGGGAATACAGATCGAGGCGATCGAGCCGTCGGGCAGGACATAGACGGGAATGTTGCCGGCAGGTGCAGCTTCGACAGGCTTGTGGGCGAAGCCGATCATGACAAGCGCCAGCACGCACAACAGGCGCACTGCCTTTGCCAATGATGTCGTCGAATCCGCCATCGAAACCCGTTTTCCCTTGTCCTGGGTGAACTAAGCGAGAGTGGCTTGGAAAGTCAATGCGACGAAGCGACAATGGCCGAAGAGTGATCGTGACTGACCTCTGGCACGGGGGAAGGCGAATATTTGGATCCGTGCCTTGCTCATGACATCCGGATGTCCGCGAGTTTCTTGGCAGGGAATCGGTATTCAAATGCCGCTTTGCCTCTGCATCCGTTCTTCGTCATTGACTAATATTACTGCGGAGGAGCAATGTAAAACCTCCGGAGGCTGGACCATGGCCTGGCAAAGCAACAACTTCTTCCTGTACGATGCTGATGTCACGGGCAAGGAACTTGATTCACTCGTCAAGAACTTCAATCGCTTCCTTGATGCCTATGAGTCCTATGGCCAGAATGCGGTCTCGCTGACTTGGTCAATTCCTGTAGACCCCGAGACTGGCGTTTTCCTCGACGACTACACCAATTCGCCACCATGGCTGATAGATCCGCCCTCTCCGCAAGCCTTGCAAGCGCTGACCGAAGCCGCTCATACCAGAGGTTTCGAGGTGAGCTGGAAACCTCATTTCGTTACCGACGAGCCAAACGCAGGAAACGTCAATAAGTTTTACGTTGATGCGGGTTTTAATCCCGAAACCTTCCTGGCCGAGGTGACCGCGTTTTGGGACGGGCTGGCGCCTTTGGCCCAGGAGAGCGGCGTCGATATGCTCATACTTGGAACCGAAAACGATGATTATGCGGTCGGGAGTTACGAGGCAGACTGGCGCCAAATAATCGCTAACGTGCGGTCTGTGTTTTCAGGCGATCTGACTTACGACGCCTTGGGCTATGTGGGGACGCCTGGAGGTGAGTCGGGAGGTGCGGCTGCCGACGACATCGAATTTTGGGACGCGCTCGATCACATTGGCATCAGCATGTATGTCCCGCTGAACACCGGCGGGCCAAAGACCCTCGAGAATGCAACTGACGAACTCTATGAAAACCAGATGGGTGGATGGCATGTCTGGCCACCCGTCAACGTGCCGGAGATCCTGCAATCGCTCGCCGAGACCTACGGGAAGGACATCATTTTCACCGAGGCAGGATCGCAGGCGCGAGAGGGGGCTTTGGAGAATCCAGCCTATGCAGACGGCGATCAGGACTACTGGGAACAATCGGTCATCTATGCTGTGCTCATGAAGGAGTTTTCCAAGTTCGATTGGTTTGAGGGGTTCAGTTGGTGGAACAATGACTCCGACTTTGCCCCAGCGCCAGGCACCAAAGGGTGGATGAACTGGTCGAGGAAGCTGCCGGCGGAATACGGATTTGTTGAGAAGCCGGCGGGCGACATTGTTCGGGGTTTCTGGCTGTTCGGCAACGAAGGCGCGCCGATGGAAGGGGAGTTCCTGCTGGGCAACAGGTTCGCCGAAACCCTCACCGGAGGTTCTTTGGGCGACTTGATCGTCGCTGCGGGCGGCAAGGATTCCGTAACAGGAGGTTTCGGGAACGATAGGCTTTTCGGCGGCGACGGCGCCGACAAAGTTTCGGGGGGATTCGGCGACGATATCCTCTTTGGCGGATCGAGCTATCGCGACTCAAATGATGTCATTACTGGAGCAGCCGGCGCGGACAAGATCTGTGGCGGCGCCGGCAACGACAGGATTGCGGGTGGAAGCGAGGCGGATCTCTTCCTGTTCTACAATCACGATGGGCGCGACACGATTTCAGACTTCGAGGTCGGCATCGACCAGATCGCCATTGAAACGGGCGCGAGGAAGTTTTCGCAGCTGCACTTCGAGAAAACCGGCGACGGCGTCATCGTGAGTTTCAGTGACGTCCAGCTCGTTCTGCTTCATGAGAAACTTGCCAAGATCGACGATGCCGGGAACTTCGTATTCTGGTCTGTGTCGTTCATGGAACAGGCACGCGAACCCCTGCCGGGCAATCACACCCGCACGTTTGCTGACGATGATGTGAGCTTCACGCTTGGCGCGACTGGCACGAGCAAAGCCACCACCGGTGCTCATGGTATAAACACCGGATAACGTCACCGTCGCGAAACGGCGGCTTGGACGAACTGCAACCGATCTAGTTCTGGCTTGCCGGCTGCTCGTTGCGTTCGCCGCCATCGTCCGGTGAGTCATCTCCAATGGCAGCTGTTTGGATCTGCGACTTGCACATGGAGTCCGCAACGGCGATTATCCGTGCTTGCTGGCCAGCATCCGAAACAGAGCCTGCTGACGCCCTGACGGCCACCGCCATTTCCTGGCACCTTAACGCGTCGGCCGTCTGGCTTTCGGTGCCGATCGAAACCACGAGATCGGCGATGGCTTTGTCTTTTTCAGCCTGCGTCCCCTGCATCCCGGCAATCTCCTGATTGACGAGTGCGGTACAGTCCGAGCCCGTCGCACAGGACTGTGCGACTTCGGCTGGATCGGCCCAAGCCAAAGACGACGTTAGAACCAGTAGTGTTGTTGCAAGAATTAGTTGGCGCATTTCTTCACTCCATTACTTAAGAAAAACAGCCCGCAAAACCATTAAGCTCCAGTAAAGGCTATTATGTCAAGACTTTCTTAATAATGGTATACACTACAAAATTGTATATTGATGATTCCGGCAAGACAAAAGGCAAAATCCTTGTCGCTGACAATCAGCGATCGGCTGGGCTATTCACGTGGCGCCGAGAACGCCTAAAAGTTGCGACTCGATATCGCCATAGTTCTAGTCACATTGCCCCGGGAACTCGAGCGGGGGCGATTCTGTGTCACATCTCATTGCATTGTCATGGCTGTTTGCCGGTTTTGCGTCGCATGCCGGCCCTGACGACCAAATCAACATGGCACATGCCGTATTCTGCATTCAGCATGCCGAGGAGTGTCCGGCCACGGGACCGACGGTCATAAAATGGTCGCAACATGTCGATCGTGACATCCAGGGCATTGATCACACCGTGAACGACTCGATCATCCCCCGAAATGAGACAAGTGACGAATGGACGATCAATCCTCGCTTCGGTGATTGCGACGACTTTGTCGTCACGAAGCGGCACGCGTTGATCCAGCTTGGCTATCCAGCGCGGGCGCTGCGGCCCAAGGTCGTGTCCCGAAACAAGCCGAACGACCATCTCGTGCTTGAGGTCGTCACGACGAAGCAGACCTATGTGCTCGACATGGATAAGAACCCCACCCCGCATCAGCGCCGACCAGCGCCCGATGTTGAACGGATCAGGCCCAAACCCCAAGGCGCTCAATTGCAAAACCTTCTGCGCGATCTTGCCACCAGCTCGATTCAATGATCGCAAGACGAAGCAGGGCCGTTTCCGGGCGGGTGATGGTGCGACCCGCGCCTGCTGGGCTGCGCATGGAGCGGATTGCAGCCTGATAAGGCGCATAGAGCAAGCAGTCTCCACGCCGTGACGGTTTTCCGGCATCGGGCGTTGAGGTCGAGAATTCGGCCTGATAAGACACAGCGATGATCGCTCTCGCCGAGCTACGCGCGCTCAACCTATCAACGGATATTCCGGGAACGCGGCCGTCGCATATGAGCGCTGCGAGCGGGCTCGTCTGCATCGGTTCTACCGCTTATGTCGTTGCCGACGACGATCTTCATCTGGGCGCGTTTTCCACCGCCGCGCCTGAACCCGGTAGTCTGATCCGCCTGTTTGATGGTGCCTTGCCCGATGCCAAGGCTGAACGAAAGCGGCGGAAGCCAGACCTCGAGGCGCTGGCCATGGTTCCGGCTTTCCAGGGTTTTCCGCATGGCGCGCTTATGGCTTTCGGATCGGGATCAAAGCCGAACCGTTGCCGCGGCGCTCTGCTCGGTCTCGACGCGGGCGGCGCTGTCTCAGGTTCGCCGCATGAACTGGATCTGTCGCCGATTCTCGGTCCGCTTCGCGGCGTGTTCGCTGAACTCAACATCGAGGGCGCGGTTGTCACCGGAGACGAATTGCGCCTGTTCCAGCGCGGCAACAAGCGGCATGCCGACAACGCGATCCTCCGTTACCAGCTTTCGCAGGTCCTGGAGGGCCTTCGACAGGCGCGCCCCGATGCCATCGAACCATCCGCCATCGATCGGCTCGACCTTGGTTTGATCGATGGTGTGCCGTTCTGCTTCACCGATGCGGCGGCTCTGCCCAACGGGGACATGGTGTTTTGCGCCGTGGCCGAAGACACCGAAGACGCCTATCTCGATGGCGCCTGCATAGGTGCGGCCATCGGGCTCATCGACAATGCGGGACGTCTGCTCTCGTTGCAACGACTTGACCGGCCATACAAGGTGGAGGGCATCAGCGCCCGGCCGGACGGCGACCGACTGAATCTCCTGCTGGTTACCGATGCAGACGACCCGGCCATCCCGGCGCTGCTGCTATCCACATCGATCGCGAGATAGCCCCGAGGTCTTGGTCACCATCCTTGTGATGGTTCCGACGTCTTGAACGCGTTGAGCGTACTCTCCACGATTCGATAAGCTTTCTGGCCCGTGCATCCTGGAACATTCACCGGACATTGATTGATGATTCACGCCGTGTGGCTCGACCCTCGGCGACAGCGATTATGATCTTCAAATTTTTATTGACTAACTAATTAGTAAAATATATTAGAGATGCAGCAGATCAGTTGGCCAGCCGGCGTCCCGCCGGTGAATGGCCACATGCAAGCGCAGGGGAGAGCGACTTGGCAGCCATGCAGTCCGCCATCGAGGCGAAGGGCGTTACCAGGATTTTTCGGTCGGCGGGGCTGGACCCCGTCACGGCACTCGACGATGTCTCCGTCACGATCCGCGAGAATGAATTCTTCACCCTGCTCGGCCCTTCCGGCTGTGGAAAAACCACCCTGCTTCGGCTGATCGCCGGCTTCGAATTTCCCACCGATGGCGAAATCCTGCTCTATGGCCGGGACATCGCACCGCTTCCGCCCTTCAAGCGGCCGGTCAATACGGTGTTCCAGAGCTACGCGCTCTTTCCGCATATGACCGTGGCCGAGAACATCGCCTTTGGCCTCGAAATGCTGGGGCGGCCAAAGGCAGAAATCGGCGCGCGCGTCGATGCGATGCTGAAACTCGTGCATATGGAAAACCTCAAGAACAGGCGCACCAGCCAGATCTCGGGCGGCCAGCAACAGCGCGTGGCACTCGCCCGTGCCTTGGCCCCGCAGCCGAAAGTGCTGCTGCTCGACGAGCCGCTTTCGGCGCTCGACTACAAGCTGCGCAAGGAAATGCAGATCGAACTCAAGCGGCTGCAGCACGAGACCGGCATCACCTTCATCTTCGTCACCCATGACCAGGAAGAGGCGCTGACGATGTCGGACCGCATCGCCGTGATGTCATCGGGCAGGATCCTGCAGGTCGGCAGCCCGCGCGACATCTACGACCGGCCGGCCGACCGCTTCGTCGCCGACTTCATCGGCGAGACCAATTTCCTCACGGCGAAGGTCGACAGCATCAATGGCGGCAAGGCCAGCGTGACGCTGAACTCGGGCGCCAGGATTTGCGCCACCGTCGCCGAAGGTTTCCGGCCCAATGGCAAGGCCACCGTCGTCGTTCGTCCGGAGCATGCCAGGCTGGTCGATGGCCCGGGAGACATATCAGGCACCGTCGATACCGTCGTCTACTTCGGCACCGATACGCATATCAACGTCCGGCTCGGCGACGGCGAGTTGTTCACGGTGCGCCAGCAGAACGCCCGTAATGGTGGCTGCGGCTTCGACAGCGGCGAGGCCGTCGGTATCCAGATCGGCGATGACGCCGCCCAGGTTCTCAAGGATTGAACGATGGGAACGGCGAGCGACGTCATCGAAGAAAACGAACGCAGGGACATCCGTTCGCGCTGGCTGCTTTCGGCGCCCGCTCTACTGATCATCCTGTTTGCCGCAGCCGGCCCGCTGCTGATCGTGGTGGTCTACTCGTTTCTGGCGCCGGGGTCCTATGGCGACGTGAAGTGGCAGTTCTCATCCGACGCATGGATCGGCGTGCTTCTCGAACGTGACATGTTCGATGAGACCCTGTCCTTCGCCGATGCCCATCTGACGATCTTCTGGCGCTCGATCAAGCTCTCGGTGGCGACCACGATCCTGACACTGGTCCTGGGCTTTCCGACCGCCTATTTCATCACCACGCGTTCGGAGCGGAGCCGGGATTTCTGGCTCTTCCTTATCACCATACCGTTCTGGACCAATGTGCTGATCCGCACCTTCGCGATCCAGGAGGTGATCCGCAATGGCGGCGTGATCAACTCGCTGCTCTCGATGACCGGGATCACCGACCAGCCGATCCAGCTGATGTATACGGACTTTGCCGTGCTGCTCGGCATGATCTATGTCTTCCTGCCGCTGATGGTGCTGCCGCTTTATGCCAGCATGGAGAAGATCGATTTCCGGCTGGTCGAAGCGGCCTACGACCTCTACGCTACTCGGTTCCAGGTATTGCGGCGGGTGATCATTCCCCTGGTGAAGCCCGGCATCGTCGCCGGCTCGATCCTCGTCTTCATCCCCTCGCTCGGCGCCTATGTGACGCCGAGGGTGATGGGCGGCGGCTCCAACCTGATGATCGGCAACCTGATCGAACTGCAATTCGGCCAGGGCCGCAACTGGCCGCTCGGCGCCTCTCTCTCCATCACGCTGATGGCGATCGTGATGATCGCGATGATGGTCTTCGTCCGCAACGCCAGCAGATCGGAGGCCGGACATGGCTAGCATTGTGTCGACAACTTCCCGCCCGGAGCACACCATGACGAAAGCCAATCGCGCTCGCGGATTCGATATCAGGCAGCAGGGTGGCTTTACCTTCGTAGCAGCACTCTGCTTCTTCGCCCTCTATGTGCCGATCGCCATACTGATCGTCTTTTCCTTCAACGACAACAATTCGACGGCCGTCTGGCGGGGGTTCTCGGCACGCTGGTTCGAGGCGGCATGGAACAACGAGCAGGTCGTCGAGGCGGCGATCCGTTCCTTCCAGATCGCTGCGATATCTGCGGTCCTAGCTACGGTTGCCGCGACCATGGCGGCACTTGCGACCACCCGCACCAAGCCATATCGCGGACTGCAGCTCAAATATGCCTTCATCAACCAGCCGCTGATCGTGCCGGAAATCGTGCTTGCGGTGGCGCTGCTGATCTTCTTTTCGCGGATCAAGCTGGCGACCGGCTATTCTGGCCTCGGCTATCTCATCGCGGCGCACACCGCGTTCTGCATTCCGTTCGCCTACCTGCCGATCCGGGCGCGCCTCGAGAACATGGACCTGTCGCTCGAAATGGCGGCGGCGGACCTCTATGCCACGCCGTGGAAGTGCTTCAGGCGGGTGACGCTGCCGCTGCTCTGGCCGGGCGTCATCGCCGGGCTGATGCTCGCCTTCGTCGTCTCGCTCGACGACGTGGTGATCACCGAATTCGTCAAGTCCGGCGGCCAGGAAACCCTGCCCACCTACATGCTCGGCCAACTCCGTCGCGGCGTAACGCCCGAGATCAATGCGATTTCCACGGTGTTCCTGCTGCTGTCGGTGGGCATCGTGACGGTATTTTTCTTTGCCAGCAAGAAACGGGCCTGAGGTCGGCGACCGAGCGTCCAACAGAAGGGGAGAATGAACATGAACTGGAGAACGACAGCGGTCACGGCCGCCCTGATGATGCTCGGATCGGCGGGAACGGCGCTGGCCGAGGGCGAGCTCAACATCTACAACTGGGGAAATTACACCAGCCCTGAGCTGATCAAGAAGTTCGAGGAGACCTACAAGGTCAAGGTGACCGTCACCGATTTCGATTCCAACGACACGGCGCTCGCCAAGGTCCGCCAGGGCGGGCACGGCTTCGACATCGTCGTGCCGTCTGCAAGCGTGGTGCCGATCTGGATCAGCGAAGGATTGCTCCTGGAGACGCGCCCCGACCAGATGGAGAATTTCAAGAACGTGGACCCCAGATGGGTTGACGTCGCATTTGATCCGGGTCGCAAATACACGGTTCCGTGGCAATGGGGCACGACGGGCATTTCGGTCAACACCTCGGTTTATTCCGGGGACCCGAACACATCGGCAATCTTCCTCGATCCGCCCACTGAACTCGTCGGCAAGATCAATGTCCTGCCCGAACTGGGCGATATTCTTTACCTGACGATCAAATATTTCGGCGGCGACTATTGCACCGACGACAAGCAAATCCTGCGGAAGGTGCGTGACAAGCTGGTGGAGGCGAAGCCCAAATGGATGTCTCTCGACTATGCAGCGGTTGATGGCCTCGGCAGGGGCGATGTCGCGGCTGGCGTCAACTGGAACGGCGCCTCGCTCAGACAGAGGATAGTGAACGACAAGATCGTCTATGGCTATCCGAAGGAGGGCTACCCGATCTTCATGGACAATGTCGCGGTGCTCAAGGACGCCAAAAACGTCGAGAATGCCAAACTCTTCCAGAACTTCATTATGGATCCGCAAAACGCGGCATTGATCTCGGCCTTTGCGCGTTACGCGAACGGGATCAAGGGCTCGGAGGCGTTTATGCCCGGGGATATGAAGACTGCCTCCGAGATCAACGTTCCGGCCGCGTTTCTCGACAAGGGCGAGTTCATGCCGACCTGCCCGGAGGACATCCGGAACCTCTACACGAAGATCTGGGTCGATATCCAGAAATAGCGTGACCTAAGGCGCCCCGGCCATGTCGGCCGGGGTTGTCCCCGACTCAACCCCCGCCACACACTTTCGAATTTCAAGCGCGACCCCACTCGGTCGCAGGAGGCTCTCCATGACCGATCTCGACCTTTGCTACATGCCGGCGAACGAAACGCTCCGCCTGTTCAAGGCGAAGAAGCTCTCGCCCGTCGAACTGATGCAGGCCACGATTTCGCGTGCCGAGGCGACGGAGCCGACCATCAATTGCCTGACCTACACCTATTTCGACGAGGCGATGGACCTCGCCCGCAAGGCTGAAGCGAAATATGCGAAGGGCGCTTCGACGGGCGCGCTCGAAGGCCTGCCGATCGGCATCAAGGACGAGAGCTACATCAAGGGCAAGCCGACCTCGCATGGCTCGCTGCTGACCAACGACCGGATCAGCGATCACACGTCGCCGATCAACGAGCGCATCATGAAGGCGGGCGGCATCGTGCATGCCCGCACGGCAACGCCCGAATTCAGCTGCGCCGGCTACACCTGGTCGAAGCGCTGGGGCGTCACCCGCAATCCTTGGAACCCGGATTTCACGCCGGGCGGCTCCTCCGGTGGCACGGCGGCGACGCTGGCGGCGGGCACATCGGCGATCGCAACCGGTTCCGACATTGCGGGCTCGATCCGCATTCCGGCATCGGCCTGCGGCCTAGTGGGGTTCAAGCCGCCCTATGGCCGCAATCCCGACGAGCCGCCGTTCAACCTCGACTTCTATTGCCATACCGGACCCTTGGCGCGAAACGTCAAGGACGCGATCCTGCTGCAGAACGTCATGGCAGGTCCGAGTCCGATGGACATTGCGACGCTGCGTCCGAAACTGCGGCTGCCGCTCGATTACAAGCCGATCAAGGGCTGGAAGATTGCCTTCTCCATGGATCTCGGCGAGTTCGAAGTGCATGAGGACGTACGCCGCAACACGCTTGCTGCCTGCGACGTGTTCCGATCGCTTGGTGCCACGGTGGAGGAAGTCGATCTCGGCTGGAACGGTGGAGCCTTGAAATCCGGCATGGCCTATCTCGAACATCTATTCGGCGCCTCGCTGTCGCCGCTGCTTGCGGAGCATGGCGACGACATGACGAGCTATGCGCGCCGCTTCGCCGAGGATGGCCGGGATTCGAAGGCCACCGACTTTATCGACACGCTGGAGGTCGCCGCGCGAATGTACCAAACACTCGGCCCGCTGCTGGAAAAGTACGATGTACTGATCTGCCCGACCAATGCGCTCGCCTCCGTGCCGGCGGAATTCGATCACTCAACCGACACCGTGGAGATCAACGGAAAGAGCGTCAATCCTTCGCTCGGCTGGGTCATGACCACGCCGTTCAACATGCAGAGCCGTTGCCCCGTCCTGTCGATGCCATCGGGCCGTGCGAGCAATGGCGTGCCGACCGGCATCCAGATCGTCGGGCGCACCTATTGCGACGCGGACGTATTCCGTGCCGCCATGGCCTATGAAACCGCCCAGGGCCAGTGGTATGGCAGCGCGGCAACACGTCCCTCGCTGTGATTGGCCAGCCAACAGTCTTGTCCGCCGGTGCTTGATCAAAGACGGCGATTGTGATGATTGGGCGATCGGCGCACCAGTGACCAGAGAAGTGCAGGCCCAATGACAGAGGCGAAGCTTTCACAAGCCAATCCAGCTACCCGGGATCGCCGGCGGGAGCGCGGCGAGGCGAGCGTGCAGCGCATTATCGACGCCACGATCGACCTGATCGCCGACGAGGGCCTCGCGAGCCTGACGATGCAGCGCATCGCCAGGCAGGTCAACGCGTCCACGGCGCTGGTGGTGTTCCATTTTCAAAGCAAGGAAAACCTGTTCAGGGCGGTGCTGCAATATCTGAGCGAGCAATACGACCGGCTGTGGGAGACCATGGTACGCGCGCCCGGTTTGACTCCAGTCCAGCGCCTGCTGGGCGCGGTCGATTGCGCGCAGCGTTTCGGCCGGCTGCATCCGAAATGGGTTTCGGTATTCGTCGTATTCGCCAGCGACCGCAACAGCATGCAGCTTTACCATGAGATCGGCCTGCCAGGAGACCTCGGCTACAACGCGGAATCGCGCGACCTGATCGCCGAGATCGCCCGTGATGGTGGCTACGATTCAGTCGATCCGGTCGTCCTGTCGGAGGGACTCAACTACCTGGTCCACGGCGCCTGGTTCTGGGATCACGTCAATCCGCCATCCGCCGATTCCGACGTGTTCCGGAAAACCGTGCTGAGATTGCTGCACCAGGCCTTTCCCCGCCATATCGATCTCGCATCCGCCTGATGCTCGCGGGTCCGAGCATGGGCTTGCGCCGCACGGGCATGACCGACTGATCCCCGAAGGCCTAAGACATAGTTGACCCTGACCTTCACCTTGACGCGATCAAGTTAAGACTGCCGCATTTCGAGCGGCAGCAGGGTTCGCATTCCATCACCACATTTCAGCCGCCACCGCGCTGTCGCGGGCGCATTGGCGAACGACTTTATTTGGCCTCCTCTCTTGACAATTCGTTCCTCATGTCGCTGGATATCAAAATCCAATAACACGGACACATGTCCGATATATTGGACAACTGGGAAAAACAGTCAAAAAGGGGAAATGCAATGTCTATGACCCTCCGTGCCAGATTGATCTCGCTGGTCGCCGCCACCCTTCTTTCGTCGACGCCCGCATTCGCTGACGGCAGCAAGCTCGACGAAATTCTTGCTCGCGGCCATCTGATCGTTGGAACCGGCAGCACGAATGCGCCCTGGCATTTCAAGGATGCCAGCGACAAGCTGGTCGGCTTCGACGTGGATATGGGCCACATCATCGCCAAGGCCCTGTTCGGCGATCCGGAGAAGGTGGAGTATGTCAACCAGTCGTCGGATGCCCGCATTCCGAACATCACCACCGGCAAGGTGGATATCACCTGCCAGTTCATGACGGTGACCGGTGAGCGCGCCCAGCAGATCGCCTTCACGATTCCCTATTACCGCGAAGGCGTGGGCCTCATGCTGAAGGCCGACAGCAAATATGCCGACTACGCGGCAATGAAGGCCGCAGGCTCCGCCGTCACGATTTCGGTGCTGCAGAATGTCTATGCCGAAGCCATGGTGCATGCCGCCTTGCCGGAAGCCAAGGTCGACCAGTACGAGTCAGTGGACCTGATCTATCAGGCGCTCGAATCCGGCCGCTCCGATGCCGCTGCCACCGATCAGTCGTCGCTGGCCTGGTACATGACGCAGAATCCCGGCCGCTACAAAGACGCCGGCTACGGCTGGAACCCGCAGACCTATGCCTGCGGTGTCAAGCGCGGCGATCAGGATTGGCTGAATTTCACCAACACCGCGCTGCATGAAGCCATGACCGGCGTCGAGTTCGATTTCTATGCGAAATCCTTCAAGATGTGGTTCGGCAAGGATCTGGCGCCGCCGAAAATCGGCTTCCCGGTCGAGTTCCAGTAAGCCATTCTCCCCTCGCGGCTCCACCGATCGGGTGGAGCCGCTGGAACGTTTGATGGATCGTGGGCTTGCATGGGCTATACTCTGAATTTCGCCGCCGTCTGGCGGAGCTTCGACCTGTTGCTCGAGGGGTTGGCGCTGAGCCTTGGCCTTGCCGTGGGGTCGATACTCATTGGGTTCGCCATCGGCCTCGTCGTCGCCTTCGCCCTGGTGTCGAAATCACCCTGGTTGAGGAAGCCCGCCGGCCTCTATGTCACGGTGATCCGCAACACGCCGATCCTGGTGCTGGTACTCTTCAGCTATTTCGCGCTGCCGGAACTCGGCATACGGCTTGGCAAGATCGAGAGCTTTGTGATGACCTTGGCGCTCTATTCCGGCGCCTATCTCGCCGAAGTGTTTCGTGGCGGGTTGCTCTCCGTGCCTTCGGGCCAGCGCGAGGCCGGGCTCGCCATCGGCCTGACGGAGATGCAGATCCGCACCTCGATCATCATCCCATTGATGCTGCGCAACGTCCTGCCGTCACTCTCGAGCACTTTCATCTCGCTGTTCAAGGATACGTCGCTTGCCGCGGCCATCGCGGTGCCGGAACTCACCTTCGAGGCGCGCAAGATCAACGTCGAGACCTTCCGGGTGATCGAGACCTGGATCGTCGCGAGTTGCCTTTATGTCGCCACCTGCTCGCTGCTTGCCGCCTTCCTCCGGCAGGTCGAGCGGCGGCTTTCGGTTCCACGGTGATGGCGATGGAGTGCTTCGCATTTTTCGACCAGCTATGGCTCGCGCGGCTTCCGATCCTGAAAGGCCTCGGCGTCACCATCTCGATCTCGTTTTTCGCCATCCTCGCCGGCACCCTGCTCGGTGTCGCCGTCGGGCTGGTCCTCACCTATGGCTATCGGCCCTTCCGCTGGTTGATCCGCGGCTACACGGATTTCATCCGTGGCACGCCGGTGCTGGTCCTGGTTCTGGCGAGCTATTATGTGCTGAGCACGATCGGCATCGACCTCGGCCCGTTCCAGGCCGGCGTCCTCGCACTTTCGGTCTTCTGCAGTTCGCATGTCGGCGAGTTGACGCGCGGCGCCCTGCAATCGATCCCGAGCGGCCAGACCGAAGCCGCGAAGGCAATCGGGCTCACCTTCTCGCAGACCTTCGTCTATGTGCTCGGCCCGCAGGCGCTGCGTTCGGCCCTGCCGGCCTGGGTGAACACGGCAGCCGAAATGGTCAAGGCCTCGACGCTGCTGTCGATCATCGGCGTGGCCGAGCTTCTGCTCCGAACGCAGGAGCAGATTTCCCGCACCTTCATGAGCCTCGAATTCTATTTCTTCGCGGGCTTTCTCTATTTCGTCATCAATTACGGCATCGAGCGCTTCGGCCGTTATGTCGAGCGCAAGGTAACCGTCGCGTCATGAGGATCCGATGACTGGCACGCTTCTTGAGATAAGCGATCTTCACAAGCGCTACGGCAATGTCGAAGTGCTCAAGGGTGTTGATTTCACCATGAACCAGGGCGAGGTGATCTCGATTATCGGCTCCTCCGGTTCCGGCAAGACGACGATGCTTCGCTGCATCAACATGCTCGAGGATTTCCAGGGTGGAACGATCCGCATCGATGGACAGGAGATCGGTTACGACAACGCGGGCGGCGTGCGCCGCCGCAAGAAGGAGAAGGACATTGCCCGCCAGCGGGCACTGACCGGCATGGCCTTCCAGCAGTTCAACCTGTTCCCGCATATGACTGCGGCCGGCAATGTCATGCTCGGCCTGACCAAGGTGCGCCGAATGAGCCGCGACGAAGCGCGTGCGGTCGCCGAGAAATGGCTCGACCGGGTCGGCCTCCTCTCGCGCGTCGATCACTATCCGGGGCAGCTCTCGGGTGGCCAGCAGCAGCGCGTGGCCATCGCCCGCGCCATCGCCATGAACCCGAAGCTCATGCTGTTCGACGAGGTTACCTCGGCGCTCGATCCGGAACTGGTCAATGAGGTTCTGCAGGTCATCAAGGGTCTGGCCGCCGACGGCATGAGCATGCTGCTGGTGACCCATGAAATGCGCTTCGCCTATGAGACCTCGGCGCGGGTGGTGTTCATGAACCAGGGGCGGATCGGCGAACAGGGCAATCCACGCGAGATGTTTCATCGGCCGCAAACCGAGCGGCTCGCGGAGTTCCTCAAGAATTCGACCTTCAACTGAAAAGCGGAGAACAATTGTGACAATCAAACGCTATGGCGCAGGCGAAACGGGAGCGGGCGGTCAAGCCTTGCCCTTTGCACGTGCGGTGGAGGCCAATGGCTGGCTCCACGTTTCCGGCCAGGTTCCGATGGAAAACGGCGAGATCGTCAAGGGCGGCATCATCTCCGAGAGCCGCAGGGCGATCGAAAACATGATCGCCATCCTTCACGAGGCGGGCTACACCGTCGATGATGTGGTGCGGATCGGCGTCTGGCTCGATGATCCCAGGGATTTCTGGAGCTTCAACGGCGTCTATGCGGAGTATTTTGGCAAGAACCCTCCGGCGCGCGCTTGCGTTCAGTCGCGCATGATGGTCGATTGCAAAGTGGAAGTCGACTGCGTCGCCTATCGTGCGGATCGCGGATAGAGATAGTCTGGAGAACGGCATGGCCGAGGCCATCGGCGACACGATATCGCGGCGCACGCGCGGTTTGGATCGGGCTTTCGAGATCCTGGAATTCCTGCGGGTCAAGCGTCAGCCGATGCGCCCGAACGAGATCGCCTCGGAGATCGGTGCGCCACGTTCGTCCATCTACGAACTGGTCAATCTGCTGCTCAGTCATGGGATGCTGGACTATCAGGGTGGCGATGGCCGGGTCTTCCTCGGCCGCCGCCTTTATTTCCTCGGCACGGCTTATGCCCAGCAATTCGACCTGATGCGGGAATGCGACCGCATGCTGGTGCGGCTTGCCGAGGAAACCCGGGAAACCGCGCAGATGTGCCTGCTCGAAGGCGACAAATATACGGTTGCCATGATGCGCGAGGGTATCCGTCCGTTCCGCATCTCCTCCAATGTCGGCGAACTCGTACCAATTCCGTGGACGGCTTCCGGCCGACTGCTGGTTTCGCATCTCGCCGACGAGCAGATTCTGGACCTGATCCCGCCGGAGGATTTCATCCTGCCGAGCGCGCGCAGACTGGAAACCGCCGATTTCATAGCGCAGGTACGGCGTGCCGAGTCTGATGGTTATTTCACCTTCAACAGCGAAGTCGAGAATTTCACCCATTGCTTTGCAGTGCCGATTCATCAGGTTGACGGCACCTGTATCGCCACGCTTTGCCTGGTTGCCCCGCGAGAAGATGGCCTGCGAAATCGAACGGCCTATCTCGATAGCCTGCTGAATGCCGCCAGAGAAATCTCCGAGAAGCTGGGTTTCCACAACTCGAAAATCCCGGCTGCCCAAGCTCGGGCATGATAGCTACCGACCTCGCAATAAGATGCACCCATCTGACAATTGGAGGGGGCTGGTGGTTCACATCCAATCAAAACCGAATAGTGTCAACGCAGGCTGCGCTGTCGCAGAGGGCGATGCATTTCTTTCGAAGCCATAATAAGAGAAGTTGGTTATGGTGATGACGGTGCGGCCGTAATCAAAAGAATACGTCAATCGGGAGGAGCGACAAATGGCTGGAAAACCTGATCTCAAGCGGCGGAAGCAGTTCGATGGCGCGCGGGACATTGCCGCGGGGACTGGCAAGCCGTATCTCGACCCCGCAATTCTCTTCAATCGGGCGAGCGACGACGACCTGAAGCTCTACACACCGGAGATGCTGGCATATTCAGCCGTGCATTCCGCCCGCGAGCTGGCTGCGTGGAACGGCAAGACGTCCCGCGTCAGCATCGAGCCTGTCGCAAATGTCGAGCCGGGCGGCGTGGCTGTCTCCGTGCTTTCGGTGACCGATCACAATAAGCCCTTTCTTTTTGAATCAGTCATGGGCGAGGTGACAAGCAGCTATCGCGACCTCTATATGGCGGTCCATCCGATGCTGGTGGTCGAGAAAGGCAAGTCGCCGGAACTCTATTCGGCCGAACATTCAGGCACGCCGACAAGTCGGGTCAGCCACATTCAGCTTCACCTTGCGCCCCTGACGGAGCCGCAATCCGCCGATCTGTTGAAACGTCTGAAGACGGTGCTGGAGCACGTCGGCCTTGTCGTCTCCGGCTGGAAGCCGATGCTTTCCAAGATGGACGCTGTCATCGAGGAGTTGTCAGCTCATGATGCTGGCCGCAGAAAGGCTGACCGTGACGAGGCAATCGCCTTCCTGGACTGGCTGCGCAACGGGAATTTCACGTTCCTCGGCATGCGGGAATATGTCTATTCAGGCAAGGGATTGGACGCCAAGGTCGAGCGCGACAAGGGCGCGGGCCTCGGTATCCTGTCGGACCCGGATGTCCGCGTTCTGCGCACGGGCACGGACGCCGTGACCACCACCCCGGAGATCCTTGCTTTCCTCGATGGTCCCGACTTCCTGATCGTGACCAAGGCCAACGTCAAGTCGGTGGTACACCGTCGCGGCTATATGGATTATGTCGGCGTCAAGCGCTTCGATGGCAAGGGCAATGTCAGCGGCGAGCTGCGCATCGTCGGTCTCTTCACCTCGACGGCCTATACCTCCACTCCGGACGAGATTCCGCTCCTGCGTTCCAAGGTCGAGTGGGTCAAGGCCCATTTCGGTTTTGACCCGATGAGCCATTCGGGCCGCATGCTGGCCAACACGCTCGACTCCTATCCGCGCGACGACCTCTTCCAGATCGATGCGACATTGCTCGCAACCTTCGCCGAACAGATCAACGACCTGGCCGATCGGCCGCGTGTGCGCGTGCTGCCGCGCATCGACCATTTCGATCGTTTCGTCTCCGTGCTCGTCTATGTGCCGCGCGAGGAATACGATTCCATCGTCCGCGAGAAGATCGGGACCTATTTGAAGACCGTTTATGACGGCCGCGTCTCCGCCTATTATCCGGCGTTCCCCGAGGGCGGTGTCGCGCGCGTCCATTTCATCATCGGCCGTTACAGCGGCAAGACGCCGCGCGTTCCCCAGGCGGAGCTCGAAGACAAGGTCCGCAGCATCACCGCACGCTGGGCCGAGCGATTCGAGGCTCTGGCCGGGCATGAGGCTGGTAGTATCCGCGTCGACAACGCCTTCCAGGACTCTTTCACGCCCGAGGAGACTGTGGCCGATCTTCCCGACATCCTCGCGTGTGCCAGGGGTGAGTCGATCCGCATCAAATTCTATCACCGCGAGGAGGAGCACGGCCCGGCGCTGTCGCTCAAGATCTTCCACTCGGGCGGTCAGCTCGCACTGTCGCGCCGGGTGCCGCTCCTGGAAAATCTCGGCTTCAATGCGGTCAGCGAGCGAACCTTCGATATCGAGATGCCGGCTGCCGAGAGTGCCGCGAAGTCCGTCGTATTGCACGACATGAAGGTCGAGGCTGTCGGCGGTGGGGCCATCGATCTCGACCGATATGGCACGGCGCTCGGAGAGGCCTTCGTCGCCGCCTTCAACGGCGCCATCGACAATGACAGCTTCAACCGGCTGATCCTGTCCGCGGGTCTTTCGGCGCGCGAAGCCAATGTGCTGAGGGCCTATGCGCGCTATCTTCGCCAGGCGGGCATTGCCTATTCGCAGGATTATATCGCCGCGACGCTGGACAAATATCCAGAGATCGCCGCGAACATGTTCCGTCTCTTCCACGACGAGCACGACATCAAGCTCGCGGAGAAGGCGCGCGCCAAGAAGCTCAAGGGCCTCCACGCTGCGATCGAAAATGCGCTTTCCGACGTGCCGAGCCTCGACGACGACCGCATCCTCCGCCGCTACGTCAACGTCATCGACGCCACGCTGCGCACTAACTATTTCCAGCGCAATCCCGACGGGTCACCGAAGGCAATGCTCGCCTTCAAGCTCGATCCGAAATTGGTGGACGGCCTACCGGCGCCGCGGCCGTTCCGCGAAATCTTCGTTTATGGCGTCGAAGTCGAAGGCGTGCATCTGCGCTTCGGAAAAGTCGCGCGCGGCGGCCTGCGCTGGTCGGATCGCGCCGAGGATTACCGGACGGAAGTACTGGGCCTCGTGAAGGCACAGCAGGTCAAGAACGCCGTCATCGTGCCCGTCGGCGCAAAGGGCGGCTTCTATCCGAAGAAGCTCCCGGCCGGCGGCAGCCGTGAAGAGATCTTCAATGCCGGCCGCGAGGCCTACAAGACCTATATCCGCACGCTGCTCTCGATCACCGACAACATCTCAGGCGCCGACATCGTGCCGCCGCAGGATACGGTCCGCATCGATGGGGACGACCCCTATTTCGTCGTGGCGGCCGACAAAGGCACGGCGACTTTTTCCGACACGGCCAATGCGCTTGCGCAGGAGGCAGGCTTCTGGCTCGACGATGCCTTCGCCTCAGGCGGTTCGGCGGGTTACGACCACAAGAAGATGGGGATCACGGCCCGCGGCGCCTGGGAAACGGCAAAACGCCATTTCCGCGAGATGGACATCGATATCCAGACCACACCGTTTACGGTGGCCGGTGTCGGCGACATGTCCGGCGACGTCTTCGGCAATGGCATGCTGCTTTCGCCGAAGATCCGGCTCATCGCCGCCTTCGACCATCGCGACATCTTCATCGATCCGGACCCGGACATGGCAAAGACGCTCGCCGAGCGTCAGCGGCTGTTCAACCTGCCTCGTTCGAGCTGGCAGGATTTCGACAAGAGCGTGCTCTCGAAAGGGGCAATGATCATCTCCCGCGCCTCGAAATCGGTGACGCTGACTCCGGAAGCGGCATCCGCCATCGGGATCGACAAGAGTGTCACAACGCCCTTCGAGATCATGAGTGCGATCCTCAGGAGCCCGGTCGATCTGCTCTGGTTCGGTGGCATCGGCACCTATGTAAAATCGGTCTCGGAAACCGATGCCGATGTCGGCGATCGTGCCAACGATCCGATCCGCATTGCCGCGGACGAAGTGCGCGCCAAGGTGATCGGCGAAGGCGCCAATCTGGGCGTCACGCAGAAGGGGCGTATCGCCTATGGTCTGAAGGGCGGCCGGTGCAATTCCGACGCGATCGACAATTCGGCCGGCGTCAACACCTCTGATGTCGAGGTCAACATCAAGATCGCGCTTGCCGCCGCCATGCATGACGGACGGTTGACGCGGGCGAAGCGTGACCAACTGCTGCCAACGATGACCGAGGAGGTGGCGGAGCTCGTGCTGCGCAACAACTATCTGCAATCGCTGGCGATTTCGTTGACGGAGCGGAAAGGTACGGCCAACGGCTTGGAACTGGCCCGCCTCATGAACGTGCTCGAAGGCACGAAGCAACTGAACCGCAAGGTCGAAACCCTGCCTGATGAAGCCGCGCTTGCCGAGCGCTATGCGGCCGGAAAGCCGCTGACCCGCGCGGAAATCGGCGTTCTGCTCTCCTATGCCAAGATCGTGCTCTTCGATGCGCTGGTGGCGAGCCCGCTACCCGACGATCCCTATTTCGAAGCAACGCTCGCCGAATATTTCCCGGCCAAGATGCGGAAGTCGAACGCCGCCGATATCGCAAGTCACCGGCTACGGCGCGAAATCATCGCGACCGTCCTCGCTAATGAGGCGATCAATCATGGCGGTTCGCCCTTCGTCGTCAACATGATGGATGCGACGGCCGCCACCGCGCCCGACGTGGTGCGCGCATCGATCATCGCCCGCGACGGTTTCCACCTCGCGCGGCTATGGACCGAGACCGACGCGCTCGACGGCAAGATTTCCGGACAGATGCAGAATCGTCTCTATGCGGAAATCGGCCATGTCTTCACCGTGCTGACGCGCCTCCTGTTGAAGACCACCATGGTGAAGGACGACATGTCCAGCGTCGTCGGCACCATTCAGGCCATGCTCAAGGAACTCAAGCCGACGCTGGTCGGACGGCATTCGCCGGAATATGCCGCACGCCGGACCGAATATGTCGACGCGGGGGTGCCGGCGAAGCTGGCGGAGGAGATCGCCGGCCTCTCGGTTTTCGCCCTGGTGCCGGAGATCATGCAGATCGTCGAGCGTACCGACGCGCCGCTGACGCGTGCCGCCGAGGGCTATTTCGACGTGTCGCAGACCTTCCGCGTCGAGCGCCTTCTTGCGGCAGGCAACAGGATCGTCACGTCCGACCACTACGAGAATCTGGCGCTCGCCCGCAGCATCGACCAGATCGCCACCTCGCGGCGTGACATCGTGATCGCCGCGCTCGGCAATCACGCCAAGGAGAAACGTCCGGTCGAGGCCTGGCATGCGGGGGACCAGGTCCGCATCAACCGCATCGTCGAGGAACTCTCGGGCCTCAGCGACAGCGGTGAACCGAACCTCGCCCGCATCACCGTCGCCGCCGGCCTGCTGACCGATCTGGCGCGCGATGCGGGAGGGACCTAATTCGGTACGCGGCGAGGTGAGGTGGGATAGTGATGAAAAGGATGGTGGGCGTGACAGGGATCGAACCTGTGACCCCTTCGGTGTGAACGAAGTGCTCTCCCGCTGAGCTACACGCCCATCCTTTTGAAAAACAACGACAAACTGAAGTCCTTCGGCGGAATTGGCGCCTGACTAGCAGTTTTTCCCGGGCTTTGCAATACACCGGGAACAGCCGGGCGCCGAATTCGGATCAGCCGCCTTCGAAGCCAGTCAGGACGCCGACCGCGTTGGTGCCGATGTCGGCGACGGCGTAGCCACCTTCCATGACGACCAGTGTCGGCAGGCCGAGCCCGGCGATGCGAGAGCCGATCTTGGGGAAGTCCTCGATCTTCAGCTTGAACTTCGAGATCGGGTCCTTCTCATAGGTATCGACGCCGAGCGAGACGATCACGACATCGGGCGCGTATTCGGCCAGCTTGCGGCAGCCGTCGTCGAGTGCGGCGCTCCATGTCTCCCAGTCGGTGCCCCAGCGCATGGGGTAATTCAGGTTGAAGCCTTCCCCGGCGCCCTGGCCCTTCTCATCGGCATGGCCGAGGAAATAGGGATATTCCTGCATCGGGTCGGCGTGGAGGTTGATGACCTGCACGTCATTGCGGGCGTAGAAGATTTCCTGCGTGCCGTTGCCATGGTGGTAATCGACATCAAGGATCGAGACGCGCTTGGCGCCCTGGTCGAGAAACCACTGGGCGGCGACGGCGGCATTATTGATGTGGCAATAACCTGCCATGAAATTGTGGCCTGCGTGGTGGCCGGGCGGACGACATAACGCAAAGGCGGCGCGTTCGCCGCTGTGGACGAAGCCGGCGGCGGTGAGCGCCACGTCATGCGAGGATTTGATCGCGTCCCAAGTGCCCTCGACATGGCCGCAGCCGCCATCGAAGGAATAGAAGCCGAGCTGGCCGTCGATATGTTCGGGCAGCTTGTCGCCGCGCAGGCCGCGCGTCGGCCAGGTGAAGGGAAGCGCGGTGCCATCGCGGCCCTCGGCCTTCCAGCGCGCATAGACAGTGGGCAGGAAATCGAGATAGGCCTTGTCATGCACCTTGGCGGCGGTGGACAGATCATGCTCATCGGGTTCGAGAACCGGTCCGAGATTGACTTCCTTAACACGCGAAAGCACGAACTCCGCGCGCGACGGCATTTCAAAAGCCGGTACGATGGCGCCGGCGACAAGCTCGGTGTTGCCGGAATGCCCATGATGGCGCGGTGAATAGACAGTCTTCATGATCCATACTCACATTGAAGAAAGGCCGCCTCGCGTGTCGTGCGAGGCGGCCGGAATGTTAGTCTGTTCTTACTTCTGCAGTTCGGTCCAGATCTTGGTGTAAAGCGCCTGGACCTCGGGCGGGCAGGTCTCGGACTGAACGCCATTCTTGGCGAATTCCTCCGGCACGTTGACCTCGGGCGCGTCCTTCATGTCTGATGGCATGAACTTGTCGGAGCCGTCGATGCCGTTGGCATAGCGGTGGAAGCCCGAATTCATGCCGGCGTTTTCCGGATCCATCATGAAGTTCTGGAAGAGCTTGGCATTCTCGACATTCTTGGCGTCCTTCAGCACGCCGACATTGTCGGACCAGTAGACGAAGCCCTCCTTCGGATAGCCGTAACGGATCGAAGGCTTCTGCAGGCGCTGGCGAAGTGCCGAGCCATTCCAGTCGCTCGAAGCGGCAAAGTCGCCGGCAACCATCTTGTTGATCGTGCCGTATTCCATCGCGACCCAGTTGGGCTTGGCGGCAACAAGCGTGTCGCGGACCTTCTTCAGGATCGTCAGGTCGCCGGTGCATTTCTTGCCGCCGTTATAGAGCACGGCCGCATCGATCACGTCGTTCATCTCGGGCACGACGTTGACCTTGCCCTTGAGCTCATCAGGCGTGTCGAAGACGATGGCCCAGGTGTTGATGTCGCCCTTGTAGACGTCGGTGTTCACGACCGTGCCGACGGTGCCCATCGCCCACGGAACAGTGTATTTGCGGCCGGGATCGAACGGGGGATCGGCCCATTGCTTGGCGACGTTCTTGAAGTTCGGCATCTTGGACGGATCGGTTTCGAGCAGCAGGCCTTCGGAAATCCAGATCGGGACATAATTCTGGGAGGGCACGACGATATCGAAGCCATGGCCGCCCTGGCGGATCTTGGCGAGCGCCGTATCGTTGGAGTCATAGTCGGTGATGGTGACCTTGACCTTGTTTTCCGTCTCGAACTTCTTGATCATGTCGGGGCTGGTGTAATTGCCCCAGTTGTAAATTTGCAGTTCGCCGTCGGCATATGCCATCGCCGTGGAGGCCAGCAGCATCGCTGCCGCAGCCAAAACTTTCCTACCCGTTTTCATAGTTATTTCCCTTTCTTGTTTTACGCACGTTTTCGATTGATGAAGAAGAAGATCGTGACCGCCGCAATCGAGAGCAGCAGGAACACGGTGGAGATCGCATTGATCTCGGGCGTCGTCGCGCGGCGGATCTGGCCGAGCATGTAGGTCGGCAGGGTATCCTGGCCGCCGGACTTGACGAATTCGGTGATCACGACGTCGTCGAGCGAGATCACGAAGGCCAGCATGAAGCCGGCGATGATACCCGGCCACAGCAGCGGCAATGTGACGAAACGGAAGGCCTTGAAGGGTGTCGCGTAGAGGTCGGCAGCGGCCTTTTCCAGCGTCATGTCCATATTCTCGAGCCGTGCCCGGACCGGCAGATAGGCGAACGGAATGCAGAATGCGGTATGGGCCGCGATGAGATAGCCAAGGCCGGAATAACCGGTCCAGATCTTGATCCGCGAGAAGAATATCAACAGCGCCACGGCGGTGACGATCTCGGGCACCATCAGCGGCAGGTTGAGGAAGGCATATTTCGCCGTCAGGCCGCGATAGCCTGTTGTCCTGGTTGTGGCGATGGCGGCGAGGGTGGCGGCGACCGTGGCGATCAGGGCGGCGATGACGGCGATCTGCAGCGAGCGGATCGAGGCGTCGATCACCTCCACATTGTTGATCGCCTTCTCGAACCAGCGCAGCGACAGGCCCTCCCATTGCGAGAAATTCTCGCCGGCATTGAAGGCGAAGATGACGAGCACGACGATCGGCAGATAGAGCATGAAGAATGCGATCATCGCGATCGTGGTGAAGCCCTTCTGACGGCGGACATCGAAGCTTCTAGCCATGGCTGCGCGCTCCCGATCCAGCATTGCGGACATAGAAGAGCAGCGCGACCATGACGATCATCATCAGGGTGATCGAGATCGCCGAGCCGAGCGGCCAGTTTCGTCCCTGGCCGAATTGCAGCTCGATCAAATTGCCGAGCATCATGTTCTTGCCGCCGCCGAGCACCGAGGGCGTGACATAGGCGCCGAGCGACGGGATGAAGACCAGGATGGAACCCGCGATCATGCCCGGCTTGACCAGTGGAATGATGATCTTGCGGAGAACCTGGAACGGCGTGGCATAGAGATCGTAGCCTGCCTCGACCAAGCGGAAATCCAGCTTTTCCATACTGGCATAGAGCGGCAGCACCATCAGCGGCAGATAGACGTAGACCATGCCGGCGAGGATGGCACCATCGGTGAACAGCATCTGGATCGGCGACGAAATCACACCGACCTCGATCAATGCGGTGTTGATCAGACCCTGGTTGCGAATGATCTCCAGCATTGCGAATGTGCGGATCAGAAGATTGGTCCAGAACGGGATGGTGATCAGGAAGACCCAGAGCTCGCGGGTTCGCTGTGGCCGCGTGGCGATGAAATAGGCGGTGGGAAAACCGAGAACAAGCGCCAGAACCGTGGTCAGCACCGACAGCCTCAGCGAACGCAGGAAGATCGAGAGATGCGCATCCGCGAGGGATAGCGTGTCATCGAAAATATCGCGCTGGAGAAGCACGCTGACCCAGCCATCAGTCGAACCCTTCCAGATCACATCGCCATAGGGGCCGGGGGTGAGGAAGGAATAGACCAGGACGACGAGCAGGGGACCGGTCGCGGCAAGCAGCACGATCAGAAGTGCGGGCGCCGAAAGCAGCCATCGATTGCGGACATCCCGCTTGGCTTCGTCCTCGATGATCTGCTGCTGCGGCGTCATGTCATGTCCTCAGCACGCGGATGGCACCCGGCGGGAACGTGATGCCGGCTGTGTCGCCCACGGCCTGCGAACCCTCTTCGCCCGGCCTGTTCTGCTGGCGGATGGTGAAGACCTCGCCATCGGCGAGCTTGACGTTGAAATAGGTGTCGGTGCCGAGATAAATGATATTGGTAAGCGAACCCGAAAGGATCGGTTCTTCGCCGCGTGCCGGGCTGGCAATTCGGGCATGTTCCGGGCGCACCATCACAGTGATTTCGTCGCCGCTTTTCGCGTTTTCCGGTGAGAGTGCGGAGAGCTTGGCGCCGGCCGGCAGCGTGAGCGAGGCGATGCCGTTGTTGATATCGGTGATCTTGCCTTTGAGGAAATTGGTCTCGCCGATGAAATCGGCGACGAAGCGGTTGGCCGGCGTATCGTAGATGTCGCGCGGGCTGCCGACCTGGAGGATGTTTCCCGACGACATGACCGCGATGCGGTCGGACATGGTGAGCGCTTCCTCCTGGTCGTGCGTGACGAAGACGAAGGTGATGCCGGTCTCGGTCTGCAGGCGCTTGAGCTCGATCTGCATTTCCTTGCGCAGCTTGTAATCGAGCGCCGACAGTGGCTCGTCGAGTAGCAGCACCTTCGGCGCCGGTGCCAGCGCGCGGGCGAGTGCGACGCGCTGCTGCTGGCCGCCGGAGAGCTGGCTGGTCTGGCGCTTGGCATATTGTTCCATGCGAACGAGCTTGAGCATCTCGGCCACGCGGGCATTGACATCCGCTTTCGGCTTGCCGAGCATCTTGAGCCCGAAGCCGATATTGTCGGCGACGGTCATATGCGGGAAGAGCGCGTAGCTCTGGAAGACGGTGTTGACCGGCCGCTTGTAGGGCGGCATGGCGGCGATGTTCTCGCCGTAAAGTAACAGTTCGCCCTCCTGAGGGAATTCGAAGCCGGCAATCAGGCGGAGAAGCGTGGTCTTGCCGCAACCGGAGGGGCCGAGGAGGGTGAAGAATTCATTCTGGCGGATGGCCAGATTGGCGCCGCTGACGGCGGCGATACGATGTTCGCCATAGCCGTAGAATTTCGATACGCCGCGAATTTCAATCGCGTGGCTCGCTGTCATGCTGTTCGCTGTTCCCTGTTCTTGCCGCTAGATGACCACAGGGAACCGCAATTGACAATCTGGATTCTGATTCGCCATTCAACAAATTTTCATGAGGCGAAAGATGGGGGGGAGGGCGAAGCCAGGAGTTTTAAGCAATTGCAGAAAATGCAGATTTTGCGTATGATCCGCTTCATCTGAAGAAGGAGTGGTACCATGAAGTCCTTTTCATTTTCCGATCTCAGTCGCAAGTCGGGCGATGTCCTCGACGCTGCGCTGGCGGGGCCTGTATCATTGGTAAAGCGCGGCAAGGCCAAAGTCGTGATGCTACCTCTTGATGAGTACCAGAAGCTCGTTGACGGCAACGGCGGGCGACAAGCATTCTCGATCGACACGGCATCGGATGATGACATCGCAACCTTGGTGGAGGGCTTCCAGAGAATCCTTGATGACTCGGAGCGGAAGAGGGAATGATACGGGGCGGTGTCTATCGCTTCAATTATCTCTGGAGCCACGAGCGTGATCGGGGTGAGGAAAGCGGCCGCAAAATCAGGCATGCCTGTCTCATCGTGGAAACAACCGACTTTCTCTACATGTTTCCGTTTACCAGCAAGAAGCCGGTTGCCCGGACCGCTGGCGAGAAGCGAATGTTTGAAGTCGTCCCCGAGATCGAATGCAGGCGTGTTGGATTATCTGGTTCGAGTCCAAGCTATCTCGTCCTTGATGACTTCAACAAAGTGAGCCGCAGCAAGCTTTATGACTTCGAAGGCATCGATCCGGTCGGTACACTCAGTCCGAAGTTCATGGAAAAATGTGCACGGCAATTCCTTCAAGCCGTCGCTGAGCGTCGGCCGCTGAAAGGTGTAGTCCGAAGCTAACAATCAGTGCTCGAACGTAACCCTTCCACCGCAGATGACTCCGGCTGGCCGGATCGCATGGATATCTTCCGGCGTGACCGCTTCGATATCGCTGTCGAGGATCGTCACATCGGCGAAATAGCCCGGCTTCAGCATGCCCTTCCGGTCCTCGGCGAATTCGGCGTAGGCGCCTTCGATCGTGTAGGCGGCGATGGCCTCCATCAGGGTGAAGCGCTGGTCCGGATCGGTCTCGGCCCATTTCTGGCGCGTCACCGCGGCCTGGATGCCGTGCATCGGATCGATTGGGGAGACGGGCCAATCCGAGGCGAAGGGAATGTGTGCGCCGGCATCCTTCAGGGTTCGCCAGGCATAGGCATAGGGCCAGCGGTCGCGGCCGATCATCGAGACGGTCGGCTCGAGCGGCAGGCCCATGGCGCCGGGCGGGTGCGGCGGCTGCATGGAGGCGATGACGTCGAGGTCCTTGAAGCGATGGATGTCGGCGGGGTGGACGACCTCGATATGCTCGACGCGATGGCGGCTGTCGCGGGTGCCATTCGTCTTTTGCGCGGCCTCGTAGCCATCCAGCACCGCGCGGACGGCGCCGTCGCCGATGGCGTGGACGGCGACCTGCAGGCCGCGCCGGTCGATTTCGATCGCGGCCGCCTTCATCTCATCCGGCGTGAACAGGCTGTCGCCGCCGGTCGAATCGGGCTTGTTCGCATAGGGCTCGACCATGATTGCGGTCCAGCTATCGAGCACGCCGTCATAGAACATCTTGACCGTGCCGGAGCTCAAGAAATCCGAATTGTATTTCTCGGCCATCTGGGAAGCCTTTTCCAGCATCGACAGCGGCATGAAGTTCTTGAGATGGAAGGGAATTCGGACGCGAAGCGGCAGGAAGCCATCGCGCTTCT
The DNA here is from genome assembly GCF_024707525.1 of Rhizobium sp. TH2. NCBI lineage: Bacteria > Pseudomonadati > Pseudomonadota > Alphaproteobacteria > Hyphomicrobiales > Rhizobiaceae > Rhizobium > Rhizobium sp. TH2. Next base: position 4,420,195 of record NZ_CP062231.1, on the reverse strand, counting down.
CGATCTCGGCGAGCAGTTCGAGCTGGTAGAGATTGCCGTCCATGCATTGCAGCGATGTGAAGCCGTGGCGGGCGCAGTAATCGAGACCACGGCGCATGACGGCGATGTCTTTTTCGAATTCGGCGCCGCTGGGGTAAGGGTCCGGCTCGCCGCCGGTGGCGAGGCCGAGGCGATAGCGATCGAAGCCGGCGGCGAACTGGATCGGCCCGAAGGCCTCCATTTCCCGGAGTTCGCCATTGGCAAGGCCATCCTCGCCCATCACCACTTCGTTGCCGGGGCCGAGCTCCTTGCCATGCAGAAGGCCGGCCAGTTCCAGCGCCTTGGTGTTGGCCCAGGCGGTGTGATGATCGTGTGCGAAGATCGTGAAAGGCCGATCCGGAATGATCCGGTCGAGATGATGGCGGGTGACGCGCTCGCCCCCGCCGAGGATCGTGTAATCCGCGCCCTGGCCGAACAGCACGATCTCGTCGGGCATACGCGCGGCATAGGCCTGCGCGGCGTCTTTCAGTGCATCGAAGCCCTGGATGCCCGAGAGATGAAGATGATCGAGTTCGGCCGAACCGGAGAACAAGTGGAGATGGTTTTCCGAGAGGCCGGGCAGGACGGTGTTGCCGCCGGCATCGATGACACGCGTGTCGGTCGTCTTCAGCGCCTCGACCTCCGCCCGGCTGCCGATCGCGGCGATTTTGCCGTCCCTGAGCAGTATCGCTTCGGCACGTGGATTGGCCGGGTCCATGGTGAGGATGCGGGCGTTGGTGATGAGGAGAGGATGGATCATGATGCGTACTCTGTCTCTCAAATTCTAGGCAAATATGTACGGTAGTCAAAATCCGACACCGTCCGCATGAAGGTAATTGCTTCCTTACGCTTCGTATCGGCAAAGAGCTTCTGGTACTGCTTGCCGAGAATGTCGCCGATGAATTCCGAGGCGGCGAATTCTTCCACCGCGGTGAGAAAGTCGTGTGTCAGGCGCTCGGGCTTTTCCGGGCCGCTGGTTGGGTTGGTGTCCGGGCCGGGGTCGAGTGTGTTTTCGAGGCCGAGCAGCATGCCGCCGAGCATGGCGGCGAGCAGAAAATAGGGGTTGGCATCGGCGCCGGCGACGCGGTGCTCGACGCGGGCAGCGGGGCCATCCTTGTCGGGAATGCGGATGGCGGTGCCGCGATTGCCGAAGCCCCAGGTCACGTCGACCGGTGCGAACGAGCCGGGCTGGAAACGGCGGTAGGAATTGGCGAAGGGTGCGAAGATCAACTGGGCCTCGCGCATCGTCTTCAGCATGCCCGCGGTGACCGACTTCAGCAGAACGGGATAGCCGCCCTTGGCATCGAGCACATTGACGCCGTTCCTGTCGATGAGGCTGGCATGAACATGCAGGCCAGAGCCCGCCTGGTCCGAATAGGGCTTGGCCATGCAGGTGGATTTCAGACAGAACTTGCGCGCCGCCTGCTCGACCACGCGCTTGAGATAGATGCAATCATCGGCGGCGGCGAGCGCATCCGGCCGATGATTGAGATTGATCTCGAACTGGCCGGCGCCGAATTCCGCCGTCGTCGCATCGGCGGGCAGGCCCATGGCGTTGCAATAGGCGCGCACGGTCTGCAGGTATTCGCTCATATTGTCGACGGCATCCATCTCGTAGAGCTGGAAACCGTTCTTGTCGCCCATGCAGGTGAGCGAGGAGGGCGGCATTGGGATGCCGGTCTCGCGGCTCTTGCCATCCATCACGTAGAATTCGAGTTCGGTGGCGACGACCGGCGTCAGGCCGCGTTCGGCATAGCGCTCCAGCACGCGCGCGAGCATGCCGCGCGGATCGCAGAAATGGCGCTCGCCTTCCAGTGTATGCATGGTCGCCAGCACCTGGCTGGAGCCGGCCGGCGCCCAGGGCATGGCCACGTGGCTGCGCTTGTCGGGGATCACAGCTCCATCGGGATCGCCGAGCGTCAGCGAAATGCCCGTCAGGTCGTCGTTGTCGTCACCCCAGATATCGAGAGACTGGGTCGATGCGGGAAGGCGGGTGGCGCCCGACCAGACCTTCTTTTCAGCATCGAGCGGCAGTTGTTTGCCGCGCAGGCGGCCGTTCATGTCGACCAGCAGGATTTCGATGCGCGGGGGCAGGGAGGCGTCGAGCGTGGTCTCGGCCTTCATATTGTCGTTCATGATGCGAATGGCTCACTTTTTGAGATTTTTCCGGCTCGGGAGGCAAATTTTCGCCGGTCCCTTGCCAAAATGATCGGGCAAGGTCATTTTCGTAGCCGAATTCAAGCCGCCTTTCAATCAGGCAGAACGGACCGCCAATCGTGGTGGACCGGCAGCAGAATGCGGCGTGGGGGAGAGCAAGAATGTCAGAAACGTCCGTCGCCCTGTCCAATCTCGGCGCCATCGATGCGGCCCATCATATCCATCCGTTCAGCAACATGACAAAGCTGAACGAGGGCGGCAGCCGTATCATCGAGCGCGCCGAAGGCTCGACGATCTGGGATTCGAAGGGCAAGAAATATCTCGATGCCTTCGCCGGACTCTGGTGCGTCAATATCGGCTATGGCCGCAAGGAAATCGCCGAGGCTGTGGCGGCGCAGATGAACGAACTGCCCTATTACAACCTGTTCTTCGGCACGACTACGCCGCCGGCAGCACTGCTGGCGCAGAAGATCACGTCGCATACCGATGGCAAGCTCAACAAGGTGTTCTTCACCGGTTCCGGTTCGGAGGCGACCGACACGTGGTTCCGCATGGCGCGCGTCTATTGGGCGGCGAAGGGCATGCCGTCGAAGAAGCAGATCATCGCACGCAAGAACGGCTATCACGGCTCGACCGTCGCCGGCGCCAGCCTCGGCGGCATGAAATACATGCACGAGCAGGGCGCGCTGCCGATCGAAGGCATTCATCACATCGGCCAGCCGCACTGGTATGCCGAGGGCGGCGACATGACGCCCGACGAGTTCGCCTTGAACGTGGCACGCGAGCTCGAAGCCAAGATTGATGAACTGGGCGAAGAGAATGTCGCCGCCTTCGTCGCCGAGCCGATCCAGGGTGCGGGCGGGGTGATCGTGCCGCCGGACAGCTACTGGCCGGAGATCGTCCGGATCTGCAAGGCGCGCAACATATTGCTTGTCGCCGACGAGGTGATCTGCGGTTTCGGCCGCACGGGCAACTGGTTCGGCCACCAGCATTACGGCTTCGTGCCCGATATGGCGCCGGTCGCCAAGGGCCTGTCCTCGGGCTACCTGCCGATCGGCGGCGTGCTGGTCAGCGATCACGTAGCCGAAGTCATCATGGCCGACGATTTCAACCACGGCTACACCTATTCCGGCCATCCGGTCTGCGCCGTGGCGGCGCTCGAAAACCTTCGTATCATCGAGGAAGAAAAGCTGGTCGAGCGCGTGCGCGACGATATCGGACCCTATCTCGCCAAGGGGCTGGCCACTCTGCTCGATCACGACATGGTCGGCGACGTGCAGTCGGTCGGCCTGATGGCGGCCGTGCAGATGGCCAAGAACAAGAAGACGCGAGAGCGGTTCGAGAAGCCCGACGATGTCGGTACGCTGGTGCGCAACAAATGCGTCGACGCGGGGCTGATCATGCGCGCGACGGGCGACCGGATGCTGGCCTCGCCGCCGCTCATCATCACCCATGAGGAAGTTGATTTCATGATCAGGACGCTGCGCGGCGCGTTGGATGCGGCGTGGATGGAGATGAAGTAGGTTTAAGAAAGACCCCGCCCCAACCCCTCCCCACAAGGGGGAGGGACTAACCCGTAGCACTGCCTTGCCCCAAGCGACCTTTCAGTAAGTGAAGGGGTTGGAGAGGGATAAAGGCGGTGCTGCACGTTAAGCCCCTCCCCCTTGTGGGGAGGGGTTGGGGCGGGGTCTTGTTTTTGAAAAAGCATTGAGGGAATCGTATGAAATTCATCCACGTAACCGACCTGCATCTGGTGCCGGAAGGCGAGGTTCTCTGGGGTCTCAAGCCGATTGAAACGCTGGATGCCTGCCTTGCGGATATTGCGAAGCATCATGCCGATGCGTCCTTCGTGGCGATTACCGGAGACCTCGCGGAGCGGGGCGAGATCGCCGCTTATAAGCTTCTGAAACAGCGCCTGGAGAATTTTCCACTGCCCGTGCCGCTGCTGCTCGGCAATCACGATGACCGCGTCAATTTCAAGTCGGTTTTCTCGGACGCGGCGCTCGACCATGGCGGCTTCGTGCAGCAGGTGCGCGAAGAGCATGGTGGTGTGTTCCTGTTTCTCGATACGCTCAAAGGGCCGCCGTCCTCAGCTGGACTTTATACGGAAGAGCGCAGGCAATGGCTGACACAGCAGCTCGACAAAGCGGGTGGCAGGCCGGTCTATCTCTTCATGCATCATCCGCCGTTCTTCATCTCGCACGAACTGATGGACAGGATCATGCTGGACGATCCCGAAGAATTTGCCGCGTTGCTGCAGGGTCACGACGTCAGGCATATCTTCTTCGGCCATGGCCACCGGGCAGTCAGTGGCGTGTGGCGCGGCATCAGCTTTTCGGCGCTGCCGTCACTCAACCACCAGCTTCCGCTCGTGGAGGGTTCGGTGGAGACGGTCTATTCGCACGAGCCACCGGCCTATGCGGTGGTTCATGTGACGGGTGAAGGGATCATCGTGCATAACGACGCTTTCCTCGACCGCAAGCCGGCCGTCATGCCGGCCGATGCCGAACGCGGCACATGGTTTTGATCAAGCGCTTTACAGACCCGTGGTTTGGGCTCTAACCTTTCCTCCCGTATTGGAGGAGGAAATTGATGGGGCTGAAAATTCTGCTTGCCGGCGAGTCCTGGACATCGCTCGGGCTGCATCTCAAGGGGTTCTCGATCTATACGACCGGAGGTTATGAGGAGGGTGGCAGGCCGTTGATCGAGGCGCTGGAAAAGCAAGGCCACGCGGTCACCTATATCCCCAATCATCTGGTGCCTTCGCAGTTTCCGAACAGCGTCGACGGATTGTCTGGCTATGACGTGATCGTGCTTTCCGATATCGGCGCGGATACGTTCCTGCTGCATCCCGATACGCTGACCAAGTCGCTCCGTCGCCCGAACACGCTGAAAGTCATGGCGGAATATGTCGCGAATGGCGGTGGGCTGCTGATGGTCGGCGGTTTCATGAGCTTTTCCGGCTTCGGCGGCAATGCCTGCTATCACAACACGATTTTCGCCGATGTGCTGCCGGTGAAGATGCTCGGTCATGACGATCGTGTGGAGTGCCCGGAGGGGATCAACCCGGCGGTTGCCGGGGATCATGCCATTCTCTCCGGCACGGGTTCGGCTTGGCCGCATTTCCTCGGCTACCAGCGGCTGGTCGCCAAGGACGGCGCTGAGACGCTGCTCACGGCGGATGCCGATCCGTTCCTCGTTGTCGGCTCCCATGGCAAGGGCCGGGTCGGCGCCTTCGCGTCGGATTGCTCGCCGCATTGGGGTTCGCCGGAATTCGTCGGCTGGGAGCATTATTCCCGCTTCTGGTCGCAATTGGCCGGGTGGCTGGCGGGCAAAAGCTAGCGCAGCCGCTTCACGGAACCACGCTCCATCAGTGTGACCGGAAGCCGGATTCGGGGTGCGGACATGTCGCCTTCCATGCGCTTGCACAGCAGCTCGAAACCGATCCGGCCGATCTCGTCGACGGATTGGCGGATAGCGGTAACTGGCGGATCGAAAAGCGCCAGTGGCCCCACATCGTCGAAGGTGATGATGGAGATATCCTCTCCCAGGCGCAGGCCCCGGTTCTTGGCTTCTTCCATCATGCCAAAGGTGATTTCGTCACTGCCGACGAAGATGGCGGTCGCATCGGGGAACCGCTCGAGGACTTCGGCCATCGCCTGCTTGCCGTAGGCCGTCGTGTAGTGCCCGAAAAGTTCGCCGGTCAGCGTGGCGCCTGCCGCTTCGATCGTTTGCTTGAATCCCTGTGCGCGTTCGCGCGAGCTCATGATGTTGCTGTGCCCGCCGACGAACACCACGCGACGATGCCCGGCTTCGAGAAACTTTTCGGCTGCGAGATGCGCACCCTGGACATTGTCGGAAAAGATTTTGGGTACGTCGGTGCCTTCGATATCCTCGTTCATGATGACGATGTTCCGGCTTGCATTGATTGCGTGGGCCAGCGCCTGATTCTCGTCCTGGTGATTGGTGGTGAAGAGCAGGCCATCGACATGGTTGCGCCTCAGGCGTTCGATGTATTCAAGCTCGCGGCTCTGGCGGTTGACGCTCGTGCAGAGCATGAGACCGAGACCTGCCTGGCCGGCATGATGCTCGACCGCGGCGGCGAGCTTGGCGAAGAAGGGGTTGGCCACATCCGGCACGACAAGGCCGATTGTATCGGAGCGCCCACGGCTGAGGCTGCGGGCGTGTGGGTTGGGACGGTAATTGAGAGCGGCGATCGCTGCGTCGATACGGTCTGAGGTTTCCTGCGGCAGGTTGAGCGAGCCGTTGAGATAGCGCGAAACGGTGGCGGGCGAGAGCTTCGCCGCGCGCGCAACATCCTGCAATGACGGTGGCTTCGTCATATTCCCCCTCGTAAGCCAGTCATAACAGTTCATGGGGAAGATGCCAGAGCGGGACGGCGATATCCGCGTCACTCTTTCTTGAAGCCGCACAAATGAATTGAAGGCTCGCGCTGTCAGGCCGGAGGCAGCACCTTGCCGGGGTTGAGGATGCCGTGCGGATCGAGCGCCTTCTTGATCGACCGCATCAGCGCCAGTTCCTCCGGGCTGCGAGAATGGCCGAGAAAATCGCGCTTGAGAAGACCGATGCCGTGTTCGGCGGAGATGGAGCCTTTGAACTGTTTCACCGCGCCATAGGTGATTGCATCGATGGCATGGAGCGTGGCGTCGTCGGTCGGTCCGACCGAGACCGCGATATGCAGGTTGCTGTCGCCCATATGGCCGAAGAAGGCGATATGGGCGTCGGGATACTTTTCGCGCAGTGCTATTTCACAAGCCTCGGCGAATGCGCCCAACTGGCCGATAGCGATAGAGACGTCGAAATTGATCAGCCCTTCCAGCCGGTCGTAGGCCGCGCCTTCGCGTACGGCCCAGAACTGCCGGCTTTCCTTCTCGGACTGGGCGATGAGCGCATCCTCTATCAATCCCTCTTCGAACATCGTGCCAAGAAAGGTTTCGAGGTTATCGTTATCCGGCGTTCCCGATTGCTCGATGATGGCCACGAAGGGATGGCTTCGGTCGAACAGGGTGAGGCCTTCGCCCTTGCTGCTGAAGGAAAAATAGTTGTCCCACATGATCTCGAAGGCAGAGAGGCCGACCAGCCCGGCCTGCGCGCGTTTGAGCAAGGCCACGGCGTGATCGTAGTTCGAAAGTGCGACAAGCGCCGTCGCTTTGCCCGACGGCAGCGGCTGGAGGCGGATGACGGCGCGGGTGATGATGCCGAGCGTGCCTTCGGAGCCTATAAAAAGCTGCTTCAGGTCGTAGCCGGTATTGTTCTTGCGCAGGCGGTTCATCGAGGAGATCACTGTGCCATTGGCGAGGACCGCTTCCAGCCCGAGAATATTGTCGCGGGTCACGCCGTGGCGGATCACGCGGATGCCGCCGGCATTGGTGGCGATGTTGCCGCCGATCTGGCAGGAGCCGCGCGCGCCGAGATCGATGGGTAGCAGGAAGCCGGCGTCCTCGGCAGCTTTCTGGGCGACTTCGAGAACGGTGCCGGCGCGAAGGGTCATTGTCCCGGCCGCGCTGTCGATATCCTCGATGCCCGAAAGGCGGTCGAGCGCGATCACAACGTCGCTGCGTTCCGGATTGGCGCCGCCGGCTAGTCCGGTCATGCCGCCCTGGACCGTCACCGGCCAGCGACAGGCATCGCAGGCACGCAGGGCGATAGCTACCTGTTCCACCGTGACGGGCCTGACATAGAGCCAGGGCAGGCTGCGACCGGACAGGCTCGCATCGCTGCGCGCCTTCTGGGGGATGCCATCGCCGCGCAGCAGCACCGTGTCGTCGAGCAGTTGGGATAAAGCGGCAAGAAGCTCGTCCTGCGCACGGCTCATCGCTGGTTACTCCGGCTTGTGCAGGAACGTGTGAAGATCGGCGAGGCGCTGGCAGCCGAGCTGCGACAGGGTGCCGGTAAGCTCCAGCTTCAGCACGTCGATCAGATGCGCCGGACCATCGTCGCCGATCGCGGCCACCGAGAAGATGAAGGGCCGGCCCATGAAGACATAGTCTGCGCCAAGCGCGATCATCCGGGCGATATCGAGGCCGGAGCGTACACCGCCATCGACCATGACAAGCGCATCCGGCCCGAGGCGCTTGCGGACAAGCGGCAGCATCGAAACGGAGGAGGGTGCCGCATCGAGCTGGCGGCCGCCATGGTTGGAGACGATGACGCCATCGGCACCCATGGCCATGTAGGCCGCGGCCTCCTCGGGGTCGAGCACGCCCTTGACGATGACTTTACCCGGCCACTGGTCTCGGATCTGCTTGAAGCGATCCGCGGTGATGTGGTTCGAGAGGACCGAGCCGAGAAAGGCGTAGAATTCCTTGATCGATTGTCCCTTCGGCGCATAGAGCTCAAGATTCTCGAAATGCGGAATGCCGTGGCGGGCAAGACGCAGCAGCCAGTGCGGGCGCATGGCGGCATGGAATACCGTGCGGGCATCGAATTGCGGTGGCACCGAGAGACCGTTGCGGATGTCGCGGTCGCGTCGCGTGACGGTGGGAATATCGACAGTGACGACCAGCACCTCGTAGCCGGCCCGCTTGGCCCGCTCGATCATGTCGGTTTCCATCTTCGCGTCATTCGGCGGATAGAGCTGGAACCAGCCCATGGGGCCGGAAAGCGCTTTCATTTTTTCCAGGCTCTGCGTGGCATGGGTCGAGAGGACATGCAGCACGTTATGCGCCTGCGCCGCCTTGGCGATCGGTGGTTCGCAACCCGGCCATTGCAGGCCTGCGAGGCCGACGGGGGCCACGCCGAAAGGCGCCGATAGCGTCTGGCCGAAGATCGTGGTGCTTATGTCAGGGCTCGGCGCCGCGCTCAGATAGCGCGGCATGAACATGATCTTCTGGAGGTCGTCGCTGTTGCGCCGGACGTTTTCCTCCATGCCGATGCCGCCGGTCATGTAGTCCCAGGCAAAGCCCGGTATGCGCCACCGGGCCTTCGCCTTCATATGCGGTATCGAGGGAAACCGCTTCTGTATATTCGCCAACTCGTCCTCCGCGACGCTTACGCGGCCTCGCGACGGAGGGCCTGCGCCATGCAATGAATGCCGCCGCCAGTCTTGGAAATCTCAGCCGTATCGACGGCGGCGACTTCGAAGCCGCGCGCCTTCAACTGCTCGATCAACGTCTTCGACGAGGTCGGTGCGATGATCTTGTCGTTGCCGAGAGACATGAAATTGCAGCCGAGCGCCATCGTATCCTGGAAGGGCACATCGACGATATCATGGCCCTTGTCCTTAAGCCAAGTGACGATCGCGGGGTCGGTGCAATCGAGGCAGACGGCGGTCAGCTTCGGCGCGATCGGCACGACCATCAGGTCGATATGGACGTAATATTCGTCGATAAAGGCGAGGCGGGTCTCCCAACCTTCCTTGTCGAACCATTCCTTGACCTGGCGGGCACCTTCCTCCTGGGTGCGGGCGCCGCCGCAGCCGATCAGCACCACGCCATCCTCGATGACGTTGAAATCGCCGCCTTCGAACGTGCCGGCGGTGACCATGTCGTAGATCGGGATGTCGAGCTTTTCATAGGTGCGGATCGCGGCATAGTTCTCGCCGCGCCGCCACCACTGCGCCATCGCCGTGATGATCGCGCCATAGGGCGTCATGACGGAGGAATCGCGCGAATAGACCTGCATCGGCAGTTCCGGGGTCGGCTCGTGCCAGTGGATGCGGACGCCGAAATGCTCGTAGGCCGAGACAAGCTCCTTGTGCTGGGCCTGGGCGGTCTGGATGTTGCACGGATTTTCGCGCAGGTGCTTGCGCGAGAGCGACGAGGTCGCCAGGTGCCGGAGATAGGCGGGCGAGCCGAGCAGAACGTCGGTCAGCGTGTCGGTCTCGTTGGCGAAGCCCCAGCCTTCCAGGCGCTTGGTGTTGCCCTTGGGGTTGCGGCGCTGGAGGGAAAAGGGCTCTTGGGATGCGAAGGCGCTCTGGATGTTCATTGCGGTTTCTCCGTTCGGTCAGGAATTGGGTTGCGTGGGTATCCACCAGTCCCGACCACGCTGAGTGGTAACATATTCGGGCCAGCGGAAGTGGATGGGTGGGTCGTAATCGCAGAGCGGCGGGGTCCATTTCGAGCCGCCGACGCCACCGCCGGTGCGGGTTTCGAATTCGTCGCGCGCCGCCTTGCGGGCCTTGGCGTCTTCCATCAGGCGGAGCGCCGAGAAGGCGAGCACTTTCGCCGCGGTCGCCACCATCGGATCGATCGTTGCCGGGATGCCGCCGAGCGCGTTCATCACCCAGCCGGGATAACGATAGCCTGACGGCGCCTTGAGTGCCGGCCGGGCAATGTAGAAGCGGGCGAGCGGCGCATGCCAGCTCATATCGGTATAGTCATCCGAGGTCGAGTTGAGTTGCGAAGGCGGCAGGTCGCGGCGCAGGATCGCCTCGGCCTCTTTCGGATCGACCAGTGCCGTCATCTCGTCGATGAACGGCTCAGTCATCGGATCGAGGCCGAGATTGGACTGGATTTCGCGCGCCTTGGCCTTGGCTTCCTCGTCCCATACTGGCGCTCCGACCGCCAGCAGCGAATCCCAGACGACATTGGCCATGACATGATTGGCGAGGCCGGGCCGCGACTTGCAGACCCAATGGCGCTCATAGCTGCAGCCGGACATCTGCGCGGCATGCGCGGCGTTTCGGTCGAGGAAAGCGGTTGCCTGCTCGGCCATGGCGAGATCGGGCATGCGCATCATGTACTGGATTTCGGCGAGGCCGGCGGGCAGGTTGTCGGCGGTGGCCTGGCCGGCGGTGAGGATCGCTTCGCTGATCGACCAGCCGCCCTGATGCGGCAGCATGGAATCGCGCAACGCCTTGGAGGACATGTACATCATCATAAGCGCATCATTGGCGCCGGGTGCGCGGATGGCCGAATGCGATTGCGGGATCGGCGCGCCATCACTTTTGCCCCAGTCTTCGGGCTGGTCGCAGATGAAGCGATAGATCATCGAATAGGCGGCGCCGCAATGCGTGTCCCAGCGGACGGTATTGCACATCGGCAGCATGTAGAACGGATGGAAGGAGAGCATGCCGTCCAGGCCATCATAATAGCCCTTGGCTGCGTGGATGGGCTTGGAGCCGCGTACTTTCTCGGCCGGTTCGCCGGTGAAACGCAGGGTTCCGGTGACGCCGTGGCGCTCCATCGCGGCCTTGGTGGCAAGCAACCCACCGAGCGCACCGACGCCAAGGCCGGAATGCGGATCGGTGTGTCCGCCCGCATGTTCGTTGAGGCCGGCGCGGGGTTCCTTGCAGGTCGATGCCGCCTGGCAATTGCCGGGCACAGCGTCATATTCGGCATACATGCCGACCGAGGGACCGGGGCCATTGGTCCAGTGCGCGGCAAAGGCCGTGGGCATGCCCGCCGAGCCTTCCTCGACGGTAAATCCATGGGAACGCAAGGTTTTTGCGTACCAGTCGGCCGATTGATATTCGCGCCAGGCCGTCTCGCCGAAGTCGAAAATCGTCGCGGTCCAGGCCGAGAGATCAGACCTGATCGCGTCGATATGCTTGGCTGCATGGCGCTGGGCGGCCGAGATCGGCATGGGAAATTCTCCTCGTCGGGGCCGAGTACACCGCAGATCGCGAATTTGAAAAAGTGAAATCTTTTCCCAAGAGCCGCAAATTTGGTTCACCAATGCTCAAAATATGTTTAGCCTGAGACCCATATGGAGGTGACATGAAGCGAATTCCCTCGACCCAGGCGCTGCGCGCTCTCGACAGCTTCACCCGTCATGGTTCGGTGTGGAAGGCGGCCGACGAACTCAACCTCACCCGCAGCGCGGTGAGCCATCAGTTGAGGCTGCTCGAGCGGGATCTCGGCTTCCAGTTGCTGAATCGGATCGGCACCAAGATCGAGCTGACGGAACAGGGCATGGGCTATGCGCTCGATGTGCGCAAGGCGCTTAACACGATCGCGGGCTCCGCCGTGCGGCACGCCAATCGCGGTGTGTCCGGTTCGATCAATGTGTGCTGTACGCCGGGCTTTGCGTCCAGCTGGCTGTGCAGCCATATCTCCAGCTTTCGCGAGACCCATCCGGATGTGCGGCTGTCGATCTCGACCCCGATGCGACTGGATGACGTCTCCAATCCCGATGTCGATGTGTTCATCGCGTTCGGCACGGGATACTGGCCGGATATGAAGGTTGAACTGCTGGTTGAGGTCGAATTCACGCCGCTTTGCAGCCCGGTGCTGATCAACAAGTCGCTGGGCCTGTCGGATCCCTCGGATATCAAGAAGACCTGTCTGCTGCATCTTGTCGATGACGACGACTGGGAGGAGTGGCTGACGATCGCCGACGTCGATCCGTCGTTCGCGCAGACGGGGATCGTCTTCTCCGACATGAATCTCGTCTATTCGGCCGCCATGTCGGCGCAGGGGATTGCGATGGGAGACGAATTCATCTGCCGGACAGCCATGGCGACCGGGCAGCTGGTGCGGCCGTTCGACATCAACATCAAGTCCAAGCGCTCCTACTATCTCGTCGTTTCCGAGGCCAAGGCCGACAACAAGACCGTCATGGCCTTCAGCGACTGGCTGAAGGAAGAGGTGATGAAAAATGAGGCGGTGCCGATCAAGGCTTAACCAGTTTCACCCGGCAAAGGTGAATGGAATTTGTCGAATGGGTGAAAAGATTTCGTTTGTGCGGCTGCCGTTTCGCTCATAGGCTAAGCTCAATAATAAGGGAACGGCCATGCAGACCAAGAATAGGGCGGCCGAACTGGACGCCCGGGGAATTGGCAAGACTTACGGCGATTTTCACGCACTGGACGATGTCTCCCTGACGATCGGCCGTGGCGAATTTCTGACGCTTCTCGGACCTTCCGGCTCCGGCAAGACGACGTTTCTGATGATCCTCGCCGGCTTCGTCAACGCGACATCGGGTTCGCTGACCAAGGATGGCACGGACATAACCCACCTGCCGGCCGAGAAGCGCGCCTTCGGCATGGTGTTCCAGGGCTACGCGCTCTTCCCCCACATGTCGGTCGAGAAGAACATCGCTTTTCCGCTGCAGGTGCAGGGCCGCAATGCCCAGGACATCAAGAAGAAAGTCGATAATATCGTCGATCGCGTCGGGTTACGCGAGCATGCCACAAAACGTCCCGCCGACCTTTCGGGAGGCCAGCAGCAGCGCGTGGCGCTGGCCCGTGCGCTGGTGTTCGAGCCTTCCGTGCTGTTGCTCGACGAGCCATTTTCCGCGCTCGACAAGAACCTGCGCGGATCGATGCAAGAAGAAGTCCGCCGTCTGCATCAGGAGACCGGCACGACCTTTGTTTTCGTGACCCACGACCAGTCGGAGGCCCTGGCGCTTTCGACGCGGGTCGCGATCTTCAACAAGGGCAAGCTGCAGCAGGTCGATACACCGAAGGCCGTCTACGAGCATCCGGCCAACCGTTTCGTTGCGGAATTTCTCGGCGATATCAACATCTTCGATCTCAAGGATACCAAGCTCTCGGGCGCGCTGGCGGAATGCCGCTTCGAGGACAGGGTGATCCGCGCGTCGAATGCCGCTGGCAGCCCGACCAACCATTTCGCCATCCGACCTGAGCATATGGTCCTTTCGAGCGCCGAGCCGGCTGATCGTAACGCGCTGGCCGCCGATATCGAGGATGTGACCTATCTCGGCGCCGCGACACGGTTCGCGCTGAAGACGCCGGGTGGCAAGGGACTGACGCTTGAGATGCCGACCCGCGAGACCGGGCCGGATTTCGCCAGGGGAAAGAGAGTTTGGGCGAGCTGGGCGCCGGATCAGGGATTTTTCCTCTGACGCTCAAGACAGCCTGAAGCAGACTGGGAATGACGACAACAACAAAAATAGAGGAGAACGACATGTCCATGGAATTCGAAAAGGAAACCCTCGAGATTCTCTCGAAGAAGGTCGATAACGGCCAGCTGTCGCGCCGCCGTTTCACGCAGATTGCCGCCATGCTGATCGGCGGCGCGCCGCTGGCTCTCAAGGCCAAGGGTGCCTGGGCAGCAGCCAACGAACTGGTTTTCGTCAATTGGGGCGGCGATGCCATGACCGCCTATGACGAGGCCTATGGCAAGGCATTCGCGACCGAAGCCGGCGTGACGGTGAAGCAAGACGGCTCCGGCCCGACCGAAGGCGCGATCGCCGCGCAGGTCGAAAGCGGCAAGCCGAGCTGGGATATCGTCGACGCCGATCCGTTCTCGGCGCAGGCGCTCGGCAAGAAGGGCCTGATGGAGCCGATCGACTATGCAATCGTCGACAAGAGCAAGTTCCGCCCGGGCTTCGGCTGGGAATATGCGGCCTCGACCTATTTCTTCTCCTACATCATCGCCTATGACGCCTCGAAGTTCGGCGACAAGGTGCCGACCGGCATGGCGGATTTCTTCGACGTGGAGAAATTCCCCGGCAAGCGCTCGCTCTACAAGTGGGGCGCTGGCATGTGGGAAGCGGCACTCCTCGCCGATGGCGTGGCGCCTGATAAGCTCTACCCGCTCGACCTCAAGCGCGCGCATGACAAGATCGCTGCCTTCAAGGACAATGTCGTCTCCTATTGGGGTGGCGGCGCGGAGAGCCAGTCGGTTCTGCTCAACGGCGAAGTCTCGATGGCGCTGATCTGGTCGACGCGTGCCGGCCTGATCGAGAAGGATTCCGGCGGTTCGATCAAGTTCATCTGGGACCAGGGCCTGATCTCGCCGGGCGCGATGGCCGTACTCAAGGGCAATCCGGGCGGCAAGGAAAATGCGATGAAGTTCATCGCTTCCGCGCAGGACCCGAAGAAGCAGCTCGTGATGTTCGAGAAGCTCGGACAGGGCCCGGCAAACCCGGCAGCCGATGCGCTGGTTCCGGCGGACCAGAAGCGGCTCAACCCGGTCGATCCGGAGAACATGGGCAAGCAGATCGCGCTGGATATGGCCTGGTACGAGACCAATTACGGTCCCGCGCTGGACGAGTATACGAAGATCATCGCGGCTTGATGTGATTTAAGACCCCGCCCCAAACCCCTCCCCACAAGGGGGAGGGGCTTAACCTGCGGCACCGCCTTGCCTTCACCCGACTTTTGCCACTTGCAGCAAGCGTTGGAGGAGTCGCGGAGGGGGCTATGGATTGGCCCCTCCCCCTTGTGGGGAGGGGTGCGGGGCGGGGTCTTTTTGAACCAAAAGAAAGGAGGCCAAGACATGCGATCGGACTATCTCAAGCCAGCGCTGCTGCTCGGCCCCCTGATGCTGTTCCTGCTGCTCGCCTATGCCATTCCCTTTCTCGGTGTCGTGCGCTGGAGTGTGACGCTACCCGAACTTGGTGTCTCTAACTATGGCCGGGCGGTTACCGATCCGCTGATCATCTCGGTCTTCATCCGCACCTTCCGGATCTGCTTCTTCGTCACCGTGCTCGCCGTGGCCATGGCCTACATGATCGCGCTCGTCTGGGTGCGGGGTTCGCCGACGCAGCGGCTGATCGCCGAGCTTTGCATCCTGATCCCGTTCTGGATCTCGGTCCTGACGCGCGCTTTCGGCTGGGTGGCGCTGCTTTCCAATCGCGGGTTGATCAACACCTGGTTGACGCAGCTGGGGGTGATTGCCGAGCCGCTGACCATGGTGCGCAACGAACTCGGCGTCGTGCTTGGCATGACGCATTTCCTCATTCCCTTCGCGGTGTTCCCGATCGCGTCAGCCATGCGCAGCCTCGACGAGCGCGTACTGCTCGCCGCGCGCGGCATGGGGGCATCGCGGATGCGGACGTTCTGGCAGATATTCCTGCCGATGACCGCGCCGGGCATTCTCGGCGCCGCGATCATGGTCTTCGTCTTTTCACTAGGCTTCTTCATCACGCCCGCCATTCTCGGTGGCGGCCGCAGCGTCATGGCGGCGGAACTCATCTATCTCCGGCTGTTCCAGAGCCCAGACTGGGGCCTGGGCGCTGCGATCAGCGTGCTGATGATGCTGATTGTCGGGCTGCTGCTGGCATTGCTGATGCGCTATGCCAAGCCGGGCGGGATGGTGAAATAATGGAAAAGCCGAGCCCGATCGCCATTCTGCTTGCCGCCGTGGTTGCCATCTTCCTGCTGCTGCCGCTGTTTGCCGTCATTCCGGTGTCCTTCACGCCGGCACGGTTCCTGTCGATGCCATCAGGCAACTGGTCGGTTCGCCACTATATGGCGCTGATCGAGAACCCAGCCTGGCTGCAGGCGACCTGGCTGTCGATCAGGATCGCTGTCCTGAGTTCGGCGATCTCGACGGCCTTGGCCTTGGCTTTCAGCCTGGGCATGTGGATGTACCGGCCGCTTTATCCCGGCGCCTTTTACGGTTTCGTGCTGCTGCCGATGGTGGCGCCGCCGGTGGTTTCCGCTATCACGCTGTATTTCTTCCTGACCTCGCTTTCCAAGGTCAACGACGTGATCGGCTACGACACGGTGGTCGGAGTGGCGATCGCGCATGCCGTGATGATCGCACCCTTCGCGGTGGTGCTGATCACGGTGGCGCTGGCCCAGGTCGATCGCCGGATCGATCTTGCCGCACGCGGCTTCGGCGCCAGCATGACGCAGCGGATTTTCCGGGTGATCCTGCCCAATATCAAGTTCGGGGTCTTCACCGCGGCGTTCCTCGCTTTCGTTCTCTCCTGGGAGGAGATCGGCGTGACGCTGTTCATAACCTCGGTCAATGCAGTGACGCTGCCGCGCATGATGTGGATGGGGCTGCGTGACAATATCGATCCGGCGATTGCCGCCATCTCGGTGGTGCTGATCGTGCTTGTGATCGCCGCGATCGTCGGCAAGACGGTGATTTCCACCCTGGCTTCGAAAAAGGCCTGACGCGGCGCTGGACAATTCCCAGATAAATTATACGTTTGTAGAATTAAAAGAATCGACGGGAGCGGGACGTGATCAGCACGGGCATGTATCTGACGAAATTGCTGGAAGCCTATGGCGTGGATACCGTGTTCGGTATCCCCGGCGTGCACACGGTGGAGCTCTATCGTGGGCTGGCGGGGAGCTCGATCCGCCACATCACGCCACGGCATGAGCAGGGTGCCGGGTTCATGGCGGATGGCTATGCGCGCGTGTCGGGCAAGCCGGGTGTCTGCTTCATCATCACCGGGCCGGGCATGACCAATATCGTCACGGCCATGGGCCAGGCCTATGGCGATTC
Source organism: Rhizobium sp. TH2 (assembly GCF_024707525.1). Classification (NCBI taxonomy): domain Bacteria; kingdom Pseudomonadati; phylum Pseudomonadota; class Alphaproteobacteria; order Hyphomicrobiales; family Rhizobiaceae; genus Rhizobium; species Rhizobium sp. TH2. The sequence goes on along the minus strand of NZ_CP062231.1, from coordinate 4,402,904 downwards.
GATTCCGATGCTGGTGATTTCGACCGTCAACAGCCATGGCCGCATGGGTTCGGGCGAGGGCTGGCTGCACGAGCTTCCCAACCAGCAGGCACTGGTGAGCCAGGTCTCCGCTTCCAGCTATACGGTCAACCGCCCGGAAGAACTGGCGCCGGCGCTGGCACGTGCCTTTGCCGTGTTCGACAGTGCCCGGCCGCGCCCCGTCCATATCGAACTGCCGATCAATGTGATGCTCGCCGATGCCGGGCATCTCAGCGTGCCCGAGAATCCGGCGCGAGTCGCGCTGCCGGTGCCTTCGGCGGAAGAGCTCGGGAAGGCCGCGGCGCTGCTCAATGCGGCCAAGGCTCCGATCATTCTCGTTGGCGGAGGCGCCAAATGGGCAGCCACGGAAATCGCTGAACTCGCCGAAAAACTCGATGCGCCGGTGGCGATGACCACCAACGGACGCGGCATCCTGCCGCCGGGTCATCCCTTGGGCATTTCGATCTCCCCAAGCTTCAAGGCAACACGGGAACTCATCGAGTCCTCGGACGTGGTTCTTGCCATCGGCACCGAACTTGGGCCGACGGACTACGACATGTATGAGGACGGCTTCTTCGAAATCCCCGGCAAGCTGATCCGCATCGACATCGACCCGACCCAGATCATGCGCACATGGTTGCCGGAAATCGGCGTTGCTGGCGATGCGAGGGCAAGCGCGGCCCTGCTCCTCGATCTCGTGGATCGCACCGGGCGGCGTGGCGAGGCCCGCGCCGCTAGTGCACGCGAGAAGGGCGAAACTCAGGACCTGACCGAGCAGATGCGCGGTGACCTGCACATCCTCGACATGGTGCGCGACGCGCTGCCCGGCGTGATTTTCGCCGGCGACTCGACCCAGTTGGTCTATGCCGGAAATCTCGGATTCTCGTCCGCCGCCCCTGCGCAATATTTCAATTCCGCCACCGGCTACGGCACGCTGGGCTATGGCCTGCCGGCCGGCATCGGCGCCAAGGTCGCGGCTCCGGATGCGCCCGTCGTGATCCTCGCCGGCGACGGCGGCGTGCAGTTCGCGATCGCAGAGCTTGCCTCGGCGAAGGAAGCGAAACTACCCGTCATCATGCTGCTCTTCGACAACAAGGGCTATGGCGAGATCAAGTCCTACATGGTGTCGAAGAATATCCCGCCGCTCGGCGTCGATCTCTACACGCCGGATTTCATCGGCATTGGCCGCGCTTATGGCTGGCATGCGGAGATGGTGAATGATCTCGACGGATTGCGGGCGGCGCTGCTCGAGGCGAACGAGCGCGGCGAGCCGAGCATGATCGTGTTCGGGGATTCGGTCAGGGACGAGGCGGTGAAGGTGGCGGCGGCGGGTTAGTTGTTTCTCCGATAGAATTCACCCCTCACCAACTTCGGCTAAGGGCTCGCGTAGCTCGCCCGGCCTTCGTATCCTCTCCCACAAGGGGAGAGGTAAATCGCAACAGCCGTCTCGCCCTGCTGCGGCGCCGAGGTTTTGGTGATGCGGTGCGACGTGATTACCTCGCCCCTTGTGGGAGAGGATAGCAAGTCCGCACGAAACGAAGTTGAGTGCCTGGACGCGCTTGGTGAGGGGTAAAACCCAGACGCTATTTAGCAATGAGGTTGACGCAATGTCCGAACACAATTTCAACCAGCCGCTCGGCGGCAACGAAATGCCCCGTTTCGCCGGTCCCGGTACGATGATGCGGCTGCCGACTCAGCCGACGGCCGAGGGCCTCGATGCCTGCTTTGTCGGCATCCCGCTCGATGTCGGCACGTCGAACCGGCCGGGCACACGGCTGGGGCCGCGTCAGATCCGGCAGGAAAGCTGCATGCTGCGGCCTTACAATATGGCAACGGGTGCCGCGCCATTCGATTCCATCCAGGTGGCGGATATCGGCGATGTGCCGATCAATACGTTCGATCTGAAGAAGTCGGTCGATATCATCACCGCCTTTTACAACGATATCCTCAAGCACCCCTGCATTCCGCTGACGCTCGGTGGCGATCACACACTGACCTATCCGATCCTGCGCGCGATAGCCAAGAAGCACGGGCCGGTGGCGCTGATCCATATCGATGCCCATGCCGATATCAATGACGAGATGTTCGGCGAGAAGATTGCGCATGGCACGCCGTTCCGCCGCGCCTATGACGACGGGCTGCTGCAGAACGACAAGGTGTTCCAGATCGGCCTGCGTGGCACCGGCTATTCGCCGGAGGACTTCAACTGGGCGCGCGGCAAGGGCTGGACCGTGGTGCAGGCCGAGGAGTGCTGGGGCAAATCGATGAAGCCGTTGATGGAGGAGGTGCGGGCCAGGATCGGCAACGCGCCGGTTTACCTGACCTATGACATCGACAGCCTCGATCCCGCCTTCGCGCCGGGCACCGGCACCGTCGAGATCGGTGGGCTGACGACATGGCAGGCGCTGGAAATCATTCGTGGCTGCGCGGGGCTCAATCTGGTAGGCGGCGATCTGGTCGAGGTCTCGCCGCCCTTCGACCCCTCCGGCAATACGGCACTGATCGGCGCCAACCTGCTTTACGAGATGCTCTGCGTGCTGCCCGGCGTCAAGCGCGGCTGATAGCCGGAACCCAGGAGAGGGGGTCGGCGTTCCTACGGCCATGGATGCCATTCTCGCCGACATGTTCCCCGCCAGCCGCATCGGCTATCCCGTCATCTTCGCCCGCTTCGTGGGCGCGATCCTGCTCGGCGGGATCATCGGCTTCGAGCGCGAGGCCAAAAACCGGCCGGCGGGTTTGAAAACGCACATCATGGTGGCCCTTGCCGCCGCGGTTTTCTCGATCATCTCGATCGAAGCCATTCATACGGCAGCTCTTGCCTCGGATAATTTCAAGCCCGATCCACTGCGCGTGATCGAAGCGGTGACGGCCGGCGTTGCTTTTCTCGCAGCCGGCACGATCGTGCTCTCGCGTGGGGAGATTCATGGCATCACGACGGGCGCCAGCCTATGGCTGGCGGGTGCGATCGGCCTCTGCCTCGGCTTCGGCCATTGGGTGATTGGATTTGCGGCGGTCGTCGCGGGCATTTCCATTCTGTTTCTCGTCGGCAAGATGGAGGACCGGCTCGATATGACCGGCAGCATGCCGGTGGACGACGACACGCCTCCAAAAGGCGATCCGCCGAAGGGCGAGTAGACCGCTACGTTCGGTAGTGACTGCCCAGCTTTCCGGAGTGACGCGCGGAGGAACCTCGACCCTTCTCCGACGTCGATATACGACCGTATAAAGAGCCTTTGCCCCGGTCACGAATTGGGCTAGTAAGATACGGTTCGCAATTGCCGCGGGCGCCTCTCACGCTCGTCGGAGCATTCATGTCCAAAACCGTTCTTGCCGGCGTGCTGTCCACCGTGGCAGCCTATTTCCTGTTCTCGCTGCAGGATGCATCGGTGAAATGGCTGGTCGTGTCCATCCCGGTCATCCAGATCCTGTTTGTGCGGTCGGTGACGATCCTCGCGATCTGCCTGGCGATTGGCCGAGGGCAGGTGGTGCGAGAGGCAATCCATTCGCCCATAGTGAAGCCGATGCTTCTCAGGACATTGCTGCTACTCGCGGCCTGGCTTTCTTATTACAACGCCGCGCGAACGCTGGGCCTCGCTGAACTGACGACGCTCTATTACGCAGCACCGATTCTGATCACGATTCTGGCCGTGCCGATCCTCAAGGAAGAGGTGCCGCCCGTACGCTGGATGGCCGTCGTGATCGGCTTTGTCGGGGTGCTGGTGGCGACCGACATGATCAGCACCGGGCTGAAGCTCTCCTGGCCGGTATGGCTGGCGCTACAGGCGGCTATCTTCTGGGCGATTTCCACGGTTCTATTGCGCAAGACGGCGCTGAGCGAGCGGACGATCGTGCAGATGACGATATCGAATTTCCTGCTCGGATTGTTCACCGGCATGGGGCTGGTGTTTTATTGGGTGCCGGTCACATCAGGCCAATTGCTGCTGACGTCGCTGACCGGCGTGATCGCGGCGCTCGGCCAGTTCGCGATGTTCGAGGGCATGCGGCGCGCGCCGGTGTCGATCCTGGCGCCGTTCGAATATACGTCGCTCGTCTGGGCGTTCATCCTGGGCTTCGCCATCTGGGGCGACATCCCCGATCACAATATTGTCTTCGGCGCGGCACTGATATTCGCGGCGGGCGTGACGATCGTGCTTGGCGAGCGCTTTGGCCCGCGCTCGGCCTGAACCTTAAGACGTCAGTTCGCCGGGGTGAACGGATCCGAAAGTGCTGCTTCCGGCCGGCTGACTGGATATTTCCGCGTCGAAGTCTTCGCGGAGAAGCTCTTGGCACCGTAGCGCTTGAGCTGTTCGCGGAACTGTGGATGCATGCCGCCATCGACATAGGAATGCTCGGTGATGCGGGTTTGCATCACGATCTCGCGGGTCGCGGGGACCGCGTCGGCGACCATATCGGACTGACCCACAACGGCCGGGCAGGCACCGAGCGGGCTTTCCGGGTCTTCGACAAAGTTCTTGTTGAATTGATATTTGCCGTTACAGACCGAGACGCTCGGCTCGCGCTTCGTCGATTGGAAACTGTCATAGCCCTGCTTCAGGTTCTGCCAGAAGGCCATGTTGGGGTCGCCCGCATGCTCAGCCATGTTGGCTGATGTCATGCGAAAGGGATAGGCCTGGACTTGGAAGGAGCGCTGGCCGCTCTGCATCGCCTTGAGTATGACCGGGTAGAGTTCCGCCATCTGCGCATCCGTCATGGCGTAGCAGCCCGATGACGAGCAGGCGCCATGCACCATCAGGGCTTCGCCGGTATAGCCGAGTGCGCTTTCCAGCCGGTTGGGATAGCCGAGATTGAAGCTGAGATAATATTGGGACTTCGGATTGAGCAGGCCCATATCGACCTGGTAGAAGCCCTCGGGCGCCTGGCGGTCGCCGATCTTCTTCTTGGGACCGAGCTTTCCCGACCAGCGGCAGATCGGATAGGTTTTGAACAGCGCGTACTGGCCCGACGCCTTCTTCTTCCAGACTTCGAGTTCGCTCTCTTCCTTGAAGATGCGGACCAGAACCGCGTCCTGCTGATTGAAGCCCTTGGATTTGATCTCGCGGGCGAGCTTCGGCGTGATATCCGTCGAAGGCGCGAGTGCATCGAGGCCGCCGGAGCAGCCGGCAAGCAGCACGGTCGCACTCACGAATGCGCCTAAGGACAGGCGGCTCATCGTTTTGGAAAAGTACATCAAGTTGGTGGTCATGTGCGAGGCTCTAGGGATCCCTGATGCGTGTGTCATGCGCCCGTCTCCTTGCGACACGCTTGTGTCGTCAATTTGGCGCAGGCCAAAGAGATTGAGGCTTCCGTATCACAATGCGACATCAGGGTTAAGAGAGGGTTAGAAAATCTCTCACGCCCGGCTCAATGGTCCCTTGTAGATATAGCCGTCGCTGCGCACGGTCTGGATGATGTCGGCCTCCAGGCCCTGCTTTTCCAGCTTGCGGCGCAGCCGCTCGATGCGCTTGTCGATCGAGCGGTCGATCGGGTCGGAGCCATTGCCGGGCGCGAGCTTCAGAAGTTCGTCGCGGCTCATCAGCTTGCCCTGGTTGGTGACGAAGGCGGCGACCAGGTCGATCTCGGTCGGGAAAAGCTGTATCTGCTCGCCCTTCGTGTCGAAAAGCGCCCAGCGTTTGAGATCGAGGGAGAAGGCGCCGAACGGCATGACATTGGCGCCGCGCGCGCGGCGGCGTCGGAGGATGGCTTCGATGCGGGCCGACATTTCGGCCAGTGAGAAAGGCTTGGTGACGTAGTCGTCGGCGCCGATTTCGAGTCCGACGACGCGATCGACCATTTCGCCGGCGCCGGTCAGCATGATGATGCCGATATCGGCCAACTGGCGCATGCGGCGAGCGATGCTGAAGCCATCTTCGCCCGGCAGGCTGACATCCAGAATGAGGAGTTCGGCGGGTGCAGCGGCGAACAAGGTATCGAGTTCGACGGCGCTCCCGGCGACACGAACGGAATGTCCCGACATCGTCAGGTAATCCATCAACATGCCGCTCAAGCCCTGATCGTCATCGACAACAATGAGTTCCGCCATCTGATCCCCGGACTTCTGTTCCCGCTACAAAGCCGCGAAGTGAAATATCGTCCAGACGCCTAGGAAAAGCAATGAGTTGCGCCTGATCCGGATGTCATTTCGCGGCCGGTGTCACAATTCTGCTTGCCGGCGCCCCAATTGCGCCGCGCTTGGCGACATCCTGATGAAACATTCGGCGAATAATGGGAGAAAATGATTGAATTCCGCCCCGCGCATGGAGTTGTATTGGAGAAACTTGCGACAAGCGTGCGGGAGCGTGAAGACGTCATGGCAACCAAGATCGCCGGCATCGGCCCTTCTCCTCGGCTTCTGTTCCTTTGTTTCCTGCCGCTCGCCGTCCTGATCATCGGCCTGGCGGCGGACCAATACGTTCGTCAGCGCGCAGCGCTGCTCAACGATCTCGCCGGCAAGGCCAATGAACAGCATGGGCTTGTCAGTTCCTCGCTCGAGGGTGCGGGGCCGCAACTGGCACGGCTTCGGCTTTCCATGGGGCTTGATCTGTTCAAGCCGGAGATCGGTCTCGCGGCCATTCTCGACACGCACAACAATGTCGTCAGCATCAATGGCGAGATGCACGATGAGGATCGTGTTCGCCTCAAGCAACACATCGCGAGCCTTGATGCCACGGATTTCGGATTGACCGATACGCCAGGCCTCAATTTCGAGCGGCGGGACGATTTCAGGGTGCTGACCCGCAGGTTCGGGATCACGGGCTACAAGCTTGTCTATCTGGTTCCAAACGAGGAACTGCGGATCTTCCTGCTGCCGCGCTTCGCACCGTTTCTCTTCATCCTGGCAGGCTTGGTGGCGACGGTTTTCGGCATCTTCTATTTCCTGCACCGCACCTACATTGTCCCGAGCCTGCGGCTGGCGCGCTATATCAGCGATCACGCGTCGGGCTCGCAGGCGATCCCGCCCGCCTTGCCGTCGATCTGGCGCAAGCAATTCAGCGTCGTCTCCAACGCTTTCGCCAGCAGCCGGCGGTATCAGGCGCAACTCGAGGAGAGCGAAGCTCGCTTCCTGGCGGCGACCGCGAGTCTTCGCGACGGGTTTGCCATTATCGGGCCGGACGGAAAGCTGGCCTTCTTCAACGAGGCGCTGACCTGGCACCTGTCCGAAGAGCAGCGCGAAAAGCTGTTTGTCGGGCGCGACGTGCGCGATTTCGTCGATAGCATCTGGGCCGGCAGCAATGGCGTTGATATCGAGCGGCAGCTCGACAACGGACGATGGGTCGCGGCGAGGCAGAGCGTCATGCCGGATGGCGGGCGCGTCATTCTTCTGCGCGACATCACGGATTCCAAAACCGCCGAGATGAAGCTGCGCGAGAGTGAGGAGCGCTATCGCAACGTCGTCGAAACCCAGACCGAGCTGGTGGTCCGTTATGATGGGGAGGGTTACCCGACCTTCGCCAACGATGCCTATTGCCGTTATCTCGGCGTGACGCTCGAGGAAATGCTGGACCGCAGCCGGAGCGACTTCGAACTCGTCGTGCCCGAGGACAGGGAGCGCCACCGCGCCTATATCGCGTCGCTTACGCCCGGCCATCCCTCGGAGACGATCGTGATCCGCTGCCGGACGCTGAAAAACGATGCCATTCACTGGGAGGAATGGACGGATACCGGTATTTTCGACGCTGATGGAAAGCTCGTCGAGATCCAGGCGATCGGTCGCGATGTGACCGAGAAGAGAGAGGCCCAGGAGGCACTCAGCATCAGCGAGGCACGAATGTCCGCCTTCCTGAATTATGCGCCCGTGGCGATGCTGGCCAAGGACCTGGACGGTCATTTCACCATGGCCAATCCCGAGGCCTTGAAGCGGCTCAAGAAACGGGCGGACGAGGTGATCGGCAAGAAGACGATAGACCTCTTGCCGCCGGAGGAAGCCGAAGCCATGGACCGGTCCATCGCGCGGGTGCTAGAAACTGGCACGATGCAGCTGGAAGAACAGCATCATCCCTCGCTCGATCCGTTCCTCTACAGCCTCTTCATCCGCTTTCCACTGCGCGCGCATACCGGCGAGATCACCGGGGCGGGCGTCTTCGTCGTCGACCAGACGCGCGAGAAGCTCGCCGAGCTCGAACTCGACCAGCAGCGCGGCGCGCTGCATCAAAGCGAGAAACTCGCGGCCCTTGGCTCGCTGCTGGCTGGCGTGGCGCACGAACTCAACAATCCCTTGTCGATCGTGGTCGGCTATGCCGGCATGCTCAATGAAATGGCGACCGACGAAGCGACGAAACGCAGGACGCGCGAGCTTCATTCGGCAGCCGAACGTTGCGGACGCATCGTCAAGACCTTCCTTTCCATGGCCCGGTCCAAGCCGATCGAAAAACGCAGCGTGGATATGGATACGGTCATCGACGACGTGCTGGAACTCGCGGCCTATGGCCTGCGCAGCAATGGCGTGACGGTGGTGCGGAAGAGGGCGGACAAGCTGCCGGCGACGCTCGCCGATCCCGACCAGATGCACCAGGTGTTCATGAACATCGTGCTCAATGCACAGCAGGCGATGATGGGCATAGATGGCGCCCGCACGCTCGACGTCGAAAGCCGGTTCGAAGGCGAACAGATCGCGATCGACCTCAGGGACAGCGGCCACGGTATTCCCGAGGACATCAGGAAGCGGGTGTTCGAGCCGTTCTTCACCACCAAGCCGCAGGGCGTCGGCACGGGCATCGGTCTTTCCGTCTGCCTTCGTATCGTCCAGGCACATGGCGGCACCATCTTCCTCGACAACGCCGATAGCGGCGGCACGATCTGCCGGATCCGGCTGCCCGTCACCGCTGTGGGCTTACGGCCCGATGCGGGCCTCGAAGAGGCGACGTTCCGGCTCTCGGGCAAGCTCCTCGTCGTCGATGACGAGCCTGCCATCGGCCGCTATGTCAGCGAATATCTGACGGTCGAGGGTGTCGAGGTGACGGCTGTTTCGAGCGGACGGGAGGCGCAGACCCTGTTGCGCAAGGGCACGCCTTTCGATGCCGTGCTGACCGATCTGCGCATGCCCGATGTCAGTGGCGACAAGCTCATGGCCTTCATTGCGGCAAAGCGCCCGGATCTGGCTGACCGTGTTGTGATCATGACCGGCGATGCGCTGGGCCCGGAGATCAACACCAATTCGAGCGATGTCCCGGTGATCGTCAAGCCACTGGAATTATCGGCCCTGCGTTCGGCGCTGCGGCCGATGCTGGACAAAAACGAAAGATTACTTGCTGCGGCCGAAGAGGGCGCGGCGGAAGACCAAAGAGAGAATGTGTAAATGTCAGACGTGAATATCATAGTCGTCGATGACGAGGCGGGCCTTCGCGGCATGATCGAGGACTATCTGTCCATGCAGGGTTTCGCCGTCAGTGCCGCCGAGAATGGCGCGGCGCTCGACCGGCTGCTGGTGAGTACCAGTCCGGATATCATCCTGATGGATGTGAACATGCCAGGCGAAGACGGCCTGTCGATCGTCAAGCGGCTCCGCAATGCCGGCGAGCGCATGGGAATCATCATGCTGACCGCGAATGCCGACGAAAACAGCAAGGTGAGCGGACTTTCGAACGGGGCCGACGATTACCTGTCCAAGCCTTTCGAAGTGCGGGAATTGCTGGCCCGCGTGCGCAGCGTGCTGCGCCGCATGCCGGCGAAGGTGGAGAAGCCATCCCGAACCCGGCAGGTTCTCAATCTCGGCCCGTATGAACTTGATATGGATGGCCGGCGTGTGTTCGGGCCCGAGGGGATAGAGATCGAAGTGTCCAGCATGGATTTCGACCTGCTCGAGACATTCGCCCGGCATCCAAGGCAGATCCTGTCGCGCGACCGGCTCTGCGAGCTGGCCTTCGGACGGCCCCTGTCACAGGCGGATCGCAGCCTCGACATCAGGATCGCGCGTCTGCGCAAGAAGATCGAGACCGATCCCTCCATGCCCCCGGTCCTCAAGACAGTGCGTGGCGAAGGTTACGTCTTCGAACCGGCCAACTGAAACCTGGTCTTCAAGAATGAGAAAAGGCGCGCTGGGTGCAGCGCGCCTTTTCCGTGGCCCGGTCCTTGGGAGGATGTGGCACTTTATTCTAGCGGATATATCCTGCGTCGCGGTCGGAGACCGAGGTTTCAACCGGGATCCCGTTCCCACGCACATTGTTGACGCTCGCAAAGGCGGTTTCGCTGTCATCGAATTTTACAGCAGCGGTGCGGATCGTGACGCCGCTTGCCGGAGCGGCTGGCATGGCCGCAGGGGCGATGGCGGCAGTCTCGATGAATTTGACCGACAGGCTTTCCAAGTTGACCGAACGCGTGACGATGGGATCGACGTTTGCTGCGGCGACAACGATGTTGGTGTCGGTGGTGGAGACTGTTTTTGCTTCGGACAGGAAGTCATGAGCGACAAAACCCGACAGGGTGGCTACGACGGCTACGATCTGATTTCCGATGTTGCTCATCTGATTGTCCCCGGCTAGACCGTCTCCCCGGCCGCCTTGTTGAGAACATAATTAAGAAGAGTTTGTTTCACCATGATGTCGCGAGCCGCAGCCAATTGATACAGAAACGTTCATTGATGTGGGTTTCTGTGGTTTTATGTGAGGAAAATCCCCAAGATGGCACCGTGAAGCCATGTGGTAGCGCTGCCATATAGGAATTTCACGCGCCGCTTTGGCCCGCATTTCCCGATTTTGTAACGATCGTGTCAGAAATTTGGCTCTATATGGTGAGATGTTCGCAGGTGTCAGCTACGCAGGCGGCTCTCGATCAACAGCCCGCTTTCGTCGAGAATCGGATGAGCGACCGAGACGATATGGGCATTGATGCGCTTGAGGTCGCGCAGCATGTCGAGGTGCAGCGAACTGGTCTGGAGGCTGTCGGCACGGCCGTCGCGAAGACGTTCAAGATGACGACCGGAAGATTGCTTCTCCAGCCGGCGGACATGCACCTTCACTTCCATCAGTTGACGGGCAAGGGCTTCGTCGCCGGTGACGAATATCGTCTGGGCAATGCGAAGATTGTCGATCGTCATATCGAAAAGGCTTTTCAGTTCCTGGTAGCCATCCTCGGAAAAGGTCAGCCCCTTGGAGATCTTCTTGGTGACCTGGTCGTTCAGGCCTTTTTCGATAATATCGCCGATATGTTCGAGATTGATCGCATATTCGATGATGACGATCGAGCGCCGGTCGTTGGCCTGATCGATCTTGGCGCGGCCGAGGCGCGAGAGATAGATCTTCACCTCCTGCTGCAGCCGGTCGACCTTCTTCTCCAGCGCGGCGACCTCGCGCATCGGCGCCAGATCGTTCTGCGCGAAGGACTTCTGGCACTGGATCAGCATCTTTTCGATCAGGTCGCCGATGCCGAGCACTTCGCGGGTGGCATTGGCAAGCGCCACGACGGGTGATTCGAGCGCCTGCACATCGAGAAACTTCGGGCCGTCGTCGCCCTTCGGGTCATCCGGCACAATCCGCGTCATCATCCGGCTGAGCACCGGCGACAGTGGCCAGGCGACTGCGGCCAGCAGGAGATTGAAGGCGAGATGGGCATCGACGGGCATCTTGGCCGGCGAGAACGGCAGGTCGTGAAGGAAGGTACCGAGATAGCCCGCGAGCGGAAGCGTGATCAGGCATCCGGCTGCCCTGACGATCAGATTGCCATAGGTCACGCGCCGCGTGGTGGCCGGCGCCGAGAGCGTTGAGAGAACCGGTGGCACGGCGCCACCGAGATTGGCTCCGAGAACGAGCGCCACTGTCAAGCCCGGAGACAGAGCGCCGGTTGATGCGATCGACATGATCAGGACGACCACCGCGAGGCTCGATGACGACAGCGCGGCGAGTACGGCGGCGAAGATCATCGCCACGACCCAGGCATTGTCGAGAAGCTCGATGAAGGCCGCGAGCGCCGGCGAATGGCGGATTGGGCCGGTCGCCAGGCCCAGCAGCTGCAGCGAGAGCAGCATCAGTCCTACGCCGACAAGTGCAGTGCCCATGCCTTTCTGCGCCGTCGACGAGCGCCGGTACAAGACAATGCCAACAAGAATAATGAGTGGCGACAGCCATTCGATGCCGGTGGAGACAATCCACGCCGTGACGGCGGTACCGACATTGGCGCCAAGAAGAACGATCTGCGCCATCGCCGGCGCCACCAGATCGCGCTCGACGAAGGAGGCGACCATCAGCGCGGTCGCGGTGGAACTCTGAAGTACGATCGTCGCGATGAAACCCGACGAGAATGACCGGAAACTGCCGCGTGTGCCGCTGGCGAGCCCGGTGCGCAGCCGGGCGCCGAAGGCACGCGTCGCGCCGTCTCGAACCTGGGCCAGGCCGAAGAGCAGCAGCGCAACCGCGCCGAACAGGTTGATCATGACGATCGTCGATTCCATCTGCTGGCGAATGTCTCCTCAAAATTCTGCATGCTGTCGAATCTAACCGCAAAAACAAGGTTACATTCATTCGCCGGCGAAATAAATCGGTCTATCGGCGTCAATCATCATAGAGCGATCTCGGATCGGCAATTTTCATCTGTCCCACAAGGTTTTGAAAGCGCCCTTTCCCCTCGCGCATTCGTCATTTATGACAGATTTATGACATTAACACAGTGGCCGCACCGATGATCAGCCTGTTCAAGAAACTCATGCCGCGCGAGGACAAGTTCTTCGATCTGTTCGAGCAGCATTCCCGCACGGTCAACGCTGCCGCCAACGCCATGCGTGACCTGCTTGCGGGCGAGGGCGATCTCGAAGCCCATTGCCAGACGATCATCGATCTCGAGCACAAGGCCGACGACATTACGCGCGACGTATTGTTGGCTGTTCGCCGCAGCTTCATCACGCCCTTCGATCGCGGCGACATCAAGGATCTCATCCAGTCTATGGATGATGCGATCGACATGATGCACAAGACGGTCAAGACCATTCGCCGCTTCGAACGGAAGACGTTCGACCCCGGCATGCGGGAAATGGGCGAACTGATCGCTGAAGCCGCCCGGCTGATCTCCGAGGCGATACCGCTTCTCGACAAGATGGGCGCCAATGCCACACGGCTGAGCGCGATTGCCGAAGAGGTGACGCGCGTCGAGGGCCGGTCGGACGAGCTCTATGAACAAGGACTCAAGAACCTGTTCCGCGACCATGGTGCCGGCAACGCCATGGCCTATCTCATCGGCAGCGAGATCTATTCGGAACTCGAAAAGGTGATCGACCGGTTCGAGGACGTGGCCAATGAGATCAGTGGCATCGTGATCGAGAATGTATGATGGATGCCACGCTCGCGCTTCCCCTGCTGATCGGCCTTATCGCCATCGCGCTGTTCTTCGATTTCCTGAACGGCCTGCATGATGCGGCAAATTCGATTGCGACGATCGTATCGACCCGGGTGCTGAGGCCGCAATATGCGGTGGCATGGGCGGCGTTCTTCAATTTCATCGCCTTTCTCTTCTTCGGCCTGCATGTGGCGGAAACGCTCGGTACCGGCATCATCGATCCGGCAATCGTCTCGCCGCAGGTGATTTTCGCTGCGCTGATGGGGGCAATCATCTGGAATATCGTGACCTGGATCTACGGCATTCCATCGAGTTCGTCGCATGCGCTGATCGGCGGGCTGGTGGGCGCGGGGCTTGCCAAGACGGGCGGTTCGGCCATCGTCTTCGCGGGCCTGTTCAAGACAGTCCTGGCGATCTTCATGTCGCCGATGATCGGTTTCCTGCTGGCGCTGTTCCTGGTGCTGGTCGTTTCCTGGCTGTTCGTGCGGCAGACGCCGTTCGCCGTGGACAAGACGTTCCGCGTCATGCAGTTCGTCTCCGCCTCGCTTTATTCCCTCGGTCATGGCGGCAACGATGCGCAGAAGACGATGGGAATCATCGCCGTGCTTCTGTTCTCGCAAGGTTATCTCGGCAGCACCTTCTTCGTGCCGTTCTGGGTGGTGATCACCTGCCAGACGGCGATGGCGCTTGGCACCCTGTTCGGCGGCTGGCGGATCGTGCACACGATGGGATCGAAGATCACGAAGTTGAATCCGATGCAGGGTTTCTGCGCCGAGACCGGCGGCGCGTTGACGTTGTTCGGCGCCACCTGGCTGGGCATTCCTGTCTCCACGACGCACACGATTACCGGTGCCATCGTCGGCGTGGGCGCCGCCCGCCGCGTCACCGCCGTAAGGTGGGGATTGGCGAGCAACATCCTGATCGCCTGGATCATCACGCTGCCAGCGGCGGCGATCGTCTCGGCTACGTTCTATCTGGTGACGTCGGTCTTCTAGAGGAAAGGCACGCCCATCGCGGCCTGGATGAATGTCGCGGCGACGACCAAGACACCCGCGGCGGCTCCGGCCCAGATGCCGATGCGCGCCCGACTCGGCGCAAAGCGATCGAGCAGCAGCCCGAGAATCGGCAGGCCTTGCATGATATGGGTGGCGAAGAAATGCGGCACCCGCAGATCGCCGCCGATGCGGGACCAGCCGACCAGGAACAGCCCATTGGCATCGCTGCGGATGCCGCCGACCCAGTGGCCGGGTTCGGCGATGGCGCCGCTGGACATCACGCCGGCGGTGATCACCGTCAGGACCGCTCCGATCATCAGACCCCAGGCCGCACCCGATCGCAGGCCCGCGCCCATATCGGTCCGCCCGTGGCGCCAGATCACCCAGCCGATGACGAAGGCCCCGGCCACGATGGAGACTGCGCCGACGCCCATCACCGGGTAGAGCATCGCTTCGAGAGGCGTGGCTTCGTTGAAGTGGGACGCGCGGCCGCGTGCGGCCTGGATAACGATGTACATGATCTCCAGCGTCGACGAGATGGCCATGGCGAAGCTGGCACCACGGACGGTCCGGGTCGCTCGCGCTCCTTCATCAAGCAGTGGAAGCAGCAATGCCACTGTGCCGAGCGTAAGGATGATCGACAGTTGGAACTTGACCGGCTTGCTCCAGACGCTCACGTCATTGAGCAGGCGGTCATCCGCGGCATAGGCGATCGCGCTTGGGATCAGGAAGGCGATCTGGACGCCGATTGCGAGAAGCAGCAGGTCGCGGGCGCGGTCGCTCAGGGAAGGAAACCTGTATTCCGTCCCAGCGCTGAGAGAGAAATCTGTCGAGGCAATAGTCATCGAATCAGCTCCTTGCGGTTGACGGCAGCAATGTCAGCGTCGTGCGACTGGCGAGATAGATGAGAAGGCCGATCGGCCCGAACATGAAGGTGGCGATCAGAATGGGGGCCTGAAGCAGGCGGCTCATCCCGATTCGGTCGGCTTCCTGAGCGATCCACATGCCGACGAAGAGATCGAAGGCGAGATAGTGGATCCATCCGGCCAGCAGGCCGCCGTCCGACATGAAGAGCGCACGCACCTCGCCGATCGTGTTGAAGCCACCGCCTTCGACGCGAAAGAAGAAGATCATGATGAGCACGGCGTATGCCACCGACAGCGCGCCGATGAGGCCGTAGCGCAACGCAGACACGAGGACCGGCCAACGCGGCAGGAGCAGTAGTGCGAGCCATCCCGCCATGGCGGCGGTGCTCGCGATCGAGAATCCCTGGGCGAACGACATCGGCAAACTCTCCCAATCTTGTCAGTGTCAGGATTATATGGATCTACATCTTGTCAGTGTCAAGATTTTTTTGACTTGTCGCGTATCCCGCGCTAATGAAATGCCATGGCACCCAAGAAAACCTATCATCATGGCGACCTCAGAAATGCGCTTCTCGCGGCCGCACTCGCGCTGATCGAGGAAAACGGGCTGGAAGGCTTGTCACTGCGGAAAGTCGCTGCCCGCGTCGGCGTGTCCCATGCCGCCCCCGAACACCATTTCCCGACCATGCGCCATTTGATGAACGCCATGGCCACGGCAGGGTTCGAGATGTTCGCGCGGTCCATGGCGGAGGAGCGGGCTCAAGCGCTGCCGACCCCCGTCGAGCAGATTCGTGCGGCCTTCCGGGGGTACCTTTCCTATGCGCGCCAGCATCCCGGCCTGTTCCGGCTCATGTTCACGGCAAATCTTCTCGACTGGACGGACGAGGCCCTGCGCGAGCACGCCCGTCTCGGGTACCGGCAGCTGGAAGAGATCTGCGCCCCGGCGGCGGCGTTCATGGGCCTCCAGAGCGAAGCGGAGCGACGGTCGCTGGAGAGCCTTCTCTGGTCCCAGGTTCATGGCCATGCGCATCTGGTCATCGACCAGAAACTGCCCGATGCCGCCGATGCGGATTGCCCGTTCCCGGGCAAACCGCTCGACATTGCAGGGCTGATTTTTGGTGTTGGTCGCTGTTGAGGGTGTCCGCCGCCGACGACTGGGGCATGCCCTGCCGTGCCACATCAACCTCCGTCAACGGTCGCATTGTAGGCAGGCCCTGAATATGCCACCATCGCTTCGGGAGGAGCGGTCGATGGTGTCGTCGCTTTCGCATATTCCCCGTTTGCCGCGCGCATTTCGGGATCTGAGTTTCGTCGACCCCGTGATGGAGAAGCTGCAGGCGCGCGCCGCGAAGCTCGCCGTCCTCGCGATACCATTCTCATCCAGGGCGAAACAGGAAGGGGCGGTCGAGGAGCCGCCGAACGTGCAGTGAGCAGGAGGAGAAAAGATGCTCGACCAGACCCCGACGATCCGAATTCAGGCCCTGCTCGACAAGTTCGGCAACGCCCTTGCAGCCGGCAATATCGGCGAGGCAGTCGGCATGTTCGCCGATGAGTGCTATTGGCGCGACCTCGTCGCCTTTACCTGGAACATCAAGACCGTGGAAGGCCGCGACCAGGTGCGGGATATGCTGCAAGCGCAGCTTGCGACAGCGAAGCCATCGAACTGGCGCGTCGCGGCGGGCGAAACGGCGACGGAAGCCGATGGTGTGCTCGAGAGCTGGATCTCTTTCGAAACCGGGGTCGGGCGCGGCTATGGCCTTGTTCGCTTCAAGAACGGCCTGATCTGGACCCTGCTCACCACGCTTGTCGAACTGAAAGGCCATGAGGAGAAGTCCGGCTTCACCCGGCCACTGGGTGCAAAACACGGCCAGAATCCCGGCGCCAGGACCTGGAAGGAAGAGCGCGAAGACGAGGTCAGGACGCTGGGTTACGAGACCCAGCCCTATGTCGTGATCATCGGCGGTGGCCAGGGAGGCATTGCGCTCGGTGCCCGGCTTCGGCAGCTCGGCGTACCGACGATCATTCTTGAAAAGAACGACCGGCCTGGCGATTCGTGGCGCAAGCGTTACAAGTCGCTCTGCCTACACGACCCGATCTGGTACGACCATCTGCCCTATATCGATTTCCCGAAGAACTGGCCGATCTTCTCGCCCAAGGACAAAGTTGGCGACTGGCTGGAGTTCTACACGAAGGTGATGGAGCTGAATTACTGGACCCGATCCGCCGCCAAGTCGGCGAAATGGGATGAAACCAGCCAGGAATGGGCCGTCATCGTCGATCGCGACGGCGAGGAAGTCATTCTCAAGCCGAAGCAGCTGGTATTTGCCACCGGCATGTCGGCCAAGGCGAACATGCCCGATTTCAAGGGCCGCGAAAGGTTCAAGGGCGAGCAACATCACTCCTCGCAGCATCCCGGACCGGATGGCTACAAGGACAAGAAGGTCGTGGTCATCGGCTCCAACAACTCGGCGCATGACATTTGCGCCGCGCTCTACGAAGCCGGCGTCGATGTCACGATGGTCCAGCGTTCGAGCACGCATATCGTGAAGTCCGAAACGCTGATGGATATCGGGCTGGGCTCGCTCTACTCGGAGCAGGCGCTGGCGAACGGGGTCACGACGGCCAAGGCCGATCTGATCTTTGCTTCGCTGCCCTATCGGATCCTGCACGAATTCCAGATTCCGCTCTACAATCAGATGCGGGAACGCGACGCGGATTTCTATGCCGCTCTCGAAAAGGCGGGCTTCCAGCTCGACTGGGGTGCCGACGGCTCGGGGCTGTTCATGAAATACCTGCGTCGTGGCTCGGGCTACTACATCGATATCGGCGCCTCCCAGTTGATCATCGATGGCAAGATCAAGCTCGCGGCCGGCCAGGTGGAAGAGATCACGGAGAATTCGGTCAAGCTGTCCGGCGGCAAGCAAATTCCCGCCGATGTCATCGTGTTTGCCACGGGCT
The DNA here is from genome assembly GCF_024707525.1 of Rhizobium sp. TH2. Lineage (NCBI taxonomy): Bacteria > Pseudomonadati > Pseudomonadota > Alphaproteobacteria > Hyphomicrobiales > Rhizobiaceae > Rhizobium > Rhizobium sp. TH2. The sequence continues at coordinate 4,384,810 of NZ_CP062231.1, read as the reverse complement.
ACGGATCGATGAATGGTTGGGTGGCCGATCTTGTCGATCAGGCGACGGCCGACAAGGTTGGAAAATGCTGGGGGCTCGGTTCCGATACGCCGAAGGACCCGGGTCCATGGGAAGGCGAGCAACGCAACATGTGGAAGCCGACCCAGCAGCAAGCGCTGTGGTTTCACGGTGGCAACCTCCACCAGTCGCGACACTACTCGCAATTTCTCTCCCTGCAACTCAAGGCGCGGATGGAGGGCATTCCAACACCGGTCTACGGTCTCCAGACCGTGCATCACGAGCGGTGAGGCCTGTCGGCGTGAGCGCTGTGGTTCGTCCACGGAAACGAGTTCAACAAGCGAGGGGCGAAGCAATCCGCCCCGCCCGTCACATGGCTCCGTTTGGAGGCGCCAGCAATCCCGACGATCTCAGGGGGTCACCAAGCCACAGGCTGGCGTTTCAAATCGACGATTCGAGTTCCCGGCAGTTCCCGCTCATGCCCCTGCTATTTGCCCGCTTTTGAAAATCGGGCAGCAAAAAGGCGCCTCGCGGCGCCCTTGCTAAGCTTCTGTAAAAGCCTGGGGATCGAATGGTGGGCGTGACAGGGATTGAACCTGTGACCCCTACGATGTCAACAGAGGGTTTCCCCTCTCAAACCCCTGGAACTCTCGGGGATGGATCACTTCGTATCCTGGTGATTATGGAAGCAAATGACCTTTATGGTCGCCTCCCAGGTTCGGTTGAACCTGGGAGCACTACGCAAACTGGCCATAAGGTGGTCGATCAGCCAGGCTTATCAATGGCCATGGCTTCGCACCTCCCCTGATAAGAGAAGTCGAGTACCTTGACCTTCAGCGAGAACTGGCAAGGATTGGTGAGATAAATCATGACAAAGAGGGTCGCCAAGATAGCTGTGAAGGCGAAATTCACCTTCAACACAACCCAGCGACCCCAGCGGAACAATGGTTCCATGGGTGTCTCCGTGCGGTTAAGTTGAGACTGTCGTTTCGCTATCCGACGAACATCGTGGGCACTGGCCACAGGGGGCTCGTTTTGCCGGAGGTGATGGCCACCTCCCGCAGGAGGCGCGACCCCATAAGCTGGCATCACCTTATTCTATGGTATCGAGGGGGAACAAACAAGTGCCTCCACCACCCTCACGCCCTCTGCAAAAACTCAAGCGATGCGCCAAATGTAAACCTTGGTGTGGCATATTCAAGATCGAGGTGGATTATTTTCTGAGCTGGTCGTCGCGAGCGATGAGGCGTCGAGCGGGATTGCCATCGCAAGTCTGCAGCAATGATGGTTTCGTTTTACGCTGACGAACTGGTGCAACGTGAGCGTGAGCCAAAAGGCGAGGAACCGAGTGGAGGCTAGAGCACGTCCGGCTTAACCCGGGTCATAACCCGCTGCCTTGAAGTAGTTTGCGCATTCGGCTGGCGTGAAGAGTTCGACGATAGGGCCGACAGCGCTCCAGAGTGCGGCAATGGTTCTCTCGGCCTTTGCGCGCATCATCGCCTTGAGTTTGGCGAATGCGTTTTCACTGGGGTTGAAGTCTGGACTGTAGGGCGGCAGGAACAGTAGCGATGCTCTCGCCGCCTTGATGGCGTCTCGGACACCGGCGGCCTTGTGAGCGGGCAAATTGTCCATGACGACAATGTCGCCTGGTTCGAGCGTGGGAACCAGCACCTGCTCGACATAGGCAAGGAACACATTGCCGTTCATCGCGCCGTCGTACACGAAGGGCGCGGTCATGCCGGAGAGTCTGAGCGCACCGGTGAAGGTGGTAGTCTTCCAGTGTCCGTGCGGCACGCCAGCCCGGCAACGCTCTCCGCGTGGTGCGCGCCCGCGCAGGCGCGCCATCTTGGTGGACAGACCGGTTTCATCGATGAAGACCAGCTTCGCCGGATCGAGGTCGCGTTGGCCGTCGAACCAGGCGTGGCGCCGCTTCAGGATGTCGGGGCGCTCCTGCTCCAGTGCATGCGCGGACTTTTTTTAAACGTCCAGCCATGCCCGCGAAGCCAGTCGTTCAAGGTGCTCCGACCGACCCGTATCGAGCACTGAGCTTCGAGACGCTCAACCATCTCATTGAGTGTGATGTCCTTGCGGTCATCGATCATTCCGAAGACGAAGTCCGCATAACCGTCGAGGCGAGAGCCGTGCCGTCGCCCCTGCGGTCGGGGCGATAACTCACCGATCTTCGCTCGCGCAATCCACCGGATCGCGCTCGATACCCCGACGCCAAACCGTGCTGCCGCCTGACGCGCCGAGGCTCCTTCATCTGCAGCCTTCAAAACGCGAAACCGTAAATCCTCACCGAGTGCTCTGGCCATCGTCAATCTCCACCAAGGTGGATGTTGAATCAGAACAAACCCATCGCGTCACTTCACAATCGATTCATCGATAGCCGAAAGTGCTCTAGCTCACCATCGCCCGCGACGTGCTACGCGCCCGCCCCCACAGGTCGATCTCAGTTTCGCGCAACCTCCTTGCGGTAGCGTCGAGGCATATCTGGGGGATCGACATGCCTAAAAGAACATCGGAAATCGAAGCTGAAATACTCCGGGTGCTCATACGTGAGGGAGCGCTCTATCCCATGCAGATTGTTCATGCCTCACCCAAAATAAAAATTGGCTCGGTCTATGCCTATCTTGGCCGCTTGAAGAGGAAGAAGTGGGTTAGCTCGTTCGCCGAGGGGGTGTTCGCGCCCTCCGGGGTGGTGATGCATAGATATAGGGTCACCGGAATTGGTGCGAAGCGGCATAATTCCTTCAAAGACGTCGAGATAGGCTTTCCTCAGAGTTTCCATGAGACTGTGACCGCTTAGCGCCACTTCTGTTCGTCGAACCGGCCCTGCCCAGCTTCGTTTTGTTTCGCTAATTGCAGGGTGGTTTGCCGCGAGCGATTTTTCCACTCGCCGTCGTATTTGGCCTATTCGCCTCCAAAGCCGTTGAGCTTCTCGCCCGCTGTTTCGTGCGTTCATCCAAGGGGCGCGATCCGGACCAACGCTCGACTTCATACTCCTTAAGGCCAAGTTGATCCTCCCGCTGCGTTGGAACATTCTGTCACCTAGACGCTGCCAAGGTGGTTACGAGTCGACCAGTTGGGGTCTAGCAGTTGCGAAATCAGCGACCGCAAACCCTGGCAGGGATAAGAACCCGAAGCGTCGTCGCGTGCTTACAAAGATCTAGCTGAGATCGTCGTATTTGAGCCGACGATACGGTGCCAAGTCCAAAATGGGGACTCCATGGAGCGCTTCGACGCAATCGTTCTCGGTGCCGGCATTTCGGGGATGACGGCGGCCTCTGTAATCAAGGAGAAGGGTGCGAGGAGGATACTTGTCCTCGACGAATATGCTCATCTGGGCGGGAACCATGTAAGCCTCGACATAGGGCCTTACACCTATGATATCGGCAGCTTCATTTTCCACGACGACGCCCCGTTCATCCAAAAATTTCCCGGCATTCGAGAGAAGTACCATCCTTATGACGGCGCCACGGGGCGTCTCGATTTTCATGGCAACCTCGTACGATATCCATTCGATTATCAGTCGGACTTGCTAAAGGCGGGGCTCGTGGAAGTAGCCTGGACCTTGGCCTCACTGTTAAGAGGACGCCTGACTCGCAATCCGGATCGCAGCGCCCGCGATTTCGTATGCTACTGGCTGGGCGAGAGGTTCGCAAAGCGCACCGGTCTGCTCTCCTATCTGACACGCTTTTACGGCACCGGCCCCGAACGTATCGAGGGCGAGTTTGCGCGCAAGCGCATGCGGTGGATCTCGCAAAATGCGAGCTTTGCGGGGCAATTGCGGCGCCTTGTTGCTCCTCGGCGCTCGCACGCACGCTCATTGGTGAGACCGAGGGGCGGGTTCTCCGAGCTCTACGAGCCGGCGGGAGACGCACTGCGCGCCACCGGCGTGGACATACGTCTCGGCGAGCACGTTCAATCCATCCACCGCGACGGGAGTGGCGCGCTGGTCATCCAGACGGATTCCGGAATCTTCTCGAGTTCGACCGTCTTTTCGACCGTGCCACTCGATGTCGTGTCGAATTGGTGCGGGCTTCCGGCAAATCCGAGCATCCGCTATGCAACGTTGACAAGCCTATTTTACAGCTTTCGTGGCCAGCGAAACTTCCCCTTTCATATCCTCTATAACTTTTCTGACGAGGGGGGATGGAAGCGTCTGACCATGCATTCGGATTGTTACGGCCAGGCCAACGGACGGGAGTACTTTTCGGTTGAAGTCATCGCGGGCGACCCATCGCCGGGAAGCGACGTCCTTGCTGCGTCGTTTCAAGACCATGTGCGGAGGCGTGGCATCCTTCTGGGCGACTTGACGCTGGAGGGCGCGAGGGAGACTACGTCCGCCTATCCCATCTATCTCAAAGGCGCTGGGGCGGCGGCAGCGCAAGCCATCAGCGACCTGAAGGCGATCGGCATTTTGTCCTTCGGCCGCCAAGGCGGGTTCGATTATCAGCCGACATCGCATATCTCCGCGATAACTGCCGAGCATAATGTGCTGGAGTTTGAAGCAGAGCGTCGCGGGCGTTTGGAATCAAAAGCTCAATGCGCGGGCGACGCGATCGCTGAACCGGATAATACTGGCTTGATTGGTTCCTTGTCCGCGCGCACGCCGTGATCCGCCGCGCTTGCCTGATGTCCTCTCAGATGATCGGCGAGCCGCAGCGCCAGCGCAATGATCATCAGCGTCGGGTTCGCATGCCCGGCTGTCGGAAATACAGAGCTTCCCGCTATGAACAGGCCTTCGACGCCGTGCACCATACAATTGGCATCGACTACGCTGCTCTTCACATCGCTACCCATTCTCGTCGTTCCCGAGGGATGAGCCATGTCTGCGAAGGGGACCTCCTTCGTCGCTTGTTGAATGACCCAATCCGGTAACAGCGGCTCTGGTAAGCCCGCACGGCTGAATGCGATTGCTGTCAGTTCGGCAAACCGGCGGATGGAGTGCACTTCGTGATCACTGATACGCCAGTTCACTTTCGGTAGCGGCACCTGATGGGCATCCTTCGTGCGCGACAGCATCACCCGGCTTTGCGGATTTGGCCGCTGCTCGACCATCACATCGAATCGGAGCTCCGATGCCTTGCGCGGCAGGCCCCGCCGATGGACGAACCGCTCGATAAGTCCGTTTGCCAATGTGACAGGAGAACGCAATATACTGGAAAGATCTGCCAACGACGCGCGGCCTGGCGTGCTCGCCAGACGTCTGAGCGCCAGCCAGGGATCATCGTGCGAGAGCGTTTGAACGGGATAGGCCGCACAATTCAGCAGCCCCTCACGGCGCTGTACCGCCGGGCTCAACGTGAGACCGTGCAGATAGAAGTTGGTGCTATGACGATCCGCCAGTCCGTAGAATGTAAATATCTCCGAGACCCGTTGGATTGCATGGGCCGGAAAGCGCGCGAGAACGGTTCGCGGATGATCGGCCAGATAGCGCCCCACGACGCCATGATCGTTGCCCAGCCCCTTCTTGGCGATCGCGTTCGATATCAGCAGGAGACGCGCATTTTCGATGCCGCCCGAACAGAGGACCACCACGGATGGGTAGACTATAGCGTGCCCGCCTTCATCGTTGCGAACGGTGACGGAATGAACGCGCGTCCCATTGGGAACGGTGTCGATCCGCGTTGCGGTTGCATGCGTGAGGAAGTCGATATTCGGCCCATCGATCCGCCGGGCAATGCGCCGGAAGCGCATAGGCTCGCCGCGGGATCCTGGCTCGTGGCTGAACTGCCAGAAGAAGGGCCGCACCATGTCGTCGTCGGAGATGTCGAGCCTCGGCGCCGAACGCAGCAGATTGTAGAGACTTCGATCGTAGACGTTCGGACCGAGGTTGAGAAGTTCCGCCGCTCGATCGAGATGGGGCTTTAGCTCTGCAAGAGAAACAGGCCAACCCGAACCGGGAACCCAGCTTCGCTTCTCGAAGTCGATCTCGTCGAAGGCGGCGCATTTGCCAATCCAGGTCCTAGTGCTGCCACCAAGGCCCCTGTGACGCAGTTCAAATGGAGGCACATCATTGAGCCAGGTCAGCGGCCCCGAATAGCCTCGGCCGATCTTGTTGGACGAATTCGTTGCTCCGACGTTTTCGACGCGATTAAGGGTATCGAGACTGTCTTCGACCTCGAAGCCGCCGCTGTCTATCACCATGACGCGGATGCGCGTTCCCGAGAGCTCCCGGGCGATGGCCAGCCCTGCAGGCCCTCCGCCGACGATGGCGATGTCGGTGTGAAGCTCCAGCCCACGCGGCGCATTCCGCAAGTTGGTGATCGCCAAGCTTAATTCCCCGATTTCGGCTAGTGTTTTTGATACCAGATTCTCCAATGGCATCGAAATCGGTCTTTATGTGTAGCACTGGTACCATCGCTACTGCTTCGGAGTACCTGCGGCTAGTTACTAAGATACTGATGTTAAGTCACAAGTCCATTTTGAACCGCCGACGGCTCGGGGCTAGAGTGTGTCCTGTCACAATCGCCTGGATTGGCAGGAACGGAGGGGTTCAGTGGCACGTGTTGGATTGCGGGAGTGGCTCGCTTTGGCGCCCGTCATAGCTTCCGGGCGGTTGGCCCGCTACAACGGCGCCGAGGGTGGTCCCCTGGCGCGGTTCGAGGCGGCCTTTTCCAACCAGTTCGGAGTGAAGCACACGTTGACGACGAGCAACGGGACCGGCGCACTGATAGCCGCTCTTGTGGCTGCGGGGATCGGGCCTGGCGATGAGGTGCTGGTGCCCGCTTACACCTGGATCGCCACGGCGGCTGCGCCGCTTGCGGTGGGCGCGGTTCCTGTTATCGTAGATATCGACGCCACACTGACGATTTCCCCGAACGATATCCTTCGCAAGATCACACCAAACACCAAGGCCATCATTCCGGTGCATATGGCCAACAAGGTGTGCGAGATGGACACGATAATGGGCATCGCGCGCAAGCATCGGCTGCTCGTGATCGAAGATGCGTGCCAGGCTGTGGGCGTGTCCTACAAAGGGCGGCGGGTGGGGACGATCGGGGACCTGGGCGCGTTCAGTTTCAACCAGTTCAAAAACATCAGCATCGGAGAGGGCGGCGCGGTCGTTACGAACAACGACGAGTATTTCGCGCGGGCCAGAATGTACCATGACGTCGGTGCGGTGTTCCGCGGCCATCTCGACAATGCCAACATGCCTCTCATTCCGGGGGTCAACCTCAAGGCCAGCCAGATCCAGGGTGCGATGCTGAACGTTCAGTTGAAAAAGCTGGATCCGATGATTGGCAGAATGCGGCGTCGTTACGACATCATGAGCAGCATTCTTCTGAAAAGCAGGCACTTGCAGATTGGCCCGCACAATGACCTGCCGAACGCGGCTGGAATGCACGTGCTCTTCGATACGCCGGATGAGGCGGTTGCCTTTGCCCGAGAGCATAAGCGCGGCGTCCAGAGGATTTATGATTCGAGCCGCCACATCTTTTCGTTCTGGCAACCGATTTTGCAGCAGAGCGTGGTGCATCCCCGCATGAACCCCTATGACTGGGCCGCGCGCGAGATCGAATATGAACCCAATATGTGTGCCGCGTCGCTCGACATTCTCAAACGGACCTGCCGCATAAGTCTCGGCGAAAACTACCCGATGCCGCTCATGCGATACCTGACCCGGCGCATGGTCGGACCGGCTGCCACGGACATCGGACATCTGGTTCCCAACACAAGCTACCGGAACAGTTAGAATGGCTTGTGTACCGAGCGTTGGAAAAGGGATCATCGATATCTGGAGCTGGTCTCTAGACCGTTCCATTCCAGAGGTCTCCCGGCTATGGGATACCCTTTCACCGGAGGAAACCTTACGGGCCACGCGGTTCGTCAGAGAGCGTGATGCCATTCGTTTCAGCACCGCCCGCGGACTTATGCGGATGGTTCTCAGCCAATATCTGGGTGTCCAGGCGAGCGCCGTGATCCTCGTCACGAATACCCACGGCAAGCCGCAAATTGGTCCCTCGATGCAGGTACCGCTTCAGTTCAATCTCAGCCACTCCGCCGATCGTGCCGTGCTCGCCGTTTGCGATATGTTTCCCATCGGTATTGACATAGAACAGATCAGGCCGATTAACGAGGATGTCGCGGGACGGTTCTTTTCACGTCGTGAATGCGCCGCCATCAAAGGCCTGCAGCAGCAGGATTACCTGCATGCCTTCTATCGTTGCTGGACGCGAAAAGAGGCGTTCGTGAAGGCGCACGGGATGGGATTGTTGCTGCCGCTCGATTCCTTCGACGTAACCGTCGAAGACAAACTTCCGCCGCGCCTTGAACGTTTGGACGGCGATGAGCAGGCGAGCGAGAGTTGGAAGCTCTTCAACGTCGATGCGCCGCCCGGATTTGTCGGGGCCGTTGCAGCCATGACCGGAGGCGAAGCCGTCCGGCTGCGCTACCAGTCCCTTGCCAGAATATTTATCCAGGATGCTGGTCTAGTCACCTAATCGTGCATCAATGACGAACCGGCCGCCCGTCGCATCGAAATGATGACAACCCATGAGCCCCGGTTTGAAGTCCGGCACAATGGTCCTCGCACAGCGCTCTTCATAGGCGTCAAGGTTGAGACGGTCGATTTCCATGATGTTGAGGCCGTAGCCGTAGATGCCGTGCTCGTTGCGCTGGGATGGCCTGTAGAGCTTGCCATTGGTCGAGAACAGGCGCCCCGCGTTGCGCGCGGTCGTACCGTCGATAACCACCGGGTTACATCTATGTGGCACGACTTCCCTGAGCGTAGGACCATCGACCTTGAAGACATGGAGCTCGCTGCAGTGGTCCTCATAGGCATGAAAGTCCGAGAGGTTTGTAAACAGCCACCACTCGCCGGCATGCTCGATGAGTGCGCTGTCGGCAGGAGACTGACCTTCGAGCGCGGTCGAATAAAGTTCCCACTTGTGCGGGAACTCGACACATCGCCAAATCTCGATCCGCCGCGCCTGGTTGGTCTCAGGCATCATGAAAATCTGCCCGTCGTGGCGGAAGATGAAAGGATATGAGAGGTGGTGCTCCTTCTCTAGAGCAATGCCCATGGGAGTTAGTTCGTTCCCCTCCAATCGGCCCACCGCGATGTGGGCTTTGCGGGCGCCGGCGGCGTAGGCTTCATAGAACAGGTAAGTTTCGCCCTCATGGTCGAACAGGAACGGATCCGCCCGGATCTCGTCGCGTGACGACGGGATCTCGACTGCGCGACTTGGATCGAAGTTGGTGATATCACCGTCTCCGATAAACAGTGTCCAGACGGTTGATCCGATCCCGGTTCTGGCCTTGAATGCTTTCGTGAAGCGTCGCAACAGATTCGTTGCCAAACCCGCTGAATAGCGAACGATATCCATGCCGCTGGGAGGCTCCGTATCCACTTGCGGAGGTGCTTCAACGGCATGAAGGGCGCCGGTGGCGTGCAGCCGGCCGAGTTCCCGCATCAGCATCGTAACGGCCCGTTCCTTGACGAAGCCCGCGTTTCTCGCAGCTGAGAATTTCAGATTGAATGCGCCGGCCGCGATCGGAATTTCTTTGCCGGCAAGTCTCACATTCAAACTGATGGCCGTCGAGGGCTGGCGGTTCACGATGTCGCTGAACCCTGTCCAGTCTGCAGTCGGTGTCTGTTGTGCGGAGTATGAAAATGACCATTCGCCCAACGGCAGCAGAGCGACGACACTTTCCGGCAGTGGCTCTGGCACCATCCGAATAACGAGATCCAGCCCAAGTCTGGTGATCGCATTCTGGGCCAAACCTGCGTCAAAGAGTTCGTGATTGCCCGCTTGATATAGCCCTTGAACCTGGAGCGTCTTGTCGTCAAATTGAGCCGTCTCAAGCTCAGGCTCCCTTGCGAGGATGGCTCGTTCGAGCCGGCTGAGGACGCCAAACAAGCGCGGCTCGCGCCGCTGTGGAAAGCCTCGAGGGTAAACGAGTTCCGCCGCCAGCAGATATCGTGGATCGTCTCTCAGACGGTTGACTATCCTGATTTGCCAATTTTCACGGCGCGTGTCTTGCGCGAACACGATCCCAATGCGGAGGCGATGCGTCAATGCTGGCGCCTGGACGGTCCTATCGAGCATCGTCCCGAAGACCTTGGCCGCCGAGCCGGCGGGAGACGAGCGCCGCCAGTTTGCTGATGCCCCCGTGTGTCAGGGAGTCTTCATGCCACCCCTCCAGATCGCAAACTTCGGTATCGCTGGAGACGGCATCCTTCCATCCGAATAGCAGCTTTTTCGCCCGGCTGTGATTGGCCTGGCTTCGGAAGAGTGCGACCGGCGCACCGATGGTCTTCACCGTGTAACGTCGCGCCGCCTTCACCAGCATGTCCGTGACCGTCGAATTGGTCTCCTCTTCATCGGATGGCTGCGCGGCCTGGAGGCGGAGCATTCTCATCAAAGCCAGCGTGGCGTTGAACTCTTTGAGATAGGCGGCGACGCCCATGCTACCTGTCAGGAGTCTTCCGGTGAAGTAGCCCACGCGCTTCACTCTGCGCTCGGTGTTCCAGCGCATCTGGCGAAGCTTCGGAAGGGATCGGAAATAACCCGGCGCCCAGGCGTCAATGGCCGCCACCAGGCGAAGATCGACACCGCTCGCATGCAGTTGACGGCCGATTTCCATCGCCAGCACGCCGTTAACACAGAGCCCCATGATCGCCACGGGGCCGGTGTCAGGCGTTATCTTCATCGCCTCGATCGCCTGTGCGGCGAAGTCTTCGAGGGCCAGAGATTGGGATGCCTCCATTCTCGGTGCGTTGAAGAGATGGGCGTTGTAGACCGAGATGTCGTCGCGAAGTTCGCCGGCGAGGCGATAAAACAGGAAGGGATGGTTGAGCGTGTAGATCGACAACGATCCTGTCCCGGACTTGTAGGTCGTAAGTTCCCACGGATTCGGTGCAGATACCCGGGCTTCGGCCGAAGACGCGGGCGAGGCGGCTATTGGTGAGCCGAAGATTGCCTCGGCAAAGTCCTTGAGAACGGGCTTACGGAACAGAAGTTCAAGATCGGGCTTCAGGCCAAAAACTTCATGCACCTTCGAAATCATTCTCAGAGCCAGAAGGGAATGTCCGCCGGAATAGAAGAAATCGGTATCGGGCTGTGCACTTTCCACCGGAAGAATCTCGCTCCAGATGTCCGACAGCATCTTCAGCCGCTGCCCGAATGTTGCAGCAGCCGGGTCGGAGGTCGAGCTGCCGAGATCGACGCTGGATAGCGGCCGTTGCTCCGTCTCTGCGGGCTTTGACTTTCCGAGGCGGCCGGCGGACGCCGCCAGGCTCGCGAAGCCGGACAATGCTGTGCTCGGTGCGGTCAGTGCAAGTTCATAGGCATCCTGCCAGAGTTGCAGGAAGAGCTCGATCGTTTCCTGCTCGAAGAGATCCGCATTGTATTCGATCGACATGCGCCAGCCAGAGGGTCTGCCGATTATGATGAAGCTCAGATCGTAGATTACGCCCGGCGATTGCGAAGGCGCGCTGATGAGCTGGAAGCCGCCGTATTGGGTGTCCTCGAGAAAAGCCTTCTGGCAATTGAAATTGATCGATATCAGCGGGTTGCGGGAGGGATCCCGCACCGGGTTGACGACCTCGACGAGCTTGTTGAACGGCATGTTCTGATTGTTGAGCGCCTCGGTGACGATCCGGCCGGTATTCCGAAGGTGATCATTGAAACCAGTGTCGGCCCCAAGGTCGAAACGCATGACCACGTTGTTGATGAAAACGCCGATCATGTCCTCGAGTTCACTCATTTCGCGCCCGGCGACCTGGGTGCCAAACATGACCGGCGTGTTCTGGGACAATCCATGCAACATGGCGCTCGTCACCGCGGCGCCATACGCATAGAGCGAGACCTTGTTTTCCCGTGCCGCATTCTCCATGCGGTCCCCGAAATCACCGCCTTTAAGCAACGACAGGATGTTGCCACGGTTGGATTTGACCGCGCCACGCGGCTTGTCCGTGGGGATTTCGAAATAGGGTGCGTCCTTCAGCTGTTTGAGCCAGAACGCCCTCTCCGCCTCGAAGCCATAGCTTGCGAGATATTCCTCCTGCCACATGGCGAAGTCGCCGTATTGCAGCGGCAGATCCGGCAACGTGGGCTGCCGGCCGGCATCGATTGCCGCAGCGATCTCGCCCACTTCGCGGCCGAGCACCCGAATCGAATATCCATCGAAGCAGCTTTGATGCGCGGTGATCAACAGGAAGGCGCTGTCGTTGCTCACCATCAGCAGCGATACGCGAAACAGGCACGGCTTGCTGAGGTCGAAGGGCTCGCTGGCCGTTTCCTCGCCGATCTCCAGAATGCGTTGCTGACGCTGGTCGGACGGTACGTTTCTGATATCGATCACCGACATCCTGAAGTCGACATTGTCGACGACCTGCTGCCGTGGCTCTCCATTTCTCTCGACGAAAGAGGTTCTCAGAATTTCGTGCCGCTGGATGACCTTTCGCAGGGCGGCTTCAATCGTCGACGTCTTGAACGTACCTCTGATCTCCCAGCGAACAGCGACGTTGAGCGCCGGATTGCCGGGCTTGAGCTGATCGAGGATCCAGCAACGAATCTGGGTCTGCGTGCAGGGAAATTCGCCGACGATGATCTTGGCGCTCTGAGCGGTTGTCGTGTTTTCTATGCTGCTCATGAAGTCACCTCGACGCGGCGACGGGCGCCATTCCGAAAATCCTTTAGGGAAGGGACCTGATATGCTGGAGTCATGGTCTCCTCCTCCCGGTTTTCAGCGAACTCCGCCAGTTCCGCGATCGAGGGGTGACGAAGCAGGTGCTTGGCTTCTAGGGACAGCCCAGCGTCCATCATGCGGGCGGCGATGCGGAAGATGGACAGCGAATCCGCGCCCAGCGAATAGATATTGTCTTCGACGCCGATGCGGTCGATGTGAAGCACCTCTTTCCAGATCGAGGAAAGCTTTTCCTCCAGCGCCGTTCGCGGCGGCACAGAGATAAGGTCGACCTTCCGCTCCGGCATGCCGCGGTTGACGAGCGCCTTGCGGTCCAATTTGCCATTGGCCGTCTGGGGCAGTTCGCCGATCATCGTCCAGAAAGCTGGGATCATATGGGCGGGCAGATGGCCCTGGGCATACTTTGCCAGCGTCGCGGATGTCGGCTCAGTAGCGCCGGTGTCGGCGACGAAATAGCAGACCAGGGTGGTTTCGCCCCCGGCTTCACGCACCGGCACAACGGCACATTGCTTCACGCCCTCAATCTGCGAGACGACCGCCTCGATGTCCCCGAGTTCGATTCTGAAGCCGCGCAGCTTGATCTGGTTATCGCGCCGGCCCAGCAACTGCAGAGATCCGTCCGGCAAGCGGCGGCCGACGTCGCCGGTCCGGTAGAGCCGCTCTGCGGTACCAGTGCCGATGTCGCGGGAAACGAATGCCGCCTCGGTCAGGTCGGGCCGTTCGAAGTAGCCATTGGCCAAACCATCACCGCCGATGCAGAGCTCACCGATGACGCCGATGGGGGCGACATGGTCGGTATGATCGAGGATGTAGAGTTGCGTATTGGCGATGGGATGACCGATCGTGATCGGGGCATCGTCGTCGGTGATTTCTTGCATGGACGACCAGATCGTCGTCTCGGTCGGTCCGTACATGTTCCATAGTTCGCGCCCCGACTTGACGAGCGTCCGCGCCAGGTCTTTCGGCAGCGGCTCGCCACCGCAGAGCATCTTGAGGCCCTGATACCGACCGATGCCGGCTTCGACGAGGAGCTGCCAGAGCGTCGGCGTGGCCTGAAGGACGGTCGCCTTCGTCTGCTCGACCAGCTTCACGAGAGCAAAACCATCCTGCACATCGGTCCGGTTGGCGATGACGACCTGGCCGCCGGCGATGAGAGGCAGATAAAGTTCCAGCCCCGCGATGTCGAATGTGATCGTGGTGACCGCCACGAGAACGTCATCGTCGGAAAATCCGGGCTCCTTCTTCATCGACAGGAGGAAATTGAGCAGCGCGCTGTGAGAGACCTCGACGCCCTTGGGCACGCCGGTCGAACCGGATGTGAAGATGACGTAGGCATTTTTTCTCGGATCAGTCGGAAGGTCATCCAGTGTGCCGCCGCTCTGTCCATCGATAGAAGTCTGTTCGAGGTCGAAGCGGATCACGGTCCTGTTCTCTGTATCGAGGCCTGGGGTGATCGAGCCGTCTCCAAGGATAGCGACCGGCTTTGCAATCTCGAGCGTCTGCTGCAGCCGCGCCTCAGGATGGGCGGGGTCGAGCGGGACGTAGGCATGACCTGATTTCATGATCGCGATCAGCGCGACAAGCATGTCGAGCGACCGTTCGCAGAGAAGGGCGATGCGCTCTCCCGTGCCATCGACCCGTGCCTTGATGTGGCGGGCGAGGCGGTTGGATCTGGCTTCGAGATCTCCATAGGTGATCGTCTTGCCGTCGTGTGACGCGGCGACTTTCTCCGGATGTTCCACCGCCTTCCGGGCGAAAAGCGAGAACATGAACTGGTTGCGCTCGTATTCGGCCGAGGTCTCGTTCAGGTTGTCGATGATCCAGTGTCGTTCGGTTTCCGACAATAGCGAGAGCGACCGGATGGGGTGCGCCATGTCTTCCGCGAGGCTCGCCGCGAGCGTCGCGAAATGACCGATCCATCTTTCGACAGTGCGACGATCCAGGACGTCTGCATTATAGTCGACATCGATGCGGATACCCTCCGGGCTTTCGATCATGTTGAGGAACATATCGAAATTGGAGAAGAGCTTGCCGTTCGGCTCGATACGGCTGGAGAGCCCGTCGAACTGGGCGCCCGCAGCCATGCGCTCCAGGTTGAACTGGATGCCGGTCAGGGGCAGCCGCCGCGGGTCCCGCTTGAGATCAAGTTTCCGCACCAGGGTGCCGTATGTGTAGTCCTGGTGCTCGAAAGCCTGCAGCACCACCTGTTGGGTAGCCTTCAGATGGTCCGCGAAACTCGTTTCGAGTGCCACGGTTTGGCGCAGCGGAAGGAGGTTCACGCAGTGGCCGACAAGGATCTTGTCTTCCAGCAGGCTCTGACCGGCGGAGGGCACCGCGATCACGATGTCGGACTGTGCCGAGAGGCGGGCGACCAGAACCTGCAGCGTTGCCAGAAGCGTCGAAAATAGGGTGGCACCTGCCTTGGCGCCGCTCCTTTTCAGCGCTTTGTAGGTCGTGGCGTCGATCCATCCAGTGCACGTTCCACCAGCAAAGGTACGCCGATCCGGATGTTGCCGATCATAGGGCATGTCGACCGGCTCGGGCGTCTCGCGGAACTGGTCGATCCAGAACTGTTCGGTGCCGTCGCCGGGCTTCGCCTTCGGCGCATAGGACGACGCATAGTCCGCGAATGACAGGGCGGGTTCGAGAACCGGCTCATCGCCGCGTTTGAAGCTCGAATAGGCCGACGCCAGCTCTTCCATGATGATGTTCATGGAGTAGCCGTCACAAACGATGTGATGCGCGGTAAAGATCAGCACGTTCTTGGTCGCCGACAGTCGCACCAGCGTCGCCCGCGCAAGCGGACCGTCGACGAGGTCGAACGGCGTGATGGCTTCCGATGCGATGAGTTCGCGAAGCTCCGTCTCCTGTTCCGATACCTCGACGAGGTCGAGGAGATCTGGGTCGAGGCGGAAATTCGGGAGGAACGTGAAATTCTGTCCGGTCCGGTCGAAACGGATATGCAGTGCGTCATGACGGCCGATTACGAACTCCAGGGCTCGGCGGAACGCCGCTTCGTCCAGTTCGCCATCAAGTGTCAGTGAGCAGGATTCGTTGAACGAGCAGGAGGCTTCATCACCAGCCTGTGCTGCGAGCCAAATCTCGGACTGCGCCTCCGTCAGTTCGGATTTTCGCGCCGGGTCGACCGGGCTTGCGAGCGCTTGATTGCCGGACTTGGCGCCCAGCGTGATGCCGGCAGATTGCAGCATGTCGACGCTGTCACGGAAAGCTCGAGCGATCTGGCGGAAGTCATCTTCCGAATGTGCGGTGGTCAGGAAGCACGGGTAACCCTCCTGGATATAGATCCCGTTCAGGCGTAGCTGAACGTAGAGCAGGCTGCCCAAGGGATCCGCACTGCCGAAATCGGTGTAGAACCAACTCTTATAGGAATTGAGCTGCTGACTTATGCCGCGGGTGCGCAGATCCGCATTGATTTCGGCGACCAGTGCCTCGGTTCTCGCCGCTACACGGCCATAGAGCTCGGATCCCGACCCTTTGATATGCTGCAAGGTTGCGCGCACGGCCGCGAGTACCAAGGGGTGCCGCACGAACGTGCCGGCAAAGAAAGTCGGCGCAGTCATCGGCATCGAGTCATCGCCGTAATTCCAGTGGCCGCCGTCGAGAGCGTCCATGAATCTCTTGTCGCCTGCCAGGACGCCGACCGGCATTCCGCCGCCCAGGACCTTGCCGTAGGTCGCCATGTCGCCCTTGATTCCCCACACGGCCTGCATGCCGCCCGGATCGACGCGGAAGCCCGTCACGACCTCGTCGAAGACCAAGGCAAAGCCGGACTGCGTGGCAATCTCGCGGATCTCGCGCACAAAGGACATCGGGCGGATTTCGGGATGACGGCTCTGTACCGGCTCGATGATGACTGCAGCGATGCTGTCCGCGTTGTCGCGAATCCAGGCGATGCTCGAGTCGGCGCCATATTGAAGAACGATCATGTTGGCGACGGACTCGCGCGGAATACCGGAAGCAATCGGCAGGGCGACGGGATTGGCTGCGTTGTTCCGCCCCTTGACCAGCACTTCATCGAACTGGCCATGGTAGTCGTTCGCGAAGATCACGATCTTGTCGTTGCCGGTCACTGAGCGCGCGACGCGCATGGCGGCCATCACCGCCTCGGAGCCCGTATTGCAGAACGTCACACGCTCGTGGCCGATCATACCTGTCATCAGTTCGGCGACCTCGCCCGCCATCGGCGTCTGCGGCCCGATCGCAAAACCCATGTCGATCTGGGCCTTGACAGCCTCCACGACGAATTCCGGCGCATGGCCGAAGGCCGTCTGGCCGAAGCCATTGACGAGATCGATATACTCGTTGCCGTCAATGTCCCAGATCCGTGAGCCCTTGGAACGCTCGGCCACGATCGGGAAGACGATTTCCTTCAGATCCGCCCTGAAACCGGAAGCGGTACGCGGATCCGCAAGGCGCGAACGATTGGCACTCGTGAAATCCTTGGATTTCTTGTGCTTGGCCTCATAGGTCGTCACGAGATCATTGATGAACTGCCTGGTCTGTTGGGACAGCTCGACGGTCTTGGCCTGTCCGGGCTTATAGAGCTTGATACGGTCGGTGCCGATTTCGACGTCCGCGGCTGGGGCGTCAGCAATCTTGTCCACCGTGACTACAGCCGGCGCGGGAGCGGGTGCTGAAACAGCAGAGACGACGGCGCTCGGAGCGACAGGGGCTGGTTGCAGGTTGCCCGCCGTGGCGGATTGCATGATCTGGAGCTGTTGGGCGAAAAGCGTCTGGGTCATCTGGATCTGCGACTGCAGGAGCGCCTGCAGCGGTGAGAGCCCCGTCATATCCAGTTGCCGCATCGGTTGCGGCGCAATCGCGATTTGCTGCGCGATCGCAGCGGCCGGTGGTGGGACCACGACCGTTTCGGTGTTGGCCGGCGCTGCCGCTGCCGGAGCGGAGGCGACGGCTGCCGGCTCCGGCGGCATCTGAGCGTCCAGGTGGCGCGCCAGGGCCGCTATGGAGGGAATATTGCTGAGCAACTCACGGAATGAGAGCTTCACGCCATATTGCTTTTCCAGCTTCTGGGCGAACTGGCCCACGAAGAGAGAGTCGAATCCCAATTCCAGGAAGGTTGCTGTGCGCATATCAGGAGTGAGACTTTCTCCAGACATTTCGCTGAGCAGCGCGAGAAGCGCAGCCTCGAGGCTGGCGGCACGATTGGAGGTTTCCTGGGAGGTCGAGGTTGACATGGAACGAACTTCTTCTGATTGGATGACTGGAAAACTTTCAGCTATGACCGTTTGGGCCGGGGCCGGCAGCCCGGACGAGACCTGCGCCTGGCGGCGGGCGATTGGCGGGGCTTCAATCCAGTGGCGCTGGCGCTCGAAGGGATAGGTCGGCAGAGTTGCGCGCTGGTTCGTCGTCTTGGGCAATTTCGGCCAGTCGATGCTAGCGCCGGCTGCCCACAAATGGCCGTGTGCCTCGAGCAGAACTTCCACGGCTTCGGACGCCCGATTGTGTTCCGGCATGGACTGGATGATGGCCGTGGTCCCATCTCTGCCAACCGTCTGGGCGGCGAATACCGACAGCGTTCTTCCCGGTCCCACTTCCACCAGAATCGGCTTGCCCTGCGCGCAAATCGTTTGGATGCCACGCGCGAACTGGACTGGCTTGCGACAATGTGCTGCCCAATATTGCGGCGACATTCCAGCATCGTTGTCCTGCCAGTCGCCGGTGACACTGGATATATAGGGCAGGCTTGCTGTGCCGTAGGTCAACTTGGCAGCCTCGCCGCTGAGCGCCTCGATTACGGGGTCCATCATGCGAGAATGGAAGGCATGCGAGGTATGCAGGTGCGAAAAGGCGATCTCGGCGCCCTCCAGACGTTTGCAAACGGCGTCTATGCCATCGAACTGGCCGGCGATGACGCAGAGATTGGGCGCGTTGACCGCAGCGATCTCCGCGTCGTTGTGCAAATAACCTTCAATCTTCTCGGCACTTGCCCGGACCGAGACCATGCTGCCCGGCGGTTGACTCTGCATGAAGCGCCCGCGTGCAGTCACCAATCGCAGTCCGTCTTCGAATGACATGACGTTGGAAAGCGTCGCGGCGGCGAATTCTCCCACGCTGTGGCCAATCAGTCCATCGGGTCTCAATCCGTGCATCAGCCAGAGGCGCGCGAGAGCATATTCGGTCAGATAGAGGCAGGGTTGTGCAATACGGGTTTCGCGCAGTTCATGATGCATCGCCTCGCTGACATTTCCATTGTGGCAAATGTAATCGCGTGGGTCGAAGCCGTAGGACATCTTGACGATTTCGGCTCCCCGATCGATCCACCGGGCAAACTCTGGCTCGCTGTTGTATAGGCCGAAACCCATGCCGACATACTGCGCGCCCTGTCCCGGAAACATGAAGACGACAGGCGCCGAGGCATCCGCCGCGAAAGCACGGAAGCTCTCTTTTCTCAACAGGCCCGCAGCCTGCAGTGGTGAACTCGCGACGATGGAGCCACGAAAGCCAAATTCCCGTCGGCCCGTCTGCAAGGTTCGCGCCACGCTCGCCAAGGAGACATCCGGATGTTCTTCCAGATGCAATGCAAGATTGCTTCGGAGGTTGGCGAGCGCGCTTTCAGATCGCGCGGCGAGTGGCAGAATGTAATTGCGTCCTGCGGATTCGTTTTTTTCGGTGGCTCCAGAGACGCCTTCCTCCAAGACAACGTGGACGTTCGTTCCTCCAACGCCGAAGGAGCTCACGCCTGCACGGCGCGGTGCTTCGCTGGTTGGCCACTCCGTTACTTCAGTCGGAACGTAGAAGGGACTGCTTTCGAGGTCGATGTGACGATTGGGCGATGAGAAATTCGGCATCGGCGGAATCTTTGCCGACTGCAGCGCGAGTGTCGCCTTGATGAGGCCGCCAACGCCGGCTGCGGCATCCATGTGTCCGACATTGCCCTTGAGCGACCCGAGGGCACAGGTGCCCCGGCCTCCCGCCGCGCCGAAGACGCTTCTCAAGCCTTCGAACTCGATTGGGTCACCCAGCGGCGTGGCAGTGCCGTGACACTCGACATAGCCCACGGTGGCCGGATCGAATCCTGCACTCGACAGGGCTGCCGAAATGGCTTCGGCTTGGCCGTTGATGCTTGGCGCAGTGAAGCCGACTTTGTCGGCGCCGTCATTGTTGATGCCGTATCCGCAGATGACGGCGAGAACGCGATCGCCATCCCGCCGCGCATCGGCAAGGCGCTTGAGAAGCACGACGCCGGCGCCGTTCGCGAAAACCGTTCCGGATGCCTCGCTGTCGAAGGGACGGCATATGCCGTCACGCGACGCCATGCCGCCTTCCTGGTACATGTACCCACGCTTGAGCGGCAACGTTATCGACACGCCACCGGCCAGCGCCATGTCGCAGATCTGTAGCCGAAGATTATTGCAGGCCTGCGTGACGGCGAGAAGCGATGTGGAGCACGCCGACTGCAAACTGAATGCAGGGCCGCGAAGCTTGAGCTTATACGCAACACGGGTCGCGAGCGTATCGTTGATCGAACCGACCACTTCGGCAAAGGAGCCGATCTGGTAGTTGGTGGTGAGCTCTTCGACCTTAGCCCTGCTCTGCAAGACATTGTTGAGCAGGTAGCTCGGCATCGAGCAGCCGGCAAAAACACCGATCGCACCTTCGTATCGCTCCGTGTCGTAGCCTGCCTTCTCTATCGCTTCCCAGCAGATCTCAAGAAAGATGCGATGCTGCGGATCCGTAACAGCGGCCTCGCGCGGAAACATGCCGAAGAACTCCGCATCGAACATATCGACGCCGTCCATCTGCGGTCTTGCCGACACGTAATTCGATGCGGCCCGCTCCTCGTCGGTGAACGCATCGTCACTGTCGTCCTTGTCAAATCTCGAAAACGAGTTGCCGCCTCTGAGCACCAGATCCCATAACGCATCGACATCGGCTGCTCCGGGAAAACGTCCAGACATAGCGATGATGGCGATCTTATCGTGCTCATCTGCGGCGGCGGCCTTTTCTGCCCTTTCCGGTCCATTCAATTTAGTCATTAGCTTTCCCCACCCAACTCTGGAACCCTGCATTGCCCTGTTCCAGCGAACCGGTCCGGACCCATCCTTCGAACCGGTGCGCCCGTCCGGTTCCCGAGATAGCGAACGAGTTCCTGAATGGTCGTATGTTGGAAGAGTGCCAGCACATCGATGGATCGACCCAGCTCGGCCTCGAGCGCCACGTGGGCCCGCAAAAGCTGCAGTGACGTGCCGCCGAGATCAAAAAAGTTGCGATCGGCAGCTATCCGTTCAACGCCCAGTGCCTCCCGCCAGATCCTCATCACGATTTCTTCGTCTCGGCTCTGTGGCGCGACGAGTGGTGACTTGACGACGGGCGGTGGCTGCAGCTTGGAGCGCTCGACCTTGCCAGCGGTAGTAAGTGGCAACTCCTTGAGCACCACCGCCGCGCTAGGGATCATGTATGGCGGCAGGATCATCCGCAGCGCGGACATGACCAGTCGGGGAAATTCCGGATCCGTCAGATCGCTCGGCCTTTTCGGGCAGAGATAGGCGACGATATGCCTCACGCCGGGCGCCTGTTCGTGGCAAACAACGACGCCGTCCAATAGGCGATGATCTCTCCGAAGCGCTGCCTCGATCTCGTCCAGCTCAATTCGCTTGCCGTTGATCTTGACCTGCCGGTCGTGCCGTCCTTTGAAAGCAATGGTTCCGTCGTCCTTCATGACCGCCATGTCGCCTGTCAGGTAGGCACGCACGGGCCCGTCGGCGCTTCGGACGATGCGGAAGCGTTCTTCCGTCAGATCAGGTCGCTGCACATATCCATCGGCCAGCCCGTCGCCGGTTATCGCCAATTGTCCCTCGGTTCCTGCTGGGACCTCGGCGAGCTCGTCGTCGAGGATCAGAATTCCGGTGTGGGCTATCGGACGGCCTATCGGCATTTCATGCCCGTTGAAGGAGTGCGGTATTTCGAAGTAGGTGGCGATGCAGGTCGCCTCTGTCGGGCCGTAACAGTTCGTAAGGCGACAATTGGCATGGGCCCTGAGAAAGCGGCGGGCGTGCTCCGGGGAAGCGACTTCGCCACCGAACAATACATGGCGAAGGCTGGGAAGGCGGGCGTCTCCAAAGTCCGCGAAAAGGTTGAACAGGCCCGTGGTCAGCAGGGTTATCGTGATGCCGCGGTTACGGATGACGTCGCAGAGGAGCGGAACCGAGAACACCTCATCCGGCATGCCAGCGAGCGTGCATCCGTTGAGCAAAGCGCTCCATATCTCGAACGTTGTGAGATCGAACGAGAGCGATCCGCCGTGCAAGACCACATCATCGCGGCGGAAGTCGATATAGTTTTGGTCCATCACGAGGCGAAGTATGCCGCGATGCGTGACGGAAACGCCCTTTGGCCGGCCGGTCGATCCCGACGTGTACATGAGGTAGGCGGTGTCTCCCCCATCGACACGGGGACCATTGAAGACGGCATTCCTGGGAAGCTGGCCAACCAAGTGAAAGAGATCGACGAACGCGCCTCGGAGCCTCGGCACAGCTTCTATCTTTTGCCGGTTCTCCGCAGTGACGAAGACTACCTTCGGCCGACACTCTGAAATCATGTGGTCGAGAATTTCCGTCGGCAGGGCGACATCTATTGGCAGGTATGCCGCTCCCGCCTTCAGGATCGCCAATTGGGCAATCACCGTTTCCATCGACCGCGGGACGAAAAGAGCCACGATGTCGTTTTTTTGGACTCCCAGCGCAACCAGCCGTTCGGCAAGGGCATCCGACAGCTTGTCGAGATCACCATACGTCATGGACCTATCGCCGAATACCAGGGCAGTTGCGCCCGGCGATAACTCGGCCTGTTGGCGTACCACATCGTGGACGCTGCTATCCCGCTGATAGTGCAGCCTTTCAACAACTGCTCTTGCCGCAAGATGATCCGAATAGTTCATGTCGAACTCCGTAGGCAGCGTTAAGTCCAATCACGTCGGATCGGAACTCTTCATCAGTATCGCCAGGCTTCGCTATTTCCCCCCTGCGACAGCGCACAGAATTTCATGACGCCGCGAAATAAAAAGATGCTCATTGGGCTTTCCCGGCTATCCGATGGTACCGACGCCCTAATCCATTTGGCTGAACCCCTGCCGGATTGGCTCGAAAAGGCCGGGCGAGACCTCTCATCGTACTAGAGACTGTGACCTGATGGGTTCGGCACAACTCTCGAGCGAATGTTCATTATTTCAGATGGTTAACGCGTACGATGATCGTGGTTGGAACCGTCTGACATAAGGGCTATGTGCTCAGGGGCGAGCCGTGTTGTCTGCCTCAAGGGCGTAAGCGCGCACGTAGTCTACAAACATGTGGGACGGGTCTGGTGTCATGATATTACTGGTTCCGTCGACGAGCGCCAGGTTCAACAAAATGAACAATGGTTGGCGATGTTCAGGCTGCGTTGGGGTTGTCCAGACCAGTTTCCGATCGAAATACATGCGGATGAATTCCTTATCGACCTTCACACCATAGGTATGAAAGTCGGAAGGCTGGGCTTCGGCGAATACTTCGTTGCGGTTGCCCTTCGAGTAATGCTCACCATTCTTGTGCCAGACATGAACGACTGACGAATAGGCCCCCGGCTTGTCGCCGTAATATTCCAGGATGTCGATCTCAGCAGTTGCCTTGCTGCGGTCCCTGCCGACCAGCCAGAAGGCAGGCCACACGCCTGCTCCCTCGGGAAGCTGCGCCCGCATTTCGAAATAGCCATACTTTTGCGAGAAGCCTACTCCCTTCCGATCGACAGAAGCCAGCAGGCCCGATCGCCAATTGCCCGCTTCATCGCGTGTCGCCTCGATTCGCAGGATGCCGCTATCCGTAGAGAAGGGCGAGTTTTCGCCGGGATCGCCAAATCTCGCGCCGCCGTAGTCACCTGACCAGGGTGTATGCGCAATCCACCGCGTTCCCGGCCCCCAAGCCGAGACGTCCAACGTGTCGAACTCTTCACTGAACGTCAGCTTCAATTTCTCTGGATCGATGGGCGTGCCCGTGCTGTCGGCAATGACTGTCGCCGAGGAAAGTAGGCCACATATCGCAACGGCGGCACACAGTCCGAGAACGCGTTGCAGCGTTCCGGAGCTGGATAAGTGTTGCGCGCAAAATCTTGCCGAGAGGAGGTCTGAATACTGCATGCTATATTCATAACTCTACTCAGATGCGGCGTATACTGCTGAAAATGTGCTGAAATCTACCTAAAAAGACTTACCCGGGCGGTAAATACAGCAGTGCGTCGGCATGGTAGGATCAGGTGTTGGTTAGGGCTCAGTATTGAGAGTTTTCGGATGCAGATCGAGTTGATGGGTTTCGTGACGGTCGTGGTGGGTGCGGCGATCTTCCTGCTGCCCATCTCCGTCGCGTTCATCCTTTTGGTCGTTTGCACGGTGTTCGGCGCGGCGTCGGCGATCAGCCTGCCGGTTCTCGGCGGTGCCTCCATTCTCGTTCCAAATCTCTTCCTCGTGTTTTTTGTCCTGCGTTGCTTGGTCGCCCATGGTCCGGGACCTGCCATCGAGGCCATCCATGTCCATCGTGTTGGCTTCCTCCTCCTCGTAATCACCGTATTCGGATTGTGGACCGCATTCACGTATCCCTACCTGTTTCAGGGTGATGCGGAGACGATGATCGTGCAAAGGACGGCCGGTGCGCGAAACGTCATCACGCTGGCGCCCCTTAGGTTCTCATCAAACAACATTACGCAATCGGTTTATGCTTTGGGCAGCCTGCTTTGCTTCATCTTCACCTTCGCGCATTTCCTTCGTACTAATGATCAGGGACTGTTCGTCAAAGCTATGCTGGTGGTCGGAGGGATCAATCTGGCGTTCGCGCTGGCCGACATCGTAACCCATTTCACCGGCACCAATTATCTGCTCGGCTTCGTGCGGACGGCAAATTATGCGCTGCTGACGGGGGCGGAGAAGGGTGGTCTGAAACGAATTTCCGGGACATTTCCAGAGGCATCGGCATTCGCCGACTATACCGTCGCAATATTCGCCGTGACCGCTACCCTGTGGCTGGCGCGAATTCGGTCGCGCATGACCGGCATCGTCGCCGGCTTGTCCCTGGTCTTTCTTGTTCTTTCGACATCGGCAACCGCGCTGGTGTGTCTTGCGATCATCGTGCCCGTGATCCTGCTCCAATCCTTCGCGGCGAGCGCTGTCGCGCCCGGCCGCGGCAGGCCCGCGGCCTTGGTCGCGATTGCAGCCGGGCTGCCGTTCCTTGTCGTCGTCGTGATGGTAATATTTCCCGATATCGCCGCTGCCGTTTACGATTTCGTAGATGAAATCGTTCTGTCCAAGGGCGATAGCCAATCTGGTCGCGAGCGATCGGCGTGGAACAGCGTCGCCTATCAGACATACATCGACACATCCTGGCTGGGCGCCGGACTTGGTAGCGCGCGCGCCTCAAGTTACATTCTTGTCCTCTTGTCCAACATAGGCCTGCCAGGTCTTGTCTTGTTTTGCGCGTTTGTGGTCGCTCTTCTCGCAAGAACAACCGGGGCACGCCATGATCAATCCGACAGCATCGTGAGCGCCGCCAAGAATGGAATCTTCGCATTGTTGGTCACAGCGGTGATCTCGGGCACCGGATACGACCTCGGTCTCGTCTTCTATCTGCTGGCGGGGTTCATCGCATCTCAAAACATACCGACCATGAGAACGACGGCAGGACCCTACGCGGCGTTTGGCGGCACGCCGGACGAATTCGGAGCGGAGGCCTTACGCCAGTGAAGGTACTGGTTTTCAACGTCAAATATAGTGACAACCTCGGCGATGGGCTGTTGGCCCTGTGCCTCGAGAAGGCACTTGCTGGGAGCAGAGCTGACGTCAAGGTCGAGACGCTCGACATCGCCGGTCGTACCGAGTTCGGTTCCACCAATTCACGGCGAGCGGGCGTTCTTCGGGTTCTCCAGATGTTACCTGCAGCCGCTCGACGAATTGTGATCTCGGTTCTCCTGCAGCGATCGCTTCGTCGCTTGCGACAGCGGTTCGACCGATCTCTAAGGTCGGCCGATCTGGTCGTCATAGGCGGAGGCAATCTCTTTCAGGACGACGATTTGAACTTTCCTCTCAAAGTCGGACTTGTCCTCGATTGCGTGGCGCGGTCGAGCAAGCCGCTCGCCATTCACGCCGTCGGCGTCAGCGCGCATTGGTCGAAGACGGCGCTAAAACTTTTCGGCAGGATGCGCGGCGCCAATGTGATATCGGTGTCGGTCCGGGATCAGGTGTCACTAGCCAACTGGCAGTCGCATTTCCCGGCGGGGCCGTTGGCCACTATTGCACCCGATCCGGGATTGCTGGCACGAGAGTTGAGCCTTCCGGAAGTCTACCCTGCCAGCCATGCCAACACAAAGACGGTGGCGGTCTGCGTGACTGCGCCGTTCATCTTGCGGCGCCACGCAAGTATCTCCGCCTCCGCGATACCGCTGGCTGACGCCTCGCAATATGCTTGCCTCATCCAGGGCGCGGTTGATCTCGGCTTCAAGGTCAAGCTCTTCTGCAATGGCGCGCGAGAAGATCAATTCTTCCTGGCGCAGATCGCGCGGCTTCCAGAACTTTCAAATCTCATTCGCGAGGGTCGGCTTACAACGGCACCTCGGCCGAAGAGACCGGAGGAGCTCGTCCTGATACTCAAAGGCGCCTCGGTAATTCTTGCTCACAGGCTGCACGCCTGTATCGCTGCCTATTCCCTCGGAATTCCGCACGTTGGGCTCAGTTGGGATAGCAAACTACCGGGCTTTTTCGACTATACCGGACGAGGCAAATATTGTTTGAGTGGATCAGAGATTACGCAAGCTCGTATCCTTTCAGCGCTGGTTGAGGCTCACATCGAGGGGATTGAACCGCAGACGAGTTCACCCATTCTGGAGGCCGCCAGGCTCAAGGCCTCAAATCTAGTCGATCTTGCAAGTGCAATGCATGCATTGGATCCACCAGCCGCGAAAGCAGACAGCAAGAAGACTCGCATTAAACTCTACGTCGAGGCTGACGAAGCGGACTAGAATCTTAATCGCAGTGAGCCTTAGCTTTCTTCAGTTGCAAAATTAGTTTCTAATATATAATTTAATTTTTGCGAGCATAATGAATTCTTGACCATCACACGGTTGCGCAAGGAATTGTCATGACGGGTATCGAGCATACTGCGGCCGGCGAAGCGATCAGCGCCAGATCGATCGACCCGGTACTTGACGCGAAAGGGGCAGTAACTCGGCGATTTGCCGAGCGCACAACAATGTTCGAGCACGGCGATGTGGTTGGGCATGCCCTCTACATAAAGTCGGGCTGGGCAATGACATGCAAAGTATTGCCCAGTGGGACACGCATTGTTACTGATTTCCTGCTCCATGGCGACATGATTTCGATGACGGCAGCAGAAATGGGCCAAGAGGTGCTTTTGGCGCTCACCGATGTCGTTTGCTGCGAAATCCACGACCCACTGACCCATTCATCAAGTGGTGGGGCGCAGCTCGCCCATGTTCTTTATATGGAATCGCTGAAGCGCCAGGCTCGGATGTCGGAGCGGCTGGCCAATATGGGGGGCAGGGACGGCCTTGAGCGAACAGGACACTTGCTCCTCGAACTCGCGGAGCGGGCTCGACACCTTGCCAAGCCCGGCTTCGACGGCTTCATATGTCCGTTGCGGCAGGCAGATATCGGCGATGCCGTGGGCCTCTCGACAGTGCATGCCAACCGTGTCCTCAAGGAGATGAGGCTGAAGGGGCTAGTCTGGTTCCGCAACGGGATTGTCGAGTTCCTCAATCGGCAACGCTTGATAGATATTGTTGGATTTGAACCGGCCTATTTGTCGCCGTCAATTGCGCGTCAAGGCAACAGGCCTCCACTTATCAACAGCTAATTCATTATAAGTACAAGAGTTGGCCCTTGCTTACCAAGGTGCGAATCTGAGACGATGGTTTTTTTGCTTTTTTTAAGCTTTGATTAACCTGTGTTAATGCAATTGATTCAAAACATAGATAGATTTTACATGCCGGCGTAATTTCCAGTCGAACTTAAACAAAGAAGTATCGACCAATTTAACTTGGCGTCGAATATCTTGGGACAGTAGTTCGCGTCTTGATATCTGTCAGGGAGACTGACTAAATGGAAACTGTAGCAACTGAGAGAATGGCGGCTTACAATTCAATACATAGGTTTCGCCCTAGTGATATTGATGAACTTACCGAGGAAGTGACCGCAGCAGAGACAGCCGATGCAGACGAGTATGTACTTATCGTCGACCCAAGAGCACTCGACAGAGAGTGTCTGTCCAAGAGCCTTACATCGTATAATCCATCTTTGAACATCTTTACTGCCGGATCGCTGGAGGAGTGGCGGGCCAAGGGAACGGTCGCCGAACCTTCGGCAGTGATTTTGATCCTGGGCAGTCGGACACTCGCTGAGACGGGCATCAGCGAACGGATTTCGGATCTGTGCGCTTCGCTGAAAACTTGCCCGGTGATCCTCATCGCGGAAAGCGACGACTTGCATCAAGTGCTCAAGGCGGTGGAATGCGGCGTGCGGGGATACATTCCCAGCAGCGTCGGGATCAACGTCGCTGCCGAGGCAATTTCCCTCGCTCGTGCCGGCGGAGTCTTCATTCCGGCCAGCAGCATCCTGTCGATGAAGGAATTCATCAATTCGATGGCCCAGGGCAACCGGTGCTTCACCGATCTCTTCACGCCCCGTGAAATACAAATTTCGGAGGCGTTGCGGCGAGGCAAAGCCAACAAGATCATCGCCTACGAGATGGAGCTTTGCGAAAGCACCGTAAAGGTTCACATTCGCAACATCATGAAGAAGCTGCACGCAAGCAACCGTACCGAAGTCGCGTTCAAGCTTCGTGGCCTCATGAAGTAATCATGCTTCCGATAATCGATAAGTGGACTCTCATGTTATGGCATGAGAGTCCACTGAACTTAGCTGTAGGCTGAGATCTGCGCAATTAGTCTGCCGGTTCAGCGGGAATACTAACGCGCATGCGTTGGTGTGTTGATCGTCTTGGAGATGTACGGCGCTAGGTTCTAGGGATGTTTCGAGGCAAGCGGGGGCTTAGGCTACTTCCTGTGTCCTACCTCAATCTGACTAGCCTTCATCCACTAGGATCAATTGCAATTGCGGTAGGCGGCTGGCAGCTTTGGTACGGGCTGGAGTTTCCATATGTCATTGATAAGTGATCAGTTTTCTCATGAGGTGGAATCTCATCTCAAGCGCCGCAGCGCCGGACGCGGCAATTGGCACAAGCGCGCTCTGGATCTCGTCGTAGTGATTCCGGCCATCCTTTTTCTTTTCCCCGCCCTTCTGCTGATTTGCCTCGGCCTGTTGATCGCCGACGGTCGTCCGATCTTCTTCCGGCACAGACGCATCGGCAAGGACGGCAAGTCTTTCGATTGTCTCAAGTTCCGGACCATGAGGAAGAATTCTGATGAAATTCTTGCTTATATTCTGGCTACCGACCCATTGAGGGCGGCTGAATGGCAGGCAACTCAGAAGCTGCAGGGTGATCCTCGGGTACACCTTCTCGGCAAATACCTTCGCATCACGAGCGCCGACGAGTTGCCGCAGTTCCTGAATGTCCTCAAAGGGGAAATGAGCCTCGTCGGCCCACGGCCCGTAACACAAGCGGAGCTGGCGAAATATGAATCCAGCCTCAGCTGCTATCTGTCGATGAAGCCAGGCGTCACAGGTCTCTGGCAGGTGTCTCGACGGCCGGGCATGACCTACGAAGAACGGGTTGATCTCGATGTTGAGTACTTCAATACGCGCTCATTGCGCCAGGATCTGCTTATTTTATGCAAGACGGTCGGTGTCGTGCTCTTCGCCACGAATGAGGGCTAGCCGTTCTACCGAAGGAACAACAGAATGGCGCAAAACCATACGACGGCGCAAAAAACCAACAAAAGCCACCGAAGCGCATATTTGGGTTTCCGCAAGCGCCAGTTCTGCATGTTCGTTTCTTCGCTCATATCTAGGC
The DNA here is from genome assembly GCF_024707525.1 of Rhizobium sp. TH2. Taxonomy (NCBI): domain Bacteria; kingdom Pseudomonadati; phylum Pseudomonadota; class Alphaproteobacteria; order Hyphomicrobiales; family Rhizobiaceae; genus Rhizobium; species Rhizobium sp. TH2. Next base: position 4,355,171 of record NZ_CP062231.1, on the reverse strand, counting down.
TTCTGAAGGAGTATTCGACATATCGACCGGTTTCAAGCCTTGTGGGTCTTGTGACGATCGGACCATCTCGGCGTGCTCGCATTCGTGTGCCCGAGGGCTGTGACGATTCCATGAACGTCAGTCTCATAGCAGCTTTCGTCGAAGTTTCACCCATGCGCGTTGCGCCGGGCTTGTCGTCAGTGGCGATGAAGACTTCTCAACGTGGTCAGGTTGAGGACTTATGATAATCCTTCGTCAAGCACAGTCTCATCTCTCTCGGCCGCCCGAGCAAACGGCGCTTCGATCGGCCCTCAACGCCGGTTTGGGCGCCGGCGTCTGGACACTCACACCGAAGATCGCATCCCAGGTCGCACAACTGGCCGCATTCATTCTTGCCGCACGTGTGCTAACATCTACCGAGTTCGGCTTTTACGCATACAGTTCGGCATTCGCGCTGCTGTTCGTGGCCATCGCGGAAGGTGGCTGGGGCGAATTCGTTCTGAAATCACCGGATTATCGGGGCAAGCTTTCACAGATTGCAACCGCGGCGATGATCGCCGGCACGTTGATCACCATATTGGGATTGGCGGCGACGGCATTAATCGCTCTCTATTTCGATTGGTGGGAAGAGGCAGCGATAATTGCCTTATTCAGCTGCTGGTTCCTGCCGTCGGCGATGTCGACGGTCTACGACGCCATCCTGGTTGCCGAGGGACGCCTCCGCGACTTGGCACTCATTCGCATCGTTTCGGAACTGGTGGGGTTCGGAATCGTACTTTACGGCATACATGCGGGTTGGGGGGTCGTCTTCTTCGTCGCGGGCCGACTTGGAGCACAACTCACGAACCTTAGTTTGTCGATCGCGGTGACACGTTGGCTGCCGCGCCTTCAATTGAGTTGGGAATTCTGCAAAGAGCTTCTGGAGTTTTCTCGTCACATCGTTGCCAACAGGATCATCATCTTCTTCCGTTCGTATTCCGCCACGCTGCTGGTCGGGAGCTTTCTTGGCCTCGCCGAGGCGGGCTACTATCGCGCTGCCGAGAGGATCATTGCTGCGGTATCCGAACTGATAGGTGAGCCGGCGCGAATTCTGACATGGACCAGGCTGCGCAAAGTAGCCCATCTGGCGAGCCACGAAAGACGTGCGAAAGCCGATGTCGGCCGCTCGGCGACGACAATCATGTCCGTGCTATTGACGATTGCATTGCCGGTCTATGTAGGTCTTGCTCTCGTTTCCGAGCCTCTCGTCCGGATCGTTCTGGGCGATGCCTGGGCGCCGACTTCGATGTTGATCACGTTGCTGGCGCTGAAGCAGGTGCTATTGGTTCCGGGCTATGTAACAGAGCCGCTGCTGTCGCTGTCCGGGAACATCAGGAAAATGCCTCGGACCATCTTGCTCAACAGCCTGGTCGGTGTCGGATTTCTCCTCGTTCTTGCGCCTTTCGGCATGCTGGCCGCCGCCTATGGGCAATGCGCGGCTTCCCTCGTCTCGTTTTGCATCTCCATTCGCCTGCAGAGCGCTTATGGAGGCATGAACTGGGGGCGCGTGCTGCGAGACTGCAGCCTACCGATGATCGCACTGGCTGTCATGGTCGGTGCCGTGATCGCCTCGAGCAATCTCGCCCAGTTCTTGTCGATGAGCGGCGCGCCGTCGGTCGTTCTGCAAGTGCTGGTCGGGGCCTTGATCTACTTCATGGCGCTGGCGGCGGGACATAAGTTCGGCGGCGTTGCGTTGCCGATATTTGGCATTCCACATCGGTCGGATCCATCGTGAGATCGAATGAAAGGACGCGGGTCGAGCACGGCAGGCTGATCTGAGTGTCGGAGGGCAATATGAGTACAAGAAACCTGACAAGACAAAGTCTGATGCTTCGCAACCTCGCCGAGACGATGGTCCAGGCGTTGGCGCCACTCAAAGCTGCCAGCGGGCGCCTAAAGTATCTCTCACCGTTCCCCCGCCGTTTCAACGGCGCCTATGAAAGCTACGAGAAGGCGATGGAGGCGGCGGGTCGCACCGCCCTGGCCGGCTATGATAATGACGAAGTCACCGATGTCTCGTTCGACCAGATGTGCAAGATCGCGCCCTGGGATTATCCGGTGCTGTTCTGGTTGAACAAGCTCGAGGCCGAACTTGACGGGCTTGTCGATGCAGGCGGTCATATGGGGACCAAGTACCGTGCTTTTCGCAATCACTTGAGTCCGAAACCCTCCTTTCGATGGATCGTCTATGACGTGGCGGCCGTGGTGCGTGCCGGCCGGGCTAGGGCGCAGCGTGAAGATTGTCCCGGGCTCGAATTCGTCGACGATATTTCCCTGGCCGATGACGTGCAGCTCTTTCTCGGTTCCGGGCTGTTGCAATATCTCGACAAGCCGCTCTCGCAACTGATCAGTTCCATGAGGACCCGGCCCCGACATCTTCTTCTTAACAAGGTGGCGCTGCGTAAGGGTCCTGAAGTGGTGACGCTCGAACGTATCGGGCCGGCGCTTGTCCCCTATCGGATGCGAAACGAAGCGGCGTTCATGCGCAATGTTTGCCAACTCGGCTATAAATTGGTCGACCGATGGTCGATTCCGTCGCTCTCTCACGTCGTCGAAACGCACCCCGAGCTCGGCGCAAGCGAGAGCGCCGGCTTCTATTTCCGCCTGGACAGCTGAAATACGTCTGCGACCGCCGGTTTGGGGCTTTGCTAACCGGTCTTTTGCAGATCGGCCGATGCCAGCACGGACTGATAGAGATCCAGCAGTGCTTGGTTCCAGGTCGCCGTGGTGTGGGTGAGACTGGGACCTTCCCGAAGGCAGTTCATCGCCATCTGCCGGACGAGAGTATCGTCCGCGTGCAGTGTGCGGATCGCCTCGCTCAACGACAGGATATCCCCGCTCTTGAAGGTCAGGCCGCAATTGCGCTCGAAGATTTCTTGGCCGATCAGAGCTTCGCTCGGCATGATGACGGGAATTCCGCTGGCCACCGCCTCGACGGCCGCAAGCGAGAAAGGCTCAGGCACGCGTGAGGAGACGATCACGGCGCGCGCATCCTGAATGAGACGGGCGACTCCGTCCCGGTTTTGCCAGCCGTGAATGATCACATCAGGGAAGTCTCGCTCGAGCAACGCGCGCCCGGCGCCATCTCCGATGATTTGCAAGGGCGCGCCGGCGGCTCTCGCGGCCGAGGCCGCATCGGCGAAGCCTTTTTCAGGCTCCAGCCGTCCGATGAAGAAGAAGCTCTTTTTGAGCCACGGCGCGGTACCGGATGACGAGAACGCATCGACGGGATTCCGTATAGTGTGCGTCCGTCCGACGTTGATGCCGGACTTGACGAGATAGTCCTTCATTCTCTCGTGCACGACGACGATGTTGGGTGCCTCCGCACCGGTGGGAAACAACTGCTGGCGGATGACGTGCCTGAGCGAGCGCCATAGCTTTTCGTGATAGCCGCGCTTATCGCACTGCGTCCCAAGACACCGCGCCGACATCGGCGTCAGCGTGCAGATACTGTTGGTTCTGAAATTGGCAAAGCCTCCATTGGGACATGCCAGAAAGTAGTCATGGGCGTGAAGGATCACCCTTGAGCGCACCGGCGCGAGCGCGCGAAAGATCGAGGGCGACAAGATCTTCGACCAGCCGTGAACATGGTAGATGGTGGACGGGGTATCCTCAGCGATAAGTGTTTTCAACGCGCTGTATGCCTTGGCGTTGTAGAGCCCCCCAACAAACGCTGCGGCCTTTCCCTGAAGTGTGAGCGGTGGGCAGCCCAGATTGATTGTACGGGCTACCGGTGCGGGAGCGGTTATTTCATCGCCGGCGAAAAAGACAACGTCGACACCATGGGAGGCGAGAAATCGCGCCGAGAGGATTGCAAGATTGGATGCGCCGCCCACCATCGCGGACCGATCGTTGATGATGACTGCCCTTTGGAGCGTCGCCGACATCACGATCTACAGCTTGGTTACGTTGCTTGGTGTCAACCTGCCCAGAGACAGATCGACAATGGCTCGCATGTTTCCCTTCAATCGCCCGCGACGATCCACCCAGGGCTCGGGGCGCCACATGCGAACGAAGTTCGCGAGGATGTTCCGGCCCATCTGTGAGACCGCGTGTCTGGAGCTCATGGTGTGCTTGCGCATGAGATAGATCGGATTCGCTACTTGGGAATAGCCCAGGCGCACGCCCGGCGATCTTGCAATCTTGATGCCGAGATGCACGCCCTGCAATCCATCGGCCGAAACGATCTGGCCGAAAGCTGCCGCCAGGCGGCTGAAGTCTACGTCCTCAAGCCAGCCATAAAGCGGCAAGTTTTCGTCGAAGCGGATGTTGCCTTGTCTCACGGCTGCCATGCGAACGGCCATATTGCAGCCATAGGCATTGTAGATTGGGCGGAAACCGGTCAATTGCGACATGCCGATGTCTTTGCCGGTTTCAAGCAGGCGTTCGCCGTCCGAAACAGAAATGCCGGGACCCAGAATGCCATCCGCAAGGACCCTGCCGGTTGCGATGACGATATCGGGGTTATCGAGGAACAGTTCCTCCGTATGTGCGAGATAGGACGGCTCCATCAGGAAATCGTCATCGAGAAACACGATGACATCCGACGTCGAATTGTCGATGATATGGTTTCTCTGTCTGCAACTGCCCGGCTCAGATATCAGTACGCGCACTGGAAACGGCATGGCGGCGATGCTCGCCCATTCGAAATCCGTCTCGGAAGTCACACAAATGACGACCTCATCCGGCTGACGTGTCTGGCAGGCGATCCGGGGCAGGGCGGCGCTCAGAATCTCCTTGCGGCCCATGGTCGGGATTCCCACCGACAGATGAATTCTACCCTTGCGCATGAGCGTAGTTTCCGACTGACCCAACACCATTGCCAACAAATGAAACATGTCCTTCGATCCGCGATTGCCGATCAATAATTGCTCCGGTTTGATATCGAACCGAGTATTGTCAGCCTTGATTTGCCGAACCTGGCCAGAGCCGCAGATAGCCGTTCGATTGTCATTTTCTTCGAGCGCCCAAGAACGACGATGATGCCGTCAAGATAGTTGCAGACGGCGCGTGTATCGGCAGAATCCTCGAACGCCGACATATCGACGATCATGACCTCGTACTGCTCGCGAAGCTTTTCAATTGCATTCTTCAGGGCCGGCAAATGGCTATAGTGCTGATGAGGAATCTTTCGCTCCTTTATCTGTGCAGAGGTAAAGACGGGTACAGCGACCCCTGCTGGCCCGATGTCGAGCTTCGGCCGACTGACGGGCCGGCTCTTCTTGACTGACAGCACTTGTCCTTCCCGGACGAAATGTGGAATGTCTTCGTTGACGTGAATCGGTTCGTCCACTGAAGGCAGGCGTTCCAGTGCCAGATCCTTCGGGAAGGTAGTCGCCATCCTGCTCAGCCGGGAGCTGGCAAAATCGGCGTCGATCAGGACGACCGACCTGCCTTCGTTGCGATAGAGTTGCGCCAGATTGATCGATATCGTTGTCTTGCCCTCGCCTGGGCCGACTGACGTGATGCCGACGACCATAGGGACGCCTTCGGGGAAAGTGGAATCGATCGAGTTCTTGACGCTTCGCAGCGCTTCGGAGAACGACGAATAGGGTGCCTGCATTACGCTGCGCAATGGCGCAAGCGACTCAGGGAAGTTCGCGTCGTCCAAGACCTTGCTCTTGGGTGCCTTCCAAACCGGTACGTGACCGAGGGAGTTGATACCAAGTTCGCGACGGAGATGGCCTGCTGAGCTCGTCCGATGATTCAGGTTCTGCCTGAGCATTGCGATCGTCAGCCCGATCGCGAGACCGATCATTCCCGAGAAGGGTACGATGACCGACGTCTTTGGCCAGGTCTTGCTCATGGGAGCCATGGCCGCCGTCACCACACGCGCCTTGCCGAGCGGGAAGGACTGGGTCTGTACGGTGCCCACCAACTGCTGGAGGAGGCTTTCATAGATGCGTTTGTAAGTGTTGGCACGGCTCTCGATTTCCGAAAGCTCGGCGATCGCCTCATTCTTCTCGGCGGCCGACTTGCTGAGTACAGTAAGGCGTTCCTCCGATAGATGCTCGCGGGTCCGCGCCGCCGACAGGCTCGAGCGGCGTACGGCCTCGACGCGATCGTATTCCTGTTTGACGGCATCCTTCAGTCGCGAGATTTCCGCCTCGGCCGCGGTAATTGCTGGATTGCCTGGGTCATATCTGCTTCGCAGAATTTCCAGCCGGGACTCGGCGGCGCGCATGTCGTCCCTCAGCTTCTGGAAGGTTCCGTCCAAGCCAAGTCCGCTAAGTTCGACGCCATCACCGAGCTTCACTGCTTGCTGCAGGCTTTCCAGGCTGGCAATTTCCGACGCGGTCGCCGCGCGCGCGGCAAGAAGCTGGCTGCTGACCTCGGACAATTGCTGCTGGTCGAGCGTGAATTGATTGCTGACAATGGTGATATTGTTCTTGGCACGAAATTCCTGGGCGGAGATCGATGCCTCGCGCGCTTTTTCGCCGACCTCAAGAAGGCGGCTCTCGAGCCATTTCGCGCCACTCCTCGCCATGTCTGCGCGATCATTCATGCCCACGCGAATGTATGCCTGCGCCAGGGTGTTGGCGACGAGGGCCGCCTTCTTGGGATTCGTGGACGTGTATCCGATCTCCAGCACATAGGACTGGCCCACTCGCTGAACGGACACTCTCCCGAGAAAGGCGCCCATGGTGCGGCGCATCATCTCGGTTTCCGAGTCGACTTCTTCGTCGCGGACTGCCTCGGGCGCTGGATCGAACCACTGAGCAATGGATGCCAGGGTGCCCCTGACCAGAGAATATAAGGATCTTGACTCGAGCAATTCGGGATCTTTTGTCAGATCGAGTTTGTGTATGACCGTCTGGGCCACCATTTCGGACTTCACGATTTCAACCTGGCTCGCAATCTCCGCGGTTTCGATGATGATCGCCCCAGTGGCGGCGTCCTGCCACGAGACGCGTCCCTGCTCGGGGTCCATCACGAGCCTGGTCGTGGCTTGAAATGTCGGTTGGGTATTGACAACGTAGAGAATTCCTACGGCAACGCCGGCAATTGCGAAAATGGCAAGCGTCGGGAAGTAGCGGGTGATGAACCCCCAGACATCTCGAAAGGAGAGGTATTCACGCTCAGGTGGTTTGCGCCCGTAGTGTGGATCGCTGCTGGCGCTGTTCGGAAGCGTATGTACCACCATTGTATTTCATCCAATCGCGAATGTGGCTTGGCCTGTCAGTCGGTTGTCCCATCGAGCGATGCGGTTCGTTCGGTATCGACGGAAATCCCCAGGCGAACGTCCAGGACATCGCCTGGCTGCAAAAAGGTCGAGTCGGATACCTTGATAGCTTCGCTCCCTCCGTCGTTCCGGGTAATCCAGAACTCCATGGGCTGCACTTCGATCGCCTTGAGGTCATCGACTTTTGCCAACGACGTCCCGGTGATCTGCAGCACCTGCAGGAGGGTGTCCCGCTTCATCTTGATATCATTGATATCGGCCTCGACCGCTTGGAGGTCGCGCCTCGCTTCGATCTTGAACTGACCCTTCAACGTCAATGTGTCACGCTCGGTCTCGCTAAGCTTCTGCTGGGCTCGCATCGAGAACACGGTGAGGTCGAGCAGGCTGCTCCGCAGTTCGGCGACTATTCTTTCAGAGGTGGACTCCCTGGTCTTGGCGAGGGTCTTGGAGTTCACCAGCCCGGAGATCATCTTGAGTTCGTCCTCGGCGATCTTGACCTGTCTTTCCTGAACCGTGCGCTTCTTTTCCAGGACGTCTATTTCGCCCTTCAGCAGCCGGCCGAGCTCTGCCAGGGAATCGAGATGATGTTGGAGGGCTTCGGTGCGGGCGACGAACAATGCGCGCTCGCTCTTCAATATCTGCTTATCGACTGAGGCTGAGCCCGAAAGTACATCGGGTGTCTTGAAAGTATCCAGACCAGTTGCCTCCGCCTCGAGCCGGACGCGTCGAGCGATCAACTGTTTGAGCGAGAGTTGATAACGGTTGAGTTCACCCAGGTTCCGGACCTGGTCCGCCTCCGAGTAGCCGCCAGTCGGAATCTGGCGCCGCTCGCGGCCGCCGGCTAGTGCAACGGCCTGCAAAATGGTCAACCCTGGACGAAACTCGTATTCGCCCGACCGGTCCACGGCTCCGGTGACATAGATCATGGGATAACGCGTCACTTCGACCGTGGCGACAGGTACTTCCGCAAGGCCGGTCCGGCGCTGCAGTGCCGTTCCAATTGCGGCTTCCACTTCGCTGACGGCCTTGTCGATAACCGCGATTTCACCAACCATCGGAAGTGAGATTTTGCCTTCGGGCGTAACGACGAACTCGCCGTTGAGAGGCGTCCACTCCTTGTATTCGCCGGTTGGCCGTATCCACTCGACGACGGTGATCTTGAGCTTCGTCTGCGGCTTGATGCGATAATTGCCGGCGGCATCTTCTCCGGCATTAGCCACGGGCGCTATCAGTGCGCAGGCGACCAAAAGCAGAGTAGCCAGCGCGTGCGAAGCAAAACTGGAAGGTCCGGCGATTGGTGACATCATCTGCGGCAGCCTCGGATAAATTCACTCTGTGCTGGCGTATGCAGCGAATGCGCTCACTACCAACGTCATGATCATCCTTCGCAAACGCTTGCGGGTAAATTCACCCCCTCTAATCACGGCATACCGATTTCTGGCGCGCCATCTAAACTAAAAGCCAAGCACCCGTATCCATGATTTAGAAATGGCCGATTAGGGGGGAGAGACCCTACCCTGGCGGGGAGAGACTTAGGAATGCATCCGTCGAACTGATCCCTATACGAACGAAGCGAAAGCCATTTAATTCTGGGTCAGACCTGGAGGGAAACCATGCGCGTAGCGATCGTTCATTATTGGCTCGTGGATATGCGCGGCGGCGAAAAGGTCGTCGAGGCGCTGTGCGACATGTATCCGGATGCCGACATTTTCACGCTGGTGCATGACAAGGGCAAGGTGTCGGAGAAAATCAACCGGCACAGGATATTCACGTCGTTCCTTCAGAAACTGCCGGGGGCCGTGCGGCACTATCAGTCTTATCTGCCGCTGATGCCGTTCGCGATAGAGAGCTTCGATCTCTCCGGCTACGATCTCATAATTTCGAGTGAGTCGGGCCCGGCGAAGGGCATAATTCCGCCACCGCACGCTACGCATGTCTGCTACTGCCACTCGCCGATGCGCTATCTCTGGGATCACTATCACGGTTATCGTGCTGCTTCCGGCAGGTTGACGAGGATGGTCATGCCTCTCATCGCCCCGCTTCTTCGCTCCTGGGATGTAAGCACAAGTCTTCGTGTCGACCGGTTCGTGGCTAATTCCAGCCATGTCGCCGCACGGATATCAAAATACTACCGGCGAACGGCCACTGTGGTCTATCCCCCGGTCATCGTCGACGATTTCGCGCTATCGTCTAATGTCGGCGACTTCTACCTGTGCGCCGGACAGATCGTTCCTTACAAGCGCATCGATCTCGCCGTGCGCGTCTTCAACCGGCTGGGAAAACCGCTCGTGATCATCGGTGGAGGAAAAGAGAAAGAGATCGAAGAGCTGAAACGAATAGCCGGCCCCAACATCAAGTTTCTCGGCAAGGTTTCATTCGGAGAGCTCAAAAAGCATCTGGCGACATGCAAGGCACTGGTCTTTCCAGGAGAGGAAGACTTCGGCATGGTCCCGGTGGAGACGATGGCCAGCGGCCGCCCTGTGATCGCCTATGCGAGCGGCGGCGCACTCGAGACAGTGGTCCACGGAAAGACCGGCATCCTTTTCCGGGAACAGTCGGAGCAGTCGCTGTGCGACGCCGTTGAGAGTTTTGAAGCCGCCCAGCACGTTTTTGATCCTACGGAGATCCGTTCCCATGCTGCTGCCTTCGGCGCCCAAAGATTCCGTCAGGCGATGGAGGAGATCATCGAAGGCGAGTTGAGCCAAAGGAGAGAAACACGCCTCGACTTTGGTATCCCGCAGCCGTCATCTCGCCATGCAAATGGCAGGCCGGCGATGCCCGTGCACTGAATGGCATCGGCAACCTTGACCGGATCGCCCAGCGGGTGAGCTTCGGCCCGACGATGGGAGAGTTGACAAAATTCAAGTCCGGCAACTGGCAACCCTGACCGCACTTCGCTTCTACGCATATTGGCCGAATTGCTGGCCCTGCGCGGATTCTGTAAAAAGGCATCACATCCGGGGGTCAAGTCATGTCGTTACCGCACTCTTCGAACAAGGACACTGGACAGCGAGAAGGCGCCGATCGTAAGGACGACCAGCTCAATCAGCGTCTGAACAACCATCTGATGGCAAATGCGGTTAAGGCTCAAAGGCCTCCGGCGTATCGTCGCGTCCGGCTTGCCACCGAGGCACTCGCACTTGCCGGCGTCATCGGTCTGATGGTCGCCGCGTGGCTTCACGCAGCTCTTTTCGAGCGAGATAGAAGCAAGAATATTTAGTATTTTTCCATAGTCTAATTCATTGTATTAACGTCATTCGAGGCGTCTATTTTGGCGTTTTCCCCAGATAAAGAAGCCGATGTCGCATTCAACTTCACGAATTGGCAGTGCTAACTTCTGGTATCCTGAATACTCAAAAGGATTATACGATCGTTTGTTCTTTTGATGACGTTTATCCGAATTATGCTCCCCCATTGGACAAGTTGTTCTATTTCTGCACTCGCTGATAATCCGCTCCACCAGTTTAGCGGAGGATGCAATGGGGCTCGTTATCAGCAACGAATATCGTGTCAACACTCACACCACGAATGTACAGGATAGCGCTCAAGTCACTGTGCTTGATAACGGTGGATGGGTCGTCACCTGGCGATCCTACGCTCAGGACCATGTAAGCGGCAGCGGTGTTTATCAGCAGATCTACAATCCAGATGGCACGCCGCAGGGTGGGGAAGTCCGCGTCAACACCTTTCTCGTCGGTCATCAGTCCTTGCCGCAAATTGCAACCTTGAGCGACGGTGGCTGGATCATAACCTGGCGTTCCGATGGGCAGGATGGCAGCAGCTACGGCGTGTACCAGCAAGCGTTCAACGCCGACGGCACGCCCCAGGGCGTCGAGCAGCATGTGAGCGCTCACACCGCGAGCGATCAGAACACGCCGTCCGTGGTTGCGCTCGAAGATGGTGGCTGGGTCGTGACCTGGCAATCGAATCTGCAGGACGGAAGCGGCTACGGCATCTACCAGCAGGCCTATAACGCGGATGGTACCACGCGGGGCACCGAAACACGCGTCAATACCTATGTGACGAACAGCCAGGAACTCCAGCAGATCATCGCATTGCCGGACGGTGGCTGGGTCATCGCATGGCGTTCTGACGGCCAGGACGGCAGCAGCTACGGCGTGTATCAGCAGGTTTACAATGCAAATGGCTCGGCTCGAGGTGTGGAGACGCAAGTCAATACCTACACCAGCGGCGGTCAGGAGCAGCCCCAGTTCACGCTGCTTCCGGATGGCGGGTGGGTTGTCACCTGGCAATCCGATCTGCAGGACGGCAGCAATTACGGAATCTATCAGCAGGTTTTCAACGCCGACGGCACGAAGGACGGCGGCGAGATACAGGTCAACACCAATACCGGGAATTATCAGTACAATGCGCAGGTCACCACGTTGCTCGACGGTGGGTGGGTCGTCAGCTGGCAATCCTACACGCAGGACGGCAGCGGCAATGGTGTCTATCAGCAAGCATACAATCCGGATGGGACTCCCCAGGGAGGGGAGGTCCGGGTCAACTCCTCGATAACCGACTCGCAGGAATTGCCGCAGGTAGCAGCTCTGAGCACCGGCGGTTGGGTCGTGGCGTGGCAGTCCTACCTGCAGGATGGCAGCAATGGCGGCATTTACCTGCAGGCCTATAAGGCCGATGGAACGCCCGATGGCGTTGAGACACGTGTCAACGAGTACACGACCGGCAACCAGTACAATCCGCAGCTTACGGCTCTTTCAGATGGAGGATGGCTTGTCACCTGGTGGTCGACTGGCCAGGATGGGGATCTGGATGGCGTCTACCAGCGCTCTTACCGCACGGGTAACAATGCGCCGACGGGGTCGCCGACTGCGTCCTTGTCCAACGGTACGGAAGACACCGCCTATATCGTCAGCGCCGCCAACCTGCTGGCCGGCTTCTCTGACATCGACGGCGACACGCTCTCCGTCAGCAATCTCACCGCCAGCAATGGCGCCACCGTCGTCAACAACGGCAATGGCACCTATACGATCACGCTTGCTGCCAACTTCAACGGTACCCTGACGCTGAACTACAATGTCGTGGATGGCCACGGTGGAACGAAGGCCGCAACGCAGACAGTCAGCGTAACCCCAGTCAACGACGCCCCGGCCGGCTCGGCCTCGGCAAGCCTCGCCCACGGCACAGAGGACAGCGCCTATGTTGTCAGCGCCGCGAATTTGTTGGCCGGATTCTCCGACATCGACGGCGATACGCTGTCGGTCTCCGGCCTCTCGGCCAATGGCGGCGCCACCGTCGTCGACAACGGCAATGGCACCTACACGATCACGCCGGTGGCCAACTTCAACGGCACGGTGACGCTGAGCTACACTGTCATCGACGGCAACGGCGGCACCAAGCCGGCGACGCAGTCGGTGGTGTTCGATGCGGTCAATGACGCACCGACCGGCTCGGCCTCGGCGAGCCTCGCCCATGGCACCGAGGACACCGCCTATATCGTCAGCGCCGCAAATTTGCTGGCCGGTTTCTCCGACATCGACGGCGACACGCTGTCGGTCTCCGGCCTCTCGGCCAATGGCGGTGCGACGGTCGTCGACAATGGCGACGGCACCTATACGATCACGCCGGTGGCGAACTTCAACGGCACGGTGACGCTGAGCTACAATCTCATCGACGGCAATGGCGGCACCAAGCCGGCGACGCAGTCGGTGGTGTTCGATGCGGTCAATGACGACCCGACCGGCTCGGCCTCGGCAAGCCCGGCCCATGGCAGCGAAGACACCGCCTATATCGTCAGTGCCGCCAATCTGCTGGCCGGCTTCAGCGACATCGACGGCGATACGCTGTCGGTCTCCGGGCTCTCGGCCAATGGCGGCGCCACCGTCGTCGACAATGGCGACGGCACCTACACGATCACGCCGGCCGCCAATTCCAACGGCACGGTGACGCTGAGCTACAGCGTCATCGACGGCAATGGCGGCAGCAAGGCGGCGACGCAAGCGATCGTGTTCGATGCGGTCAACGATGCCCCGACCGGTGCGGCCTCGGCGAGCCTCGCCCATGGCACGGAGGACACCGCCTATACGGTGAGCGCTGCCGACCTCTTGGCCGGCTTCAGCGACATCGACGGCGATACGCTGTCGGTCTCAGGCCTCTCGGCCAATGGTGGTGCCACCGTCGTCGACAATGGCGACGGCACCTATACGATCACGCCGGTGGCCAACTTCAACGGCACGGTGACGCTGAGCTACACTGTCATCGACGGCAACGGCGGCACCAAGCCGGCGACGCAGTCGGTGGTGTTCGATGCGGTCAATGACGCACCGACCGGCTCGGCCTCGGCGAGCCTCGCCCATGGCACCGAGGACACCGCCTATATCGTCAGCGCCGCAAATTTGCTGGCCGGTTTCTCCGACATCGACGGCGACACGCTGTCGGTCTCCGGCCTCTCGGCCAATGGCGGTGCGACGGTCGTCGACAATGGCGACGGCACCTATACGATCACGCCGGTGGCGAACTTCAACGGCACGGTGACGCTGAGCTACAATCTCATCGACGGCAATGGCGGCACCAAGCCGGCGACGCAGTCGGTGGTGTTCGATGCGGTCAATGACGACCCGACCGGCTCGGCCTCGGCAAGCCCGGCCCATGGCAGCGAAGACACCGCCTATATCGTCAGTGCCGCCAATCTGCTGGCCGGCTTCAGCGACATCGACGGCGATACGCTGTCGGTCTCCGGGCTCTCGGCCAATGGCGGCGCCACCGTCGTCGACAATGGCGACGGCACCTACACGATCACGCCGGCCGCCAATTCCAACGGCACGGTGACGCTGAGCTACAGCGTCATCGACGGCAATGGCGGCAGCAAGGCGGCGACGCAAGCGATCGTGTTCGATGCGGTCAACGATGCCCCGACCGGCTCGGCCTCGGCAAGCCTCGCCCATGGCACGGAGGACACCGCCTATACGGTGAGCGCTGCCGACCTCTTGGCCGGCTTCAGCGACATCGACGGCGATACGCTGTCGGTCTCCGGGCTCTCGGCCAATGGTGGTGCCACCGTCGTCGACAATGGCGACGGCACCTATACGATCACGCCGGTGGCCAACTTCAACGGCACGGTGACGCTGAGCTACAATCTCATCGACGGCAACGGCGGCACCAAGCCGGCGACGCAGTCGGTGGTGTTCGATGCGGTCAATGACGCACCGACCGGCTCGGCCTCGGCGAGCCTCGCCCATGGCACCGAGGACACCGCCTATATCGTCAGCGCCGCAAATTTGCTGGCCGGTTTCTCCGACATCGACGACGACACGCTGTCGGTCTCCGGCCTCTCGGCCAATGGCGGTGCGACGGTCGTCGACAATGGCGACGGCACCTATACGATCACGCCGGTGGCGAACTTCAACGGCACGGTGACGCTGAGCTACAATGTCATCGACGGCAATGGCGGCACCAAGCCGGCGACCCAGTCGGTGGTGTTCGATGCGGTCAATGACGACCCGACCGGCTCGGCCTCGGCAAGCCCGGCCCATGGCAGCGAAGACACCGCCTATATCGTCAGCGCCGCCAACCTGCTGGCCGGCTTCTCTGACATCGACGGCGACACGCTCTCCGTCAGCAATCTCACCGCCAGCAATGGCGCCACCGTCGTCAACAACGGCAATGGCACCTATACGATCACGCTTGCTGCCAACTTCAACGGTACCCTGACGCTGAACTACAATGTCGTGGATGGCCACGGTGGAACGAAGGCCGCAACGCAGACAGTCAGCGTAACCCCAGTCAACGACGCCCCGGCCGGCTCGGCCTCGGCAAGCCTCGCCCACGGCACAGAGGACAGCGCCTATGTTGTCAGCGCCGCGAATTTGTTGGCCGGATTCTCCGACATCGACGGCGATACGCTGTCGGTCTCCGGCCTCTCGGCCAATGGCGGCGCCACCGTCGTCGACAACGGCAATGGCACCTACACGATCACGCCGGTGGCCAACTTCAACGGCACGGTGACGCTGAGCTACACTGTCATCGACGGCAACGGCGGCACCAAGCCGGCGACGCAGTCGGTGGTGTTCGATGCGGTCAATGACGACCCGACCGGCTCGGCCTCGGCAAGCCCGGCCCATGGCAGCGAAGACACCGCCTATATCGTCAGTGCCGCCAATCTGCTGGCCGGCTTCAGCGACATCGACGGCGATACGCTGTCGGTCTCCGGGCTCTCGGCCAATGGCGGCGCCACCGTCGTCGACAATGGCGACGGCACCTACACGATCACGCCGGCCGCCAATTCCAACGGCACGGTGACGCTGAGCTACAGCGTCATCGACGGCAATGGCGGCAGCAAGGCGGCGACGCAAGCGATCGTGTTCGATGCGGTCAACGATGCCCCGACCGGTGCGGCCTCGGCGAGCCTCGCCCATGGCACGGAGGACACCGCCTATACGGTGAGCGCTGCCGACCTCTTGGCCGGCTTCAGCGACATCGACGGCGATACGCTGTCGGTCTCAGGCCTCTCGGCCAATGGTGGTGCCACCGTCGTCGACAATGGCGACGGCACCTATACGATCACGCCGGTGGCCAACTTCAACGGCACGGTGACGCTGAGCTACACTGTCATCGACGGCAACGGCGGCACCAAGCCGGCGACGCAGTCGGTGGTGTTCGATGCGGTCAATGACGCACCGACCGGCTCGGCCTCGGCGAGCCTCGCCCATGGCACCGAGGACACCGCCTATATCGTCAGCGCCGCAAATTTGCTGGCCGGTTTCTCCGACATCGACGGCGACACGCTGTCGGTCTCCGGCCTCTCGGCCAATGGCGGTGCGACGGTCGTCGACAATGGCGACGGCACCTATACGATCACGCCGGTGGCGAACTTCAACGGCACGGTGACGCTGAGCTACAATCTCATCGACGGCAATGGCGGCACCAAGCCGGCGACGCAGTCGGTGGTGTTCGATGCGGTCAATGACGACCCGACCGGCTCGGCCTCGGCAAGCCCGGCCCATGGCAGCGAAGACACCGCCTATATCGTCAGTGCCGCCAATCTGCTGGCCGGCTTCAGCGACATCGACGGCGATACGCTGTCGGTCTCCGGGCTCTCGGCCAATGGCGGCGCCACCGTCGTCGACAATGGCGACGGCACCTACACGATCACGCCGGCCGCCAATTCCAACGGCACGGTGACGCTGAGCTACAGCGTCATCGACGGCAATGGCGGCAGCAAGGCGGCGACGCAAGCGATCGTGTTCGATGCGGTCAACGATGCCCCTACGGGCAGCGACAAGACGATCTCAATCCTGGAGGACACGTCCTACTCGTTCACTGTCGGCGATTTCGGCTTCACGGACATCGATGGCGATGCCTTCGCATCGATAACGATCACGTCCCTGGCGACATCAGGTGAACTTACCCTTGATGGAACGGCGGTGACGATCGGCCAGGTCGTAGATGCCGATGATCTGGCTGATCTGGTCTGGAAACCGGCCGGAAACGCGTTCGGTGACAATCTCGGTTCCTTCGCCTTCAATGTCACGGACGATGGCGGCGTCGCGGGCGGCGGCGAGGACACGGACGACGTGGCGCGCACGATCACATTCGATGTCACCGATGTCGCCGAGAACATCACCGGCACCAAACGAAAGAACAATCTTGTCGGAGGTGAAGGCAAGGATGACATATTCGGCCTGGGCGACAAGGACACCCTGACCGGCAACGGCGGGGACGACACTCTCAGTGGTGGGCGAGGGCGAGATATCTTCGTTTTCGGCAGCAATCATGGATCGGACGTCATCACCGACTTCTCGGCCAAAGGGAGCAAACACGACATGCTTGATCTTTCGGCCATTACTGACATCGATAATTGGCGCGACCTCAAGCAGAACCATATGACCGAAGTGGATGGCGACGTTGTAATCACCACCGAAGAGGGAGTGATCGTGCTTGCCGATACGATTCTCAAGCACTTGGGCCGGGATGATTTCATCCTCTGACGAGGATTTGCATTGCGGTCGGGGCCTCCGAGGCAGAACTCCAGAGCCTGCTGTGTACGCGGCAGGCTCCTACGCCCTGAGGATGTGTGTGGCTCCAAAGAGCTGCGACACGCTTTACCGGCTTCCTGCCAGCTGCACAGTTCGTCGTTACGTTTGGCGCCGATTTCTGCCAAGAACGACGCTTGATCCCACGTCGTTTATGCCGTCCGGTGATCTGGCTGCGAGTAGGTTTCCAACCCAACGGCTTTGATGGGAGCCAGACCTTTTGGGTGTGCACGTGACGTTGGAGTTTGGCGTGAGCGGCTACCGCAAACCGCCAGATCAAATCAAAGTAAAAAAGAAAACGACCGGATCTTTCGTCCGGCCGGTTCCTGCTGGCGTCCTTTATACTGGGACATAAATAATATATTCCAAGTTAACTAGGTCCTGAAATCAACTTATTGTGAAGGTGACTTCAACAGGATTTATGGTTACCACAGCCCCCGAGGTTCCGTCCTCTCAAGTCTGATTGGTGAGATGGTTCCGGGCGGCGTGGTTTGCTAGGGCTTGACCTTCGGATGTTGCGGCGTCCGAACCGCCCGGAGAACTCAAGTAGAGAGCAAATCTTTAAAGATGACCAGACAGCAGATAGGATGATCGTATACCTATAATTGTCGATTATTGAAGAAACAGTGCTTGTATAGTCGTTATGCTAACGGCTTATGCTTCTACATTTCCAAGATGACAGAACGGCGCCTGGAGCGGTTTCCATCGATAGCGGCAGGATCGACCGCCTTGATATGATACCCGCTAGGAAAAGGCGGCCGGTGAGGAGCCGGCCGTAGAGTGGGAAACCCCAGTTCGCTGGGGAGTAACCGGACTCTGTCCCCAACCGCGTATACTTGCAATTGGGCTTTCTCGGGAATGAGCCTACTGCCTTCGGAGTATGTCCCGATCCCTCGATCCTACGGCTCCGATCGATTGGAAAGTCGGGGCCGTTAATAGGAGGCAAAATGCGCGCTGAGCTTGCTGTCGCAATGGTTCAAAGTATGTAAAAATCGAGCCGTGGCGAGCAGGAGGGGTCGTCTTATGACGAGAACGACAGTTAAACAGCGTCGCATAACAATATCTTTGCCGGCCTCTGACGTAAGGGCGAGAGACAGTTTTTGTGAAGACCATGGTTTTTCATCCCGAAGCGAGGCGGTCAGGCAACTGATAACGATGGGCTTCGAAGTTGAAGCGGTGGATAATCGTAAGGTAATGTCCAAGCTTCCGGGGAACCGAGAGTAAAGCGTGTATCGGCCGGACCAATAATTCAGCGTCCCTCCTTTTGATAAGCCATACGTCTCTTTTGGCACATTGCCGAAACCATGATGGAGCGGCATGATTGTGACGCAGGGAAAGGGGGCGCTCGGAGTCTGCCCTTATGTCTCATTCGGGTAGATCAGCTGATGGTGGAAGCGAGGCCTGTTATCGGCACGTTCTTTGTCGGACATGCATCGGCATTTGACTGCCATCCATCGTCGCCTTCTCAATGGAGTTGCACATGCGAATTGTTGTTCGGAAAGGTGGAACGTCGGGGGACGATATCTTCTACGCCTCGACGAACGATGATTATATTTACCATGCGAAGGCCGGTCATGACATTGTCGTCACGCTGGATGGTAACGATCGGCTTTTCGGCGAGGGCGGCATCGATCTCCTGGGCGGGGGCAAAGGCAACGATATCCTCCGCGGCGGCGGTGGCTACGACAACCTCAAGGGTGAGGAGGGTGCCGATAGACTTTTCGGCAACGCGGGAAACGACATTCTCCACGGCAGTTTGGACGAAGACATCCTCGCCGGCGGTAAAGGTCGCGACGTGTTCATATTCATCACAAACAATGTGACGGGGCGCGGTAGCGACATTGATGTGGTGACAGATTTTGCCACCAGCGGCCGAAACGCCGACTTTCTTGGTTTGGCAGTGGCCGGTCCTGATGACGTGCGTATCGCTGCGTTGAAAGAACTCAAGCCATATATGTCGCAAGAGGGTGACGATGTGCACATCACTTTCGAAACCGGCGACACCATGATTCTGGAAAACGTCCGCCTTCGCCAACTGACCCAGCAGAACTTTCTTTTTGAGCCGGCGCTGGTCTAAGAGTTTCCAAGGGCATAGCCTGACCATTCGACTCTGCGGCTAATCAACGTGTCGCGGAGCAAACTGCACCGTTCTACTACGATAGCAGTACTATCAGCCCATCCAATCTTACTACCAATATCAGGCGTTCTATTGGCTGGCCCAGCGGGGATTATCGACTATCATTCGCCGATGGACACACGGACGCTTGAATCTCTGATAGAACCAGTATTCCTCCAGACCTTGGAAAGGACCAGGGGGCGTTTTGTGATCTCGGAATTGCGAGGCGAGTGCTTTACAGCGTTTCCGGAACTCTCGGACACTGAGATTGAAGCAGCTATCGATCAACTCGCGTTGCATTATATGATGAAGAAAGCGTCGGAGCGTCAAACGCTGCATATTCGCCGGCCCTGGATATTAATCACATCCGAATCATCATCGCCCCTGAAGTCCGGCCGTGCCAACGCTCGCCTTGGGCGCTTTGATAGGGCGATTGGTTTTTTGCAAAGAGCCTTCCGGCTATAGACCATGTTTAAAGCGAGCGTGGTCGCACCAGAGGACAGACGTACTCCGCTCTCTCAGACACCTTAGCCACGTGACATTTCCCATCGCGCCAAGTTGGCCGGCAGTCCTGTCCCAGGAAGTTTTTCATGCGTAGATCCGAGATGTTCACAAGGCGCAGATTTCTAAAAACGGCAGTCGCGGCCATCGCGGTACTTGCCGCTGCAATGGGCTATCCAACGGCGGAGGCCATGGCAGAACCGGACGTCACCACCTACCGCCTTACACCTCGCAACTGGACGCCCGGTCTGCGGCTACGGGCTGCAATCTTGTCCGATTTCCATGCAGCCGACCCCTGGATGACCGTTGAAAGAATTCGGGATACCTGCGGGCAAGCCAATCGTTTGATGCCGGACATAATACTTTTGCTTGGTGATTATTGCACTGCAATCCCCCATTTCGCGAGAGAAGTTGATCCGTACGATTGGGCGGCCGCGTTGAAAGTCTTGGCAGCGCCGCTTGGTGTTCATGCCATTTTCGGAAACCACGACTATTGGCACGACGAAGCCTTCCAGCGTGATCCGACGGTGATGCCCGTTGCGCAGAAAGCACTCATCCGAGCGGGTATAGCCACCTACGTCAACGAATCCGTCCGGCTCGAGAAGGATGGGCACCCTTTCTGGCTTGCTGGTCTAGGAGACCTTCTGGCCGTAAAGAATGGCATTGACGATCTGCCGCGCACTCTGGCGCAGGTTACCGACGGTGCACCTGTGATACTCTTGGCTCACGAGCCTGACATATTCCCGCTTGTGCCCAGCCGCGTCTCGCTTACGTTGTGCGGGCACACTCATGGTGGACAGATAAATCTCTTTGGCTGGAGACCGCTTGTCCCGTCGCAGTATGGTTCGAGATACGCTGCCGGACATATTCTTGAAGGAGGTTCGGAAATGATTATTTCACGGGGCCTTGGATGCACTGGAATCCCGATGAGATTCATGTCGTCGCCCGAAATCGTGCTGTTGGAACTCAGTTGAGCCAATATCTGTCGGTGTTAGCTCAGATCGATCACATTGTCAGGAATTGAGCGCTGTTCGCGCCGCTGCCCACTTTTGCCTGGACAATCTCTTAAGGGTGCTGACCTCGACGCTGGTGCCCGCGCAATTGTAGCAAATCAGCGCCACGACATCACCACGGTCGATGTGCCCAATGCCACTTAAAAAAGTGCGACCACAGCAATCGCACGTTCGGTCATGTTTGGAGATCGATGCAAATGCCATGCGGCTCCCCTTCTATTTGGATAAAATAGGGCCAACCTCCATTATTGGTCAATCGTTAATACAGCCTATGGTGAATGGTGCAGTAGCGCACCATTCACCAACCGAGGGTCACGACATGTGAAGAAGTCGGAGGAAGGGCTGAATGAGGGTGCTAAGTAGCTGGCTAGATACACGGATCGACCGAAACGCCCATCGCTCACTGAAGCGAAACAAGATGAAAAAACAGCCAAATGTCACGATAGTAGAAGCGGGGAAGTCCGCCAACTTCCCCGTGCTCCGCGAAGTCCTCGAAAGTAACGAAGCAGCAGGATTGTGCTCTTGACTGCATTGGACTGCAAATACTCCTTGAATAATCTAGCCTATCACCCCGGGCATTTTCATGAATCTGTGGCGCAATTGCCTCACGAAAAAACGCCTCCGCAGGCCAGCGCCGAAGTCATGGCGATCTAACGAAGCGCAGGATTTGGTTCGATACCAATCTTCATATGGATCCGTCCACAAGTCGACGATGATTTGAAACAATGCCGAGACATTGCCCGGAGCTTGAACCCATGGAAACGCGTTAGCCGATGAGCGGTGATGGACGGCTCGATCTTGCAGTAAGCAACGGGGGTACGGATACTGTCACCATCAAACTGAACGAATGGTGGCGAGCAGGCTGACGCATCGGCCCATCAGGTCAATCAACCTAGCTGTCGCGCCTATCACGCGTCAACGGTTGATCGGGTATTGCCAGCTTCTGGACATCGCCCATCTGTATCACTCAACTAAAGCAACCAATCGCGAGCTCTGACGCCACATCGCCGGGAATCGGGCGAACTAGGTGCGGGCCACCTCCGCCTGGAGAAGTATAGGATGACAGGTCAGATCTCCCGTGCAATCAAGATGCGCATTTACCTTACCCTGTACCATAAAAAAGCCGAGTTGCTTGGTAGAATTTGAGCGTCGAGTTGTATGACGAAACTCATTTACTAGGAATCGATCCACGATGAGTAAAGCCGAGCTTGACCATAAATGGGTTTTTGAAATCCGTGAGGATGCGAAAGGCCATGAAATTGAGCGCAGGGCGCTCTATAGCACCCCGAGGGCGGTCGATGCCAACGTTTGGCTGGATAGCTACACACGGACACTGGGCGCGAATGGTCCGGACGACAAGGGCCGCATGTGGGTAACAAACCCTGAAGACCCCGACATAACGCTGTTCTACGCCGTTGGCGATGACGACGGCTCGGCCGCGCGAAATCTTAGGAAGGCGATTGGGGTTCGTTGACGCGGGCGGTTTCGTTAAGGTGGTGAAGATTGGAGGGCGCGTGACAATTCCTGAAAACATCATAGAAATGGCGACAGAAGTTGCCCTGTCATGTCATCCAGCCCATGCGCACACGCCTGGCTACTTTATTGCGAAGGCGCTTTATGCGGAGCGAAGGTGATGTGCGGCAATTGCCAAGGCATTTGTCATCGAGATCGAGCATTGTTCCGCCGTTCATGGAGACGCTGAGAAGATATTTCTGGCGGTGATGGACGGCAGTCCGCCAAATTTGTAAGCACAAACTTGGGGTGCTCGTCACATTGGCCACCCTGGCGTTACTCATCTTCATTTGCAAACGCCCGGCGGCTGCTCATGTGCCATGACCGGCTACCTGGCGGAGACCTTGCTCCGACGCATGAATTCCTCGCGCTTGGCTTCTTTTGGGACCGTAATTATGAGGCCTCCTGCGTGTTAGCGATGGGATGCGGTGGAGGAACCTGGAAGAGGAGAGGCGGCCGGCGTTCTGGAGAGAATACACCGGCCGCTGCATTAGGCCGGCAATACGCTACGCAACCGGCAAGCCAATGATGCTCCAGGTCGCTTAACGCGAAGTTACCGCCGAATATATGCTGGATAATCTGAGATGGCTCGACTACTCGTCGCACTTGTGTTCGATAAAAAGCGCACCAGTGGCAAAGCAGAGCATTGAGGAGTCGGGCAACCTCGATACTCTCGTTTTTCGCCGCTCGAAGCAACCGCCGAGCCTCGAACAATCGCGAGGAGAACTCGCATCTGCCCTGGCGATAACGAGAGCCGGTCATTCCGGGATCTCGGTCGCCAGGCGGCTCCAACAATTCCTATCCGTCTTCTTCGCAGTCCAAAATCTCTTCGTTCCGCCTCGCTCGAACCACTCAGACGTCGCCGTCCACAGCCGTCCGAAAACTACGCCACCTGGCCGTGAGAATTACATTGCTTATCCTTTTGAGGTGGATAGCAATCAAATTGCCATCTGGAATTTTCTTTAGTTAAGCGCTGTAATCAACATCTCCGGGCGGAGCGGTTTACTGCCTGTTCTCCGCATAATCCTCAAGCAGCCGTCCGGAGCCAACGCATAAATTCTCATTTCAAACGAGGCGGCCGGAGCTCAATCCGGCCGTTTCCTATGCAAGGGCGAAGACGCTCCCACAGGCCCTCTGGCAGTCCTTCTACAATCCTGGCATCGTCGAGTGTCGCTGGGATGCGTAAGAGCGCCGCTGTAAATCTAACGTAAGTAATATGTAATTCTTTTCTTGCCTGTTGAATGCGTGAAGCGTAACTTTCCGCCTCGTTAGCAATGGAGGGAGCCATGCGTAAGAATTATCCGGGTCACAACTACTCTGAAGAAATTAGAGGTACCAATAACAGCGACACCATTCACGGTCTCAAAGGCAATGACAAACTTATCGGCCGGGGTGGTGATGATGAGATCTACGGTGACGAAGGCAAGGACAAGCTTTACGGGGGCCTTGGACACGACAAGCTCATAGGTGGCGAGCAACGCGACCAGTTCTTGTTCAAGGAACTCGGCGACGAACACTCGGATAAAATAGGAGATTTCAAACATGGCTCGGACCGGATCGGCCTCGACATTACCGTTTTCGATGAACTCGGGATCGGAGTGGTATCAACGGACCACTTCATCCAAGGCTTAGCCGCCCAGGATGCGGACGACTTCCTGATTTTCGATGCAGAAACCAACAACTTATATTTCGACGCTGATGGCGATGGTAGCGGCGAACAGGTGCTCCTAGCTCATCTTAAGCTTAAGGGCGAAGAGAAAGTACTCACGGCCGACGACCTATTTGTCTTCGAGCCGGGTACAGGATCATAATCGCTACTGAGAGGGCGTTCGACTCACTCCGCATGGAACGAACCGAATGCCGGGTACTCTCCGACGGCTGATGAGGGTGCAAAAACGGTCGATGATTAGCGGGATCGGTTGAAAGCCAAGATGGCGTAAGGATTTATTGGGATCTGTCCAGCACCCTTTTGACGGCTCAGCCCCTGAGCTTGACAATTAATAGCTAAGTTCAAACGAACCGCACGTTCGCCAGTGTGCCGGTTCGTTTGCTTAGGTAGTGCAGTATTTGGGATGTGAAGAACGACCCCGGAGCGACCGGGCCGGTCCACGCGAAGCATCCTTCACGGACGTGTGCAAACACTCGTGCCTCAATCTTGTTCCCAGCATGGAGTGGACTTCATTCTTCTGACGCAAACTGGGGAGTGACATGGAGTTCATTGACAAACTCAGGCTCCTTCGCGACCAGCTTCGAGAAATGCGGCTGCAGCGTGTCGGCTGATCAGCGGGGAGACGAAGTTACTGCACGGCGAAGATCAGCCTGAGCAACTCGCGTCTTCCCGCTTCCGCATGGCCCAGGCTGTGTCGGAGGCAGCAAGCGGTGACGACGTAAAGAGGGAATTTCTCGTCTGCGGCAATGCTTGCGATTCACTGCGCATCACTCGCCCCAAGCTTTGTCGATGCCGTGTTGTAGAACCCTTAGTTGGACCGCAGATTTGTGGACTCCGGCTTTGAGTTGCAGGTTAGATATGAGCCGATCTGCCGCCTAAGACCATTCAGTTTTGAGGGCAGTGGCAGCGGTAAGCATCCAGCTTGTCGATTTTTAATGATATAGCGACTTTTGCCTGCTCAGGATCGGGGTCGATGGTCCGAAAATCTCATCACCCATCTAACTAGTCTAGTAACGGCCCCATTCGAACACGCGCGGCGACTGAGACAATGTGCCGACCAAAAATATGCTCAAAAACTATCACCTCTTAAAGCAATAGTTGCAAAGAATTCGCCCTTCCATCATAGTGGCTAAAACCAAGGGGAGGATCAGCCATGCCGAAGAATGGACCCAATCCAATCGACGTCCACGTTGGCGCACGTATTCGCGTACGGCGTATGATGCTGGGGCAGTCACAAGGAAAGCTGGCCCAGGGACTAGGCATCACGTTCCAACAGGTCCAGAAATATGAAAAAGGCACGAACCGTGTTGGGGCCAGCCGGCTGCAGCACATCGCGACGCTTCTCGGTGTCCCCGTCAGCTACTTTTTCGCTGGAGAAGACAGCTCGCTCCTGGCACAGCCCAATGGCAGTGCCAGTGAGGATGCCATCATCTCGTTTCTGTCCAGCCGCCAGGGCGTTGAACTCAATACGGCATTTCTCAAACTCGACAATACGAGGGTTCGCCAGCGCGTCGTCCAGCTCGTCGCGTTGATTGCCAAAAACGAGGACGGCATTTCGGGGGGCGAGGAGGGCTTGGCTCAAGTCTGATCGCAATCCCGATGCTGCGGCTACAAACCTTCGGAGAGTTGAGACTTTCGCAAGATGGGCGTGGGGACATGCCGCTTCCCGAGAAGGCCCTCCTTTTGCTGGCCTATATGCATTTGGAAGGCGTGAGCCGGTTAACCCGCAATCAAATCGCAGGCCTCCTGTGGAGTGAAAGTGATAAGTCTGCGGCGCAGGCCAGTTTGCGCAAGATGATTGAACGCATCCGGCGTTTGTCGGCCGACGGCTGGGACGTTCCTCTCACTTTTCAGTCCGATACTATATGCCTCGGCCCGGACAGGATGGATGCGGACGTCGATTTGATCGGTGGACCGTCCAAACTCCACGATTTGAAGTCGATGTCGGGCCTACTTAAACAGGCATTTCTTCAAGCGCCCGCGTCGATTGCATTTTCGGTCTGGCGAAACAAACAGATCGACACGTTGTTTCGCAGACTCAAGACGGCCTTGTTCGAAGTGTGGGCAACGAACTCCCGGTCACGCCACCTCAACGACATTGTCGAGATCGCCTATCTGCTTCTCGAGCACTATCCGGATGAGAGCAAGATCCGCGAAATCCTCGTCGAGGCACGTCGCGAAGGGCGAGGCGAGCCCACGCCAAGTCCCCCGGATCTCCGCGTTCGGTCTTCCATATCCACCGACGGTGGTGGGCTGCCAGCGCCACCCCCGACCAATTTGCCAAGGCTGGTGCTGCTGCCGCCCATCATCAATGGCTCGGCTTTATCGTCGCTTGCATCCGCTTTGATCGAAGACATCACCATGGGTCTTTGCTCGCTCCGCTCGGTCACGGTCGTGGCTCCTTACACGGCCGAGAAGATCCGAGCGATGCCCGATAAGGCGACCCATCTCGAGAAATTCGCGATTACCTACGTGATCGACACCGCGCTTTCCGATGAAGGCCTTTTCGTCCAGATGATCTTCTTGCCGACGGACAGCATCATCTGGGCCGAGCGGTTTCCGCTACCTTATGATCACGTGACACTGCGCAGGAGCATTGCGAATTCGATTGTCAGAGCGATCGTGGCCGAACTTCGGAAGATGGAAGCCGACGTCGCGGACGTTCGTTCCAACCCGGAGGTCTACCTCACCTACCTCAAGGCGAGCCGTCATCTCAAAGGCCTTTCGCTGCCGGAAATCCGTCGAGCACGTAGCGGGTTCAAGGACACCCTGAGACTGGATGGTTCCTTCGCGCCAGCCTATGCGGCATTGGCCAGAACCTATTCCATGGAATGGGTGCTGACGGCCCGCGGCGACAGGAACCTGCTTTCATCCGCGGAAGCGAGTGCCAGGCTCGCGATCAAGGGGAACCCAGAACTCTCTTCCGCCTATCGTGAGCTCGGCGTTGCCAAACTCTATCTCGGGGACGTCGATGAAAGCCTGGAGGCGCTCGATCGAGCAGAGGCGCTCAGCCCCCACTTCGCGGACGCAATCTATAGCTATGCGGACTCGCTGGTTCACGCATCGCGTCCATCAGAAGGGTTGAGCAAGATCGAGAAGGCAATTTCGCTCAACCCGATTGCCCCTGATGATTATTTCTGGAGCGCGGCGGGCGCCAGTTACTTCCTGGGGCACTTCCAGGAGGCGATCTCCTATATCGATCGCATGGCGACCCCCGGCTCAGCGCAACGTCTGCTGGCCGCCAGCTGGGCGATGCTGGGCAACAGTCGCAAGGCACGGTTTCACCGGCGCAAGGCGCATGAACTCAATCCACATTTCGACCTCGAACTGTGGTTGTCGGTCCTTCCCGTCAAGGAGCAATGGCAGAAGGATCTTTATCGTGAAGGCCTGTCGAAGGCAGGTTTTTGAAGAGCAAGAGGGGACAAGATGTCAAAGGTTGTTGTAATCGGATTTCCTGGAAGTGATGCGGTCTGGGTGGCGGATATTGATGCAGGCACTGTGCGGCCACTCAATCCCGCGCCGTCACCGCAACTCGACGCGATCACACAGATCAGAGCTGCCGGCGGCACGGTGGTCAAGGATGTCAATCTGGCGATTGCCGTAGAGGCATCTGATTCAGCTTTCTCGGGCTTGTTCGACACCTAAGTCAGTGTATTGCGCGGTTCTGCAGCCGACCGGCTCTTCCCATCAGGCGTGACATTTGAGAGGGTGCGCCCGCATCTCGCACGCTTTGGGATCACACGTGTCGCGCGTCATACCGGGCTCGACAAGGTTGGGATTCCCGTGTGGTGTGCCTATACGCCGAATGCCAAATCCATTGTCGTCGCCCAGGGAAAGGGCGTCACTGATGATGATGCCAGAACATCGGCGACGATGGAGGCGCTCGAGCGCGCCGTAGGATGCGATCCGCAGGTGCGCATTGTCGCAACGTCCATTGCTGCTTTGGAAGGGGAGGGGCGTCGTGCCGATCCGCTCCCTCAACTCATCGCGCGCGGGCAGGATTTGCTTTCGCCCCATGAAGTCATCGACTGGGTTGCCAGTTCCGACCTTTCGACAGGCGAGACGGTGTTCGTGCCCTATGAGGCCGTGACGCTCGATCGCACGCGACCAAACAATCGCTATTGGCAATCGTCGGATGGACTTGCTTCCGCCAACACGATCGAGGAGGCGGTCTACCACGGGCTTCTGGAGCGCATAGAAAGGGATGCCCATACGCTCTGGCAGCTCCTCAAGCTACCCAAGCAACAGGCGACGTGTATTGATCCTGCTTGCCTAGGGTCTTCAGACGTGACGCGCCTACAGCAGCAGCTGGCGGCGGCCGACCTGGAACTTCGCCTTTTCGACATAACCAGCGATGTCCAGGTGCCGACATTCACCGCACTTCTCGGCCCGGCGCACGAGATCAAGGCGAACACGGCGCGGTATGTCGAAGTGACCTATGGCTGCGGAACCCATCCCGCCCCGGAACAGGCGGCGGTCAGGGCATTGACCGAAGCCGCACAGTCACGTCTCACCTATATCAGCGGCGCGAGGGACGATGTCTTTCGGGAGGTTTTCGAGCGTCCTTTGCCGAAGCGTATCCGTGCCTTGTTTGATGCGAAGCCTCGCCAGATCGCTCGGCCCCACACAAGCGAGGTCTTGGACGCAACTGGCGTTTTGAACCGGCTTCGCGCTGTAGGCGTCCACGACGTATTTGCAGTCTCACTCAACGATCCAGATCTTCCCTTCGCCGTCGTCAAGGTCTTGATCCCCGGACTTGAGAACCCAGAGGGCGCTCGGCGTCAACGCTTCGGATCCCGAGCCATCGCCAAGGCGCTCTTTGCATGAAAGTCCTGTTCGTTGGCCCCAGCCTTCCAGATGCCGCCTCGATCGTGGATCCCGGCGTAATCGTTCGCCCTCCAGCAACACAAGGCGACGTCATGGCGGCCATTGACGACGGTGCGACCATTATCGGTCTCGTCGATGGCGGCTTCGAATATACCGCGCCCGTCTGGCACAAGGAGATTCTCTACGGTCTCTCAAGGGGCGTGAAAATCCTTGGCGCGGCAAGTATGGGGGCACTCCGCGCGGCGGAATGTCATACCTACGGCATGATCGGTATTGGTCGGATCTTTGAAGAATACCGTGACGGGACCGTGATCGACGACGCGGACGTCGCGCTTCTTCATGCCCCCGCGGAGATGAACTACCTTCCCCTCACGGTGCCGATGGTGAATGTCAAGGCCACGCTGCTCCAAGCTGGAAACGACACGGTCATCACGCCCAATGAGGGAGATAGCCTCGAGCGAAGTGCAACTGACATATTCTTCAAAGAGCGAACTTGGGTCAAGATTGTCCAGAATTGCCAGGACCTTGCTCCGCCTCGGAAACTTGAACTCGGCAGATTGCTTCCAATCGCGCAGATCGACCAGAAGCGTCGCGATGCGATTGCGCTGGTGGAATGCCTGAGATATCCAGATTCGGTCGCCGCACCGGCCGTGGCCTGGACGTTCCAGACAACACCTTTTTGGCGAGAGAAGTTTGGACTATTCCATGAGTAGTGTCACGGTCGTGTCACGCGCGTGCCAATCTGGTCTGCGTTAATCTGCAGTCCTCTGATTAAGGGGGCTAAGCAAATGGATGCAATTGTACAAAGTGCAGCGAGCTGGGAATCGGAACTGACCGCCATCGCGCGTCTCGTTATTTATGCTCAGACGGCAGCACGTGACCTGGGAGCCAAGGATGTCGAACATCACCTGGCGAGCACTCTCGATGCAATCGTTCGAGAACTGCAGGGCGCCTCCGATGACGCGGATTTACCAATGGTCACATCGACTCTTCCGGTGGTCGCGACCTGCCAGTAATGGCGAGGACGAATAGCCGAGAAGTGTCACGTTAGCGTGCCGATTGGGCGTGCGCGACCAGCAGTGTTTCGTCTCGCAGTCGAGATTGCCTGCGGCAGCCCCTACGCGGCTGTAGTGCACAGTTCGCTTCAAGGTGCTATCAAACTGATTTTCCGACCATGTCAGTGTCACTAGCACGCCGCTGTCGATTATATGCTGCGCGGCAATGAGAGTTTCCTTTTTCGCTTCGGCAGGCAGATCCGGCAGAACACGGACCTCCACCAACGGGAACGGGTCGATATTTTCATCACCAAGTGTCGCCAATGGCAATATGTACATCACCTGACGAACGGCAATCCTCCCACGGAGGATCTCCGATAAGTGGGCCCTCGCTTCTATGGCGATAGTACTTGCCTCTGTGAATGTCGCGGTTCCTACCCACACAGCCCCTACGGAAAGAGGACCCGCTTGCAGAATTGGAATGAAGGCCCATCACGCTACCTCTCTGAGGGCATCATAGATTGACTCCACCACTACTTTAGAAGACGCTACTATTTCTATCTATACTTATGTTTCTTCAGTTGCCCGCCTTGTCAGGCCAGTGGGAGGCATGGGAATGGCTAAGATTAAGGCAATAACAAAGATAATGATCTTTTTGGAATGTCTTCGAATAACATCATTATTGGCTTCGGCGGTGATGACTTCATCTTCGGCGCGGCCGGAAACGACAAGATCAACGCCGGCGCCGGCGAGGACGAGGTCAACGGCGGCAAGAGGAATGACGACATCACGGGTGGCGCGGGCGTCAATCATTTGACTGGTGGGAAAGGCAACGACATTCTAATCGGTGGTGAAGGCCGCGACGTGATCACCGGCTGCGACGGCGAAGACATTTTCCGGTATCTACCGGGCCAGCTGAAGCAAAGTGGCTCACAGAACAACGAAGTAGTCACCGATTTTCAACAAATCGCGGGTGTTGGCGGCGATAAGATCCAGATTCCCGCCGGAACCTCGGTCACTTTCAACGAGGCGATCAAATTGAGCGGCGGCACGGTGGATGGTTGGTTTTTTCAGTATAGTGGCGGAGGTATTTTCGGCTGGATGGTGCTCGCTGGCTTCAGACGGCGCGCGACTGGGAGTTTGGTTAGTCCACCCCCACTGCTGCGAAGCCATTAGACCACCTCGTGACGCAACCCACGGACACCAGTTGCTTCGTTGCAAGTCACGCGCGTCCCGCTAGAGCGGTAAGGCGCGTATTCCTTTAATCTTCGACCCAACGTTCGTTCGAAAGTGCCACGATCACTTCGTTTTTATCCTTCACCCGGGACCCGGGTAACGCGAGCCGAAGGAGGACGTCATGACAGAGAATGGCAGCCACACCGGAAAATGCTTCTGCGGCTCAGTTGAGATCGAGGTGAGCGGCGACCCGGCCGCCATGGGCTTTTGTCATTGCAGTTCATGTCGGACGTGGTCGGCGGGACCCGTGAATGCCTTCACGCTTTGGCCGCCCGAGAAGGTCCGGATCGTCAAGGGCGCGGACAATCTCGTCGATTATCAGAAGACCGCCAACAGCGTGCGCAAATCGTGCAAAATCTGCGGTGGACATCTTATGACCGACCATCCGCTCTGGAGTGTCACCGACGTTTATGCAGCAATTGTTCCAACACTGCCGTTCGAACCCGCGCTCCATGTAAACTATCAGGAGACTGTGCTGCCGATGAAGGACGGATTACCCAAATATCGGGACGTTCCCACGGCTTTGGGCGGGACGGGAGAATTGATCGTGGAGTGATTCAGGCCAGCCGGTGTTGAGGGGGCGGTACACCTCCGAAGCTTGGTTCGACGGCATCAACATTTCTTCCGCCAGTCCATCAATCTGTCAACACGCTTTCCGGGTGATAGCTCGGCTTCTTGTCCATAGCCTCATTGCAGGTTGGGCTGCATGCCGGAAGGCTTGGCCGTCGTGGGGATCAGAGTATCGGATATCGACGAGATCAAGGTCAGGATTCGCAAGTTTGCAGGCTCTGATTTCGACGAAGACACCGTTCCTTTGACCGCTCTGTCGTGAAGCATTTTCCTGTTGTTCGTTCGTCCGTGCCTCGCCGGCGGGGTGAACGTGTCGCCTTGACAGGTGGTTTCAGTACTGGCAAAGCGGCCTCGTCTATTCAGGGGCTCTAATGTTTGAAATCAATATCGACGGTCGTCATAGGAATGCACATCGGGGAACAGGCTTGGATATCTTGGTCGGGACGGCTGAAGATGACGAGTTCATTTTCAACTCTGCTGCTATGCCAACGTCGCAGAACAAATCCGCAGCCAGGCCGAATCCAGATCTCGTGGAACACCCGGGGAAGATCGGTATCGGTACCTGGGACCTCGACGGGCTAGGCACAGCGTTATCCGATCTCAGGCAGTTCGATTTCAGCTGGTACACAAACTGGGGT
The DNA here is from genome assembly GCF_024707525.1 of Rhizobium sp. TH2. Lineage (NCBI taxonomy): Bacteria > Pseudomonadati > Pseudomonadota > Alphaproteobacteria > Hyphomicrobiales > Rhizobiaceae > Rhizobium > Rhizobium sp. TH2. Next base: position 4,322,901 of record NZ_CP062231.1, on the reverse strand, counting down.
CACCATCGTCTCTGGTCGGCCGGTGGGGCTGGCAGGAATGATGAGCGTTTCGTACCGATGATCTGGGGCAGGGATGAAATCGCGACTGCCAACTTCGAGCGGCTTGCCAGCGCCCCGTCCGGCTATCTGCTTGGATTCAACGAGCCAGACAATGCGGGTCAGTCCAATCTCAGCGTCGGAGAGGCGCTTAAGCTTTGGCCAAAGCTGATGGACAAGAACCTGGAGCTCGGCTCCCCGGCTTGCACGCAGACAGAGACGCTCGGTGACGATTCATGGCTTGGCAGGTTCATGGATAAGGCGGACCGCAAAGATTATCAGGTAGATTTTGTCGCTGTGCATTACTATTCCGACGACGGCAGCGTTGCGGATTTCAAGGCATTTCTGAAGGACGTGAGGCAGGAATATCACAAGCCTGTATGGGTGACTGAATGGGCTCTCGTCGATTGGGCGGATCGGGACCGGTTCACGGCCGACGAAGCAGCCGATTTCGCTGCCGAAGCGATCCAGATGATGGATGATCTGAAGTTCGTGAAGCGTCATGCCTGGTTCGGTGCCTATGAGGCCGCCGACGGCTGGAACTTCAACATTAACACCGAACTCATCGATGCCGCGGGCAACCTGACAGCCGTGGGTCACGTATTTCAGGAACTGACGATGTAAATCAGCCCTCCACATGCACGTCATGTCGCAGGTTCCCATCCGCTATCATCTTGAAATCCTGGGCGCCGGCTTCCCCATACTTGGCAATGCGAGTGTCCGTTTCTGACCTTTCATTTTTACGAAATGTCAGAAAGCGCGGGCAAAGAGCTGAGGCATGGAATGGCAATCTGATAGTGCAGATGCGACATGGGCTTCGATTCGAGAGCAGTCGCGCGACCCACGCCGGGCTGATTGGGACGCCCGAAGAGTGGTTTTGTTCATGGAATTGACCCAGGTCAATTATAAGTGAATCTTAATAAGACTTAAGTTAGAATTACTTGACGGAGTTTTTCCGAAAAAGTATGATGGAATCTAGGTGAGAATCAACACCACATAGCGGTGTCTACCCCTGCCGCGAATTCAGGCCGGCTCTCGCGTCGGCCTTTTGCTTTGGGCGGCCGTCGTCTACGACGCGACCGAAAACGTGTTGCTGTTAGCTGGCTCAAGCATCCGCTGAGGATACTGTGCAAGGTATAAGCAATAATCGTCACACGCGTCGGCGAGAGACAGCGCCGCCTCGCTCTCGCGCCAGCCGGCCTGGACCATCTGGACCATCAGTTGCCGCACCAGCAAAGTTGCTGCCTTACGCCTTTCCGCGTCCCTTCGTCGGTCAGACGGAGCGTATTCAGGACCGCACAATTCGATTGTAGCGCGCATGATAAAACCCCTAGCTTGTATACAGTCCCTCTAATATAAACCCCCAAAATTTAAGGGGTGTCCAGTAAAGTTTCGTTGCGAATGTAACAGGCGACCAAGCCGGCGGGCGAGCTACGGCGCGGATAATCACCCATCGGTGACATGCAAAGAAAAGCCGGCCACGAGGCCGGCTAGTGAGGGCGGGTCGGGAGAAAACCCGCAGGCGAACTTGTCGCTTTAACGCGGATGGGTGGGCGGTGGTTCCAAGGGACCGACCGGTTGGGCGATGTCCAGGTGCATAAGCAGGCGGCGTGATCGTTATGCGAGCACATACGCTTGCGATTACCCGGCAGAGTAGCGCTCCTTTGCCGGGGTCGCGCACGCGAGAAGCAGATCGGCCTCGTTGGTGTAGCCCCGTCGATATTGACGCATTATCAGATCTGACAAATCCTGCCGCGTGTCCTCGGTGTCGTAAAACCAGTCAGAGGATACCAGGGTTTCATAGACCCGCTTGATCGCCAGAAATTGCACTGGATCTGCGCTCGTTCCGGTGGGAATTGCCTGCATTTATGGCCTCCAGTGCATCATGTCGTCGAGATGACCGACTTTGGCGCCATATACTCGGAGTTGCGTGAATATTACATGAATGGAGGGCGCGCGTCGGGGCCAACCGCAAAAGGACACTTGGTACGTTTTTGACTGAGCGATGGTGACCGGGAACTGCAATGAGACAATGGCGTTTCAGGCGGTCGTGTCTAGCGTATTCGCGACAAGGCCGCGCCCAACTCGATGCCCATCGAAGAGGGCGCGGTCCCGTTTGACGATCCGCCATTAGAAAAAAGAGCCGGCCAACGGGGGCCGGCAAAGTTTTGGCAGGACGGGCTGATAATGCGGATCCCGGAAGGTTGTTCCAAGCCGCGGTGGGTGGTTGCTGATCTCGCGCCTCGGTTCGCAATCGTACTCCGGAACGTTAAACATCGCCTTGCGTTCTTGAGCTTTTCGGAGGCTGAAATGACGGAAGGTGAAAGAAACCATCGGTCATCGGGCCCAACGGAAGAGCGCCGCGAACGCATGGAAGAAATCACGGATGCTGCGATGGAAATTTTGCGGCAAGAGGCCGAAGCCCGCGACGAGAAGACCAGGCGATTGCGCGCGCTTCGTCAGGAGCGCGAAAAGGAAACCGAACATAAGTAGCGCTGTGGCGCGTTGCTCTTTCCGCGACACCCCACGCGCCACACTCTTCTCATGCCGCCCGGGTTCTCCAGGGAGATTAAACTGCTCCGGCCTCCTGGCGGGGCGTTTTCGCGCTGTTACTGATCCTTCTGGGTCTTCATGCGACCCAGTAATCCTCGACCGCTTTCGCTGCATCGGCTGCCGTCGGGCTGTATCCGGCATTAGGCATGATCGGCGTGCCGCGAAATTGCGGAGGGGGACTGCCAGACCAGCGCCAATGATCAGTCTTCAGGCTCTCTCGCTCAAGTCCAATTCTGCCGGCGTTGATGTCGTCATCGAACGCGCAATAGTCTTCGAACGGTTTGCCGTCGATGTCGGTTTCATCAGGGCACGTTCGGCGCCAGCGGTATTTTCTCTGCCAGTCTTGAGTCATTGCATCCGACCCAATCGATGTTGCTCCTTCAAGCCGGACTGATTGCCAAGACGAAAAACCCCATGGCGATCATCGCCAAGATGCACATCACCAAGATGTGTGCTTCGTTCGGACCCATGGATCTCAATCCGCGCTGTTCCGCCGGTCTCGAAAGAACCTCTCCCGGCCAATAGGCGGCAAATCAAACTTGCCGGAATGAGGTGCCTGGCTTGCGCCACGTCCGGGACTCGCGGGACGAGCCTATAGTCGCGGACAGTCCCTCCCGGCCGCAAAGCCGACATCTGCCGCACGATTAATTATCTACGCCATGAGTATATTCGAGAACCGTCGCCTGGCTGATTTGTCCACGACTGCTTTGCGCCCTCATATCGGTCATAGTCCCGCCAAGCGGGGTCTCGAAAGCGGACAATGCAGTGGACGTTCGAGGCGGCATGTGTGCGCCAATAACGGTCATTGGCGCAGTACTCCCCAGCAACACCCTCGAATTCGCATCCGACAGGCTTCCGCGGTACTTGTCCCGGATCTTCAGTGCAAGGACCAAAGGACCGACGTGCCGGCGAGCGCGCTCTTCAGACGCTCGTTGGCTTCCACGCCGTCCAGGTCCGCCGAATATTCCGGTTTCAGGCGGTCGAGGAAATACATCGTCATTTTGCCCCGGTTTTTAACCTCGAGGGCACCCCGCGCCGTGCAATCGAAATACGGCTTCACCTGTTGATACGTGCTTTCGGAAATGTTGACGTGGTCGGCTTCGTCGGTGCTCTCCATTCGCGATGCAATATTCACCGCGTCGCCCCAGACATCGTAGGTGAACTTCTTCTTTCCCACGACGCCGGACATCACGCTGCCGCTGTGCAGGCCGACGCGCAGGTGCCAGGGTCGCTCGCCGATCGCAGTCCAGCGCTGGTTCGAGCGCATCACAAAGTGCTTGATTTCGAGAGCCGCAAGGCAGCTACGGACAGCATGGTCCTTTTGGCCCAGCATCAGACCGCCAGCGCACATATAGGAGTCGCCGATGGTCTTGAGTTTTTCCAGCCCATGCCGCGCGACAATGCTGTCGAATTCCGAGAAGTACATATCGAGGTCATCGACCACCTCCCGCGGGGAGAGTTCAGCCGCGGATCGGGTGAAGTCGACGAAGTCGGTGAACAAGATCGTCGCGGAGGGATGGTGGCGAGGTTCGACCGAGCCCTTCTCGGTCAATTCCGCAGCTATGTTGCGGGGCAGGATGTTGAGGAGCAGGTCGTCGGAGCGTTGCTTCTCGGCGGCCAGGTTCTGCTGTGAGCGCATAAGCTCGGCGATCTTCAGACGCAGTTCGAGCTGGGCGGTGGTCTGGCGCGCGATGCGCCGGATGCATTCGGATGTCTCGAAGGTGAGCTCGCGCGGCGTGACATCCATGAGGCAGAGCGTTCCCAGCGCCCGGCCACCAGAATCGATCAGCGGCATGCCAGCGTAAAAGCGGATGAAGGGTTCGGTTGCGATGAAGGGCATTTCCCTGAAACGCTCGTCGGCGATCGTGTTGGGAACGACCAGCAAGTCGCTGCAGCAGACGCCGGCGCGGGGGACCTCCTCGATATCCGGAGGAACGCCGTGACGGGATTTCAGCCAGATCTTGGTGTCGCCGACGATGTTGACCATCGCAATCGGTACATTGGCGATCACCGCGGCGAGATCGGTAAGGTCGTCGAAGCCGGGTTCGGGGGCCGTGCCGTATACGTGGTAGGCCTGCACCGCGGCCAAGCGCTCGACTTCGTTTTCGGGTACGGGAAAGTCCATGCCGGCGCTCCTCCCATCGCACGAAGGCCAAAATGCCGCGACCGCTCGGGACGGTTCTGCTCCGGCCCCTCCAGATTTGAGACCTGATGTTTTTGCGGGCCTTGCCTGCTCAACCGTTCCGACCGCTCCTCCGCAGTCGGCTACCACCTGAAACATACTCCAACTTCCCCGCTTGAGCAACGGAACGGCGAGCTGCATCCGCCAACCGTCGAGCTACGCCTGCAATCGAAACAGCGGTCGTCGGTGTCCGCTTTGCGCCCTCATTTTGGTCGTTGACGGCACGCCCCGGTAGCCCAATAGCAGACATGCTGGCGTTATTCACGGCAAGGCGGCTTCGCGCCCTCATTCCCGTCGTTCGAACTGCCAGGCCATCTCCTGTAACCTGCCGTTCGCCTAACTCACACGGATGCCGAGAACGGGGAGCTCCGCAAAAGCGTTCCAACAGACTGCAGGACCGTTTAAGAGTGACGCGGTGACGTTCGGGCTAACCGCATCCGATTTTGCCAGGACCTAGGACGAGATCGCCTATCAAGGAAACCAAGTTGCACTGCTGGCGTTTCGTGGGGTTATAGGTAATGCTGACAAAGTGCATTGGTCGTGCGCTGCCGGCTCATATTCGGAGGAGGACAAGGATGAATTTTCGAAAGCAGATATTCGGCTTTGCTGCGCTGATGGCGTTGCTCGTACCGACCTCGGCAAGCTGGGCCGCTGGTTTCCCCGAGCGCACCATCAAAATGGTCGTGCCCTTCGCGGCAGGCGGCTCGACGGATCTGGTCGCCCGGCTCGTGGCCGACAAGATGTCGAACCTTCTTGGCCAGCAAATCATCGTGGAGAATGTCGGGGGTGCCGGCGGCAATATCGGCGCTGCGCAAGTCGTGCGGGCAGAGCCTGACGGTTACACCATTCTCATGGGGACCGTCGCGACACATGCCCTCAACCCGCTGATTCTGAAAACCAAGCCCTATGATCCTGAAAAGGATTTCGCGCCTGTATCGCTGCTTGTCATCGTGCCGAATGTGCTGGTAGTGAACCCTCAGTTCCCCGCCAAGGACATCAATGAGCTGATCGCACTGCTTAAGAAGAATCCTGATAAATACGTCTATGCGTCCTCGGGCAACGGAACGCCGCTCCATCTCTCCGGCGAGCTGTTCAAGACGATGACAGGCTTGACCATGGAGCACGTTCCCTACAAGGGGTCGGGACCTGCGCTCACCGATTTGCTCGGCAATCAGGTCCCCATGATGTTCGATAATCTTCCGTCGTCATCAGGGCATATCAAGAGCGGAAGCCTGAGAGCTCTGGGCGTAACGACAAAGGAGCGTGTCGCATCCTTCCCGGATGTTCCCGCCATTGCGGAGACCGTTCCTGGTTATGAAACCTACAGCTGGAACGCCCTCTTCGCACCGGCAGGTACGCCGCCGGAGGTTATTTCGACTCTTCAGCAGGCCGCCGCGAAAGCGCTGCAGGACCCTGAGGTCGTCGATCGCATGGGTGAGTTTAGTGCGACGATCGTCGGCTCGACGCCGGAACAGTTGTCGGAGCATGTCAAGGCCGAGCTCGCCAAATGGGCTCCGATCGTCAAGAGCAGCGGCATCCAGCTCGACTGAGGCATCAAGCCGCTGACATGCCGGCGTAGTCCGTGATCCTGTCAAGAACGTCGCGAAAAGCGCCCGGGCAAGGCATGATTGTTGGCGGTTAGTGGCTTGTTGCGATTGTTACATATCGAATGTGTGCAATCGGGGGCGGTAGAGAAGGATCGCCCCAGTCTGCGTTGGAACTTTTCTACATCAGACCCTGTCTGGTTTCGCGCATCCGTGCGGCTCCGCTTGATGTGCGTCCTCTTATCCTTCAAAGCAGATATAGCGGAGGAACGACAGCTTTCTGTCGCACGCTCCACAATACCGGACTTTCCTTAGTCGGCCCCTTGAATCTGGAACTTGCACGTTTTTCCAACGGCCAATGGTGGCCAAAGGAGAACTCAAATGGGTATCGCACAGTATGATCCTACTGCATTGGGTCGCCGGGCATGGAACTCCGGCCGGAAGGTCGGCTAAAGAAGCCCCTGAAGCAGCGGCAGATTTGGGCAATTCGCTTCTTCCTCGATAGAGAGGGGCGCATGCGAGACCGGGGGTTGTTCGATCTCGCGATCGACGGCAAGCTACGAGGCTGCGATCTGGTTAAGATTAAGATCGAAACCCTCGTCACAAGCCAGGAAGTCCGAACCCGCGCCTTAGTGATCCAGCAAAAAACCGGACATCCTGTCCAGTTCGAGATCACGGCTGACGTCAGGGCAAGTTTGCTTGTGTGGCTCGAACGAAGAGGCGGAACAATTGATGACTACCCCTTCCCCAACCGGGTCGATCATGCCGATCATCTCAGCACTCGCCAATATGCCCGATTGGTCGATGAGTGGGTGACTGCGATTGGGCTACGTCGTGAAGACTACGGCACGCACTCAGACGCACAAAGGCAGCGATGATTTACAAGCGACTGGCAACCTTCGTGCGATTCAGATCCTGCTCGGACATACCAAGATTGAGAACACGGTTAGGCATTTGGGCGTGGACATCGAGGATGCGCTTGAACTCGCGGAGCAAACGGAGATTTGAAAATGCGGCCCCGCCTCGAGCGGGGTCGTGCGTATCAGCTAGAGCGGCTGTGCGCCCCCATGTCGGTCGTTGAGGTGAGCTTTGCTGTTGCCCGATAACAGACGTCGCCGGCGATCGCCCTTGACATCATAGATGCGCCAGCCGGGTGCCGTCGTTTGGTCGGCGAACGTCCCCGATTTGCTTCTAATCCGGATTGCTGGCCGAAAGCGGGTTATCTCTGTTAACGACGTCTTAACAATAATGGACAAAGATTGAGATTCTGGTCGTCTTTCGCCCGTACTGCCGTCACATGTCTGGACGCAAACTGTGCGCATCAAAAATCAGATCATCGTTTCCGTGCTCGGCGCCACGGCCCTGATCGGGTTGGTTGGCGCGGCCGCCGTCTTGACGCAACAGCGCCTAGCCGAGGCGCACGCAGTGACAGAGGCGACCAACGTCTCCCGGCAATTCGCGCAAACGATCGCCTTCAGGCCGTCCGACGGCCAGAGTTCGCTGTTCGACCGACCCGAGGCGCTGCGCGAATTCGTGAAGCATCATCAGCAGAGTTCCAACCGAGATTTCATCGTCGTCGACCGCAAGAAGATCATTCTGGCCGACAGTTCGGACGAAGAGCGGGTCGTTGGCCAGCCGTTCGAGGAGGACGCAGGCAACGAGGTCGCCCTGACGATGGAGGACGGCGCTCCGCGCCATTTCCTCGAAGATAATCACCATGCCGAAACACAGCATGAGCTGATGGTCGTCCCCGTGGAATATCCAACTGGCACGGTTGTCGGCGCAGTGGCGCTCGAATACGCGCCCGTGCTGGCGGCGGTGCAGAAGAGCGCGAGCGCGATGCAGTGGATCGTAGGCCCGTTCGCTGCGGCGGCCATGTTGGCCGCGGTCGGTCTGCTATCTATACTCCTGCGCCATTTCAATTCCGGGCTATCTAGCCTCACCGCGGGAATGAAGTCGCTGGCCGAGGGCCAGGCCGGCACGCGCATCACGAACGCTTCCGACGATGAGTTCGGCGAACTGGCGAAGGGCTTCAACGCCATGGCGGCGGAGCTCGAAACATCACGCGGCGAGCTGCTGGTGCAGAAATCTTACGTCGAGGACATTGTTCAGGCCGCGGCGGAGGGCATCGTCGTCATGGATGGCGACGGAAGGGTCGTTTCGGCCAATCCGGCGGCGGCGGCGATGCTCGGTCTGCGGGCCGACCGGATCGCGGGCCAGGACTGGCGTTCCGTGATCACGATGGAGCAACCCGAGAATGGCGGCCCAGTTCGCGCCGCGTCCCTGGTCGAACTGGCGCTGACGACCGGGCGCCAGCATCAGGCCGAAGTGCGCCTGCTGCGGCCAGACCGCACCGCGATGCCCACCATTGCGAGCTGCGGCCCGCTGAGCAGCAGCGAGGGAGGCGTCGTGCTGACCTTGAGCGACATCAGTGAGCTACGCCGCGCCGAAAGGGTGGTCAGCGAGCGGGCCAATGAGCTGGCAAAACGTCAACCGCGAACTACAGGAGAAATCCGAAACGACCTCCCGCCTTGTCAAGCTGGGAGAGCTTCTGCAGGCTTGCGTCACCTTCCCCGAGGCGTTCTCGGTGGTCGGATCGGCGATGGCTGACTTCGTCGGCGGTCTCAGCGGCACCGTCCACCTGACGAGCGCATCGCGCAACCTGGTCGACGAGGTGGCGCAATGGGGCACGGTCCGTTCGAGCGTCGCGCAGTTCGCGCCGGAGGATTGCTGGGCGCTGCGGCGTGGGCAGGAGCATATCTCCGGGCCGGAGATCCTCTCCCCGCGCTGCGCTCACATCACGGAAAACGGCAATTACGGCTATGTCTGCATGCCGCTCGCCGCGCAGGGCGAAACGCTGGGCATCCTGCACCTGTGCGAGCCCAACGCAGCCGAGAAACCCCGGTGGCTTGACGAGCGGCGGCAGATCCTGCGCGGCATCGTCGACACGCTCGCTCTGGAGCTGGCAAACCTTCGCCTGCGCGAGACGCTTCGGCAGCAGTCGATCCGCGACCCCAACACCGGGCTCTTCAATCGCCGCTACCTCGAGGAAACGAGCAGCCGCGAACTCAGGCGCATGGAGCGGTCCCATCTGCCGCTGGTCATGATCATGCTCGACGTCGATCACTTCAAGCAGTTCAACGATACGTTCGGCCACGAAGCGGGCGATCTGGTACTCAAGCAAGTGGCGGCGACGATGCTCGACAACGCCAGGGAAGCCGACATCGTGTCGCGTTATGGCGGCGAAGAGTTTGCCGTAGTTATGCCCGGAGCCTCCCTGCAGGAGGGAATCGAACGCGCGGAGGCTCTGCGCGTTGCGGTAAAGCAGCTTCACGTGACGCATCGGGGCCGCACACTTGGTACCATTACCATGTCGCTTGGCGTAGCTGCTTATCCCGAACACGGGGCGAGCTGGTCCGAGCTCGCCAATGCGGCCGACCATGCCCTTTACAAGGCCAAGGAAGAGGGACGCGACCGTGCAGTAGCGTCGGGCGGCGAGGCCCAGACCGAACGCACGCCCATTCATGTGGTGCCAAGGTGAGCATGATCGTCCGCTTGGAATCCGTTAGTCGCCCGCGTCTTAGCCAATCCGTTCTGAATGGCAGTTACAGGCTGCCGGATGCTGTGGTGACAGTCTGTAGGCAGCTACGTCCGCGTTGGGTCAGTTCACGTCGATCACGCAGCCTGCCTGAAGGTCCGCTTCTGACATTCCTACCCCTCGAAGCCGCAAGTCCCCGCTAGGTTCCAAATTGGACAGTCATTCCTGCCAAGCCTATGGCGGGTTCGGGCGCTATTGAGACTAATAGGTTTGTAGCGACAGGGTCGTTGGTCAGAATCCCTTCAACGCGGCCAAGTCTTCTTTGTAGATAAAATCGGGATCAAAAGTTCAGCCGCGCGATCATCGGGCAGTGATCCGATATGCCAGGACCTGGTCTTTCCCGTTCGGAGTGCCTGCTCTGTTGCCGCCGTAGCTCCCTATGCTCAGATGCTCGACCGGGCCGTTGCTGTTGATGCCTGGTCCGACGAGGATGTGATCGAGCCCCACCGGATTGCGGCATCCGAGATAGGTGTCGGAAGAGAGCAATTGCGTTTCGGGCGTGGTCAGGTCGCGGATCTCTCCCTGGGTGCAGAGCGCCTGCCCGGCATCGCTGAGTTGGCAGTGCTCACCGAGAATCTGGAGGTTGGCAGCCGCCGGCTGACCGTCGGCGATTTCTTCTATCAGAGACCGGGACAGCACGCCCGCCGATCGCGGCGTTGAGGTCCCGCTGGCGTCGGTCCTGGCCGGTCGCTGGTCGCGCAGTTCATGCCAGAAATTACGATTGAAATCGCCGAGGAGAACGATCTTGGCTCCGTCGGCCGCCGCACTCTCGATCCAGCTTTCGAGCGGATCGACCTGCTGCTGCAGAATCGTGCAGTCCTTGGCCGTTCCCTCCAGGTTTCCGCCGTCGAAGGGCGACACGCACCTCGACTTGAGGTGGACATCCATGATGCGAAGCAGTTTGCCATCAATCTTAAGTGTGAGCGCAAGGCTCGGGCGCGGCCGCTTGTCATCGGGGTTGGCGGGCAGGCTGCATCCTCAATCGCGCAGGACACCTTGTCGCCCAACGTCTTCTTCCAGACGATGACCAGGCGCTGCACCTTGTAGCCCGTGACGGGGCAGAAATCGTAGTCGAGGCCGCCATTCGGGAGCACTTCCCTGACAGATTGTTCGCCGCTGACCTCCTGGAAGGCAATGATGTCGGCGGGTATGGACCGGGAGATGAAGCTCGCGATCTGCACCTGCCGCTTGCGGTAAGCTTCGAGATTGACGCGAACGGCGCCCCCGGCGAAGTAGACGCTGCAGACCGGATAGCGGCTAACGTCCCAACCCTCGATCTTGAAGGCGTCGATGTCCCATCCCGGCTTGAAGCCCGCCTCCTGGGACGGCTTGAATTTGCCGGTCGCGGAATCTTCAACATAGTTCTTCGAACATTCGTCGATCCAATGCTGCGCGGTCTCGAGGTCCATGTGCCAGCCGAGGTTCCAGGTGGCGATGGTAATCTGGCTCGCCAACGCCTCGGCGAATCCGAACAGCACAAAAAGGCATGCTGCCAGATATCTGACCATGGACGTCTCCCTCGCCTCAAAGTTGATCATAGGGAGTGAATTACAATCTTCTTATCTACGCAAGTGTTCTTCGAGCGCACGCGCGTCGATTTTCGAACCTAAGTGTGATAATGGAACTGGTAGCAGCTACCACCGAAGGTGCGCTATGATAGCATGCCAGATTGCGAATTTTTTTCCAGAGTTTGTGCGGGACCATTCGATGAACAACCAACTGATTTTGAAGATAAAAAGGTGGTGCCCTTCGCTCGACGTCTTTCGGTTTAGAGTCTTAGGTCGCGAACCCGAACCTAACTCGCGATCCAGATCCCAAAAGTTGGCGCCGGCGCTGTGATTTCGAACAAAACTTTTGCCAAGAATCGCTAGAATTCAGAACTTTTTTGGTTTCGATGCCTCGATCCGGGCTTTCCTACACGGGCACGCGGCCCGAGTATACTATACTCGGGGACGTCGGGACTTATCCCAGTCGGCGTATGCACATACATAGGAGTTCCAACCAACTGAGGAAAATTTATGAATACCGTAAGGTACGATTACAAAGACATTCATTTCACCGATATCGGCAATACACGGCATGTCGTGGTGCGGGACATTGCCCGCGTTTTCGACACGTCAGCAGACCAGCGACAGCCCTCTCACAGGGTGTTCGCCGCATTTTCAAAACCTTCTACCCTAAGGGTTCGAGGTTATTTCGCTCGCGATTGTAGAGAAGCTTATGCCAGTCCCTGATGAGCTCATGACACTGCTAACTAACGCACCGCCTCCAAATTCGGAGAGTTCAATTGATTTCCTCACTGTCGAGTACGGGCGACTTCTTTTCGAATTTCATTTAACTGCTCAAGACCTAATTCGGGACTTGTCAGGAGTTCTGACTAAGTTCGGCCCGGAGATGTCATCGGACGTTCTCATGACGCTGAACAATACCGTTGGCTATCTCGAAGAACTGGAACTAATGCTAGATATGAGAACCTATGACGCGTAAAGGTTGCTGCTGCTCTTGCCTTGCGTAAGCGATCGCTGCCTAACAGCGGGGATTAGTTGGGACCGGCATGATCTCGAAAAAGCTATGGGAGACCTTAGGCGCAAGTGACTTATTCCCGGACATCACCTGCGGTGGAATCGACGACCCACCGCAGGCACATCGGGCCTTTTGAATGAGCGCGCAGTTGCCGACGCCCGACGCCGTATGCGTGTCGGGCGCAAGGTCACCTCCATCTTCGGAAACCCATTCCACCGTCGAACTTTTCGACCTGAAGACGCCATTACTTAGGGACAAATACGTGATCCGTTTTTCCACCACCCATTATGTCGTCCCGTGCCAAAGAGCGCTCGGCGGCTTTGACTGTAATTGAAAACGAGGCACATGGCCCCCGCGTGATCACATGCGTCCCTGACTTCGGTCCGACAGGCCGAACAGAGTCAAGGAAACTGCGGCGTAGAGGCGGAATAGAATTCGTTCCGATCTCTGGGGTATCCACATTACACCCGACCAGCTGATCGCTCCGTAGGGTCGATCTCCACATTCGGGAAACGCAGATGGATTGGTCATTCCCGGCAGTCGGCTTCATTGGTATCACAGACCGAGGAAGGGATCGCTTCTGTGCTCCGCTTTGCGGCGTCGTGCAGTTTCCCCGCGGGGGAAGCTAGTTTCGCCGAATCGGAGGGAGGGCAGCATTTTGCTGACGAACTAAGCCAGGATGACCGGCGCGTCATGGACTGACCCGAAGTTTGACGAGAGACGGAGCACCCGAACCCGATCGAGATTTTCAGGACTTGGTCAAGGTGCAGGGTCGCTGGCCTGATTTCCAATCGGGATCGCGGTACCGGATAGGTCCCGCGGCCTCAGTGGCGTGCTGTGGCGCCTCGGCCAGCCGGACGCCCTATCATCATCCTGCCCCCTCTAAGCGACTCCTGCCCCACCTGCAGAGTCAAACAACCGCAATAGAACCGAACCCGATCTGCCGTCAGCACAACGAGGGGAGGGTCAGGCATGGATGATCTCTATAGCTGGGTGGGGTGGATTGATCCCGAATTCGACGCGGGCCATGTGTGAGTTCTCAGAAGAGGAAACAGAGCTTGAAGATCTTGATTAGGTCCTAGTTCGTGGTTTTTGTTCGACCAGTGTGGTAGCTACTAGCCGAGGTGAGTAATGTATATTCAGAAACGCTGAATCCTTAGTTAGTCATCTCATTATATATTCTTTTCTTTCTTTCTTTCTTTCACTAAATTCAGAGGAGAGTAGAAGAAGAGAATATAGTATACCTAGCTGGGATAGAAGGATAAGAACCACCCCCATTTTCGGATGCCTCCGAAACCCTGTGTGGCCCTGAGCGGCCCTCTGAGCGCGCTGGCCGTCCCCGACGCCCCATCTATCATCCGATACCCTCCGAACGACTCCAGACCCCCCTCCAGACTCAACCAGCCCTAAACGAACCCGATCCGCGAACCGCGATCTGCCGCCGACAAATGGAAATGACCATTACGAGGCGATGCCAGAAATGGAACAGATCATGGCTCGGAATGACAGATCCCGATTTCGATGAAAGACCATGGTGGCAGTTCTCGGATGAGGGACTAGGAGTGGAGATCGTGGATCAGGTTCGCGGACCTTGTTCGCCAGTGTGGGCAGGCAGTGACGAACGGCCAGTAATGTATACTGGTTTCTCATGATATCTCTGATGTAACATCTATATATTATTCTTTCTATTTTTTTGATTAAGTTAGTAAAAGACAGAATAAAAAGAGTATAGGATACTTATCTGACTAGAGAGGTAGGAACCATCCCTGTTTTCGGACGCCTCCGAAACCCTGTATGGCCCTGAGCGGCCCTCTGAGCGCGTTGGCTGCCCCGACGCCCCCATCTATCATCCCATACCCTCCTCGGGCCTCCTGCCCACCCTCACGAGTCAACCACCACTAAACGAACCCGGACCGCGAACTGCGATCTGCCGCCGGCACTTGGAGATGACCATCAGACGAGGCGATGCCAGAAATGGAACAGATCAAGGCTCGGAATGACAGATCCCGATTTCGATGAAAGACCATGGTGGGCTTTTCGGACTTGGATGAGGAACCAGGTTTGGATATCGAGGACCTTATTCGGGTTCGCGGTTCTGGTTCGGCCAGCGTGGCAGCTCCCGGAGCAGATCAGTAATGTATACTGGTTTCTCATGATGTTTGACATGTAACATATATATATTCTTTTTCTTCTTATTTTGATAAAGTTAGTAAGAGACAGAATAAAAAGAGAATACTATACTTATTTCTTTCTAGAGAGGCGATTGCCCCTGTTTCGGGGGCACACCGAAATCCTTGTGCGGCCCTACAGCGGACCACCGAGCGGCGCCAGTGCTGGCGTGGTGCATCTATCATTATAGATCACAAATCGAGCCTAGCCCGCGAACCGCGAACCGCGAACCTAGAAACCACCATCATCCTGAAATCGAACCTGATCCGCGACCCACGGACAACGGAGACGTGTTTATACACATAATCACTACTGTCCTTATCGGGCCCGGGGCTCGCGGAATCTATTATCGCATCGACTTCGAGGGCGAGACCCTCTTATTGCTCCGGTTCTATGTGTCCCCCAAGGGCGAAACGACGAAATGGCGATTGGGGGACGCGCCACGATGAAGCTGAGGACTGCGACCGGAACAGGCTCCAACGTTATCCGATCTTGCTGCCTTCCCGGATTCGAATGCCGGAATCTTGGGCGCTGAGAAACTCAATTCCTCGCTCTTCATAAATTCTCTTAATGGCGTTCACTGTTGTTGGGTTGGGGCCGCGAACACCTACATCGTCCTGCTCCACTCGATTCACCGTATTAGGTGCAACCGCTGCAAGTTGAGCAACCTGCTTTGTTGACAATCTGAGAATTGCACGCGCGGCACGGGCTTGGGCAGGTGTCATAACGAAATTCCATATCTATTTTGCGTATTCATATTGATTTTGCGTCAGAGCCACTTATTTAAGCTATGTCGATGAGCGATTCAATAACGCGCTCATCACTTAGCACCAACTTGAATCGCTCATAGGGAACTTTAAATTAATGCTTATCAATACGAACAAAATTATCGGCAGCACCACGGCGGGTTTCATTCGAAAGCTCCTACGCAAAATAAATGTTTCTATCGATGCTGCTGGGACGGCTCACATTGCCGGTTGGACAAATATGGTCAGGGCCAAGGATCTCCTGACTGAACTGGTGTCACTAGGTTACCTTGATGCCGATAACGAACGATATTCGGTGTCCGACCACGGGAAAGCCTTTCTCGCGGCAAAATTTGCGGACCAGCTCACCCGAAAGGCTGCAGAGCAGCTCCTCGATCGCGTTCACTACACTGTATATACACTCAACAATATGTCGCAAATGACTCACTACGTTCATCGGCTGGCGATTTATGGAGGCATTCTTGGCACGGACCAGGATATTAGTCGACTTGGCATCGTCATTGATCTGCAACAGCGTCTCGAACGGACGCCTGTGAGCCGGCGCGCGAAAAAGATTCAGTACGGACCGGAAGCTATTTTCCGCACTCTTCGACGCCTCGACAAGCGCCTTGATGTTATTGAGATGGCATCGCCCGCCGCAGGGAATGTACAATATGAAGAGGTCCACACAACTGAGATTATGCGTCCTGAGGACTTATCAAAACCGACTTCTGAAACCACTTGATGCATAATCGACCTACGGTCAGCCCCATCCTTCAGTGCTGGTGGGCAATTGAGATCTGGGTATCGAGATAGGATCGATTTCTCAATACCAGAGATCGACCCGTGGCGTTGTCGTGCTTCGGCGCGCTCTTGAAACCACACAGGCGGCAACGCCACCCGCCAGTGCGGGTGGTATGCATTCTACCAAATACGACTCGATCTTAATGCGTCCGGAAAGAAATTCGCGGACTGTTGCTCAGCATAAACTTCCGCTCTGCTGCCTTTTACGCATCTACTTCTTGCCGAGTATATATTACTCGCGTATTTTTGCAGTCGAAGAACTCGACCCATGGACCTATGTAGACTCATCGAAACGAGAGATGAGTGTCGCTATGATGGATGTGTTTTCCGCAGAAACACTGGCGGAGAGATGGGGATGTTCGTCACGCCAAGTTAGAAATATCTGTAATATGGGTGAAATTCGCTATTTCCGAGTCGGAAAGATGCTGAGGATCAGCCGCTCAATGGTAGAGGAATACGAACAATGCAAGAGTGGAGACTTACTCGCCTCAATGGAGAGTTCTGTGTCGCTTGGGATGAGCCCCAGCCCAACGGCGCCGCCCCCGCGAGGCGTCGCTATAGGCTCGGAACTTCCGACGCGAGAGAAGCGGAAACGCTTGCCCCGGCTAGATATTCGAAGCTTAGCCGCCCGTCAGGCACTACCGTCGCCCATCTCTGGAAGGGCTATGTTCTAGACAATGCCGGCAAGGCAGTCATCGAGACGATGGTCCACACCTGGAAGGCAATCGGTCCATACTTTGGCCAAAAGGAAGGGGCGGAACTCACTCTTGAGGAATGTCGCGCCTATACCGATCGGAGGCGCAGCACGGCATATTTCACCAGCAAGACTGGTGTCCAGAAGTTCGTGCAGGATGGCACGGTTCACACCGAGCTGGGTCATCTCCGCACGGTGCTCGTCTGGGCTAAAGATAACAAGCTAATTGCTGAAGCGCCGAGGATAGAACGCCCCTCAAAGCCGGAGCCCAAGGACTTTCACCTCACGCGAGTTGAGGTTCGTAAGCTGCTCGACGCAGCCAAGTCACCTCATATCGTCTTGGCTATCCGTCTTCTCATTGCGACAGGTGCCCGCGTAACTGCCGCTCTCGAGCTTACCTGGGACCGAGTCGATTTCGAGCGTGAGATGATCCAGCTCCGCAATCCCTTTGATCGCGCCCGGCGCAAGGGTCGAGCAACGGTACCCATGAACCAGTCGCTAAGGGTGGAACTGGAGAAGGCTGGGAAGAGGAAGATCACAAACTATGTGATCGAGTACGCCTGTACGAATGTCAAATCCATCAAAAAGGGACTCGGCAGCGCGTCGAGGGCGGCAGGGCTGACCGGCGTATCACCGCACGTTCTCAGGCACAGCGCTGCTGTTTGGCTGGCCGAGGATGGCCACGACATGGAAGAGATTGCCCAGTTCCTTGGTCATGACGACGTCAATGTGACCCGCAAAATCTACGCTCGATTCTCACCGACGTACCTAAGAAAACTGGCGAACAGTCTCGATATTTGAACTCCAAGTTTGATTGAACCCGGGAGCCACTACGCAAAAGGCCTCTTGGTTTCCCAAAAGGCCCTTTAAATCAAACTGATGGATGGTGGGCGTGACAGGGATTGAACCTGTGACCCCTACGATGTCAACGTAGTGCTCTCCCGCTGAGCTACACGCCCATCCGATCGACGCGCATAGACCAAAAAACCGTTGGCAGGTCAATAGGGTTTTTGGCGCGGTTTGGTGATTTCTTCATGCGGGTGCCGTCGCCTCAGGCGGCGGTCAGCATCTTGTTCACTTCGTCGACCAGTTCGCGCAGATGGAAGGGCTTGGAAAGCACCTTGGCATCCTTCGGCGCGTTCGAATCGGGGTTCAGCGCCACGGCCGCGAAGCCGGTGATGAACATGACCTTGAGATCCGGGTCGAGTTCGGTGGCACGCCGCGCCAGCTCTATTCCGTCCATCTCCGGCATGACGATGTCGGTCAGAAGCAGCGAGAAGGGCTCTTCGCGCAGACGGTCATAGGCGCTTGCGCCATTGTCGTAGGAGATGACGCGGTAGCCCGCTTTCTCCAGCGCTTTCACCAGAAAGCGGCGCATATCGTTATCGTCTTCGGCGAGAAGAATTTTCTGACTCATGTGGTGTCCGTTGCTGTCTATGAGCGGTATGTAAGCGCAATGGAGCGAAAGTTAACGTGCCTGCGGTAAAAATCCAGTGAACAGAACCGATATTTACCCCGATCACCCCAACGTTACAGTGTTTTAACCCTCAATAGTATGGACTTGATGGCAGGCTGCTGGCAACATGCGCAAATCATCTAATTTGCCGTGTTATGAGATGGAGCCGAATGATCTGGGATTTCAGGGAGGGGGAACTGTTCGAAATCTGGGAGCCGGAGCATCAACAGCTGCCCTTCATTCTTAATTCCCCCCATTCAGGCCGCATCTATCCCAGGGAATTCATCGAGAGTTCCCGCCTTGACCAGATCGGTATCCGCCGGTCGGAAGATCATTTCGTCGATGAACTGTTTTTCTCGGGCGTCCGCCACGGCGCGCCTATGCTGGCGGCGAATTTCCCACGCGCCTATGTCGATGTGAACCGCGAGCCCTACGAGCTCGATCCCACCATGTTCGAGGGGCGCCTGCCGCCCTATGCCAATATCGCTTCGGTGCGGGTCGCCGGCGGTCTCGGCACCGTGCCGCGCATCGTCGGCGAGAATATGGAAATCTACCGCACGAAAATGCCGGTGGAGGAGGCGCTGCTCCGCGTCGAGCACATCTACAAGCCCTATCACGCGGCGCTGAGGCGGCTGATCGCCCGCACGCATGCGCGTTTCGGCCGCGCCGTGCTGATCGACTGCCATTCCATGCCGGGCAATATCCGCATCTCGGGCAGCGGGATCAGGCCCGATTTCATCATCGGCGATCGCTACGGCACGTCGGCGTCGTCGGACCTCTCCAGGCTGGCGCTCAAGCTGCTGGAAGACCAGGGTTTTGCTGCGGTGCGCAACAAGCCTTATGCCGGGGGCTTCATCACCGAGCATTACGGGCGTCCCGCGCGCGGCCTGCATGCGCTGCAGATCGAGGTTAATCGCGGCCTCTATATCGATGAATCGACGCTCAGGAAGAAGCCCGATTTCGCCAAGGTCGCCCGGTCCATCGAGCAGTTTCTCGTGGACTTTGCGGCGGAAGTCGGCGCCAGCGGCGGCGACATGTCGTTGGCGGCCGAATAAGGCGCTCTATCTGAATATGGAAATGTGGTGGAGCTTGTGTGGTCCCAAAAAAGAACCGCGCTCAAAAGCGCGGTCAAGTCTAGGGAGGAAACACCCAAGGAGGGCATTTACAGCCGGTAAAGACTGTAAGAAAAAGCTACTGCTGCACTGCGGAAAAGTCAACACAAGTGATGAAATAATTGACACTATTTTCATCTGCGTAAAAACTGCTCAATGCTCGCCTATGGTATTGATTTTCCTGCATTCGCGAATTCGAAAACCAGAGCTTCACGTAAACTTTATCGGATGAGTCGATGTTTTTCCACCGTTTCACCGCCACCATCTTCAGGGCCATGACATGATTCCCGACCGCGCTTTCTTCGACCGGCTTGCCGATGCCGCAAAGGCCGAGACCCTGCCACGCTTTCGTTCCCAGATCGCGGTGACCGACAAGGGCGGGCAGTTCTACGATCCGGTGACCGAAGGCGACCAGATGGCCGAGGCAGCGATCGTCGCGCTGATCGAGGAGGCGTTTCCGGATCACGGCATTCTCGGCGAGGAGCACGGCTCCAAGGGGCTCGACCGCGAATATGTCTGGGTGATCGATCCGATCGATGGGACGCGCGCCTTCATATCGGGCGTGCCGGTGTGGGGAACGCTGATCGGGCTCTACCAGAATGGCCGCGCCAAGATGGGCCTGATCGACCAGCCGTTCACCGGAGAACGCTGGTTCGCGGATGGGGAGCGATCGCTCTATCGCGGACCCGGGGGCGAAAAGACGTTGCGGACGAGCGCCTGCGAGACGATCTCGAACGCGATCCTGTTCACCACCTCGCCGCATCTCTTCCAGGATGAGGACGACCGCCGCTATCGCGAGATCGAGCGGAAATCCCGCCTCTTTCGTTATGGCTGCGATTGCTACGCTTATGCCCTTCTGGCGACCGGCGAGATCGACCTCGTCGTCGAGAATTCCCTGAAGCCCTATGATGTCGGCGGCATCATTCCCGTCGTCGAACAGGCGGGCGGCATCATGACGACCTGGGACGGCGGGCGGCCGGAAATGGGCGGTTACATCATCGCCGCGGCGAACAGGAAGCTGCATGCCGAGGCGCTGGAAATCCTCAACAGTTGATTTTCATTCGCTTGAATATTGCCCGGGGTCGGCATCCGAACCAGGAATGAAGGCATCGATCGCGGCGAGCGCCTGCTGGCGGAAAATGTCGCGCTCCTGCAGAACTTCGTGCTGGGAGCCGGGGATGGTGAGAAGCTTGCCGGCGCGGAATTTGCGCGAGAGCTCCTCGAGCCTCTGATAAGGCACGATCTGGTCGTTGCTCGGCGCAATGACCAGGCAGGGCACCTCGACCTTCCTGAGATGATCCATGGTCATGACGTCCTCGATCGCGTCGATCATGACCGATATCCAGCGCGCGGTGGGTGGCCCGAGCCCAAGCTGCGGATGGGTCTGGGCGATGGCCTGGTTGCGCGCGAAGCGGGCCGGGTCCGAGGTGATCGTGTTGTCCTTGAAGGGCCGGTTGAGCAGCGTGTCGCGGGAAAACTGGATCCAGCCGAAGCCGAAGAGCGTCGCCGCATTGGCGAGCAGCTTCAAGAGCCAATTAGGTATTCCAAGGCCAGCGGCGCCGACGAAGGGCGAGACCAGCACCATGCGTTCGATGCGGTTGGCAAGGCGTGGCGCCGCCTTCAGCGCGATCAGCGCACCCATGGAATGGCCCAGGATGAAGAAAGGCAGCTTGGCATCGGGCAGCACGATCTGCTCGAGGAACAGATCGAGGTCGCGTTCGTAATCGCGGAGCCGCCTGATGTGGCCGCGGCGTGGGCTGTCTTTCAAGAGGCGCGGCGAGCCGCCCTGGCCACGCCAGTCCATCGCCGCGACCCAGAGCCCCATCGCGTTGAGATCGCGGATCGTCTCGAAATATTTCTCGATCGATTCGTTGCGGCCCGGCAGCAGGACGATCGTTCCGGATGGCACCTGCGAGCCTGAGCGGAACACGGCATAGCGCAGCTTCATGCCGTCGAACGACGTGAAATAGCCTGCGAAATGATTGGGTGGGACCGGATTGCCGGGGGATTCGAAAAGCACGTCGGTCATGGCGTCCGGAAGATGTGGAGATGCTCTAACGGCTTATCACAATTCGCGGTGGCGAGCGCAAGCAAGATGGTGAAATAATCGGTAGGGAAAAAGAACCGGAAACCGCCATGTTGAGGGGCAAGCAGCTTCCGGTTAAGAAAAGGCTGGAACGGAAGGGACTTTCGCACCAGTCAAGGGAGGTTTCGCTCCCAATGGTTCAGGTCTAGCAGCGGACGGCTGAACGCATGCCAAATCCGCCGTTCATCTGGCGTTCATCTTGCGAATTTTCGAGATTTTCCTCTTGAAATGGGTTTTGGCCCTAACCACCTGATGTGTCACGAGGCGCCAATGATGGGTCTCGTAAAGCGGAGCGGCCGGCGCCTGAAATCAGGGCCTGCAGTGCTTCAAGTGAAAATCGCAACCGTTGCTCTGAAGGAGGACACTATGCGTCACGTTGATTTTTCCCCCCTCTATCGTTCCACCGTCGGTTTCGACCGCGTCTTCTCGATGCTGGACAGCCTTGCCCAGCCCGAACAGCCCACCTATCCGCCCTACAATATCGAGCGCACCGGCGAGAACGCCTACCGCATCTCGATGGCCGTTGCCGGTTTCGATGAGAGCGAGCTCTCGATCGAACTCAACCAGCTTCTGCTCACCGTGAGGGGTGAAAAGGGCAATGAGAACGGCGAAGGCTCCGAAACCCTCTATCGCGGCATTGCCAAGCGCGCCTTCGAGCGCCGCTTCCAGCTTGCCGACCATGTGGAAGTGAAGTCCGCCCACCTCAAGAACGGCCTGCTTCATGTCGACCTCGTCAGGAACATTCCCGAGGCCATGAAGCCGCGCAAGATCGAGATCGCTGCTCCGAAGAACAGCGAGCCCAAGTCGATCGAAGCCCATGTGGTGACCGGCGAAGCCGTCAACTAGACCCGTAGCCCCAAGCTTTCGGGTTGAATGAAGCCCTTCCGGTCCCCTCTCCGGAAGGGCTTTTCGTTTGTGCTAGAAAAGCGTGATGATACGGTCGATGTCTTCCTGCTTCGTCGCGAAGCTGGTGATGAACCGGCGGATGCGCTCGCCCTTGCCGATCGAGGCTTCCATTCCGATTGGCGTATCCCAATCATAGAATTTAGCGCCGGCGGCCCTGAGTGCCTCGGCTTTTTCGTCAGTCATGACGATAAAGAGCTGGTTGCCGCCGGTTTCCCAGGCGAGGCGCGCATCGCTAGATGCACGCACGGCGTTGGCGAGCCTCTCGGCCAGGCCATTGGAGTGGCGGGCGAGGTCCAGCCAGAGATCACCCTCGAGCCAACCATCGAACTGCTGGGCGACGAAATTGGATTTCGAGAACAGGTTGGCGCCGCGTTTGCGCAGGTGGGGGATTGCGGCTGCATCCTCCTTATTGAAACAGACAATGGCTTCGGCGCACCAACAGCCGTTCTTGGTGCCGCCGAGCGACAGGATATCCACGCCGGATTTCCAGGTCATCTCGGCAGGCGAGACGCCAAGTGCCGCGACCGCGTTGGAGAAGCGGGCGCCGTCCATATGGACCTTCATGCCGGCCGATTTCGCCATATGGGCGAGTGCACGGATTTCATCCAGCGCGTAGATCGTTCCCGCCTCGGTCGCCTGGGACAGTGTCAGCGCCACCTTCTGGCCGACATGCACATCCTCGGTGGGAAAGCGGGCCATGGCCATTTCCAGCTTGTCGGGGCTAATCTTGCCCCTGGCGTCACCGCCGACGCCGACCAGCTTGCCGCCATTGGTCATCAGCTCGACTGCGCCGCCCTCGTGATGAATGACATGCGCTTCCGTGTGGCAGAAAATGACGCTCGCGGTTTTCGAGATGGAGGCAAGCGAGAGTGAATTCGCAGCCGTGCCGGTTGCGACGAAGAAGGCGGAGACCTCGCGCTCGAACATCTCTGAAAGCTTGGCTTCGACAGCCAGATCGGCATCGCTCTCGCCATAGGGCGCAGTGTAAGTGCCGGCGGCTTCAACGAGCCTCTCGGCGATGAGGGGATGGGCGCCGGCCCAGTTGTCGGAGGCAAAAATCAATTGAAAACTCCTTCTTTAGTGCGCGCGTTATAGGCGAAGGTCGCGCGCCGAAAAAGCCATGTCGCGCCAGATTCGCGGGCCATCTTACTCATGTCCATTTTCCGTCATATTTTTTGGAAAGTGACCTTGCGGGGCGTGGATGTTTATGTCATCAATTCCATGCAATAGGACAGTCATGCTGTCCTATTTTGCTGCATGGATCCTGAAGGCCGGATAACGGCCTTTAAGAAGCGGTCCGGCCTTGGAAAAACTGATGGGGAAATCAGGCCAAGGAGAAGCCGGCAGTGGCTGCAAAACCGGGTCGATCTGGCCCGGTAATTGCAGCGCGTTCAGGAAAATGCGAGGATTGAAATCGCTTGCGGCGCAAGAGCTGAAGCTCCGCGCCTGCGAACACGGAAAACAGCGCGGGCTCTCGCGCGACAGGAGGACATGACGATGACGGACCATACCGCATCACGTGCATTCGGTGAGTTTGGCGCTTTGCAGGCGACGACTTCGCTGAAAGCGCCCTCTTTCAATCCCGGCTTCCCCAAGAAACAGGGTCTTTACGACCCCCGAAACGAGCATGATGCCTGCGGCGTCGGTTTCGTCTGCCATATGAAAGGCCAGAAGTCGCACCAGATCGTCAAGGATGGTCTGTTCATGCTCGAGAACCTGACCCATCGCGGCGCCGTCGGTGCCGATCCCCTGATGGGCGATGGCGCCGGCATTCTCGTGCAGATTCCCGACCAGTTCTTCCGCGAGGAAATGGCCGAGCAGGGTGTCACGCTGCCGCCTGCCGAGCAATATGCCGTCGGTTATCTCTTCATGCCTCGGGATGAGGCAGTGCGTGCTCATATCAAGAGCATCATCGCGGAGGTCATTTCAGCCGAAGGCCAGGTCCTGCTCGGCTATCGCGAAGTGCCGGTCGACAATTCCTCGCTTTCCAAGGCGCCCCACATTGCCGCGACCGAGCCGTTCCATGTGCAGGTTTTCATCGGCGCGGGCGAAGCCGTGCAGGACAATGCCGAGTTCGAACGCCGGCTGTTCACGCTCCGCAAAGTGATCTCCAACAAGATCTATGCCGAGACGCAGGGCGAGGACAACGGCTTCTACATCGTGTCGCTCTCGACCACGACAGTCGTCTACAAGGGCATGTTCCAGGCCTTTCAGGTCGGTGCCTATTACCCGGATCTCGCCGATCCGCGCTTCCAGTCAGCGGTGGCGCTCGTGCATCAGCGCTTCTCCACCAACACCTTCCCGAGCTGGAAGCTGTCGCATCCCTATCGCATGGTCGCGCACAACGGCGAAATCAACACGCTGCGCGGCAATGTCAACTGGATGGCGGCGCGGCAGGCGTCCGTCTCCTCGCCGCTCTATGGCGACGACATTTCCAAGCTCTGGCCGATCTCCTACGAAGGCCAGTCGGACACGGCCTGTTTCGACAACGCGCTCGAATTCCTCGTGCGCGGCGGCTATTCGCTGGCCCATGCCATGATGATGCTGATCCCCGAAGCCTGGGCCGGCAACCAGTTGATGAAGGCCGAGCGCAAGGCGTTCTACGAGTACCATGCCGCGCTCATGGAGCCTTGGGACGGCCCCGCCGCCGTAGCCTTTACCGATGGCCGGCAGATCGGCGCGACGCTTGATCGCAACGGCCTTCGTCCGGCGCGTTATCTCGTGACCTCCGATGATCGTGTGATCCTCGCATCGGAAGCCGGCGTGCTGCCGGTGCCGGAGGAACTGATCGTCAAGAAGTGGCGCCTGCAGCCGGGCAAGATGCTGCTGATCGACATGGAGAAGGGCTGCATCGTCTCCGACAAGGAGGTCAAGGAAGGCCTGGCCAAGGCGCATCCTTACGAGGAATGGCTCGACCGGAGCCAGTTGATCCTGGAGGACCTTGATCCTGTCGAACCGCGTGCGCTGCGGCGTGACGTGTCGCTGCTCGATCGCCAGCAGGCCTTCGGCTACACGCTTGAAGATACCAAGCTCCTGATGTCGCCGATGGCGACCACCGGCCAGGAAGCCGTGGGCTCCATGGGTACCGACACGCCGATCTCGGCGATGTCGGACAAGTCGAAACTACTCTACACCTATTTCAAGCAGAACTTCGCCCAGGTCACCAACCCGCCGATCGATCCGATCCGCGAGGAACTCGTGATGAGCCTCGTCTCGTTCATCGGGCCGCGGCCAAACCTCCTCGACCACGAGGGCGCATCCAAGGCCAAGCGGCTGGAAGTGCGCCAGCCGATCCTGACCAATGGCGATCTCGAGAAAATCCGCTCGATCGGCCATACCGAGGATCGTTTCGACACCAAGACGCTCGACTTCACCTATGCGGTGGAGCGCGGCGCCGAAGCCATGCCTGAAATGCTCGACCGGCTCTGCGAGCGTTCGGAAGCTGCTGTCCGCAGCGGCTACAACATCATCGTGCTCTCCGACCGCCAGCTTGGACCGGACCGTATTGCGATCCCGGCGCTGCTCGCCACCGCTGCCGTCCACAACTACCTGATCCGCAAGGGTCTGCGCACCTCGGTCGGCATCGTGGTGGAATCGGGCGAGCCGCGCGAGATCCATCACTTCTGCTGCTTGGCGGGATACGGCGCCGAGGCGATCAACCCGTACCTGGCATTCGATACGCTGATCGACATGCACAAGCGGGGCGAATTCCCGAAGGAAGTCTCCGACGATGAAGTCGTCTACCGTTACATCAAGGCGGTGGGCAAGGGCATCCTCAAGGTCATGTCGAAGATGGGCATTTCGACCTACCAGTCCTATTGCGGCGCGCAGATCTTCGACGCCGTGGGCCTGTCGACCGAATTCGTCGACAAGTTCTTCTTCGGCACCGCGACGATGATCGAAGGCGTCGGCCTCGATGAAGTTGCGAGGGAAACCCTCAGCCGCCACACGTCGGCTTTCGGCCGCGATCCGATCCTGGCCAGCACGCTCGATATCGGCGGTGAATATGCCTACCGCATGCGCGGCGAGGCGCATTCGTGGACGCCCGATGTGGTGGCCGAGCTTCAGCATGCCGTGCGCGGCAATGCCGAGGATCGCTACAAGGAATTCGCGCGACTGGTGAACACCTCGTCGGTGCGGATGAACTCGCCGCGTGGCCTTTTCACCGTGAAGATGGCGGACGCGATCGGCCGCGCGCCGATCGATGTTTCCGAAGTCGAGCCGGCTGCCGACATCGTCCGTCGTTTTGCCACGGGTGCGATGTCCTTCGGTTCGATCAGCCGCGAGGCGCATACGACGCTGGCGATCGCCATGAACAAGATCGGCGGCAAATCCAACACCGGCGAGGGCGGCGAGGAATCCGAGCGCTATATGCCGAAACTCGACGGCTCGATCCCGCTCGAACGCTCGGCGATCAAGCAGGTCGCATCAGGCCGCTTCGGCGTGACGACGGAATATCTCGTCAATGCCGATGTGCTGCAGATCAAGGTTGCGCAGGGCGCCAAACCCGGCGAGGGCGGCCAGCTGCCCGGCCACAAGGTCGATGCGACGATCGCCAAGACCCGGCATTCGACGCCTGGCGTCGGCCTGATCTCGCCGCCGCCGCATCATGACATCTATTCGATCGAGGATCTGGCGCAGCTGATTTTCGACCTGAAGAACGTCAATCCGGCCGCCGATATCTCGGTCAAGCTCGTCTCGGAAGTCGGTGTCGGCACGGTTGCCGCCGGCGTCGCCAAGGCGCGCGCCGACCACATCACGATCTCCGGCTATGACGGCGGCACGGGTGCGTCGCCTCTGACGTCGCTCAAGCACGCGGGTAGCCCATGGGAAATCGGCCTCGCCGAGACCCAGCAGACGCTGGTGCTCAATGGCCTGCGCAGCCGCGTGGCGCTGCAGGTCGATGGTGGCCTGAAGACGGGCCGCGATGTCATTATCGGTGCGCTGCTCGGTGCCGACGAGTTCGGCTTCTCGACCGCGCCGCTGATCGCGGCGGGTTGCATCATGATGCGCAAGTGCCATCTCAACACCTGTCCGGTTGGCGTCGCCACCCAGGATCCGGTGCTCAGGAAGCGCTTCAAGGGCCTGCCCGAGCATGTGATCAACTACTTCTTCTTCGTCGCCAACGATGTGAGGGAAATCCTCGCGGCGATGGGCTTCAGGAGCCTCAACGAAATCGTCGGGCGCTCGGAATATCTCGAGAAGAACGAGTCGATCAGCCATTGGAAGGCCAAGGGGCTCGACTTCACGCGCCTGTTCCACAAGGTCGATGCACCGGTGGAAGCGACGCACTGGACCGAGCGCCAGAGCCATCCGATCCATGACATCCTCGACCGCGAACTGATCGCGGGCGCCATGCCGGCGCTCGAAACCAAGCAGCCCATGGTGATCGAAGCCGTGATCAAGAACGTCGATCGCTCGGCGGGCGCGATGCTGTCTGGCGAAGTCGCCAAGCGTTACGGCCAGAAGGGCCTCAAGGACGACACGATCACCGTCAAGCTCAAGGGCACGGCGGGTCAGTCCTTTGGTGCCTTCCTCGCGCGCGGCAT
The DNA here is from genome assembly GCF_024707525.1 of Rhizobium sp. TH2. Classification (NCBI taxonomy): domain Bacteria; kingdom Pseudomonadati; phylum Pseudomonadota; class Alphaproteobacteria; order Hyphomicrobiales; family Rhizobiaceae; genus Rhizobium; species Rhizobium sp. TH2. The sequence continues at coordinate 4,294,943 of NZ_CP062231.1, read as the reverse complement.
CACCTTCGATCTCGAGGGCGACGGCAACGACTATGTCGGCAAGGGTCTTTCGGGCGGCCGTATCATCATTCGGCCGGCCGAGAATTCGAGGATCGTCGCTGAAAACTCGATCATCGTCGGCAACACCGTACTCTATGGCGCGACGACCGGCGAGTGCTACTTCCGTGGCGTGGCCGGCGAGCGTTTCGCCGTCCGCAATTCGGGCGCGGTCGCGGTCGTCGAAGGCGTCGGCGACCATGGTTGTGAGTACATGACCGGCGGAGTCGTCGTCGTGATCGGCGAGACGGGCCGCAACTTCGCGGCCGGCATGTCCGGTGGCGTGGCCTATGTGCTCGACGAGAGCGGCGATTTCGCACGCCGATGCAACATGGCGATGGTCGAATTGCAGCCGGTGCCGGAAGAGGATGAACTCCTCGAAAAACTGCACCATCACGGCGGCGACATCGCCCATATGGGCATGGTCGATGTATCCGGCGACATGACGCGGCATGACGAGGAGCGGCTGTTCCAGCTGATCTCCAATCATGCACACTATACCGGCTCCACCCGCGCCAAGGAGATCCTCGACAATTGGGTCGCCTTCCGGCCGAAATTCCGCAAGGTGATGCCGGTCGAGTACCGGCGCGCGCTTGAGGACATGGAGCGGCTGAAAATGCAGGAGGCGGCGGAGTAGATTGTCGAAAGACCATCATTGTGATATGTCAATGTCATATCACAATGATGGAGGCTGCAATGAATGAACACACGCAGATCGGTGAGGATTCGGAAGGGATTACTGTCAACGTGTTCAACAACGGTCGAAGCCGTGCAATCAGAATTCCAAAGGAGTTCGAATTTGCAAGCAAGACTGTCGTCATGAGCCAACAACCGGACGGTTCAATTCTGATGCGAGCCGGCGAGACGTCAGGCCTTGTCGATTATCTTAAGACTGCCGAGCCATGGAACGGGGAGGCTTTCCTGCCCGATGATGACGGATTGGCACCGCTGGATGAAATCGATTTGCCATGAGGTACATGCTCGATACGAATATGATCTCCGCCATTGTTTACGAGCCGCAAGGAAAGGTCTTTCTTAAGCTCGTTGAGATGGATGAAGCTAATGTTTTCACTAGCATTTTTGTCCACGCAGAGATCTGGTATGGAGTAAAGAAGAAAGGCTCCGAGGAACTCACGCAAAAAGTATCGAACGTCACGAGGCGGCTTTTTGTGGCTCCGTTCACCATGCCGGGTGATAAACACTATGGTGAGATCAGACTGGCTCTGAGACAGGGGAAGAACATCGGGCCCAACGATCTATGGATCGCCGCGCATGCTTTGGCACTTGATGCGGTACTTGTGACGGCGAATGAAGGCGAGTTCTCCCGCGTGCCGGGATTAAAAGTTGAGAATTGGTTGAAGTAGTGCCGGATTCCGGCGGTGTAGAGAACAGGCAGGGACGATGGGCAAGGTAACTGGATTTCTTGAGATCGACAGGCAGGTTGGCAAGTATCAGCCCGCCTCGGACCGGATTCGCCATTTCCGCGAATTCACCATTCCGATGTCGGATCAGGAAGTGGAGAAACAGGCCGCCCGCTGCATGGATTGCGGCATTCCCTTCTGCCATGGCCCGACCGGCTGCCCGGTGCATAACCAGATTCCCGACTGGAACGACCTGGTCTTCAACGGCAAGTGGGAAGAGGCGATCCGTAACCTGCATTCGACCAACAATTTCCCGGAATTCACCGGCCGTGTCTGTCCGGCGCCCTGCGAGGAAGCCTGCACGCTGAACCTCGAGGATAGCCCGGTCGCCATCAAGACCGTCGAGCAGGCAATTGCCGACCGGGCCTATGAGATGGGCTATATCGTGCCGCAGCCGGCGACCATCAAGACCGGCAAGTCGGTTGCCGTGATCGGCTCCGGGCCTGCCGGCATGGCGGCTGCGCAGCAATTGGCCCGCGCGGGTCACAATGTCGATGTCTATGAACGCGAGAGCCGTCCGGGTGGCCTGCTGCGCTACGGCATTCCTGATTTCAAGATGGAGAAGAACTTCATCGACCGCCGCGCCGACCAGATGCGCGGCGAGGGCGTGACATTCCATTGCGGCGTCAATGTCGGCGTCGACATGCCGATGGAAAAGCTGCTCGCCGATTACGATGCCGTGCTCTATTGCGGCGGTTCGGAAACTCCGCGCGATGCCGGCATTCCGGGCGTCGAATTCGCCGGCGTGCATGACGCCATGCCCTATCTCGTGCAGCAGAATCGCCGCCTAGGTCGCGAGAATATCGACAGCGTCGGCTGGCCTTCCGCGCCGATCGTGGCGGGCGGCAAGCACGTCGTCGTGGTCGGCGGTGGCGATACCGCATCGGACTGCGTCGGCACCGCCTTCCGTCAAGGCGCCGTGCGCGTGACCCAGCTCGACATCCGTCCGCAGCCGCCCGAGAAGGAAGACAAGCTCGCGATCTGGCCGTTCTGGGCCACCAAGATGCGCACGTCATCCTCGCAGGCAGAGGGCGCCGTGCGTGAATTCCAGGCAGCGACGCTCGAATTCGTCGGCGAAGACGGCATCCTGACGGGCGTGAAGTGCTGCCAGGTGGATGAGCGTCGCCGTCCGATCGAGGGCACGGATTTCATCATCAAGGCCGACCTCGCCTTTATCGCGATCGGCTTCCGTGGTCCGTTCACCGATAGCGTTCTCAAGGACATGGGCGACGCGCTGGCGCTCAACACGGATCGGCGCGGTTCGACCAATGTCGTCGCCAACGATGACGACTACAAGACGTCGGTGGACAAGCTGTGGACCGCAGGCGATGTGCGCCGGGGCCAGTCGCTGGTCGTCTGGGCCATCCGCGAGGGTCGCCAGGCCGCACGCGCGATCGATGAGGCGTTGATGGGTGCCACCACGCTGCCGCGATAAGTTGTCTGTCTTTCACGAATGAGTGCCCCGGTTTCCGGGGCATTTTTCGTTCAGCCCGCGGGCTTGGCGATCGGCTTCCATTTGAAGTCATCGACCCGTCCCTCGGGCGCGTCGACGGTCTCGCCCTTCTCGATCAGCTTGTCACGCGGTGTGATGCCGCTGGCCTTGGGAACCGAAGCCTGGTCCAGAAGCTGGCTGCTGCCGTCGAGTTCCGGATCGACCAAGCTGATCGGCGGCACGGCCACGATATTGGTGATCGTCGGTGACGTCGCCTTGCTGTCGATCGTCCCGGCCGGATTGAGCTGCGAAATCGCGGGCACGCCCACGCCGATCAGTTTACGGATCGATTTTTCGACATAGAAGGCGACCTTGCGCTTGCCGGCTTTGGTAAAGCTCAAACCGTCCGAGCCGCGCAGGCGAACCGGCTGCCCATTCATGTCGGAACCGGACGCGATGAACTTGCCATTCTCGTCGGCAAAACCGTCCCAGATATCGATGAATTCGCCACCTGCCGTTTCCGATTTGACGCGATAGAGATTGTTCAGGATCGCGGCATCAGCACTGAGGGATGGCGAGGAGAACGCGGGCAGGCCAACCCACAGGAACGGTGTCTTGTTCTGCTTGGCGATCTCGATAATCGCCGCGATGCGCTTCTCATATTCGGCATTCCAGGCCTCCGTCTGGTATTTCTCCTTCTTGCCGTTGACGCTCATCTGCTGGCGGTCATTGGCACCGAGCATGATGACGATCACTGCGGGCTTCACCTCTCCGACATAGGTGGTCAGCGTCTGCGGCCAGTCGAGATGGTCGGTGCGGACGAGGCCGGACGAGCCGTCGGTGCGCGTTTCGATGATGATGCCGGCATCGGGTGCGAAAGCGACTTCCAGGCCATCGGCCAGCGCGCTGCCCATGAAATCACCAATCACCATGACCTTCTTGGCTTCCGGCAGCTTGGCGATCTCGATCTCGGCGCCCGTTACGGCTGGATCGCTGGTGGTCTTGCTCTTCTTGCGGCGCGGCCGCTTCACGCGAATCACCGAGGTGTTGGCGTTGGTGACCTTCTTCCTGCGGTTGGGCCGGAAGATCATGTCGATGATCGAGCGGCGTTCGCGAACTTCCTGCGCATGGGCCACACCGGAATAGTTGAAGGCAGGGTCGAGAATGAGGAAGGCGGCCGCCAGCAGCGGCAGCAGGCATTTCGTGACAAGGCCGGCACGGTGGCTTCGCGTAACGATCAGCATCATCGGTTCCGCACTCCACGAAAAAGAAAGGGCCGGACTAATCCGGCCCGCTTCCGATTATAGATGATGACTGCTCAGCGCTGCAAGGCCTTGAGCAGAGCCTCGGACGGTTCGCCGTCCTGTTCCATGCCGAGCTGCTTCTGGATCGCCTCGATCGCCGCTTTTGAACCGGAGCCGAAGTTGCCGTCGATCTTGCCGTCGTAATAGCCGAGCGTCTTCATGCGTTCCTGAAGCTCGAACTTCTGCTTGATATCGAGCGAACCATTGGGGCGAGGCCAGGCCTGCGCCACGCCGCTGTAGCCGGCGATCTGGTCAGCCAGCATGCCGACGCCCATGGCGTAGGAATCGGCGGCATTGTACCGCTTGATGACAAAGAAGTTCTTGGTCACGAGAAAGCCGGGGCCGTTGGGGCCGGCCGGCATTTTCAGCACTGCCCGGTCCTTGCCATTTTTGAAGCCTTTGCCTGAAGGGCGGACAAATCCGAGCTTCTGCCACTCGGCGAGCGATTTGCTCTTGCCTTCGTATTTGCCTGCGGACGAAGGAAGCCTGACCTCGTAGCCCCAGGTCTTGCCCGGCTGCCAGCCGTTCCTCTTGAGAAGGTTGGCCGATGTGGCCAGCGCATCAGGGATTGAATTCCAGATGTCGCGCTTGCCGTTGCCGTCCGCGTCATAGGCGTAGATCAGGTAGCTCGTCGGGATGAACTGGGTATGGCCCATCGCGCCCGCCCACGAGCCGGTCAGCGACTTCGGTGCGACATCGCCGTGTTCGAGAATCTTGAGGGCCGCGATGAGCTGCGTGCGGGCGAATTTGCCTCGCTTCGGGTCGGCATAGGCAAGCGTCGCAAGGGCACGGGGAACATTGTGCAGCCGGTCGGGTTTGTCGAACACCGCGCCGTAATTGCTCTCCATTGACCAGATCGCCAGAAGAACATGCTTGTCGACACCGAAATGCCGTTCGATAGCCGCCAGCGTCTTGCCATGCTCGCGCAGCATGTCCCGACCGACGCCGGCCGTGTAAGGGTTCACGCGGCCGTCGAGATAATCCCAGATCTTGTGCTTGAATTCGGGCTGATAATCGGCCTTGCGGAGCACTTCCGGGTCCGGTTCCGTCACATCCTTGAAGGCTGCGACATAAGTCGATTTGCTGATGCCCGCCTTGGCGGCCGTCGCGTAGAAACTGTTGATCCACTTCACAAAACCCTTGTCGGCATGCGCCGGAGAGGCGATGAAAAGGCTCGCTGCCGCGAAAATCGACAGAAGGCTTGTTTTCAGGATCGTCTTGCGGTTTTTCAGCATTGGCTTCATTCCGGTTGTGGATGGTCGAAGACAGAATTTACCCAAACGAAGTCAACAAATTCTTTACCATGGCGAACCACTTGCGTCACCTTTTTAAAAAGTAATAGGAATTCGTGTATTACTGCGCGAATCCACGACAATGTCGGTTCCGATCCGGGAGAATATAATGACGGCTGGTAAGGTAAAAAAGGCGGTGTTTCCTGTCGCGGGCCTGGGAACCCGGTTTCTTCCAGCCACCAAGGCGGTGCCGAAGGAAATGATGACGGTCGTCGACAAGCCCGTCATCCAATATGTGGTCGAAGAGGCGATCGAGGCCGGAATCGAGCATTTCGTCTTCGTGACGGGCCGCAACAAGGCCGTCATCGAGGATTATTTCGACATCCAGTATGAGCTCGAATCGACGCTGAAGGCTCGCAACAAGAATGCGGAACTCGACCTTCTCTCCTCGATCCTGCCCAAGGCGGGCTCGACGAGCTTCACCCGCCAGCAGGAGCCGCTCGGGCTGGGGCACGCCGTGTGGTGCGCGCGCGACATCGTCGGCCATGAACCGTTCGCGGTCCTGCTGCCCGATATGATCATGAAATCCGAAATCGCCTGCCTCAGGGGCATGGTGGATCTGCATGCCGTGAGCGGCGGCAATGTGATCGCAGTTGAAGAATGCGCGCCGGAACTCGCCCATCGCTACGGCATCGTGGCAAGGGGCGACACGGTCGGCGACGGCTTCCGGATCACCGGCATGGTCGAGAAGCCGGCGAAAGGCACGCAGCCTTCGAACTTCTTCATCAACGGCCGCTATATCCTGCAGCCGGAAATTTTCGATATCCTCGAGACGCAGGAACGCGGTGCCGGAAACGAGATCCAGATCACCGACGCCATGCTGAAACTGCTCAAGCAACAGGATTTCACGGCCTATCATTACAAGGGCGTGACCTATGACACTGGCGCCAAGGACGGCTTCATCATGGCCAATATCGCCTATGCGCTGGATCGCCCGGATATCCGGGGACTGGTGGAAGCGGACCTCAAGGCGCTGGTCGCGGCGCTGAAATAATCAGCGTTTCAACGTGAGGCCGATGCCGGCGCGGAAGACATCCATGTCCGCCACGTTATCCTGCCTTGTGCTCTCCCACGAGACGTCGGTCACGAGGTCGAGCGAGCGGGAGATACCCCAGGTCAGACCGGTACCGAGCGTGACGACGCTTTGCCTGGCGGTGTCCTGATCCTCATAGTCACGGAGCGTGAGGCCGCTCGATATCTGGCCCGTCAGGTTCTGCAGGATGATCTGGCTGAGGATTGCGGTTCCCGAATAGGCGACATCGCCCGAAGCGCCCGGTGTGGACGAGGGCTCGATTTCAGTTTTCAGGTTGAGCGCGAGATCGGTGCCGCGATGGGGCGACCATATAGCGGTGCCGTCGATCGTCGCGGCGGAAATGGACTTGAGCGCCGAATCGTTGAAGTCGGCGACCGTATAGCCGCCCGCAAGCTCGCCCTTGAACTTCTCGCCGAGATCAAGCTCCACACCGGTTTTCAGCGCATAGACCGACGCATCGCGTACGAAGCCGAGCGAATCCTTGTGCTGGTCATAGATCGTCTGGCCGTAGGCGGCTTCGACGAACGGAATAAGCGCCGGCGAAAGCTCGTAACCGAGGCGGCCACGGAGAATGCCGGTATTCCGGTCCCGATCAGCCTGGGAAAGCAGGTCGCCGTTGTTGAGCACTGCCGGACCATAGACATAGCGGGTGAACTCCAGCCCCGCCGTGGTGCGCAAGACGCCGAGGTCGCGTGTTATCGCGGCACTTGCGGTATAAGTCTCGACATCGGACTGCGTGGTGGCGTTGGCAATGGCGTTGGGATCGCTGATATCCTCGCGCTCCAGCGAATAGCCTGCCTTCAGGGTGCCCGTCATCTCATCGGTGAGGTCGAGCCGTAGTTCCGCTTCGATTTTTCCTTCCGGATCGTCGTCCGGCGGGCCGGAGAAGGTCTTGTCCCACGTGCCTTCCGCATCGATCTTCAACTGATGCAGCGACCAGTTCGAGGTCGCCGATGCCTGGAGTCCCGAGCGCAGGTAATAGCGGGTCGTGCTGTCCTTGCCTGTTATCGTGCGTTCGGCGCCGAGCGACTCGGTGAGCGACGGGCGAAGCACGAAGGAGCCGACCTTGATGCCCTGTGCGTCGTTGCGCGTCGCGTCGGCCGTTGCTTTCAAGCCGTCCACCGCATTCTCCCGCAGGTTCTGGCGGCGAAGCTCCTGCAAGGCCTCCTGGTCGAGAAGTTCGGTGGGATCGGTAATCGGCGAGTCGATGCCCGACGTGTCGATCCGATCCTTAACCGGTGCATCAGCAAGTTCCGCCTCATCCGAAGTATCGGCCGCATTCGGGTCGTAGGATGTCGTCGAAGGCTCGTTGGCCGGTTGGGTGCGGAACTGGTCCTCGACCACTTTCTGCTCGTCGGCGGATTGCGCGAAAGCAACGCCCGCCAGGCCGAGCGCCAGATGCGCCGCGACCAGCCCTGCGGCGAGCGGGCGGCGGATACGGACTGGCGAGGGGTGTTGACGCGTCATAGGGTACCGGCCGATGCGGCAATTTTCGGATATCGTTACCCATTGGTAAAGGAGCAAGGTTAATCAATGGTTTCCCGAGGCATTGCGCCACGAACATAAATCCGTCGTGATTTCGCGGGATTGCGAGATCAAGGGATTCGATTTTAGCCGTCGGGGGCGAATGCGGCGCTTTCTCAAATGGCTGGTGATGATCGTGGTCGCGCTGCCCCTGGCGGTGGTGCTGATCTATGCCTTCACGATGCGCTTCGGCGACGCGGCGCTCTATCCACCAGCCAAGGGCGTCGAGACCTTTCCGGTCGTGATCGCCGACCATGGCTATCATGCCGGGCTGATCATCCGGCGCGCCGATCTCGACCGCTATTCGCTCGCCTTGAACGATCCGGTGCTCTCCGCGCTCTTCGTGCGCTACCAGGCATATGAATGGCTGGAGATCGGCTGGGGCGACGAGCAATTCTATCGGTTCGCGCCGGCGATCTCGGATGTGACCGTGAAGATGGCCTTCAATGCGCTGTCGGGGATGAACGACGCCACGGTGCTGCATGTGGTCGGCCTGAGCAAGGCGCCTGAAGAGGTGTTCAAGCATTCCGACCTGCAACGCATCCATCTCTCCCAAGCCGGAATGCGGGAGGTGATGACAGGCGTGTCGCAGGCCTTCGCCAGGGACGAGTTGTTGCAGCCGGTTGAGCTTGGCAAGGGCATATATGGCCCGAGCCTGTTCTACAGGGCCAACGGCCACTACAGCGTGATCAACACCTGCAACATGTGGATCGGAGGGTTGCTGGCTAACGCCGGGCTGAAGGTTTCGCCCGTTCCATCGGTGGCCAGTGTCGGGCTGCTGGCAGAAGTCAGATGGCGCAACGACGTGGACGATGCGGTCACAGCCAACGCATTCTAGGGGTCGGGCCGCGATCACTTCGCGGTTCAAAACGATGTGGGGCGGAGAAATCCGCTCTGGACAGGCTGAAAAGAAAGAGTAAATCACTGCTATGGCAGAAAATGTACTGAAACTTCCCGAAAGCGACGCCGCCCGTTCGGCGCTGCGTACGATCAAAGCTGAAAAATCGGGTCTCGCCGATCTCGAGCGCGCGCTCGGCAATGGGCTTTCGGCACCATTCACCGAGGCGGTCAGGAAGATCCATTCCACGCCCGGCCGCGTTGTGGTGACGGGCATCGGCAAGAGCGGCCATGTCGGCGCCAAGATCGCCGCGACGCTCGCCTCGACCGGCACACCCTCGTTCTTCGTCCATCCCGTGGAAGCCAATCATGGCGATCTCGGCATGATCACAGCCCGCGACGCGATCGTGGCACTCTCCTGGAGTGGCGAGACTTCGGAACTGCAGGGCATCGTCGCCTATTCGAGGCGTTTCTCGATTCCGCTGATCGCGATCACATCCGGTGAGAATTCGACGCTGGCACGCGAGGCCGATATCGTGCTCTGCCTGCCGAAATCGCAGGAAGCCTGTCCGCACGGATTGGCGCCGACCACGTCCGCGCTGATGCAGCTTGCCATCGGTGATGCGCTCGCCGTGGCGCTGCTTGAAACGCGAGGCTTCTCGGCGATCGACTTCAAGACCTTTCATCCAGGCGGCAAATTGGGTGCGACGCTCAGCCATGTCGGCGATGTCATGCACCGGGATGACGAGATCCCGCTCGTGCCGATGGGCACATCGATGCGCGATGCGGTGATGATGCTGTCGATCAAGCGCTTCGGCTGCGTCGGCATCATCGGCGACGACGGCTGCCTCGTCGGCATCATCACGGATGGCGATATTGCGCGGCATCTCGACAAGAACCTCGTCGAGATGAAGGTCGACGAGATCATGACCCGTAACCCCAAGACCGTGCGGCCGACAACGCTCGCCACCAGCGCCATGGGCCTGCTCAACCTCCACAATATCTCGGCTTTGATCGTCACCGACGACGACAAGCGACCGCTCGGGATCGTTCATTTCCACGACCTGCTGAAAATCGGCGTCGCTTGATGCTCACGGCTTGACGGCAACCACGAACTGGTTGCCGAGCCAGCCCATGGTGAAGTCATGGGTAACGCTCTCAGAGAACTCGTCCGGCGCATCCGGTCCCCAGAGCTTGAGTTGCAGCGGCCGCCCGTTGAGTTTCACCAAGGCGTAGTACTCGCCGAACGGGATGCCGGTAACGACCAGGCCTTCGCCCGTCGGACGCACGGTCCGGACATAGCTTATGCCGGTCGCGGAATTGATCAGCGTGACCTCGGCGCCAGCGAGATCCGTGAAGTCGCCGACGGCGTTGTTGACGACGAAGACGCCGCCATTGCCGTAGGGATTCTCCTCGGAGCTTTCGTAATAGCCACCCGTGAAATTCCTGATCGTGTCGGCATTTCCGGCGAAGGTGCCGGTATCCTCCGCCCGGAAGTCGATGTTGATCTCGCGGCCACCATTGTTGACGACCTGATAGGCGTTGGCGGAATATTCGCCCGGCGGAAGATTGTCGGTCGAGATGGTATAGCGGCCGTCGCCGTTGGTCAGCGCAGATACCTTGATGCTCGCGCCGGCGTTGCCGAGATCGTCCGAATTGTAAGTCTGATACACGACCTCGACAGTGACACCGAACACCGGCGTGCCGCTGGTGTCCGTCACCCGGCCGCTGACCGTGCCGGCATTTACAGGGGCTGCGAAAACGCACAGCAATGCCATCCCGACTGCGAGACTTGCGATAAATTTCATTTTCGTCTCCGAAAAATAGTCCTTGTCGCGGTTCAGATGGCCTCGACCTTCAAGTCGCTGCCGTCACTGCCGATCACCTTGACCTTGGCTCCGGCGGGCAGGTCCGGTCCGGCGACGATCCATACCGTGTCGCCGATCTTGGCGCGGCCCCGGCCATTGTGGATCGGGTCGATCAGATCGGCGGTGCGGCCGATCAGGCTGGCGCCGCGCATGTTGAGCGTCGGCTCCTCGGAATGGCCGCCACTGCGGCGCAGCCAGGTGCGGCCGATGAACAGGCTCGCCACGGACAGCACGGCGAAGACCAGCCACTGCACTTCCCATACCCACCAGCTCGTGTCCCAGAAGATGTTGGACAGCAGGCCGGTAAGGAGGCCGGCAACGCCGACCCAGATCAGCACATTGCCCGGCAGAACAAGCTCGGCGATCAGCAAGGCGATGCCGAAGATCCACCACGCCCACGGGCCGGCGTCCTTGATCAGCGTCAGGATCATGTCTGGCTACCTTCCGGACGGATCACGAAGGGATTGGACTGGGCGGTGGTCGTATTCACGCTCGGCGTCGAGCGGGCCGGGGTCGGACGCGGTGTCGTGGGCGAACCGCCATTGTCGCCGAACACTTCCTTGGCGATGGCGCCGATGCCGCCGAGCGAACCGATCAGCGATGAGGCTTCAAGCGGCATCAGCACGATCTTGGAATTATTCGCGGTGCCGATCGAAATCAGCGCCTCGGTATATTTCTGCGCCACGAAGTAGTTGAGCGCCTGGACGTTGCCGGCGCCGATTGCTTCCGACACCATGGTCGTCGCCTTGGCTTCGGCTTCGGCCAGACGTTCGCGTGCCTCGGCCTCGCGATAGGCCGCTTCGCGCTTGCCTTCCGCCTGGAGAATGGCGGACTGCTTGAGGCCCTCCGCCTTGAGAATCTGGGCGGCACGCGTGCCTTCGGCTTCCAGCACCAGCGCACGCTTCTCGCGTTCCGCCTTCATCTGGCGGGCCATGGAATCGAGGAGATTCTGCGGTGGCGAAATATCCTTGATCTCGACGCGGGTGATCTTGATGCCCCAGGGATTGGCGGCCTCATCGACCGTGCGCAGCAGTTTTTCGTTGATGAGATCACGGTTGGAGAGCAGCTCATCAAGATCCATAGAACCCATGACCGAGCGGATATTGGTCATCGTCAGGTTGAGCAGTGCCTGGTTGAGGTTAGAGATCTGGTAGGCGGCCTGGGCGGCGTTGAGGATCTGGTAGAAGGCGACCGCATCGGCTTTGACGCTGGCATTGTCCCTGGTGATGACCTCCTGGGTCGGAACGTCGAGGACCTGCTCCATCACGTTGAGCTTGGCGCCGATTGTGTCGATATAGGGGACGATGAGGTTCAGGCCGGGATGCAGTGTCCTAGTATATTTCTTGAACCGCTCGACTGTGTAGTTGTAACCTTGAGGCACGGTCTTGATGCCCGCAATCAGCGTCCATATCACCACGATGACGATGGCGATGACGGCGTAATCCATGCCTGAAAGATTGAGATCCATTTGTCCCTCCGGTTAAGCGGCGTTCTCTCGCGCCTTGCGCACACTAGCATTAGCATAAACGTCGGTATGCGGACTTTTATTTGCAAGCTGTCATGGCTGACTGTGGTGAAATGATTTGTAATTCTCCAACCCACAACTGTCCCTTCACGCGAGCCGTTCCGCCCCGTGGCTTGACCATGCACGTCCCCGATCTTTCCGCGCTTCGCACGGATGATCGGCCGGGGCACGTTTGCGTGCCACAGTTAGATGACCGGTCCTCGGAACCGGTCGTTAAGACACGTATCCGTGCCCCGTATTCGGTGGTTTTTCCCGTGCAACTCCGGTTCCTCTGCGTCACCGAACGGCCTGGGTTTGGCCGGAGATTGTCAGTCTCCGATCGCCTCCGATGTATATCCCGCCATCCATCGCTGGCATGGCGTTTGCGGGACCATCACCCCCGCACTCCGTTCGGGCCTCCAATGCCTCACAGGCACGCCCGGGCCTTTTTCAGCCCGGAGGAGAACCATTCTCTGCGCAGGCCCCGGCATGGAGCTTTGCGTCGCCTCTCCATACCAAGCACCGGCTCCACCCCGCCCGCATCGCCATGCGGGGTGGCCGAAGGTGGAACGGCAGGGATTGTGCCATGGAGTTGGGGAAATGGGAAGAGATATGAGGATTATTTTCCTATAATGAGACGTAAGAGATTGATTTCGCTTGGAAGAAAATAGACAGCGTCGGTGCTTGGTTCAAGAAAGACCCCGCCCCGAACCCCTCCCCACAAGGGGGAGGGGCCAACTCGTCGCTTCCGTTCGCCTCCAAATGACAACCGAATCTGTTGCAAGGCAGAGAGTTGCTGGACCTTTGAATGGGGCAGGTCGGCAAAGCGGGGTTGGGCCCCTCCCCCTTGTGGGGAGGGGTTTGGGGCGGGGTCTTGCTAGACCCTCTTGCATTGAATTTGACCCGGTTCTGTTGGCTGAGGCGGAGTCGGATATTCGTTCGGCCGGCGCGCGTCGTAGCCCAGCTCTACGGCCAAGCCGGCCGAACGAATAGGTGGCCCGCTTCAGCCAACCCGGTGGGCCGGGCATCTTTCCGCCTTGATCAGAGGCGATCGGCTCGGACGTATATCTGGATATGCCCTTCGCCAATCGCCTCTGCCCAGACGAAAACCTGCTCCGGCAGAACCGGGTCAAATTCAATGCAAGAGGGTCTAAACCCAGCCCTGTAGCTCACGCCGAACCTGGGCCTCCAGCACATCCATGCCGTCATCGCTATCGTTGAGGCAGGGAATGTGGGTGAATTTCTCGCCGCCGTTGCGATGGAATATCTCGCCGGCCGCGACCGCGATTTCCTCGAGCGTTTCGAGGCAATCCGAGACGAAGCCGGGATTGATGACGGCGATGCGCTTGACACCGTCCTTTGCCATTTGCTCCACCGTCTTGTCGGTGTAGGGCTTGAGCCATTCCTCGGGGCCGAAGCGCGACTGGAAGGTCAGGACCAGCCTGTCCTCGGGCCAGCCGAGTTTTTCCAGCAGGAGCCGGCGGGTCTTGTGACACTGGCAGTAATAGGGATCGCCCTTGTCGAAATAGCTCTGCGGGATGCCGTGGAAAGAGGCCAGCACCTTTTCCGGCTCCCAGTCGAGTGTTGCCAGGTGCGTATTGATCGAATTGGCGAGCGCGCCGATATAGGCGTCATCGCCGGGATAGGGCGGCACGGTGCGCAGCGCAGGCTGCCAGCGCATGGCTTTCAGTGCATCGAAGGCCTTGTCGTTTACCGTCGCGGTCGTCGCAGCCGCATATTGCGGATAGAGGGGGAAGAGGAGGATTTTCTCGCAGCCCTGGGCCTGCAACGACCCGAGCTTTTCGGCGATCGACGGCTTGCCGTAGCGCATGCCCCAATCGACGATCACATCCGGGTATTCCGAGAGCCGCGCGGACATCTTCTCCGCCTGCGAGCGTGTAAAGGTGCGCAGATAGCTCTCGTCGAGATCCTTGTTCCAGATCGTCTCGTAAGCCTTGCCGACCTTCTGCGGCCGGCGATTGAGCACTATGCCGTAGAGGATGGGATACCAGTAGAGCCGCGACCACTCGATCACCCGCTTGTCGCTCAGGAACTCCGCGAGATAGCGCCGCATGGATTTGTAATCGGTGCCATCGGGTGTGCCGAGATTGACGAGCAGCACGCCAACCTTTCCGGATTTGACGGGCGGGTGATTGGCGGGACGGGCTGCTGTCATTGTCGGTCCTTTGTTCTTGCTTACGTCTACGCATCCGGACGGAATGCGGATTAGCGCGAATTGTCGCGGCCATAAAGCAAAAACGGCCCGGTTGCCCGGACCGTCTGTCGCATGGGGGATGCAGGGCTCCTAAGGCTGCCGCCGCTTCTCCCCTTGGGGAGAAGGTGGCGCGAAGCGCCGGATGAGGGGTTCCCAGAACCGCCGAATATGCCGCTGAGAACCCCTCATCTGCCCTTCGGGCATCTTCTCCCCAAGGGGAGAAGCGGGAGCGAACCGCTTGCCCCGCAGCAACTCATGCATTTGCTCTCCATATCACGGAAAGACAATTACTTCGCGGGAACGGTGATTTCCTGGCCGACCGGCAGATAACGCGGGCGCAGGCCGGGATTGGCCTCGGAAATCTTCTTCCAGACCGCGCCATCGCCGTAGTATTTCTCGGCGAGATCCCAGAAATTGTCGCCCCTGGTGAGCGTGTATTTCTGCTCGGTCGTCGCCTGAGTGCTGGCGCTTTCGGCGCCTTCCGAGGTGGTCGTCTGCTTCGACGTCGCCGCGTCCTGGGTGACGACCGGCGGCTGATTGGCGATGTCGGTCGATGCAGCGGGCAGGTCCGGCGTCTTCACGTCGCCGCCAGTCTGGGACTGCGCGTCGGCGGCGGCCTGCGTGTCCGCTGCCGGGACAGCGGAATCGACGATCGTGATGCGGCCATCGGTGAATGGCTTGTAGGGCGAATTCTTGGTGAGATAAGCCGCGGTCGTATCCTCGAGGCTTGGTCCGAAATCGTAGGCGTTCTTGGCCTTTTCGGCAAAGATCTTGTAGCCGTCGCCGCCGCCACGAACATAGTTGTTGGTCACCACGCTATAGGTCTTGGCCGGGTCGAGCGCGACCATCTTGCCGCCCTCCATGACCTCGACCGAGATCACGCGGCTGCCGACCGGCTTCTTCGGATCGAAGGAGTATTTCATCCCGGCGACCTGCGCGAAACGGCCGGCGCCCTCTTCCAATTGCGACAGGCCATTTTCAAGAGCGGTCGTGAGATCGGCGCCCGTGATCTGGAAGGTCGCGACCGAATTCTGGAACGGAAGCACGGTCAGCACTTCGCCCATGGTGACCGGACCGGCATCGATCGAAGCGCGCACGCCGCCGCCGTTCTGGATGGCGATCGTCACGCCCTGGTCCTTGACGCGGTCGAGCATGGCTTCGGCCACGAGGTTGCCCATCGCGCATTCCTTGGCACGGCAATTCTTGCGGTCGCCGTCGATCGCCTCGGCGCTTTCGCCGATGACCTTGCCTTTCAGTTCCTCGATCGGCTTGGCAAGCTCGGCGATGCGGGTCACGGTCGCCGCGTCGGGCTTGAACTTGGCGTCGATCAGGATCGGGTCGCCCTTGGCCGATTTCGGCACGCCGGCGTCATCAAAGACCACGTTGAGGTCACCAAGATACTTGCTGTACTGGCCGGCCTGCACGACCGGTACCTTGTAGCCACCGGGGTTGTCGACCATCGTCGGGTAGGGGCCCGCCGCATCCTTGTCGGTGTTCGACAGCAGCGTGTGGGTATGGCCACCGACGACGACATCGACATCCGGAATCTTGGCGATCACGGCGAGATCGCGGGGATAGCCCACATGGGTCAGCGCGATGATCTTGTTGACGCCTGCCGCCTTGAGCTTGGCCACTTCGTCCTTGATCGCCTGCTCGTCCACACCGATCATGATGTTCGGGCCGGGCGTCGCAATATCCGGCGTATCGTTGGTGACGGCGCCGACGATGCCGATCTTCTGGCCGCCGACATCAAGCACGATCGACGGCTTGATCTTGTCCTTGATCTTGGAGCTGAAGCCCGCCACCACATTGGCGGTGACGACCGGGAACTGGACCTTGTCGAGGAAGGGTGCCAACGCATCCTCGCTGTCGTCGAATTCATGGTTGCCGACGGTCATCGCGTCGAACTTCATAGCGTTCAGCATCTCGGCTTCGACCGTGCCCTTGTACATGGTGTAGAACAGCGAGCCCTGGAAATTGTCGCCGGCATTGAGAAGCAGGACATTCTTGCCGGCGAGAGCGGCGCGCGTTTCGTTGATCGCGGTCAGCAGGCGCGCGGCGCCGCCGAAGCATTCGCTCTTGCCCTCGTCCTCGGCCGAGCACGTGGAATCGAACTTGTTGATCGATTCGATGCGGGAATGGAAATCGTTGATGTGGAGAATGTTGAGTTCATAGTCGGCGAATGCGGCACCTGCCGAAACGGCCAGCGCGGATGCGCTCAGCATGGCAAGCCTGATAAAGCGGTTCATGGTCTCTCTCCTTCTCGATCCGAAGCGTCGTCGTGTCCGGTTGACCCGGATTGTGGACATCTATTCGTCTTGTGATCCATGACCGCAGGCGAAGAAGAGAGCGGCCAGGAATTCTGTTGGCCGGAAGAGCCCGGCCTATTGTACCGATGCGACAGTGGTCGATTTGCGGGCAAGCGTGAACTGGGCGCCGGAATCGGCCGTGCAATTCAACTGGTTGGGATTGACCAGTGCGCAATTGACCTTGGACTGCTTGTTCTGCACCAGCGAGGTGAGGCTGATCTCGTAGAGATTACCCGAGGAATTGATGTAATTGCCCGTCGCGAGAAGCTGGTTTGTATCCGTCGTCCGGGTGCTGAAATTGCCTGTCTGGAATGTCGAGATCAGTCCGTTGGGATCGGACCAGGTTCCCTCGATCGTGGTCGGTGCCGGGGCGACGGGCAGTGGACGCTGCCGTTCGGTCGTGCACGAAGCGAGTGCGGCGGTGACGACGAGCGCCGGGATGGCGAATTTTTTCATGCATGTCTCCCTGCGGGGGCTCGGCGGATGCCTTTGGCTGCCGCTCTCTACCCTTCGCATGGCAGTTTGCCGCCTTTCGAAAACGAAAGCAAGCGTTTGCCGTGCTGCAGGTTCCGCTTTCACAGGTGCTGACACGGAAAACCCCGCGAGATGAATTCGCGGGGTTTTACAATGGCTTCGATAGACCCGCTTAACGAACGAGAATGTTGCGGAACTGCCACGGATCGGAGTGATCGAGGTCTTCCGGGAACAGGCCCGGGCGGCCATCGAGAGGTGTCCAATTGGTGTAATGACCCTCGACAGGTCCGAGATAGGGCATCTGCACTTCCAGGCAGCGCTTGTAATCCATCTCGTCGGCCTCGACGATGCCTGATCTGGGATTTTCAAACGCCCAGACCATGCCGGCGAGCACTGCGGAAGTCACCTGCAGGCCCGTGGCGTTCTGGTATGGTGCCAGTTTGCGTGTCTCTTCGAGCGAGAGCCGCGAGCCATACCAGTAGGCGTTCTTCTCGTGGCCATAGAGCAGCACGCCGAGTTCATCGACGCCATCCTCCAGCTCGTCCTCGTTGAGAACGTGCAGAACAGGCTGGGCATTGCCGCCATTGCCGAACATTTCGTGCAGCGAGATCACGGCATCGTTCGACGGGTGGTAGGCATAGTGGCAGGTCGGGCGATAGTTCACGTCGCCGTCCTTGTCATGGACGGTGAAATATTCGGCGATCGAGATTGCTTCGTTGTGCGTCACCAGGAAGCCGTATTGCGGGCCGGGCGTCGGGCACCAGCTGCGGACGCGGGTGTTGGCGCCGGCCTGTTCGAGATAGATGGCCGACTTGTGGCCCTTCTTGAACTTCTTGGCGGTCTTCGGCATCCACTTTTCATTGGTGCCCCAGCCGAGTTCAGCCGGTTGCAGGCCCTCGGAAATGAAGCCTTCCACCGACCAGGTATTCCAGAAGACGTTGAGCGGCTTCGGATGCTTGGTGCGCTGGGTATCGCGCTCGGCAATGTGGACGCCCTTGACGCCGAGCTTCTTCATGAGCTTGGCCCAGCCCTCGCGATCGTCCTGCGACGGCTCGTCGTATTTCACGCCGATCTCGTTGGCGAGGTTGATGAGCGCCTGCTTGACGAACCACGAAACCATGCCGGGATTGGCGCCGCAGGTGGAAACCGCCGTCGCCCCACCGGGGCTCTTGAACTTCTCCTTGCGCATGGTTTCGCGCAGCGCGTAGTTGGTGCGCGCGGCGTTGTCCTTGTCCTTGTCGAAATAGAAGCCGTGCCATGGCTCGACGACCGTATCGATATAGAGCACGTCATGCTTGCGGCAGAGCTTCATCAGGTCGACGGAAGATATATCAACGGAAAGGTTGACGCAGAAGCCCTGGCCTTCGCCTTCGGTCAGCAGCGGCTTGAGCAATTCCTTGTAATTGTCCTTGGTGACGTGGGCCTGAATGTGCCGCACGCCATGGCGCGCAAGCAGCTCGGCCTCGTCGTTTCGCGGTTCGATGACCACCATCCGGCTCTTGTCGAATTTGAAGTGACGCTCGATGAGGGGTAAAGTACCACGTCCGATCGAGCCAAAGCCGATCATCACGATCGGGCCTGTAATTTCGCCATAGATTGGATAGTTTTGTTCAGCCATTTCCCGCTTTACTCCTTCTGTTGACAGCGATGGCTGGCTACAAATCATAGATTCCCGTCATAAAAAAGCGAATTCGGTTGAAGTTTCGGCGCCTGGAAAGACGGGACGTGCATTTTGCGCCGGGAATTGGCGTCGGCATCAAGGATCACGTCTTCAGAATCTCGATGCCATGCGCGACGGTGGTAAACGCGACCTCGATGATCTCGTATTCGGCGATCTTGTGGATGACGAAGGGATCGGCCGCGCACATGTCCTCGATCATCTCCCTCTGTCCGCGCGCCAGAATCACGCCGCCGGTGCGCGGGATCTTGCGGCCCGAGGCGAGGAAGAAATTGCCGTCATAGCCCTCGCGAACCCAGGCCATATGCGCATCCATATGCTTGTCGGCATCTTCGAGCGGCGCGATGTAGGTGAGGGAGAGGATGAACATCTTAGGATCCTGGATTGAGTTCCTTCAGAGTGCGCCTGTACGATAGCAGCGCATCCCGGCCTTCGATTTTTGCCTCCTCCGGAGTTTCACCATCTGCCATGCAACCCGGAAAGTCTGGAAATTCGATCAGATAGCCTTCCCCCTCGCTTTCCAGCAGAGGCCGAATTACGTGGCCCGGCAGATCCTCTTCATCCGTTTGCATGTCACTCACTCAGCTCGGCGCGGACAAGGCCGCGCAAGGAATTGCCGACATAAAACGGATTGCGCCGTAGATCGTCAATCGTCAACCGCCCGTTTCTCGCCTTCTTCTGGCAGATCAGCGAGGTGCGCAGGATGCCGGCGAGGCAGCCGGAGGAGAGGGGTGGCGTGAGCAGGGTGCCCGAACCTTCGTCAACGAAGACGTTGGTGATCGTGCCTTCGCAGATCTCGCCCTTCTCGTTGAGCAGGATGGCTTCGTCGGCATCGTCCCTGCTGTATTCCGCGCGGGCGGCTTCATAGACGGCGCGCTTTGACGTCTTGTGGCGGAGGATGGGATCGGTCGAGCTAAGCCTCGCCTCGTGGGCGACGCGAATGCGCCATATGGTATCGTCCGCCAGTGGCAAGTAGGGAGCCGAGGTGATCTCGTATCTTCCGTCGTGAAAAAGCTCCAGACGTAGGCGCAATACTTCGATTTTCTCTCTTATATATATGAGCAATGCTTGAGATGCACTTTCAGCGCCCGCGAACCCCAGAACCTTGGCGGAATTTCGTAAGCGCGCCATGTGGAGATTGAATCTCGGGATGCCGGTTTCGGGCTCGAAGCGCATGGTTTCGATGAGCGAGAAACCGCTCATGCGGCGATCACTTCACTGCCCACGGCAAAGCGGGCCTTGAGGAGACATTCGGCATATTCGTCCTCGGCGCGGGAATCGAAGACGATGCCGCCGCCGGCGTTGAATACGGCCTCGCCGCTGTCGAACAGCGAGATAGTGCGGATCGCCACATTGAAGCGCATGCGGCCGTCCGGCGCAATAAAACCGATCGAGCCGCAATAGGCGTCGCGTGGGCCTACCTCCAGTTCGTGCAGGATTCTCATGGCCCACATTTTCGGCGCGCCGGTCACCGAGCCGCAGGGGAAGAGGGCGGCGAAGACGTCGCGGATCGTCAGGCCGGGCAGAAGCTTTGCCCGGACGTGACTGACCATCTGGTGGACGGTCGGATAAGTCTCGATGTCGAAGAGTTTCGGCACATCGAGCGTGCCAACCTCGGTGATGCGCGAGATGTCGTTGCGCAGCAGGTCGACGATCATCCGGTTTTCGGCCTGGGTCTTCTCGTCGGCCTTCATCGCCTCGATGATCTCCAGGTCCTCTTCGGGGGAGAACCCGCGCGCGGCCGTGCCTTTCATCGGATGGGTCTCGATCCAGCCTTCATTATCGACATTGAAGAAGAGTTCCGGCGAGCGCGACAGCAGGACGGGACCGCCGAGATTGACCAGCGCGCCGTAATGCACCGGCTGCCGTTCGATCAGCGACCAGAAGGCCGCGACCGGATCGCCCGACCAGCGGCCACGGATCGGCATGGTGAGATTGGCCTGATAGCAATCCCCTTGACGAAGGTGCCAATGCAGCCGGTCGAAGCGCTCCTTGTAGGCCGGGAAATTCCATTCGGCGCGCGGGCTGGACAGGAACGGCTCGTTTTCGGTTCTCTGCTTCGGTGTCGCCAGAGGATGATCCGTCTGCGGCGCATCGAAGATGCCGAAGGCCATCAGCGGCGTTTCGCGGCCGGGTGTCACGAGCGGTGTGAGCTTTTCCTCGAAAAGATAACCGGCCTCATAGGCCATGAAGCCAGCGATCCATTTGCCGGCCGCGCGCGCCGCTTCGAGCGTTTCCAGCCCGGCAAAGAACGTCGCCTTGTCGCGCGCCAGCACGAGACGCTCCGGTTCGGCGAAAACCAGGGTCTCGTCCGCGAGGTCGTCGCGCAGCAGCACAAAGGGGTTTTGCGGTTTCATTCTCTTGCTCAGGCCAGGGTCAAAACCTATCAGCCTTTATCAAGCGCTTCCAACTCGTCGATCAGCCCTTCGATCATCGACAGGCCCTTGTCCCAGAACGACGGATCGGTGGCATCGAGGCCGAATGGTTTGAGCAGTTCGGCATAGTGCTTGGTGCCGCCGGCCTTGAGCAGCGCGAAATACTTCTCCTGGAAGCCTTCCGCGGCATTCTGGTACACGGCGTAGAGGGAATTCACCAGGCAATCGCCGAAGGCATAGGCGTAGACGTAGAAGGGCGAGTGGATGAAGTGGGGGATATAGGACCACCATCCTTCATAGCCCTCGGAAATCTTGATGGCAGGCCCAAGGCTCTCGGCTTGAACGGAAAGCCAGAGTTCGCCGATCTGCTCGGAGGTCAATTCGCCATCCTTGCGCGCGGTGTGCAGCTTGCGCTCGAATTCGTAGAAGGCGATCTGGCGCACGACCGTGTTGATCATGTCCTCGACCTTCTGGGCGAGCATCGCCTTGCGCTCGGCCTTGTCCTTGGTCTTGGCGAGCAATGCGCGGAAGGTCAGCATCTCGCCGAACACGGACGCGGTCTCGGCCAATGTCAGTGGCGTCGAGCACATCAGCGCGCCTTGTGCGCCGGCCAAAACCTGGTGGACGCCGTGGCCGAGTTCGTGGGCGAGCGTCATCACATCGCGCGGTTTGCCGAGATAGTTCACCAGCACGTAAGGGTGCGCTGACGGTACCGTCGGATGGGCGAATGCGCCCGGCGCCTTGCCCGGCTTGGCGGGCGCGTCGATCCAGTTCTTGTCGAAGAAATCGCGGGTGATGTCGGCCATTTCGGGTGCGAATTCATTGTAGGCCGACAGCACGGTCTCCTTCGCCTGGTCCCACGGCACGAGTTGGGAAGGCGTTTCGGGCAGGGGTGCGTTGCGGTCCCAGTAGTTGAGCTGGTCCATGCCGAGCCATTTCGCCTTCATCGCATAATAGCGGTGTGACAGGCGGGGATAGGCTGCCTTGACCGCGGCGGCCAACGCATCGACCACTTCGCCTTCGACGCGGTTGGATAGATGGCGGCTGTCGGCGATATCCTTGAAGCCACGCCAACGATCGGAAATGTCCTTGTCCTTGGCCAGCGTGTTGGTGATCAGCGTGAAGATCCGGATATTCTCCTTGAAGACCTTGCTGATCGCTTCGGCTGCCTTGGCGCGGGTGGCCGGATCGGGCTCCTGAAGCTTGTTGAGGGCCGACTCGAGCGCCAGCGACTCGCCATCGATCTCGAAACGGAGTGCGGCAAGCGTCTCGTTGAACAGGCGGTTCCACGCCGCGGCGCCGGTCTGGGACTTTTCGAGGAACAGTTGCTCGCTCTTGTCATCAAGCTGGTAGGGCTTTTCCTTGCGCAGATCCTCGATCCACGGGCGATAATGGTTGGCGACCGCATCGTTCGAGAGTGCTTGCTCGAGGGTTGCGTCATCCACACGGTTCAGTTCGAGGCTGAAGAACAGCAGGCTGCCGGCCATATCTGTGATTGCGGCGCTGGTGTCGGCGAAGAATTTGCCGCTAGCGGGGTCCATCATGTCGGAATAATAGACGAGGCCGGCATAGGAGCCGATGCGACCAATCAGGTCTTCAAGTGCTTCGAACTCGCGGATCGCCTGACCGAGGCCTTCGGCTCCGAATTTGCCGCAGGCGGCATCGAGCCTGCCTTTCCACTTTTCCTGGAAGGCTGCTGAAACGGTCTTGGCCTTTTCGAGGTCACCAAGAAACGCCGAACCGTCGCGCGAGGGATAGAGATCGCCGAGATTCCATTCAGGCAGATTGCCGAGCGCTGCATCTGCATGTGCGGCCTCGGTGGCTGCATGGTGCGGGTGACGGGAGACGAATGGGTGCATGGATCTGCCTCTGGAAAAAAGTCCCGCCCTCTTTAGAACATCACTTTCGCAAAGTGAACATTCCAGCCACGCCGTTTTGGCCTTGGTACAGCGGCGTCACGAAATCATGCATATCGCTAAAATGCGAGCATTTCTCAAAACGGGATGTCAAAGCATCCGGATCATTGTGCGGTCATAACGAAAAAACTCAGGGGGAGATCCTATGAGCACGCACATCCTGTTGATTGACGACGATCCGGTCCAGCGGCGGCTTCTGCGGCACGCCGTGGAACGCATCGGCCATACCGCGCATATGGCCGAAAACGGCAAGCAGGGGCTGGAGGCGCTCGCGCGCCTCGGCGACAAGGTTTCCGTCATCATCCTCGACCTGATGATGCCCGAAATGAACGGCATCGCCTTCCTTAACGCCATGCATGACCAGGGGGTGGACATTCCGGTGATTGTGCAGACTGGCCAGGGCGGTATCGAGACCGTGGTCATGGCCATGCGCGCCGGTGCCTTCGACTTTGTGGTCAAGCCGGTTTCACCTGAACGCATCGGCACTGCCATCAACAATGCACTCAAGGTTGATCGTACCGCCGCGACCCGCGCGCCGTCCCGGTCAAGAAGCGGTGCGATCCGCTTCGACGACATCGTCGCCGTCAGCCCGGCCATGTCGCGGGTGATGGAACTCGCCCGCCGCGCCGCCCAATCCGACATCCCGGTGGTGCTGGAAGGCGAATCCGGCGTCGGCAAGGAAATGGTGGCCCGCGCCATCCAGGCCGGCAGCGACCGCGCCCACAAGCCGTTCGTGACGGTCAATTGCGGCGCCATCCCGAATAACCTCGTCGAGAGCATCCTGTTCGGTCACGAGAAAGGTGCCTTCACCGGCGCGACCGAAAAGCATGCCGGCAAATTCGCCGAGGCCGATGGCGGTACGCTGTTCCTAGACGAGATCGGCGACCTTCCGCTCGAAGTCCAGGTCAAGCTGCTCCGCGCCATCCAGCACGGCGAGATCGAGACGGTCGGCGCCCGCCGCACGCAGAAGGTCGATGTGCGGCTGATCTCCGCCACCAACAAGGACCTGATCGCGGCGGTCAAGAACGGCGAGTTCCGCGAGGACCTCTATTATCGCCTCAACGTCTTCCCGATCACCATTCCCGCACTTCGCCGCCGCAAGGAAGATATTCCGGTGCTTGCCCGCACCTTCGCCGAGCGTTTCGCCGGCGGCCAGAAGCTCGAGCGTGTGCCCGATATCACGCCTGCCGCCATGGCATTGCTGACGGCTTTCGACTGGCCGGGCAATATCCGCCAGCTGGAGAACTCCATCTTCCGCGCCGTCGTGCTCGCCGAGGAGCCGCATCTCGACATCGGCGACTTCCCGCAGATCGCGGCCCAGATCCCCGGCTACATTACCGAGGACGGAGAGAGCATCTTCACGGGCAACCGGGATGTGCTGCAGGTGCCGAGCATGGCGGTGAACCACATGCCGCCGGTCTATCCGGATTTCGCCGGCACCGGCATCGGGGAAGAGCGCCAGCATTTCCGCCAGTCGCCAACCGCCAATACGCAGAGCGAGGGCACGATTTCCGGACTCGGCCATGACGGCGAGGTACGAACCATCGCCGGCGTCGAGGAAGAACTCATCCGATTCGCGCTGCGCTTCTATCGCGGCCAGATGAGCGAAGTGGCGCGGCGGCTCGGCATTGGACGGTCGACGCTCTATCGCAAGCTCAAGGACTACGGCATCGATCCGGACGATCCGTTGAAGACGCGGGAACTCGAACGGGTTTGATTCTCTCCGAATCGCATGCACATCGATCGGCGGCCAGGGCTTGTCTCTGGCCGCTTTATTTATGGATTCCTAAAATTGAATCCGCTTTTTGGCTTACGGCGATACGATTTTTCTGTGGCTTACGTGCATCACGTGAATTTTTTTTGAGTCGCAGTAAACCCCACAGAATCAGGCACGGACAAGGCACACCGTATAAAAATCGGCAACCTGATTTGACCGAATCTTAAAAAACCGCTGGAAAACCGCGAGAAAATCGGCTTAAAGCGAGACCTTGGTTAAAATCCTGGTTGGCGTTTATCCCTTGTTAGTGCTTCATTGACTATAAATCGGGATCTGACGTGACTATACGCATTTGCCATCGTCTTACCGTATTTGGCTTTCAATAGGGCAACGGGCGGTGACCAGTGGACGGGGATCGAGTTGATTTATAACGAAGAGTCCAAGAACCGGGTTTCAAAAGAGGCGGGCGGTATTTCTGCTTTTATGCGGAAGACGGCGGCTACCCTGAAGACCCTCGTTCCGGCTGTACTGCTCGTCATCGGGCTGCTGGCGGCCAACTCCGAGGCCTCGGCGCAGACACGCGCCTTGAAGCTGTATAACGTCCATACAAATGAGAAGCAGACGATCGTCTTCAAACGCGGTGGCCGCTACGATTCCTCGGGTCTCAAGAAGATCAATCACATTCTCCGCGACTGGCGCAAGAATCAGCCGACCAAGATGGACCCCCGTCTGCTTGACCTGATCTGGGAAGTCTACCAGAAGTCGGGTTCGCGCGATTACATCCACGTCATCTGCGGTTACCGTTCGCCCGGCACCAATGCCATGCTGAAGGGCCGCTCGCGCCGCTCGGGCGTAGCCGAGAAGAGCCAGCATATGCTTGGCAAGGCCCTGGATTTCTACATTCCCGACGTCCGACTGAGCAAGCTGCGCGAAATCGGCGTGAAGTTCCAGGTCGGCGGCGTCGGCTTCTATCCGAAGTCGGGTTCGCCCTTCGTGCACATGGATATCGGCGGCGTTCGCGCCTGGCCGCGCATGCCGCGCCGCGAACTTTCCCGCCTCTTCCCCGACGGCAAGACGATCCACCGGCCTGCCGAAGGCGGACAGATGCCTGGTTACAGTGCCGCCCTGAAGGATTACAAGCGCCGTGTTGGTTCGAACTCCATCATGATTGCGGGCGATCCGTCCAAGAATTCCGATTCGGAGACGAAGCAGGGCAAGAGCCTGCTCGCAGCGCTCTTCTCGCGTGCCGATGAGGACGAGGGTGATATGAACGATGCGCCGGAGACGGCTGTCGAGAAGCCTTCGAAGAAGGTCAAGGAAGAGCCGAAGGAAGAAATCCTGACGGCCTCGGCCGAGGACGAAAAGATCGCCGCACCGGTTCCGCGTGTCCGCCCGGCCTTTGCCGAGGAAGAGACCGAAACGCTGCAGACGGCGCTTCTCTCGACCAAGAAGAATGCTGCCGAAGATGCGATGAAGGCGGCGCTGACACCGCAGATCGAAGCGCTGGAAACCGCAAGCAAGGAAGGCGAGAGCGAGGAAGACGAGACGTCCGAATTCTCCAATCTCGCCGAATACAAGATTCCGGTTCCCGAGCTTCTTGGCGAGCGCAAGCGTCCGGGCGACGGTGAAGAGGTGCTGACCGCATCGGCCGAGACTCTCGACGGCGCGACCATGGCTGCACTCGGTGGCGTTCCAGTCCCGGCTTTCCGTCCGGAAGATGGACAGAAGCTGGTCACCGCGGCTGCCGACGACCTCAACGCTCCGGCGCCTGACCTGAAGGCCGAGGAAGTTGCAGCACTCGCTCGTGAAACCGGCGAGAAGCTCAACGCCGATGCTCGGACCGACGAGGACGAAGTCGCAGGCATGATCGATAGCCTGGATGGCGCCGACAAGACCAATGCGGATGCCAACCTCGCCGAGATGGCGTCGCTCGACATGCCGAAGACCACTGTAACGCGTGGTTTCGCGATCCCGGCAAGCCTTCCCGAAGACGAGGTTGCCGTGACTCCGAAGGCTGCGACCAAGGGTCACCGCCTGACCCGCGAAGAAGCGAAGGCGGATGCCAATGACAGCACCCGCATCGAGCCGAAGCTGACGCAGAACCTGATCGCCCAGTGGGCGCTGACCAAGGGCCGCGCGGAAGTGCTTGCAAAGCCGGTCAAGGCACCGCGCTTCGTGAGCCGCACGATGCGCAAGCAGCCGACCGCGGTCTATGCCGACGGCTTCAGTCTCAGCTCGGCGGACGTTAATCCGGACCGGTTCTCCGGCACCGCGGTCAACTTCATGCCGGTCAAGAAGTTCGAAAACTAAGACAGACGATTTCGTCTCGATAATCAAACCGCCGGGTCATCGATCCGGCGGTTTTGCTTTGTGATTGTGCCCCGCCAAAGAGGATAGTTAAAATGACTTTGCCGACCACGCCGTGGGTATTCGACGGGCACAACGATCTTCTGCTGCGGCTGCTGCTCGGCCATACGACCGTGGAACAGGTTCGCAATGGCGGAGGAAAGCACCACATAGATCTTCCTCGTGCCATCGAAGGCGGCTTCGGTGGCGGAATGTTCGCCATCTTCAATCCTGATCCACCGGGCGCTTCCAGCAGCCTCGACAATATGACGGACGACATGGCGCTATCAGGCTTGCTGGACCCCGATCTGGCGCTACGCTCGACGGTGGGGCAGGCAGCACTTCTTCAAGAGCTTGAGCAGGATGGCTCAGTCATCATTTGCCGCTCGGCGGACGAGATCGAAGCCGCGCTCGAAAAGCCGCCGATGGCCGCGGTCCTGCATCTGGAAGGGGCGGACTGCATCGATGCGGAATTCAGGGCGCTCAATGTGCTCTACGCGCTTGGCCTCAGAAGCCTGGGGCCGGTCTGGAGCCGCAAGACGCGCTGGGCGGAGGGTGTACCGTTCCGTTTTCCCTCGACGGGTGCCACGGGGCCGGGGCTGACCGAGGACGGCAAGCGGCTGATCCGGGAATGCAACAGGCTCGGCATCGCAATCGACCTGTCACATCTCAATGAGAAGGGCATGGATGACATTGCTGATATCACCGATGTGCCGTTGATCGCGTCCCATAGCAATGCCCATGCGATCTGTGCGCATGCGCGCAATCTCACTGATCGCCAACTCGACATGATTGCCGAATCCAAGGGCATGGTCGGCGTCAATTTTGCTGCCGCCTTCCTGCGCCCGGACGGACGGATGAAAAGCGACTTCGGGCTGGATGTGATGCTGCGCCATTTCGATTACCTCATCGGCAAGCTCGGCGAGAATGGCGTCGGCTTCGGCTCCGATTTCGACGGGGCGATGGTCTCGCGTGAGATCAAGGATGTGGCAGGCCTGCCCAAACTGCGCCAGGCGATGCTGGATGCCGGCTATGGCGCGGAGCTGATGACCAAGCTCTGCCATGGCAACTGGATCGACGTGCTGCGCCGGACCTGGAATTAACCGACAAAACCGCCGTTCATCGACCCGGTGGCTTTCGTTTGCACCGAGATCAGTGCGGGATCATCCCAATATTGACAATCAGTTGTCGTAATGGTAACTGGTTGTCGTATATTGATATGCGAGATGCACATGGACACAAGCGAAGCAATCACCGGCGTTCTGCTCGCCATCTTCCGGCTCAATGGCCTGATCCTGAACCGTGGCGACCAATTGACCGAAGAATTCGGGCTCACGAGCGCACGCTGGCAAGTGCTCGGCGCGATCGCGCTCAGCGGTGGGCCGCAGGGCGTTCCCGATATCGCCGACCGCATGGGCGTGACGCGGCAGGGCGCGCAGAAGCAGGTCAACATGCTTGAACAGGACGGAATGCTGGCCAAGCGCCCCAATCCCCGTCATCAGCGCTCGCCTCTCTACGCCCTCACGGCGAGAGGCAGGGATGCCTATAACGAGATTATGGTCAAATACGCTGAGTGGACCGACGAACTCGCCGACGGCGCCACGCCCGGCATCTATGAGCAAACGCTCGAGGGCCTGCGCTATCTCGAAACGCGCCTGGCGGTGAATTCGCACGAAGGAGATGTGACATGAAGAAGGTTGCTCACGCCGTGGCGGGTTCGGTCGCATTGCTGCTTGTCCTGTCGTTCCTGACGATCACCATCCTCTCCGAATTGAGCATGGATGCGGAAAATGTGATCCTCGCCAAGCGAATGGTCCTCTATGGCATCGCTCTGCTCATTCCCATGATGGCGGTGACGGGAGGCAGCGGGTTCTCGCTTGCGGCCGGCAGAGTTGGGCCGTTGGTTGAACTCAAGAAGAAGCGTATGCGCCTGATCGCGGCGAACGGCATGCTCGTCATGCTGCCTTCGGCGATATGGCTTTACTACAGCGCGGCAAAGGGCGAGTTCGGAACGGCTTTCATGGTCGTGCAGGCTATCGAACTTGTGGGCGGGTTCACGCAGCTTTATCTGCTGGGTAGGAATTTCCGCGATGGATTGCGTCTCTCGGGCAGGCTTCGTCGCCGGCCGGCGATTTCCAGAGCCGGTTCTTGAGCACGCATTTCGGAGCCCCGTGAGAATCAAAAGGCCGCCGGATGGAAATCCGGCGGCCTTTATCACATTCGAATTATTTCTTACGCTTCGTCCGGTGGGCCTTCGATCATGCCGAGCGCTGCGAGATAGGTCTCGAGGATGGCTTCCTGTTCCATCCGCTCGTCCTTATCCTGCTTGCGGATGGCGATCACCTTCTTGAGGATCTTCGAGTCGAAGCCGGTCGACTTGGCCTCGCCATAGACGTCCTTGATGTCGTCGGCGATGGTTTTCTTTTCTTCTTCCAGCCGCTCGATCCGTTCGATGAAAGACCGCAACTGATCGCGTGCGACGCCATGTGCATCTGCCATTGATGCCCGCTCCTTTGATGATTCCGTGACAATATTTCGAGCGCTCACGTGCCGCGAAAGGCGGCCAAGGTCAAGCGGATTCGGCCGGGTTGGCCCTACTCTTTGGGACGATTGATCTCGAATGCGGCCTTCTGTGCATCGCTTGCCACATCCTGATGCCTGGCTTTCCATTCGTCATAGGGCATGCCGTAGACGATCTCGCGCGATTGGTCCTTGGTGAGGCCGGTGCCAGCCTCGGTCGCCGCGTCGAGATACCAGTTCGACAGGCAGTTGCGGCAAAAGCCCGCGAGGTTCATCAACTCGATGTTCTGCACATCGTCCCGCTCGCGGAGATGCGCGACCAGTCGGCGGAACGCGGCGGCCTCGAATTCGATCTGTTGTTCTCTTGTGAGCTCGGTCATCGTTTCAATCTTCGTATGGGCCGGTTCGGGACGGATACACCTCATATCTATGCAGCGCCGGGTCGGCATTCAACCGCTCGAAGATCGGCGCCAGGTGCTCGGCCCATTCGGCGACGCCCGGCTCGTCCGCGATGAGATCCTGGCGCACTTCGAGCAACGCATGCGGAATGCCCTTTTTCATGCAGTGGCGATACATCGTGTCGCCGCGCAGCGCGCCGTCATAGGGTTCGTTGTCGCCGGTCACGATGCCGGGCAGGGCGGCGAGCGCATGGATCAGCGCCTGTGCGGCACGTGGATCATTGTCCCACAGCACGCCGGCATGCCAGGGCCTGACATAGGTCTTCCAGAATGGCGTGAAGGAATGCAGCGACATGATCAACGGCGCGCGGCCGGTGGCGTTCTCGACTGCAGCGATCATGCCCGTGACCGCGCCATGGTAGGGCCGGTGATAGTGGTGCAGCCGCGCGTCCCATTCCTCTGGCGAAATCGGATAATTGCCGGGGACGATCGCGCCGTCGGAAATCTTCATGATCAGGGTCGGATCATCCTCGCCCCGGTTGGGATCGATGAGAAGCCGCGAGAAGCAACTCATGACGGCCGGGGCGCCAAGCCGGGCCGCGAGCGCGCGGGTCAGCGGTTCGATGCCGATATCGTAAGCGATGTGGCGGGTGAAAGCCTCGGGCGCGAGGCCCAGCGTTCCATACTTTGCGGGAAGATGGTTGGTCGCATGGTCACCCAGCAGGATGAAGCCGAGATCGAGATTGCCTTCGATCACTTCGAAGGCCCGGGAATCTTGCATGGATGGCCTTCTGGGCACACTTTTTGACATTTTTTTAAAGTCTTTGCATGCGAAGCGACGTCTTTCAAGGCGGGCGTTATTGAGACTTGGCAAAAGGCGCAATATGAATGGATTCGACGTGCTGCCGGACACTTGGAAACGCGGCACGACATTGAATTGCGATTGTTGGCCAAACCCGTGTCGAATAACGGAAAAAGCTGAATATAATCGATTAAATTTGCGTTGACTTTCGGTTTTTGGCAGCGCAAATAGCACTCACGTCATGGGAGCCTCCTGGACCATCATGCCCACAGTTGCAGCATCGCGGATCGCGGCACGCAGGATCTGGGGACAAGCCCTTGCCGGTGTCCTCGGGAAAATAGACAGCATCTTTTCGATCAGGAGGATATTGCTCGCTTTGGCAATGGCATCCGGAGGCATGGCGCTGAGCGCCGGCACGGCATCGGCCGAATTCCGGGTGTGCAATGCCACGCAGAACGCCGTGGGTGTGGCGATCGGTTATCGCGCCAAGGAGGGCTGGATCTCCGAGGGCTGGTGGCAGATACCGGCGACGACCTGCTACACGCTGATCGAGGGGCAGCTGCAGTCCCGGTATTACTACCTTTATGCCGAAGACGCGGCGCGCGGCGGACGCTGGACCGGCA
The DNA here is from genome assembly GCF_024707525.1 of Rhizobium sp. TH2. Lineage (NCBI taxonomy): Bacteria > Pseudomonadati > Pseudomonadota > Alphaproteobacteria > Hyphomicrobiales > Rhizobiaceae > Rhizobium > Rhizobium sp. TH2. The sequence continues at coordinate 4,263,319 of NZ_CP062231.1, read as the reverse complement.
ACGTTAATATGTGTGTCGCAGAAAACGAGTTTAAGATAACCGGAGTGCAAGATTGCTATGCCCGCGGGTACCAGCAATTCGGCTTCAAGGAATATGATACGGGGCGCCAGGGAAGCTGGATGGTTCAGCTGACGGATACGCCGACTACAAACGAAAGCCAGAATTGATGAAGCGGAACAGAAAAGTCAAAATCCTCGCCACGCTCGGCCCGGCCTCGAATACCGAGGAGATGATCGAGAAGCTGCACAATGCGGGCGCGGATCTTTTCCGGATCAACATGAGCCATTCGAGCCACGACATGATGCGCGAGCTGATCGGCAAGATCCGCGCGGTCGAGGCACGTTCCGGCCGGCCGATCGGCATTCTGGCCGACCTCCAGGGCCCGAAGCTTCGCGTCGGCAAGTTCGCCAACACATCCGTCGAACTGAAAGCGGGCCAGACCTTCACGCTCGACAACCGCAACGAGCCCGGTGACGAGAACCGCGTCTTCCTTCCGCATCCCGAGATTCTCGAAGCCGTCAAGCCGGGCGATCGCCTGTTGATCGATGACGGCAAGCTGCATCTCAAGGCCGTTGAATGCAACGGCACCAGCATCGTCACGACAGTCGTTGCCGGCAACAAGATCTCCGACAAGAAGGGTGTGTCGCTGCCCGATACGATCCTCGCCATCGGCGCACTGACGGAGAAGGACCGCGTCGATCTCGACGCCGTGCTGGCGACCGGCAGTGTCGATTGGGTCGCGCTGTCGTTCGTGCAGCGTCCCGAGGATCTGGCTGAGGTGCGCAAGATTTCGCGCGGCCGGGTCGGGATCATGTCGAAGATCGAAAAGCCGCAGGCGCTGGAGCGGATCGACGAGATCATCGAAATGTCGGATGCGCTGATGGTGGCGCGCGGCGACCTCGGGGTCGAGATGCCGCTCGAAGCGGTGCCCGGCATCCAGAAGCAGTTGACGCGTGCCTGCCGCCGCGTCGGCAAGCCGGTGGTTGTCGCCACGCAGATGCTGGAATCGATGATCTCCGCCGCCGTGCCGACCCGCGCCGAAGTCTCCGACGTGGCGACCGCCGTCTTCGAAGGCGCCGATGCGATCATGCTGTCGGCCGAATCGGCGTCCGGCCAGTATCCGGTCGAGGCGGTGACCACGATGGCTTCGATCGCCAGCACGGTCGAGCAGGATCCCTATTATTCCAATATCATTCACGCCCAGCGCCCGAAACCCGAACCGACTGGCGCCGACGCCATTTCGCTCGCCTCGCGCGAGATTGCCGAGACGCTGAAGCTCGCGGCGATCGTCTGTTATACCGGCTCGGGCAATACCGGCCTGCGTGCCGCGCGCGAGCGGCCGGAAGTCCCGGTTCTGGCGCTGTCGCCGATCATCGAGACCGCGCGCCGGCTTTCGGTCGTATGGGGCCTGCATTGCGTCGTGACGGAAGACGCAAGCGACCTGGACGACATGGTCAATCGCGCCTGCCGTATCGTGCACCACGAAGGTTTTGGTACGCCGGGTGATCGCGTCATCATCACGGCAGGTGTGCCGCTCGGCACGCCCGGTGCCACCAACATGCTGCGCATCGCGTACATCGCCTCGGACGGCCAGAGCGGCGTCTAATCTATTCAGTCGCTGCCGGTCTGCAAATGGCGGCTTTCCGCGCTTCCGGTGCTCACGTACTTTAGTACGCTCCGCTCCGGTTCTCGAAAGCCACCATTTTCGACTCAGCATCAACTGAATATCGACCGTCGCGTTTACTTTAGCGTGATGCGCCGTTCGACGTCGCGGGCAATCTTCTGGAGGTCGCGGGGTAATCCTGCGACCTTTTCAATTGCGGCGATCACCAGATCGGTGGCGACGTAGTCCGGCTTATGGCCGAGGCCTTTGACCCAGACCAGTTCGGAACCTGATATGTCCCGGTTCAGTCCCAATGAATGCAGTTCCTCATAGACGATCTCGTCGCTGTCGCCTGATATGATCACCGTGGGCGCGGTGATCTCCTTGTAGCGGGGCTGCGTCTGGCGAACATAAACCAGCAGGTTGGCGACGTCGCGCGCATTGCTGCAGAAATTCTGGGGCCGCAGCACGAGGGGAATCGCCGCGCGCTCGGAATAGCCCTCGGGCACCGGATTGGGCTGGAAGACGTGCTCCACGCCGGTATCAAGCTGCATCAGGCCGGCGGGCAGGCTCAGCGTGTTGCAGAAGATCGGGCCGAGATAGGGAATGTTCGCGAGGTCATAATACCAATCGATGCCGCCCGGCCAGGGATGCGTTGCGGGTGACAGGAAGACGAGGCCCTGGACCATGTTCTTGTGGCGGAGCGCGAGGCTCGCCGTGGTCGCGCCGCCGAAGGAATGGCCGATAATGATCGCCCGGCTTATGCCGCGCTTTTCGATCAGTCTGGCGATCGCGTCGGCCTGCCCGTCGGGCGTCAGGTTCTGGTCGCCACCGCGTTCGGAATAGCCGTGTCCGGGCCGGTCGACGAACAGCATCTCGGCGCGCCCCTTGAGCGGTTCGAGGAATGCCATCATCGGATCGCGCAGGTTGCCGCTGGCGCCGTGGATGAAGACGAGCGGCGGCAGGTCCGCGCCTTCGGGTCGCGGTACGTGAACGCTGTTGAGCCTGAGCCCGCCGACATCGATCAGTTCGCCTGTGTTGGGATAGCGCTGGCTGATCTGCCGCGCCTGCCACTGGGTGAACAGGAACGCCAGGAAGAGCATGCCGAGGAGAATGGCAAAAAGGATGAAGACAAGCTTGAATGCAAAATACATGAATAGGAGCAGGCCGGTTGAGAATCAGAACTGATACGAAGCCGGTCGCATTCCGGTTCAGGTTTTCTGGCCGGCCAGCTTATTCGTCAGTTCGATAAGCTGCTGCTGCGCCTCGCGATCGGCGGGATAATAGGCGAGGTAGGCCTCCCATGCCTCGAGCGCCTGCCGGTCATGGCCGGTTTCCTGCAGGATGCCCGCAATGCCGGCAAGGGCGCCGATGTGGCGAGGCTCCAGTGCCAGAACACGGGCGCTGTCCGACATCGCCTTGGGATAATTGCCGAGCAGATAGTGGATGGTGGCGCGCCTATTCCAGCCCTCGGCGTAATCCGGGGCGAGCAGGGTGACCTGATCGAGGAAATCGAGTGCGGCGCCATAGCGCTTCTCGTTAACCGCGCGCGACGCGTTCTGCATCAGGAGATCGACCGTGGCGCTGCCCGAAAATGTGAAGACTTCACGGATCTCGTTGGCGATACCGAGCGCCAGTTCGGTGCTGCGTTCTTTCTTCAGCCGGTCGAAAAGGCTGTCGAGGCGCTCAGCTTCCGTGGCGAGCGGGCCGGGAAGCTGTTGCTTGACGGTATCGGGCTTGGTGCCCTTGGCACTGTCCTGAGCGTGTGCAGGTCCGAGTGCGGCCGCGAGGAGGAGAATCGAAATCGTGGACGTAATAAAGCGCATGGCGGGCATGCTAGCCCGCCATCGTGAATATTCAAAGGCAAAATGTCGTGAGCAGCCGGCGGCCGTTCAGCCCTGGCGGGCCTTGTAGCGCGGGTTCAGCTTGTTGATGATGTAAACCCGGCCCTTGCGGCGGACCAACTGGTTTTCACGATGACGTGCCTTGAGCGCTTTCAGCGAGTTCTTGATCTTCATTGTTCTGATCCGCGAGGTTAACAGGTTGATCCTGCTTCATTGACAATCAAAGGCGCGCCACTTCTTTAAGGTGCGCGCCCGAATTTGGTGAGGCATGTACCGTTTGAAGGAGGCGATGTCAACCTTCAAAGCCTCGAATTTGTAGGCCATCCGGCCTGATTTACACACGAAAAAGCCGGCAGGCGCCGGCTCGTCGTTTGCGTCGATCCGAATTGCTCAGTGGCCGCCGAAGGCAGTCTTTAGAAGTGAAAGCTGAGCCTGAACCGAATTCTGGTTGTTGGCAGCCGGCACGACCTGTTCGCCGGGGCGATAGATTTCCCGATCGAGGACCGCGACGCGGTTCTGAAGGCGTATGGACTTTTCGACGAGGTCGCGGAAGTCGCCCGGCAGGTCGTTCCAGCCCGGAGCTGTACGATCGACGTTGAACGTATCGAGGCGAACCTTCTTCTTCTCGTTGACGACCTGGTCGCGGGTCATCTCGCCATTGTTGATGGCGCGCTGCAGCAGCAGCCAGGACGCAACCTGCATCAGGCGGGTCGTCAGACGCATGGATTCCGCGGCGTAGAGTACCGATGCCATGCGCGGCAGGGCCTTGGAAGCAAGCCGGCCGGGTCCGTCGAGATAGCTGGCGGTCTCTTCGACCAGCGTCATCCCTTCGGAATAGAGTGCCTTGAACTGTGCGGACGACGCCGCGTGTCCGGCAAAACTGATGGTGTTGGCCCCGGTCTCAGACATTCATTTCATTCCCAAATACGCATCACAGTGGAAAGCGGCGAGACGCCCCGATAGAACGAGGCCGAGAATGCTACCACTTTGACGTTTGCGCAAGCCGATTCTTAAGGAACGGTTAATCTCCACAACTAAAGTCAAATGCCATGAAATTGTTCCACTTTCCCGCCACCAAAAAAAGAGCCGCGGAAAGCGGCTCTCAAGGTAAAACAGGGAGAAAAATCAGACGCTACCCGATGAAGGAAATTGTCTGAGACCAGAAGCTCTGGATGTGATCAGTAATAACATGGAAAGGTTAACGAATGGTTAACGGCTGGCTTGCGCCCGAAGAATAAGTCGTGGCCACAGCCTTTGAAAGGCTGGATATCCTTCGTTTCCTCGGCATCGTTCTTACGTCAGCGTGTCACTGTCATGTGGTTTACATTGAGTGCGCCGTTCGGATTGTCGCGCAGGACGGTCTCCGTCAGTCGCGACACCTCTTCAATTCGGCGCAATCTTCCTCTAGTCTCCCGTCATGATTTGGCGGATGGAAAGAGCGTATGGCAGGGGCAGGGTTTTTCGATCGGGATGAAGAGGGCAGCGAACCGACGTCCTATGGACGAAGACTTTCGAGCCCGATGTCCTACTTCTGGACCATGGTTATCTTCCTCATACTTGTCGGTTTCGCCGCCGCTATCCTGTTCAGGCAGGGCCGCGAGGCCTTCGTCGCCAATCCCGGCCTCAATGGTCTGATTCTGGGCGTGTTGGTCATAGGCATCCTGCTTGCCTTCAATCATGTGTTGGCGCTTCGGCCCGAAGTGCGCTGGTTCAATTCGTTTCGTGCGGCGGGCAGCGCCGAGAAGGCAGGCCGCGAACCTGTCATGCTCGGGCCGATGCGGGCGCTGATGTCGACGAGCCAGACGGGCGCGCTGTCGCCGGCGGCGCTGCGGTCGATCCTCGATTCGATCGCCAGCCGGCTGGATGAAACCCGCGACACGACGCGCTACCTCACAGGGCTTCTGATCTTCCTCGGTCTGCTTGGCACTTTCTGGGGCCTGCTCGGCACGATCGGGTCGATCAATACCGTCATCCAGGGACTCGATCCCGGCTCCGGCCAGACGGCCGATATTCTCAATACGCTCAAGGAAAGCCTGTCGGCGCCGCTGACCGGCATGGGCACGGCGTTCTCCTCGTCGCTCTTCGGTCTTTCGGGCTCCCTGGTGCTGGGCTTCCTCGACCTTCAGGCAGGACGCGCGCAAAATCGCTTCTATAACGAACTGGAAAACTGGCTGTCATCGGTGACCGATGTCAGCCACGATTTCGCGCCGGTGCTGGTCGAAGGCGCGGGCACCGGTTCGACCGAAGAACTCAAGTCGCTCTCCGAACAGCTGGTGAAGATCAGCCAGGAAGGCGGCAGCACGCAGCGTTCGACCGCTGCCATGGCCTCGCTCGCCGAAGGCATCCAGGGACTGGTGCGCAACATGCGTACCGAGCAGCAGATGCTGCGCGACTGGATAGAGGCGCAGCAGGAGGAATCCAAGGCGCTGAGGCGCACGCTCGACCAACTGACCGACAAGATCGGGGGCAAGTAGCATGGCCTTGCGTCGCAAGGGCGGCCGTGAGCGCACCGTCGACTACTGGCCGGGTTTCGTCGATGCGCTATCGACGATTCTGCTCGCCATCATGTTCCTGTTGACCGTGTTCGTGCTTGGGCAATTCATCCTGAGCCGGGAAATCTCCGGCCGCGACGAGGTGCTGGAGCGGCTCAACAACCAGATCAACGAACTGACCGAACTCCTGGCACTGGAGAAGGGCGGCAAGCAGGATCTCGAGGATTCCTTCTCAAATCTTCAGTCCCAGCTCATGTCGGCGGAGACCGAGCGTTCGCGTCTCCAGAAGATACTCGAGCAGGGAAGCGGCGATTCGAATGCCGCCAATGCCCGCATCGGCACGCTGAACGAGGAACTGTCCCAGCAGAGGGACGTCAGCCAGCAGGCCTTGAGCCAGGTCGAACTGCTCAACCAGCAGATCGCGGCGCTCAGGGCGCAGATCGCCGCCGTCGAACAGGCGCTACAGGCGTCCGAGTCCAGGGACAAATCGTCCCAGACCAAGATCGCCGATCTCGGCCGGCGGCTCAATGTGGCGCTCGCCCAGCGCGTCCAGGAGCTCAACCGCTACAGGTCCGACTTCTTCGGGCGGTTGCGCGAGATCCTGTCCGATCGCGAGAACATCCGCATCGTCGGCGACCGCTTCGTCTTCCAGTCCGAGGTGCTGTTCCCGTCGGGCGGCAACGAGCTCAATGATCCCGGCAAGGCGGAGATGTCCAAGCTCGCCCAGGCGCTGCTCGATCTTGCCAAGGAAATCCCGGCCGAGATCAATTGGGTGCTGCGCGTCGATGGCCATACCGACAGTGTGCCGCTGTCCGGCACCGGGAAATATGCCGACAACTGGGAGCTCTCATCGGCGCGTGCGACCTCGGTGGTGAAATTCCTGATTTCGCAGGGCGTGCCGGCTGACCGGCTGGTGGCGGCGGGTTTCGGCCAATATCAGCCAATCGCGGAAGGCGACAGCGACGAGGCGCGCAACCAGAACCGCCGCATCGAGCTGAAACTGACCGAGAAGTAACTTCTACTCGCGCAGCAATGCGGTGAAGACGATCGCGACGCCCATGACGACGGCGATTTTCCAGAAGTCTCGACGTTTGCGCAGGCCCGGTACATTAAAGGGCCAGACAAGGTGGAGAAGCATCAGGAAAATACCGAGGAGCGGAACGATTTTTGTCAATTTTCTCCGTTCCTTAGTCGGTACGTGCCATATTATCGGCGCCTTTGGTGGCGAAGCCGTCGGTCCTTCCCTCTATTTGGAGGAGGCGGCCATGTCACGTAGATTTAGATCGCACGAATCGGGTCGCTCCGCCAATGCCTAATACTTGACGGCCCCATCCGGGATCAGTTCAAGACAACCAGAAACATGAAGAGCTTTGCCGCATGAGACAGAATCTGTTTTCCGTTTTGGCGCTCCTGATCGGAACCCTATTCCTGTTTCTCGGCAACGGCCTGCACAGCCTGCTGATGCCGATGCGTGGGGCCAATGAGGGCTATTCGGAAACCGTACTCGGGTTCTTCGGCACATCCTGGGCGGCGGGCTTCGTGCTCGGCTGCATCTTTGCGCGGCGGCTGGTCAAGCGGGTCGGTCATGTCCGTGCGTTCTCGGGCTTCATCTCGATCATCGCGATCACGGCGCTGGCCACCGGCATCGTGGTCGATGAAAACGTCTGGATATTTTCGCGTGCCGTAACCGGCTTTTCCTCGGCGGCGACCGTGATGATCATCGAGAGCTGGCTCAACGAACGGGCGACGAACGAGAGCCGGGGCATGATCTTCTCGTTTTATATCTCGATCACGCTGATCGGCGTCGTGGGTGGCCAGATGGCCGTTGCGGGCGCGGATATCAATGGCCAGACGCTGTTTCTGCTGGCGGGCATATTCTATTGTTTCGCGATGCTGCCGACGCTCGTTTCCAACGCGCAGACGCCGAAGCCGCTCAACGAACTGAAGCTCGATCTGGTCGCGCTTTACCGGAACTCGCCGGTGTCGTTTGTCGGTATCCTGCTCGTCGGTATTGCCAATGGCGCCTGGGGTACGCTCGGTGCGGTGTTCGGGGCAAAGGCCGGTCTCTCCCCCGGCGACATCGCTATCATGATGACCATCACGATCTTCGCTGGTGCGGCGATGCAGATTCCCGCAGGCCGGATGTCGGACCGGATGGACCGGCGTTACGTGCTGGCGATCCTGTCCGGCGTCTCGTTTCTCGCGGGCTTCCAGCTTTTCGTGGTGCGCCCCGAAAACGTGACGACACTGCTTATCCTGATCGGCGTCTATGGCGCCACGGCCTATGCGCTTTATCCAATCGCCGTGGCGCACGCCAACGACTTCGCCAAGTCATCCGATTTCGTGGCGATATCGGGTGGTCTGCTGCTGCTCTACGGTATCGGCACGGTGATCGGCCCGTCGGTCGGCGGCCCGGTCATGCAGTATATGGGACCCTACGCGCTCTTCGCCGTCACGGCGGTTTCCCATTTCCTGATCGTCGTCTACGCACTGCTGCGCTCGCGGATGCGGGCACCGGTTCCGGTCGGCGAGCGCGACAGCTACCAGTCGGTTTCCTCGGGGACGACGGTGACGCCCGAAAGCCTTTCGCTCAGCCCGCGCGCGCAACGCTTGCCGGAGAGCGAGGATGAAGCTAACCTCAGGCCCAAGGAAACGGGAGCGGAACCGGCATGAGCCTGTTCGACGAAGACAAGCCGATCAAGAAGCCGAGCCACGAGATCGGCTCCGATATCTCATTGCTGTCCGTTGACGAACTCAAGTCGCGGATAGCGATCCTGCAGGCCGAGATCGCGCGGCTGGATGCCGAGATCGCTGCCAAATCCTCCAGCCGCAATGTCGCGGAGAGTCTGTTCAAGAAGTAGCAGGCTCGACATGAAGGCCAAGCGCGCGTTGGGACCATTTCGACATTTCATGGCCCGTCCCAAGCTGATGGTCGCCGTGGTTTTTGGGGTCGTGGTCTATTGGCTGTTCCCCGCCCGCGGTCTCGACATTGCGACGCGCGCGCTTATTGCCTGGAATGCGGCAATCGTGCTTTTGCTGGTGCTTGCGGGAATTGCCATGCGCCGGGCCACGGGCGAATCCATGCGTAAGCATGCACAGGAACTGGATGAGGGGCACTATACCGTCCTCATCATGGCCTTTGTTGCCGCGACCGCGAGCCTGGCCGCGATTGTCTTCGAGCTGATAAATCTTCGCGACCGTTCCGGCGGTGATGCCGGCCTCTATATCGGCTTGTCGGGGCTGACGATCCTGACGGCGTGGAGCTTCATCCACGTCATCTTCACGGAGCATTATGCTCACGAATTCTACGTCGACCGGGATCTAAAGACGGCCGATATCCAGGAGAGCCAGGGGTTGAAATTTCCGGGCACCAGGGAGCCCGACTATCTCGATTTTCTCTACTTCACCTTCACGATAGGCGTGGCCAACCAGACGGCCGATATCGCGATCGAATCCCGCGCCATGCGGGTGCTGGTTCTGATCCATTCGATCATATCCTATTTCTTCAACACCATTATTCTGGCGCTGACGATCAACATCGCGGCAAGCCTGCTTCAGAAATGAGCGAGAGACATGCGCAGCATGCTCCGGATTGCCCACGGCGGGAATTCGGCCTAATAGGGTTGCCCATAAAGACTGAGAAAGAAGACGAATGATTTCCAAGGCGCTGAAGGCGCAGTTGCGCGCGGAAAGACTTGCTGCACGCGATGCCATTCCCACCGAAAACCGCATAGAAAAAAGCATGCTGATCGCCGATGCCGGCGGAGAGGGCATTGTCTTCGAGCCGGGCCAGGAAATATCCGGCTTCTTCCCGATCCGTTCGGAGGTGGATGTGCGGCCCTTGATGCAACGGCTGAAGGATCGTGGCGGGCGCCTCTCCATGCCCGTGGTCGTCAACAGGCATACGATCATATTCCGCGAACTCATCGCCGGGGCGCCGCTCGTCAAGACGGGGTTCGGCACATCGGGGCCGGGCCCGGAGGCGAGGGTGGTCGATCCCGACGTGATGCTCGTGCCGCTTTCGGCCTATGATCGCCTGGGTCACCGCATCGGCTATGGTGCCGGATTCTACGACCGCGTTATTTCTGATCTTCATGCCAGGGGGAAGCGCCCGCAATTGATCGGTGTGGCCTTCGATTGCCAGGAGATCGAGGTGATCCCGGCCGAGGACCATGACGTCGCGCTCGATGCGATCCTGACCGAAAGCGGCCTCAAGGTCTTCGGGAAGGAACTGGCATGAGGCTGCTGTTTCTCGGAGACATGGTGGGGCGGACGGGGCGGCAAGCGGTGTTCGACCGGCTGCCCGGCCTGATATCGGACTTCAGGCTCGATTTCGTCATCGTCAATGGCGAGAATGCCGCCGGTGGTTTCGGGATCACCGAGGATATCCTCAATTCCACGATCGGCGCGGGCGCCGATGTGATGACCACGGGCAACCATGTCTGGGACCAGCGCGAGGCGCTGATCTTCGCCGATCGCCACGACCAGTTCCTGCGTCCGGCCAACTATCCCGCCGGCACGCCGGGCAAGGGATCGGGCGTCTATATGGCGCGGAACGGTGCGCGCGTCCTCGTTGCCAATATCATGGGGCGGGTGTTCATGAGCCCCGATCTCGACGATCCCTTCAAGGCGGCCGAGGGCATTCTTGCGGCTTGTCCGCTGGGCGAGCAGGCCGATGCGATTATCTTCGATTTTCACGCCGAGGCGACCAGCGAAAAGCAGTGCTTCGGGCATTTCGTCGATGGCCGTGCGAGCTTCGTCGTCGGCACCCACACCCATGTGCCGACCGCCGACCACCAGATCCTGAACGGCGGCACGGCCTATCTCTCGGATGCGGGCATGTGCGGCGACTATGATTCCTCGCTCGGCATGGAGAAGGAGGAGCCGCTCAACCGGTTCCTCTCCAAGGTGCCGCGCGGCCGCTTCGAGGCGGCATCGGGTCCCGCCACGATCTGTGGTGTCGGTGTCGATATTTCTGACCGAACGGGCTTGGCGGAAAATATTGCGCCGCTCCGGCTTGGCCCGCGCCTCAAGGAGACCGTGCCCGAGTTCTGGGCATAGCACATCCGTCCAATCCGAACGATAACGGCATTGTGAGCGCGCCCAGGCTTTTCAGGCTGGACGATCGTATGATGCTGCCGCATCCTTCGCAGCGCAACAAGGCTGAATGGAGGTATGCGCAATGCTCCGATGGCTTTTATCGGTAATGGTTGCCGTTGGGTTCGTGGCCGCCGCGGCACATGCGCAGGAAGAAAAACCCCGCCACTTCAGCCAGTGTCAGGCGATTGCCGGCAGCCTGCCGGGCGCGACTTTTGCCCGTTTCGAGCCCGATGCCGATTCTGCCAAGCTGCAACTGGCCGCCGTGACCGACGAGCCGGTGACGATCACTTATCTCGGCCATTCGACATTCTACATCCAGACGCCCGGCGGCGTTACAATCGCCACGGATTACAACGGTTGGTACAAGCCGCCTGTCCCGCCCATGGTGGCGACCATGAACCACGCGCACACCACCCACTATACACTGACGCCCGACCCCGGAATCCAGCATGTCCTGCATGGCTGGAGCGAGACGCCGGGCGAGGCGATCAAGCATGAGCTGATGGTGGGCGATACGTTCATCCGCAACGTGACGACCGACATCCGGCGGTGGGGCACGTTCGAGGAAAACGGCAATTCGATCTTCATCTTCGAAGTCGCCGGCCTGTGCATCGGCCATCTCGGCCACCTGCATCACGAACTCGCTGAAGGGCATTACGCCGAAATCGGCAGGCTCGATGTGCTGATGGTGCCCGTCGATGGCGGGCTGACCATGGGCAAGCAATCGATGAGCAAGGTGGTGCAGCGGCTGCGCTCCTCGGTGATATTGCCCATGCACCGCCGTGGCCCGGTGATCGACGATTTCCTCGGCATGTTCGGCTCCGAATATGACGTGTTCAGATCGCCGGAGGATACGATGCAGGTGTCCATCCGCACGCTACCGAAGAAGCCGACCATCTATGTCCTGAAGGGCGTCTGACCGACATTGCGAACCTGAAACGCGTGGGAGCCCTCTTGAATACGGCCTTTTCCGGCAATATAAGGCCGCCTCTAGGGATAACAGGACGCATAGGGGTGCCATGGCCGGCCATTCACAGTTCAAGAACATCATGCACCGCAAGGGCAAGCAGGACGGCATCCGTTCGAAGATGTTCTCCAAGCTCGCGCGCGAAATCACGGTTGCCGCCAAGGCGGGCCTGCCCGACCCGACGATGAACGCCGCACTTCGCCTGGCAATCCAGAACGCCAAGGCGCAATCGATGCCGAAGGACAATATCGACCGCGCGATCAAGAAGGCCTCTGGTGCCGATGCCGAGACTTACGATCAGGTCCGCTACGAGGGCTATGGTCCCGGCGGTATCGCCGTCATCGTCGAGGCGCTGACCGACAACCGCAACCGCACGGCCTCCAATGTCCGTTCGATCTTCACCAAGGGCGGCGGTGCACTCGGCGAAACCGGCTCGGTGTCCTTTTCCTTCGATCATGTCGGCGAGATTGTCTATCCGCTCTCGGCTGGCGATGCCGACAAGATGATGGAAGCGGCGATCGAAGCCGGCGCCGACGACGTCGAAACAGACGAGGAAGGGCACTACATCTACTGCGCCTTCGAATCGATGAATGAAGTGTCCAAGGCGCTCGAAGCCCAGCTCGGCGAAGCCTCGACGGTCAAGGCGATCTGGAAGCCGCAGAATTCAGTGCCGGTCGATGAAGAGCGCGCGCAATCGCTGATGAAGATGACCGACTCGCTCGAAGACGACGACGACGTGCAGAATGTCTATACCAATATGGACATTCCCGAAGAGGTCATGGCCAAGCTGTCGGCCTGAGCCGGGCGTCTCTCAGAAAAATAAGCCCGGAGCGACGGTTCGCTCCGGGCTTTTTCATGCGGCCTTGCGGACGATCGTGTCGAGGCCGGCGAAAAGCTCGATCGACCTCAGCCGCGCATCGACATCTGATATCGGCATGGAGATGATCAGCTCATCGATCCCGGTGACCCGGATGAAATCGGCGAGATCACGCTCGGCGGTCTTCGGCGAGCCGACGATCGCATATTGCAGCGTGTGCTCGACATTGTATCTCTCGCTCTCGGTCCAGTGCTCGTCCATGCTTTCGACCGGCTTGGGGAAATAGCCGCGTGTATTGCGTCTCAGATTGATGAATTGAAGCTGGGCCGAGGTGAAATGATATTTGGCCTCGGCGTCCGTATCAGCCACCACGCCCATGATGCCCGCCATGACATAGGGCTTCTCCAATTGCGCCGAGGGTTGGAAGCGCTCGCGATAGATGGCGATCGCATCCATCAGCGCATCCGGCGCGAAATGCGAGGCGAAGGCATAGGGCAGGCCGAGGGCGGCCGCCAGATGGGCGGAGTATAGGCTGGAGCCGAGAAGCCAAATCGGCACGTTGGAATTGACGCCCGGCATGGCGAGGATCTGCTGGCCATCTTCCACGGGGCCGAACAGGCGCTGGAGTTCCAGGATATCGTTGGGGAATGTGTGGGCGCCTGCTTCAAGATCACGGCGCAATGCCCGGGCGGTCCGCATATCGGTGCCCGGCGCGCGGCCGAGGCCAAGATCGACGCGGCCCGGAAACAGCGCGGCCAGCGTGCCGAACTGCTCGGCGATCACCAGCGGTGCGTGGTTGGGCAGCATGATGCCGCCCGAGCCGATGCGGATCTTCGACGTCGCGTGGCCGACATGGCCGATCAGCACGGATGTTGCCGAACTCGCGACCGCCGGCATGCCATGGTGTTCGGCAAGCCAGTAGCGCAGATAGCCGGCGTCTTCGGCGGCTTTCGCCATGCGGGCGGTGTTTCTGAAGCTTTTTTCGACGGTGCCGCCTTCGACGACCTGCGAGAGGTCGAGAATGGAAAAAGGTATCATGCTCAAATCCTTGGGAGGAGAATTCGATCTGACTTGGGTATGCGGGTCGGCGGAATCAAGGATGGGGCGCGGTTGGGTTACTTCACGATCTTGTCCCATGGCTGCGCATAGGGCGTGAATTCCTCGACCTGACCCATGTTCTGTTGGGCGTAGGAATAAAGTTCGGGATCAAAATAGATGGCGAAGCGATAGTCTTCGTGCTCGCCATCTTTGAATTTCATCTGGAATTCGAAGAACCTGGCATCGACTCGTCTGCCGTGCAGAACTGTCGCCAGCAAATGGATGAGGACATCCAGGGTTTCTTCGTCGAAAGCTGCGACCGCAGTTTCGGCACTCTCTTTGGAAAATCGATTGTCGCCCATGCGAAGTTTGAGAATCTGCGGTTTTGCTTGGTAATCGATCCGGGAATTCGGCCGTTCTCGGAGCAAAGTGAAGTCTTCCCACACCTGCGCATGGTTTTTGTACGTGATATGGATGCTGGCACTTGCCTCTCCGACATCGATCCTCTGGCTTTTTCTTATCTTCTCAATGGGCATGTCTGGCGTTCCCCGGCTGCAGGCCCAGACTTCCAAAAGCACGGATGTTTGGCAAGCGACTCGAGCCGCCAGAGCATTCGGAAAATCCGAACGGCATGTTTTGAAACGAAGAAGGCCGCGGATGTGCCGCGGCCCCCTGCATTATGATGCTTTGACTCAGCCGGCCTTGCGCCACTGGTTTTCGGCTTCCTCGGCCAACTGGAACTGACCGATGCGGCCGTCCATTTCGCCGGCTTCCTGGGCCAGTTGATGGATCGACGCGGTGGTTTCCTCGACCATGGCGGCGTTCTGCTGCGTCATGTTTTCGATCTGGGTCACCGTCGTATTGATCTCGCGCAACGTCTCGGCTTCTTCGCGGGTCGATTCCATCATCGCGGCAATCTGCAGATTGATCGCCTCGACATGGCCGCCGATGCCCTTGAGTGCCTTGCCGGCCTTTTCGACCATCGACACGCCCGCCTCGACCTCGGCCGTCGATTTCGATAGCAGGTCGGTGATTTCCTTGGCGGCCTTGGCGGAGCGTTGTGCGAGTTCGCGCACTTCCTGGGCAACGACCGCGAAACCCTTGCCGGAATCGCCGGCGCGGGCTGCCTCGACGCCGGCATTGAGCGCCAGCAGGTTGGTCTGGAAGGCGATCTCGTCGATTACCGAGATGATCGTGTTGATCTGCTGCGAGGATCCCTGGATGGCTTCCATCGCCTTGATGGTCTTTTCCATAATATCGGCCGAAGCCTGGGTGCCGGCATTGGCGTCACGGGCGATCTTGCTCGCATCCTCGGCACGCGCCATCTGTTGCTTGACCGCCTTGGTGATCTGGTCGATGGCCGTTGCCGCTTCGCTGACCGACGCAGACTGGCGTTCCGTGCGCTCGGCGAGCTGGTCGGCGGAGGAGCGCATTTCCTCTGTGCCGGCGCGCATGGCGTTGGAATTGCGGCTGATTGCGGTGAGCGCCTCGGCGAGCTGATCGACGGAAGCGTTGAAATTGTGCCGCAGACCCTCGAGCGCCGGCGGGAATGGCTGGTCGATCTGGTAGGCGAGATCGCCGCTTGCCATCCGGGTGAGGCCTTCGCCGAGCGCGGAGACGACCGACTGCAGTGTCTGCGCTTCGCGCTGCTGTTCCTCGATGCGGCTGCGGCGACCTTCTTCCTCGGCGACCTGCGCCGCTCTGGCCTGGGATTCCAGCACGCGCTGGGCCAAGAGTGAATCCCGGAAGCTCGAAAGCGCCCGCGACATTGTGCCGAGCTCGTCCTTTCGAGATGCGCCCTTGACGGTAATGTTGAGATCGCCGCTGGCGACAGCTTCGGTCGCCGTTGCGAGCTTGCCGAGCGGACCGAACATATGGCGCAGCACGAACCAGGCAATGGCCGAGGTGACGGCAAGAACGAGCGTTCCGACCAGCGTCAGAAGACCCGCGATCTGAAGGGATCCGGCCTGAAGTTCGCTATCGAGCACGCTTTCCGAGATCAGGTATTTCGCATTGTCTTCGACGAGCGGCATGCTGAAGCTGGTGGCCGAACCATCGGCACGGGCGAAGGCGGCAACCGTCATGGCGGTATCGGCGAGCGCCGCATCCTTATAGGCGTAGGGGGCGGCATCGACCGTCACAAGCTGGCCGGCGTCGTTGAGGCCGATCACGGTTCCATCGGCGGTAATGATGTTGGTCTTTTCGGAACTGCCCGCGGGAATGCCCATCGACAGGATATTGCCGATCACATCGTCGCGCACCTGGAAGATGAAGATGCCGCGCAACTGGCCCAGATTGACCAGCGGAACTGCGGCATAAATATCGGACTTGCCGGTCTCCTTGTTCATCATCAGGCCGGAAAACGCGCCGGGCACTTCATCGGTCTCGGCCTTTTTCACATTGGCCATGGTTTCTGCGAAGACCTTGCCGAGACCGCTTTCGACGAAGCGGGCATCGGTGGCATTCTCGGCGAAAGTATCGGCCTTCTTGTAGGAATAGATGATGTTGCCCTTGGCATCGAGCATCAGCATGTCCTTGAAGGGCGTGGCGGCGAGGACCTTGGCGAGTTGCGGCTGCAGTTCCTCGTGGGCGGAATAATAGTAGCCGCCGGGGCCTTCGGGCTTGATCAGCTTTTCGCGTTCTTCGGCCGGGTTCGGATTGCCGCTGACGAAATATTTCTGCAACTCCTTCTTGGCGTCGCCGGGGGTCTTGTCGAGCGTTTTCCAGCCACTCTTCAGGTTGACCATCGATTTGCCGAGCGACTCGATCTTCGCGAGCGAGGAGGCCTGGTCGCTGATCTGGTGCAATTGGCTCGAAAGGTTCGACGACCGGAAGGTCAGGATGCTCTGCATCGAGGTCTTGGTCTGGTCGAGGAAGATCGTGTTGGAGCTGTAATAGCTGAGCAGCGCGAGCGCCGTCTCCGAGATGACGATCAACACAAGGAAGACCGCGATAACTTTTCCCTGGAGGGAATGTAGAAGTCTGGGCATTTACGGCTCCATCACGTGGCGGCGCGGCGGAACGACGTGGACCTTCCGGGAAGGGGCATCTGGTGGCCGGTGGTCATGCGTTCCCCGAGGCAGTTTTCTGCCTTCTTCGAAGATCGATTCTTCGCGGAAAACCGTTTAATTCGTGGTTAATTTTCAGGCGCTTGATCTCTATTATTTCAAATTTTATTGAATTTTTTAGTTACGGCGTGCTGTTGGGCAAATGGCGGTCCGGTCAAGGGCGTCGTATAAGGTCTCCATGAACAGCTTGATTCGAATAATCGGCATCGATCCCGGCCTTCGCCGGACGGGCTGGGGCGTCATCGAAACGCTCGGTAATTCCCTCAGATTCGTGGCATCCGGCACGGTCACATCCGACGACAAGGCCGACCTTGCGTCTCGGCTTTGCCAGCTCCATGACGGTTTGTCCGAGGTGCTGCATATACACAAGCCGGACGAAGCGGCTGTCGAGCAGACCTTCGTCAACAAGGATGCGGTCGCGACATTGAAGCTCGGCCAGGCGCGCGGCATCGCCATGCTGGTGCCGGCGCGGGCCGGCCTGCCGGTGGCGGAATATGCGCCGAATGCAGTCAAGAAGGCGGTGATCGGGGTCGGTCACGGCGAAAAGCAGCAGATCCATATGATGCTGAAAGTGCTGATGCCGAAGGCGCAGTTTATTGGCAATGACGCGGCCGATGCACTGGCCATTGCCATCTGCCACGCCCACCATATGGGTGGTGCCCGCGCGCGGCTGAAGATTGCCAGCCTTTGATTTGTTCTTGACTTGTTCTTTTTGGCGTGAGAAGTAATACCGCAGAGGTATTACCATGCGTGTGACGGAAAAAGGCCAGGTTACAATTCCCAAGGACATCCGGGACCATTTTGGCATCAAGCCGGGTTCGGAGGTCGAGTTCATTGCGTCCGAGAGGGGCGCGCTCCTCGTCAAATCCGATGCGACGACATCATCCGAACGCCGCCAGCGAATTGAGGACTGGGCAAAACAGGTCGAAGGGACGTTCGATCTGGATGGAATGACGACCGATGAGTACATGATATGGCTGCGAGGCGAGCGCGATGACCTCGACCCTCGTTGACACGAACGTGCTGATCGACATGCTCGGCCCGGCTAGCGGACACAGGGCGTGGTCACTGGGGGCGTTGGAGCATTGCCTTGAAGATGGCGTTCTCGTCGTCAATCCCGTCATCTGGGCCGAACTCGCGTCTTCACCTTTGTCGGAAGCCGAACTCTCATCAGTATTTGGCATGCTGGCGCTGAAGCGAGAGGCTCTCCCTTTCGAGGCGGCGTTCGCCGCGGGCAAGGCTCACCGGCGATACCGACTTGCAGGCGGACTTCGTGAACGGACGCTGCCGGATTTCTTTATCGGTGCGCATGCCGAGCTCAGTGGCCATCGCTTGCTGACGCGGGACGGACCAAGGTATTCAAGCTATTTCCCGACCATCGAACTGATCACACCCGAAACGCATCCTTGAAAGTGCTGGCATGATTGGAAAACTGAAAGGCACGATCGAGGAAATCGGTGAGGACTATGTGCTCGTCGATGTGCATGGCGTCTGCTATGTCGCCTTCTGCTCGTCGCGCACGCTCGGCCGCATCGGCTCCGTGGGTGAAGCAGCGGCGCTGTTCATCGAGACCTATGTGCGCGAGGACCAGCTCAAGCTTTTCGGCTTCATGACGGCGCTCGAGCGCGAGTGGTTCCGCCTGTTGCAGATCGTGCAGGGCGTCGGCTCGAAGGTGGCGCTCGCCGTGCTGTCGACGCTGACGCCCTCGGAACTTGCCAACGCCATCGCGCTCCAGGACAAGACGGCGATTTCGCGGGCGCCGGGCGTCGGGCCCAAGGTCGCGATCCGTATCCTGACCGAACTCAAGACCAAGGCGCCGGCATTCGCCGGCGAATCCATCAATATCGGCTTGAAGCAGGAGATCGGCGAAGGCGTCGCCGCCGCTCCCGTATCGGATGCGGTTTCGGCGCTCACCAATCTCGGTTATTCCCGCGACCAGGCGGCGAATGCGATTGCCGCGGCGCTGAAGAATGGCGGCGAGGGTGCGGATAGCGCAAAGCTGATCAGGTTGGGATTGAAGGAACTGGCGCGGTGATTGTTTAATGGCCTTTTTCTTACTATGATCTGTTTGGTAGGAATAAGAAGGAATTGTAAGAAATGGGCGCGTTTACCACGATGACCTCGAAAGGCCAGTTAACCATTCCTAAAGACGTTCGCGATGGTCTCAATCTATCGCCAGGAACCCGTTTCTACGTCACCATTCGCAAGGGACAGGTCGTTGCGGTGCCAAAGAACAAGAGTCTTGCGGATTTGGCAGGCATCCTTGGCCCGCCACCCAATGGAGTGTCGTTGACAGTTGAGGAAATGAATGAAGCTGTCATGGATGCGGTCGCCGCCGACGACCAGCGCATTGTGAAAGAATGGGCTAAGCGGAACAAATGATTGGCATCGATACCAACGTACTGGTCCGTTTCCTAGTCGATGACGATAAACGCCAGAACGAAAAGGCTCGCGCGTTTCTCTCCGCCCGGACAATCGAGAACCCCGCGTTCTTGAGCGCGGTGGCACTCGCGGAGACAGTGTGGGTTCTTCATCGGCGGTTGGAATATCCAATGTCCGATATCGTTGCGATGCTAAGGGCGCTGCTCGCGGCTGATAGTCTTTTCGTCGAACATACAGAGGAACTCGACGCGTTGATCAACGGCGACGATGAACCGGCAGGCGACCTTGCCGACCACCTCATCGCGTGGTCAGGTGCCAAAGCCGGGTGTTCGATGACCGTAACCTTTGATCGCGGGGCTGCCAAAACCGTCTCCGGTATGGAACTCCTGCAATGACCGGCCCCAATGCCCTGCTGACGCCCGAGCGGCGTGGCGACGATATCGATACGGCGCTCCGGCCGCAGTCGCTCGACGAGTTCACGGGCCAGGCGGAGGCCCGCGCCAATCTCAAGATATTCATCGAGGCGGCCAAGAATCGCGGCGAGGCGCTGGACCATGTGCTGTTCGTCGGCCCGCCCGGCCTCGGCAAGACGACGCTCGCCCAGATCATGGCGAAGGAACTCGGCGTCAATTTCCGTTCGACCTCGGGGCCTGTCATCGCCAAGGCGGGTGATCTCGCGGCACTGCTGACCAATCTCGAAGAGCGCGATGTGCTCTTCATCGATGAAATCCACCGGCTCAATCCGGCGGTCGAGGAAATCCTCTACCCCGCGATGGAGGATTACCAGCTCGACCTCATCATCGGCGAGGGCCCTGCAGCCCGGTCGGTGAAGATCGACCTTTCGAAATTCACGCTTGTCGCCGCGACGACCCGGCTCGGGCTGCTCACCAATCCGCTGCGCGACCGGTTCGGTATTCCGGTGCGGCTCAATTTCTATACCGTCGAGGAACTGGAACTCATCGTGCGCCGGGGTGCGCGTATCATGGGCCTGCCGATCACCGAGGAAGGTGCCAGGGAAATCGCGCGGCGCGCGCGGGGCACGCCGCGCATCGCCGGCCGGCTTCTGCGCCGGGTACGGGATTTCGCCGAGGTCGCACGGGCCGAGACGGTCGACCGGAAGGTTGCCGACGAGGCGCTGACCCGGCTCGATGTCGACCATATGGGTTTCGACCAGCTCGACCGGCGTTACCTCAACATGATTGCGATGAATTTCGGCGGCGGGCCGGTGGGGATCGAGACCATTTCGGCGGGCCTCTCCGAGCCGCGCGACGCGATCGAGGATATTATCGAGCCCTATCTCATCCAGCAGGGCTTCATCCAGCGTACACCGCGCGGCCGTGTTTTGACCGCAAATGCGTGGAAACATCTGGGCCTCAACCCGCCGCCAAACCTTGCAGCGACGCAGTTCGCGCTCTTCCAGGATGAGGATTGATTGCTCACACGTCGCGGGTTCCTGAAGTTCGTCCTGCGCGGTGCGATTCTTGCCGCGGCAATGGTTGGCTATCCGCTTTCCGAGGTCATGGCCCGTCCACGAATCCAGGAATACAAGCTCACGCCACCGAACTGGACGCCGGGGCTCAAGCTGAAAATCGCCGTCATCTCCGATATCCACGCTTGCGAGCCGTGGATGAGCGCGGAACGCATCAAAGGCATATGCGACCGGGCGAATGAACTCGATGCGGACCTGATCTTGCTGCTCGGCGATTATGTCAGCGGCATGAACTTCGTGACGGACTATGTCCATTCCCAGGACTGGTCGAAGGCCATGGCGGACCTCAAGGCACCGCTCGGCGTGCATGCGATCCTCGGCAATCACGATTATTGGGAGGACCTGACCTTCCAGCGTGACCCCTCGGTGACGACGTTCTCGGAGGCGGCACTGCGCAAGGTTGGCATTCCAGTTTACGTCAACGAGGCCGTCCGGCTCGAAAAGGACGGCCATCCGTTCTGGCTCGCGGGGTTGGGCGATCAGGCCGCCATGCGCCCAGGCCGGCGGTTCAACCGGACGAGATGGATGGGCATGGACAAGCTGCAGGCGACGCTCGCGCAGGTGACCGATATGGCGCCCCTGATCCTGCTCGCGCATGAGCCGGATATCTTCCCCCAAGTTCCACCGCGCGTCTGCCTCACGCTTTCCGGCCATACTCATGGGGGACAGATCAATGTCTTCGGCTGGAAGCCGGTCGTGCCGTCACGCTACGGCCCGCGTTATGCCGGCGGCCATGTCGTGGAAGACGGCATGCACATCATCGTCTCGCGCGGGCTCGGCTGCTCGATAGCGCCCGTGCGCTTTATGGCGCCGCCCGAGATCGTGCTGCTGGAACTCGGCTAGTCTGCCTTCGCGCCAGCGCGCCTCAGGTTGCCGAGCCACTGGCGCAGGCCTGGGCCGCCGAGCAGGAGATAGATACCGATCACCCAGCCCAGAAGGTTTTGCGGCACCTTCTCAATCGGATAGATCGATGCCGCCCCAGGAGTCAGGCTCACATAGTGCCACGCGGCCAAAAGGCCGACCGCTTCCGTCAGGGTGAGATGGAGAATGAACGCGCCCAGCGCACTGAACGCGATTGCCTGCAAGCCTGATTCCGTCACCGGCGTTTCGGGCACTGTTTCGACCGGTCCGGGAGCAAGGAAATCCACGATCTCGGCCGAGCCCCAGAAGATCAGCAGGAATGGGATCAGCAGGAAGGACGCGATGGCGATCTGCGGTAGCCATGAGGCTATCTCCACACCCGGCATCGTTGCTGCGACCGCCAGCATGTAGCCCGCGATCTGAAGCAGGAGCAGGATCGCGAAGAGCCGGAGTACGACGATCAGTCCGGAACGAATAGGCATTGTCATATCCTCTCGCTTGCCACTATAGCTGCCACGACTGCGGGTTTCCGCGCAGAGTCACTAATATCTCTACGGCTTGCCCATGATGAATATTCCCCTATCCGGCGCCCTGACACCAGAGGGTCACGTGCTGACCCAGCGGGTCTATTACGAGGACACGGATTTCTCGGGCGTGGTTTATCATGCTCGTTACCTGCATTTCATGGAACGCGGCCGCACGGATTATCTCCGCTGCCTCGGCGTCGACCAGGTGAAGATGCATGCCGCGGAGGGCGAGGGGCTCGCCTTCGTCGTCCATCGCATGGAAATCGAGTTCAAGGCATCGGCACGGATGGACGATATCCTGACTGTTGTCACGAAAACCGAAAGGGCACTGGCGGCAAAGCTCGTTCTCGGTCAGGAAATCCGCCTTGGTGACAAGGTGCTGATTGCCGCCCGCGTCACCATTGCCGTCATCAATCGTGGCGGCCGTCCCAGACGCCTGCCGGCCGCGATTGTAACAAGTTTCGGCCCATAGTGGATCCAAAACGTCATCACCACGTTACGAGTCTTGAATAGGTGTTCCCTTCGTAACAGCCATCGGCCGCTCTCCGTGCGAAAACAGATGCAACGGATGGGTTTGGCCCACTGGAAACGGGACAGCAAGAAGGTTCGAAACGATGCGCAAGATTCTGATGACAGCATTGGTAATCGGCATCGGCGCATTGGGTTTCGCGGCCGTTTCGCAGGCCGGCATGACGGTTCGCCTCGATACTGCCCAGAAGACCAGCCGCATCGAAGCCACGGTGGTTACCAAATATGTCCTGCCCGGCTGCCGCATCGAGAAAACGCTCAAATACGATTTCCATGGCAATCCTTATCTGAAGAAAGTCCGCATCTGCGCCTAACCCCGTTCGCCAAGGCGCAGATTGCCCTGAAGCCCGGTCCGCCGCCCTGCCGGACCGGGCTTCCTCCATTGTGAGAGGATGTCCGCAGTGGGGCCAATACAGCTATGATTTCCACTCGGATATGCGACGTTTGCCGCCCGGTGATACCACCGCGTCTAAGAAATCACTGCATTTCTCGTGATCTATTTCTCTACGTGACGCCTTTAGGACGTGTTGCGCAATTTCCGATGAGGAAGAATTGACGAGTATCAAGCCCACGCCATGTCGGACGCATTCGTCTTTTACGCGCCTCTCTTGTGCGGGATTTGACTTACGCCATGCTTCAGCGTCGACAGGGAAAACGACATAAGCTCGGGTAGCGGCGGCGACATGCGAGAGTGCTTCAAACACCGCGAGTACATTGGCGCTATCAGGTCGTTTTATTTCAAAAGTGACCACGTCAAATTCTGTACCCATTGTCCACGGGAATTTCTTGTGAGACACGAGGGTTAAATCGGGACGCGTCCACGGGCCTTCAATTTTTGAATTCCTTCGAGAGGTATTTTCTATATAAAAATGGTTCCTCTCATATCCTTCGCTTAGCCACAAAGCTTCTATGCTAGTCATAACCGTGTCGTAGTATGCCTCCTCTGGGACTACGTAATCCTTGAGGCCGCTGTACTTGTTATGGGCGTTCCACTTGATTATTTTTTGGGAGCATCCATAGTCCGCAGCCAACTGGAAAAGTTGATCTGACAGGCCCAACGTTCGCTTCAATTTTGTAGCGGTTACCGCTTCGTTTGCAGCCCCAATATGATGGACTATACGCTTAAGCGCTTCCAAAGCTGCCAAACTTGGCAGTGTATCATTGGCTCCCATGGTCTCCCCCCGACTCAATTGAGATAACATTGATACGTTGGCGACGTTTCTATGAAAAGTTGAAATTCTCGTCGATTGCCTTTACTGAGGCTCAATGTTTGCCGTAGCGGCATCTAGATTGGTTTGATCTTCCCACCTTCTTGCGGACTTCACATGCTCGACATCATCTTGCGCGGTATTCTGATCGGCATCGGCGGCACGGTCGCCATGGACATTTGGGCCGTCATTCTCTGGAAGGTATTTAAGGAAAACGCGCCGAACTGGGCGCCGGTCGGCCGATGGACATGGCATCTCAAAAACGGCGTGGTTTTTCACACGAACATCGCCAAGGCAGAGCCCTACGCACATGAACAGGCTCTCGGCTGGATCTTCCATTATGCCGTCGGCATCGTCTACGGCGTCGTGCTCGCCGTTTTCATGGGACGGTCATGGCTGGCATACCCCACCTTCATGCCGGCCTTCGTCTGGGGAATTGTCACGGTGTCCGCCGGATGGTTCCTGCTGCAGCCGGGCCTCGGCCTCGGACGGGCGGCATCGAAGACGCCCGATCCCATCAAGGCGCGGGCGATGAACCTGTTCGGGCACACCATATTCGCTGTTGGCATGTGGATCACGGCATTGCTGCTGAGCCAGGTGCGCTGAATTCAGAAAAAAGGGAAAAGTGCGATCCACAACATCCGATGGATGGTTCGATCCCTGGTGCCTACAAAGTAGGTGGGAACCGTGTGCCCCAGCCCACGGGCCGGAACAGGGACAGCTCCCTTAAGATCGAGTATGGCCCAAGGAAACATTTATCCTGTCAAGAGGCGCAGACCGCACACGCTATATAGTTGTTTTTTCGAGGAAACGAAAGGGGCAGACCGAGGCTTATTTCGCATTCACGCAGTCTCGCCGGTGCCATCCAGCTTGGCGGCGATCGACCGGACCTGGCTGGTCAATTCGCTCAGCATGCCGGCGAGTGCCTGGTCGCTTTTTTCGGCGACGGAGGCTGAACCCTCGCGATGCTTCTTCATGCCTTCGAGTTCCTGCTCGATCTGGCCTATGCGGCGGTTCGCCTCGGAGAGCTCGTCCATGACCATGATCGACGCCATGACCGTGAGCCTCAGATCGCCGATCTCGCCGAACTGGGTCTTGAGGTGGCCGACGTAACGGTCGAAATTCTGCGCCAGTCCCTCGAGATGGGCTTCCTGGCCTTCCTCGCACGCCATGCGATAGGCCTTGCCGTCGATCGTCACAATTACCTGGGCCATATCTGCTTTCCAATGAATTCAACGATCGAGAACCGCGCGGATTGTTTCCATCGCCGTTACCAGACGGCGGGAGACCTCGCGGTTGACTTCTTCAAGCCGGTTGGCCCGGAATTCGGACTGGTCGAGATCCTGCGCAAGGCGAGACCGGTCCGCATGGACGCGGCGAATCTCCTGCTCCATTTCGGAGGAATCCCTCTCGCGCTCGAAGCGCTGGTCGATTGAGCGATCAAGTGCGCCCAACGCGTCGCGAAGCTCTTCGATCGCCGTCTTGACCGCCGTCCCTGCGGGCATCGTTATCAAACCCATCGCACCTTTACGAATCGACCGGCTGCGGGCCGAACCTTCTTACGCGATAGTATTGGAAGGTTTCGGCCCGCGTCAATCAATCAAAGCGACGTAGAATCAGGCAATTCTGTGGAAGACTTGCAGTGCTTCCTCGCGGTGGTTAATGGCGCGGGGCAAATCATGGCTGCGCGGCAGGCGCAATTTTTGCCGGGAGCTCCGCCAAAGCTGGGCCGAATTGATTGACAGCCTGCGTCCAACTGCTATGTCTCCCGTCGGTTTAAGGCAGCCTGCGGGTTGCCCTTCACGAACACCGGAGCCGGCGACAAAGATCATGACATCACGCGAACAACACGACCGGATGGCGAATGCGATCCGTTTCCTTTCCATGGATGCCGTCGAGAAGGCGAATTCCGGTCACCCGGGCCTGCCCATGGGGGCGGCCGACGTGGCCACGGTGCTGTTCACGAAATATTTGAAATTCGATCCGAAGGCGCCGCACTGGCCCGATCGCGACCGCTTCATCCTGTCGGCCGGCCACGGTTCGATGCTGCTCTATTCGGTTCTCTACCTCACCGGTTACGCGGATATGGGCATTGAGGACCTCAAGCAGTTCCGCCAGCTCCATTCCAAGACCGCCGGCCATCCGGAATACGGCCACGCGACCGGTATCGAGACGACCACCGGCCCGCTCGGCCAGGGTCTTGCCAATTCGGTGGGTTTTGCCATTGCCGAGCGCAAGCTGGAGGAGGAGTTCGGCTCCGACCTCCAGAGCCACTACACCTATGTGCTGGCCGGCGACGGCTGCCTGATGGAGGGCATCAGCCATGAGGCGATCGCGCTGGCCGGTCACCTGAAGCTCAACAAGCTGATCCTCTTCTGGGACAACAATTCGATCACCATCGACGGTGCGGTGTCGCTGTCGGATTCGACCGACCAGATCGCCCGCTTCAAGTCGGTGCATTGGAACACGATCGAAATCGACGGCCACGATCCGGAGGCGATCGCCTCGGCCATCGAGCAGGCCCACAAATCCGACAAGCCGACCTTCATCGCCTGCAAGACGACGATCGGTTTCGGCGCCCCGAACAAGGCCGGCACCCACAAGGTCCATGGCTCGCCGCTCGGCGCCGAGGAAATCGCCGCGACCCGCGTGGCGCTCGACTGGCCGTGGGAAGCCTTCGTCATTCCAGACGAGATCCTGAAGCCCTGGCGTGAAGCCGGCGGCCGTGGCGCGTCCGCGCGGAAGGAATGGGAAGGCCGTCTTGCTGCTTCGTCGCACAAAGCCGAATTCGAGCGCCGTTTTGCCGGCGACCTGCCGAAGGGCTTCGATGCCGCGATCAACGATCACAAGCGCAAGCTTGCCGAATCCAAGGCTGGTGTCGCGACCCGCAAGGCGTCCGAGGATGTGCTGGAAGTCGTCAACGGCTTCCTGCCCGAAACGCTGGGCGGCTCGGCCGACCTGACGCCATCCAACAACACCAAGACCAGCCAGATGAAGTCGATCACGCCGACCGATTTCAGCGGCCGCTACATGCATTGGGGCATCCGCGAGCACGGCATGGCCGCGGCGATGAATGGCGTTGCACTGCATGGCGGTCTCATTCCCTATGGTGGTGGCTTCCTGATCTTCTCGGATTATTGCCGCCCCCCGATCCGGCTTGCCTCGCTGATGGGCATTCGCGTCATCCATGTGCTGACGCATGACTCGATCGGCCTCGGCGAAGACGGTCCGACCCACCAGCCCGTGGAGCAGATGGCTGCCCTGCGCGCCATTCCGGGGCTCGTCATGTTCCGCCCGGCGGACGCGACCGAAACGGCAGAATGCTGGCAGCTGGCGCTTGAAGCCAAGAAGCATCCTTCGGGCCTGGCGCTGACCCGCCAGAACCTGATCGCGGCACGCACGTCCTTTACGGAAGAAAATCTGTCGGCCAAGGGCGCCTATGTGCTCTCCGATGCCACTGACGCTCCGGTAACGATCTTCGCCGCTGGTTCGGAAGTCGAAATCGCCCTCAAGGCGAAGGAATTGCTCGGCGCCAAGGGCATCGCTGCCCGCGTCGTCTCGGTGCCCGCTTTTGAGCTGTTCGACAAGCAGTCGGCGGAATATCAGGCATCGGTTATCGGCACATCCAAGGTGAAGATCGCGGTCGAAGCCGGCGTGCGACAGGGCTGGGATCAGTTCATCGGCAACGATGGCGGCTTTGTCGGGATGAAGAGTTTCGGCGCTTCGGCCCCCTACAAGGACCTCTACAATTATTTCGGCATTACGCCGGAAGCGGTTGTCGCGCTTGCCGAAAAGAAGCTCGCATAAATCGATTGAAATGCATCAAAAGGGGCGCTAAACAAGCGCCTCGATAAGGTTGACCAGGAGAAACACACCATGGCAGTCAAGGTAGCTATCAACGGATTCGGCCGCATCGGCCGCAACGTGCTGCGCGCGATTTACGAATCCGGCCGCAAGGACATCGACGTCGTTGCCGTCAACGATCTCGGCCCGGTCGAGACCAATGCGCACCTGATGCGATTTGACTCGGTGCATGGCCGCTTCCCGCATGAAGTGAAGGTCGACGGCGACGTGATCTCGGTCGGTTCCGAGAGCTTCAAGGTCTATGCCGAGCGTGATCCGGGCAAGCTGCCTTGGGGCGACCTCGGCATCGATATCGTGATGGAATGCACGGGCATCTTCACGGCGAAGGACAAGGCGGCGATCCATCTTTCGGCAGGCGCCAAGCGCGTTCTCGTCTCCGCGCCGTCCGAAGGCGCCGACAAGACGATCGTCTACGGCGTCAACCACGACACGCTGACGAGGGAAGATCTCGTCGTCTCCAACGCGTCCTGCACCACCAACTGCCTGGCGCCTGTCGTCGATGTCCTGCATTCGGCATTCGGCATCGAGCGCGGCATGATGACGACGATCCATTCCTATACCGGCGACCAGCCGACGCTGGACACGATGCACAAGGATCTCTATCGCGGCCGCGCCGCGGCGCTCAGCCAGATCCCGACGTCGACCGGTGCCGCAAAGGCGATCGGCCTCGTCATTCCGGCGCTGAAGGGCAAGCTCGACGGTATTTCCGTGCGCGTGCCCACCCCGAACGTGTCGCTCGTCGATTTCAAGTTCGTCGCTTCGAAGTCGGTGACCGTGAAGGACATCAACGACGCGCTGATCGCCGCCGCCGATGGCCGCCTCAAGAACGTGCTGGCCTATACCAACCATCCGAACGTCTCGATCGACTTCAACCACGATCCGCATTCCTCGACCGTGGCGCTCGACCAGACCAAGGTCATGGACGGTTCGCTGGTTTCGGTTCTGGCGTGGTACGACAACGAGTGGGGCTTCTCCAACCGCATGTCCGACACCGCTATAGCGATGGCCAAGCTGATCTGAACTTTCTAAAATTCAGAAGATGATTCCAGAGGCGGGCAATTTTTGCCCGCCTTTTTTCTTTTTCCGTTTGTCTTCGCCGCATTCTTGTCCATATATATAGTTTCAATAATGCGTAGCCGGGATTCGCTCCGGTCTCATCCTTCTCCATGTCCGAAATATGATTGCATCGGGCGATGGTAATTTAAAATTCTATATTGTCTATGGCGAAGTTTTTTGAGTTTCGTCGGTACTGATGCGTGGCGAAAGGGGGCAAGTTTGGACGCATTTTATACAGTTGTTTTGGTCTGCTCGGCGCTGGTTTTGCTGGCTGCTTTTTCTTCTATACTTGCGTTTAGATTTGGCGCGCCTCTTCTTTTACTTTTTCTGGGCGTCGGCCTGATTGCCGGTGTTGATGGTCTGGGTATTGATTTCAGCAATAACGGGCTTTCACTCATGTTCGGCTATGTCGCGCTTGCTGTGATCCTGTTCGATTCAGGCTTCGGAACACCGATCGAGGCGTTCAAGACTGCCGCCGCGCCCGCCATGCTGCTGGCCTCGGTGGGCGTGCTGATCACAACCGGCCTCGTTGCGATCGTCACCATCTACCTCACGAATTTCTCGTTCCTCGAAGGCCTGCTGCTTGGCTCGATCGTCGCTTCGACGGATGCCGCGGCCGTGTTCTTCCTGCTGCGGATCAGTGGCATCAACATCCGCGACCAGATCACTTCTACGCTGGAAGTCGAATCCGGCACCAACGATCCGATGGCGATCTTCCTGACGATCATGCTGGTCAACTTGATCACGTCGGGCCAAGGGTTCGCCGGCTTCAATCTCGCGCTTCTGATGTCTTTCGTCCAGGAAATGGGTATCGGCCTGGTTGCCGGTCTTGCCGGTGGCTGGCTCATCGTTGCCGCCGCGAACCGTTTCGACGAGGATCGCGGGCTGGCGCCGATCCTGGTGCTGGCACTGGCGCTGCTGGTGTTTTCGATCACCGGTGCGCTGCACGGCAGCGGCTTTCTCGCGGTCTATGTCGCGGGGCTTTATGCCGGCAACAAGAAGCTGCAGTCGCGGCTGGCGATCAAGCGTTTTCAGGATGGCATGACGTGGCTGGCGCAGATCATCATGTTCGTGATGCTCGGGCTGCTCGCGACACCGTCGCAGTTCAATGTGATCATCGTTCCGGCAATCGTGCTCGGCCTCTTCCTCATCTTCGTCGCGCGTCCGCTGGCGGTGTGGCTCTGCCTGCTGCCGTTCGACTTCAACCAGAAGGAAATTACCTTCCTGGCCTGGGTGGGTCTGCGCGGCGCGGTGTCGATCCTGCTCTCCATCGTCCCCATTCTGTCGGGGCTCGAAAACGGCCAACAATTCTTCAACATCACCTTCATCATCGTGCTCGTCTCGCTGGTGCTGCAGGGCTGGACGATCAAGCCGGTGGCGCGCAGGCTGGGCCTGATCATTCCCAAGCAGACCGGCGAGGTCGACCGCCTGGAGGTCGACCTGCCGCGCTCGTCGAGCCATGAACTGGTGGCCTATCGCGTGATCAAGGACAGTCCGGTGCTGACCGGCGAACGTATTCCACGCTGGGCGACACCGTCGCTGGTGATCCGCGACGGTCGGTCGATGCGCTATCAATATGCCGGCCGGCTGCGCGAGAACGATCTTGCCTATCTCTTCGTGACGCCGACCTTCATTCCGCTGCTCGACAGGCTGTTCGCCAGCCGTGCCCAGGTCGATGTCGATGACGAAGAATTCTTCGGCACCTTCGCGATTTCCCCGCACCGTCCGGCGCGCGAACTCGATGCGGCCTATGGGCCCGGCCTGCTGCTGGAATCTGAGAAGAGCATGACGGTCGGCGAGATGATGCTGTCGCGGCTCGGCGGCAAGGCCGATTATGCCGACCGCGTTCGTCTCGGGCCGATTATTCTCATCGTGCGCGACATCGACGAAACCAACCATGTCTCCTCGATCGGCATCTCCATGGAAGCCGTCGAGCCGCGGCACACGCTGCCGGTTTTCCTCAATCTTCACGAGATTGCCGAGCGCGTGCGCAACAAGTTCAAACCCTCGGCTTAGAGGCAAATCGCGGCTTGCGTCTGATGCCTGCCGTAGTATGTTCGCGCCGGTTTCAACATCAGCGCGGAATGCTCATATGCCGTCTTTCAAGACCCTCGACGATCTCAACGACATCATCGGCAAGCGTGTCCTCGTGCGCGTCGATCTCAACGTGCCGGTGTCGGATGGCAAGGTGACCGACGCGACGCGCATCGAACGCGTGGCGCCGACCATTCTCGAGCTCTCCGATAAGGGCGCCAAGGTGATCCTGCTGGCGCATTTCGGTCGTCCGAAGGGTGGGGCGGATCCGGAATATTCGCTCAAGATCATCCAGTCCGCCGTCGAGGCCGTGCTCGATCATCGCGTTCAGTTCGCCAGCGACTGCATCGGCGCGCCGGCAGCGGAGGCCGTCGCCGCGATGGAGAATGGTGGCATCCTGTTGCTCGAAAATACCCGCTTCCACAAGGGCGAGGAAAAGAACGACCCGGATTTCGTCAAGGCGCTTGCCGCCAATGGCGATATTTTCGTCAACGACGCCTTCTCGGCCGCGCATCGCGCTCACGCCTCGACCGAAGGACTGGCGCATATTCTTCCCGCCTATGCTGGCCGTACCATGCAGGCCGAACTGGAAGCGCTGGAAAAGGGACTCGGCAATCCGACGCGTCCGGTCGTCGCGATCGTCGGCGGTGCCAAGGTCTCGACCAAGATCGACCTGCTCAAGAACCTGGTGAAGAAGGTCGATGCGCTGGTCATCGGCGGCGGCATGGCAAATACTTTTCTGGCCGCTCAAGGCATCAATGTCGGCAAGTCGCTCTGCGAGCACGATCTCGCCGAGACGGCGCGTGAGATCATGGCCGAAGCCAAGAAGTCGGGCTGCGATATCGTGTTGCCGGTTGATGGCGTGGTGGCCCGCGAATTCAAGGCCGGTGCCGCCAACGAGACTGTTTCGGTGAAATCCATTCCCGCCGACGCGATGATGCTGGATGTAGGTCCGGAATCTGTTGCCTCGGTCAATGCCTGGATCGGCAAGGCCAACACGCTGGTCTGGAACGGTCCGCTCGGTGCCTTCGAGATCGAGCCTTTCGACACGGCGACCGTCTCTGCCGCGAGGCATGCCGCCGAGGAAACCAAGGCCGGCAAGCTCGTCTCGGTAGCAGGCGGCGGTGATACGGTCTCGGCGCTCAATCATGCCGGCGTTGCCGATGATTTCACCTATGTATCGACCGCCGGCGGCGCCTTCCTGGAATGGATGGAAGGCAAGCCGCTCCCGGGCGTCGACGTGCTGAACAAAGCAAAATAACGAGTGGACAAATGGCGGGATTTCCCGCCATTCTTCTGCCAAAGGGGAAGGACAGCATGAGCAACGGCACGGGAACCTGGCTTGTCCTGCTATTCGTGCTGATCGCCTTTCCCATTTTCTTTTCGGCGCTCTGGGTCAGCATTACCCTGCTCATGTCGTTCATCGGCGGTTGGGGAAAGGTGGCGAAACAATATGCGGCCAGTGAGCGTCCGGCGTCCGGAGCTGTGCTCCAGTATGTTACCGGCATGTTCGGCGTGGCGAGCTACAAGCGCGTGCTGACGGTGATCACGACTGACGTTGGTCTCTACATAGAGAATCGTAAGGTCTTCCGCCCGGGGCATCACCCTCTCTTCATCCCCTTTTCCGCCATCCACAATGCGCGCAAGCAAACGCTGTTCTTCTGGGAATATGTCGCTTTCGACGTAGATGATCTCGCCAGCGTTCGACTGCCGTCGAAGGTGTTCGCCGGCACGCCGATCGAGATTGCGAGGTAAATGTGTTGACAATGTCACCACATAGGCGCACTTATGGCTGATGGCTGGACAACCCGAAACATCCGAAGTCAATATTCATCTCCGCGCCCGGTCGGGCGATCGGGATTTGATCGATCGCGCCGCAAATATTTCGGGGACCAACCGGTCGCAGTTCATGCTGTCATCTGCACTCAAGGAAGCCACAAACGTCCTTCTTGACCAGACGATGATTCGTCTTGATGCCGAAGCGTTCCAAAAAGTGCTGACTTGGATGGACGCGGTTCCTTCGGAGGCTGAATCCAAGGGCATCGACCGCCTTAAATCTGTCAAATCAGATTGGGCCAATGGCTGACCAAGCGCGGTTCGACCATCCGGTTGTTATCGATCCTGATCACGATCTGTTGTCATTTCAATGCGGCGAACCCATCCTCGATGATTGGCTCAAAACACGCGCGCTCAAGAACCTTGCGCTGGGTGCAAGCAGGACATTTGTGACCTGTCACGCGGGTTCGAACAGAGTGGTGGGCTATTACGCACTTTCGATGGGTAGCCTGTTTGCGATCGACACGCCTGGTAGCATTCGCAGGAATATGCCGGAGATCATTCCATCGGTTGTTCTCGGTCGACTTGCAATCGACGAAACCGCCCAGGGTCACGGCCTCGGCGCGGCCTTGTTGCACGACGCTGTCAATCGTAGCCTCGTGGCTTCCCAGAATGTCAGTGCCCGCCTAGTCGTGGTGCATGCCATCTCGCAGAGAGCGGAACAGTTCTACCTCCGCTTTGGATTCGTCAGAATGCCGGTGGAAGACAGGACCCTGGCGCTCGATTTGGTCAAATACCAAAAACGTTAAGGTCGCGCCTTCGTGCTCCTGGGCGTGGTCAGCAGAAGCGTTGTTTCGCTGCTGGTGATGCCCTGGATGAGGCGGATGCGACGCAGTACCGCGTCGAAATCCGGCAGCGTGCCGGCGCCGAGTTCGGCGATCAGGTCCCAGCGGCCGTTGGTGGTGTGGATGGCGGATATCTCGGAGAAGCCGTTGAGCGCCCTGAGCACGCGGTCCGCGGAATGGCCTTCTACTTCGACCATCATGATGCCGCGCACCGGTAGCGCGGCGGCATCGGATTTCAGCATCACGGTATAGCCGATGATCTCGCCGGATTGCTCCAGCCGCTCCATGCGTGTTCGTATCGTCGCGCGCGCCATGCCGAGTTCGATGGCCAGATCGGAGACGCTGCGGCGCGCGTTATGTCTCAGCAAGGTGATGAGTTTTTGGTCGAGATCGTCCATCATGTTCCAATATGGCGGTCAAATTCATCAGAATGATAAGTTGAATCGCTAATTTTGCCAAATCATATTGTTCACATCGCCACCTCTATATGGTCCAATTCAGCCCAAGGAGAAATTCATGAAGATCACGCTTATCGGTGCGCCCGTTCAGGAAGGTGCAGGACGCCTTGGATGCGATATGGGACCGGCTGCGTTTCGGGCTGCTGGCCTTGCCGGCGCTCTGCGCGATCTCGGCCACGATGTCACCGATGCCGGCAATGTGTCGCCGCCGGTGCCGCACACATTCGATCATCCGAACAAGGCGCTCAAGAATCTCGGCGAGACCGTCGCCTGGACCGAGGCGCTTGCCTATGCCGCGTTTAACGAGAGCAAGGATGCCGTGCCTGTTTTCATGGGCGGCGACCACAGCCTCTCGGCAGGCACCGTAGCGGGCATGGCGAAGCGCGCCAAGGCGCTCGGCAAGCCATTCTATGTGCTCTGGCTCGATGCACACACCGATTTCCATTCGCTGGTCACCACGACGTCAGGCAACCTGCATGGGACGCCAGTCGCCTATTTCACCGGCCAGCCGGGCTTCGAAGGCTATTTCCCGACGCTCGAAGTGCCGGTGAAGCCAGAGAACATGTGCATGATGGGCATTCGCTCCGTCGATCCCGCGGAACGTCGTGCCATTCGCGAGGCCGGCATCCAGGTTGCCGATATGCGGATGATCGATGAAGAGGGGATCGTGGCGCCGCTAAGGCGGTTTCTCAAGGAGATCGCGGATGCGGGCGGCATGCTGCATGTCAGCTTCGACGTCGATTTCCTCGAGCCCTCGATCGCGCCTGCAGTCGGCACGACCGTGCCCGGCGGTGCGACCTTCCGCGAGGCGCATCTCGTCATGGAAATCCTCCACGACAGCGGGCTGGTCTCCAGCCTCGACCTCGTCGAACTCAACCCCTTCCTCGATGATCGCGGCCGTACCGCTTTCCTCATGACCGACCTCACCACCAGCCTTATGGGCAAGCAGGTGATGGACAGACCCACCAGGAGCTACGCATGATCCCGAACCTCAACATCGTCCCCTTCGTCAGCGTCGACAACATGATGAAGCTCGTGATGCGGACGGGGGTCGAGACCTTCCTCACCGATCTGGTCACCTATATCGAAGAGGATTTCCGCCGTTGGGAACTGTTCGACAAGACCCCGCGCGTCGGTGCACATTCGGAAGCCGGCGTCATTGAACTGATGCCGACCAGCGATGGCACGCTCTACGGCTTCAAATATGTCAATGGCCACCCTTATAATACCCGCACCGGCCGCCAGACGGTCACGGCCTTCGGCGTGCTGGCCGATACAGCGAGCGGCTATCCGACGCTGATCACGGAAATGACGATCCTGACCGCGCTGCGCACCGCCGCGACGTCAGCCATGGCCGCCAAGTATCTTGCGCCGAAGGGTGCCACCACGATGGCGATCTTCGGCAATGGCGCGCAGTCCGAGTTCCAGGCGATGGCGTTCAAGGCCGTGCTCGGCATCAACAAGCTGCGCCTCTACGACATCGACCCCAATGCCACCAGGAAATGCGCGCGCAATCTCGCCGGTCACGGCTTCGAGATCGTCGAGTGTGCTACGCCGGAAGAAGCGGTCAGTGGCGCCCACATCCTCACCACGGTGACGGCAGACAAGAAGAATGCGACGATCCTGACCGACAACATGGTTGGCCAAGGCGTGCATATCAACGCTGTCGGCGGCGATTGCCCCGGCAAGACCGAGTTGCACAGAGACATCGTGCTCAGGTCGGAAATCTTCGTGGAATATCCGCCGCAGACCTGGATCGAGGGCGAAATCCAGCAGTTGGACAAGTCCCATCCGATCAACGAACTCTGGAAGGTCGTCGCCGGCCAGGCCGAAGGCCGCACCGACAATCGCCAGATCACGCTGTTCGATTCCGTCGGCTTCGCGATCGAGGATTTCTCCGCGCTACGCTATCTGCGTGACCGACTCGCCGGAACGGGCCTTTACCAGGAACTCGATCTGCTGGCCGATCCCGATGAACCGCGCGATCTCTACGGCATGCTCTTGCGTTCGGTGAAGCAGGACGTTAAGGTCGCATAGATCAATTGATTGATCAAACGACCAAGGAAGTATTGCACGCAATACAAGTTGGTCGCTTCCGATCAAAACTGTCACCTTTTCGTAACAGTTTCAAAACTTGGTCTTTTCCCGCCTTCAAATTTTTACAATTTTGCTATTATAGAGCATTCCATACCTCTTGTGCGGCGCATCCGTGATGTCCACATAGCGGGTGTTGTCGGTCCCACGTTCGTTTTGCCCCGCCGGTCGAGGCAGCGTGTGATTGACGGACTGGAT
The DNA here is from genome assembly GCF_024707525.1 of Rhizobium sp. TH2. Taxonomy (NCBI): domain Bacteria; kingdom Pseudomonadati; phylum Pseudomonadota; class Alphaproteobacteria; order Hyphomicrobiales; family Rhizobiaceae; genus Rhizobium; species Rhizobium sp. TH2. The sequence continues at coordinate 4,227,070 of NZ_CP062231.1, read as the reverse complement.
GACGACCGCGTTGCAGTGTGATTGGCGCGAAGTCCGCTAGCGGACTTGTTGCATTGCAGCAAAAAGGGTATGCTCCTGGCTTCGGCCGGGACCGGTTTATCATTTCAAACTTCGACCACCGGCCAGGGACGATGAAACATGTCTATAAGAAAGTTAGCGTTTGCTATTGCCGCCTCGGTTTTTGCGGCCTCTCCAGCCTTTTCCATTGCCGCGGATGACCCCGCGGCCGTCACCCAGACAGCGGCCAAGCCGGCCGATGACAAGGCAAACCTCCCAGCGATCCGGGTTATGGACGTTCGCGAGCGCAAGCTCGTCGATCGCGTCATTGTTTCGGGCACGATCCAGGCGGTCGAAGAGGTCTATGTCCAGCAGCAGGTCGAGGGCCTCAGGATCGAGGATCTCAAGGCCGATGTCGGCGATTCCGTCAAGGCGGGCGATGTGCTTGCCACGCTGTCGCGCGACGCGCTGATCCTTCAGAAGAGCCAGTTGCAGGCCAACCGGGCCAAGGCCGAGGCCGTTGGCGCCCAGTTCCAGGCACAGCTCGTCGAAGCGCAGGCGAACGAGGCGGAAGCCCTCCGCCAAGCCGAACGGGCGGAAAAGCTCGTGAAGAGCAAGGCGATCGCCGTGTCGCAGGCAGAGCAATTGCGGGCAACCGCAACGGCCTCCACCGCGCGCGTCAATTCCGCGAACCAGGCAATCCTCGCCAATGTCGCCGACATCAAGGTCGTCGATGCGCAGCTTGACGATATCGATCTCAAGCTGGCACGGACCGAGGTGAAGACCCCGGTCGGCGGGATCATTTCCGTGCGCAGTGCCAAGATCGGCGCGATCGCGCTCGGTGGCAGCAATCCGCTGTTCACCATCATTCGCGACAATGCTCTGGAATTGAAGGCCGATGTCGGCGAAGGCGATATATTGAAGCTCCATGCAGGCCAGGTCGTTCATCTGGCGGTTGCCGGCACGAGCACGAAGACGGAAGGCAAGGTGCGTACCATTGATCCCGTGATCGACCAGACGACCCGACTCGGCACGGTCAAGATAACGATCGACGATGCCTCCGCCGCTCGAATCGGCATGTATGCGACCGCCGAGATCATCATTTCGGACCGTAATGTGTTGACCCTGCCGCTGACCTCGGTGACGACCGAAGACGGTGCGCCGATCGTTCGCCTGGTCGATGGCAAAGGCGTCGTCAAGCTGACGACGGTGAAAACCGGCGTGCAGGACGGTGACTTCGTCGAGATCGAAAGCGGCCTGAAGGCTGGGGATATCGTGGTCGAGAAGGCGGGCGCCTATGTCCGCGACGGCGACCGCGTGAACCCGGTCTTCCCGCAGACCGCATCGAACTGACGGGGACGCGATCATGAACTTCTCCGCGTGGTCCATCCGCAATCCCGTCGCGCCGCTTCTGGCGTTCTTCCTGCTGACGGTGCTCGGCATCAAGTCGTTCTACGATTTGCCGATCACCCGTTTCCCCAATATCGACGTGCCGATCGTCTCGGTCAGCGTGTCGCAGGCGGGTGCTGCTCCGGCCGAACTCGAAATGCAGGTGACGCGCGAGGTCGAGGACGCCGTTGCCGGTATCGCCGGCGTCGATTTCATCCAGTCGACGGTCAATGACGGCGTATCGACGACCGCCATCATGTTCAAGATCGAAGTGCCCTCGGACAAGGCGCTGCAGGACGTCAAGGATGCGATCGACCGCATCCAGTCCGACCTGCCGGCCACGGCCGAGACGCCTGAAGTCACCAAGATCGACGTTGAAAGCAACGCGATCCAGACATTCGCGATCTCTTCGCCGAACATGACGCTCGAAGAGCTTTCATGGTTCGTCGACGATACCGTCAAGCGCGCGCTGCAGGGCAAGCCTGGTGTTGGCCGCATCGACCGGTTCGGTGGCGCCGATCGCGAAGTTCACATCGAGCTCGACCCAGCGAAGCTCAACTCCTATGGCATCACTGCCGCGGATGTGAACCGCCAGGTCAGGAACACCAATGCCGATATGGGTTCCGGCCGTAGCCAGCTTGCCGGCGCCGAGCAGGCGATCCGTACGCTGGGCGACCAGCGTGACGTCAAGGCGCTCGCCAATACGACGATCTATGTTTCGGCCAACAGGTTCGTGAAGCTCGCCGATCTCGGCACGATCACGGATACTTATAAGGAGCCGACGTCGTTTTCACGCTTCAATGGCAATCCGGTCGTCTCCTTCGCCGTGTTCCGCTCAAAGGGCGCTTCTGAAGTCACGGTTGCGGAGACCGTCGCGGCCGGTCTAAAGACGATCCGCGAAAAGAATCCCGAAGTAAATATCCAGCTCGTCGATGACGCAGTCTACTTCACCTACGGCAACTACGAATCCGCGATCCATACGCTGATCGAGGGCGCCCTGCTTGCCGTTATCGTCGTGTTCCTGTTCCTAAGGAACTGGCGTGCGACGTTGATCTCGGCCGTTGCACTGCCACTCTCGGCGATCCCGACCTTCTGGATCATGGACATGATCGGGTTCTCGTTGAACCTCGTCTCGTTCCTCGCCATGACGCTTGCGACAGGTATCCTGGTCGATGACGCGATCGTCGAGATCGAGAACATCGCCCGCCATATCAAGATGGGCAAGTCGCCATATCGCGCGGCTATCGAGGCTGCCGACGAAATCGGGCTCGCCGTCATTGCCACCAGCTTCACCATCATCGCGGTCTTCGCACCGGTGTCGTTCATGGGCGGCATCCCCGGCCAGTACTTCATCCAGTTCGGCCTGACGGTGGCGATCTCTGTCTTTTTCTCGCTGGCGGTGGCGCGATTGATCACGCCATTGATGGCTGCCTATCTAATGCGGGCATCCGACGCCAATCTCGACCATGGCAGCCATGGCAAGGAAGGCTGGATCATGCGCGGCTACACCGCGCTGATCGGCGCTGTCACGCACCGCTGGTACGGTCGTTATGGCACGCTGGTCGTATCACTTGGGGTGCTTTTCGGCTCCTTCGTGCTCCTCGCAAGCGTCCCCGGCAGCTTCATGCCACCCGAGGATGCCGGCCGCGTTATCCTCTCGGTGGAATTGCCGCCGAGCGCCAAGCTCGAGGATACGGATGCGCTGACCAAGGTCGTCGGCGATCGCATCAAGGATATCGAGGGAGTCGACAGCATCTATATTCTCGGGGGCTCGTCGCCGAAGGGTGATCTCGAGCTGCGCCGCGCGTCGATCTATGTCAACCTCGACAAGATCGAGCATTCACTGCTCAAGAAGATCGTCAACGATGTCTTCGGGAAACTCCCTGTTGTGGGTGCCTACATCCCGAAGATGGAAATCCACGGGCGTACGGTTCCGCAATGGGATATCGAGACGGAAATCTTCAAGCGTGTCACCGATATTCCGGATGCCCGCATCCTGAAGCTCAACGACCGTGGCGAACGTGACGTCGCCTATAACCTGACCTCGTCCAATGCCAAGGATCTGGACGCTGCCGCAGCGCGCCTGGAGGCGGATCTGCGCAAGCAGAAGGAACTGCTCAACGTCGGCGTTGAAGGTGCTCTGCCTCGCTCGGAAATCCAGATCAGGCCCGACCCGGTTCGCATGGCGCGACTTGGTATCACCACCGCACAGGTGTCCGAGCTGGTCCGTGTCGCCACGATCGGCGACATCGATCAGGCGCTTTCGAAGGTCTCTCTCGATGATCGCATGATCCCGGTGCGGGTCCAGCTCAATCTCACGGTTCGTCGCAGCTTGGCCGAGATCAAGGCGCTCAAGATTCCGACGAATACGGGCGCGAGCGTGCCTCTGGCCTCGGTCGCCGATGTCAATTATTCCGAAGGCCCGAGCATGATCAAGCGTTACGACCGCAATCGCGTCGTGACGTTGGGTGCCAGCCTGCCGCCGGGTGTGGCGCTTGATCAGGCCATGGCAGCGTTCAACAAGTCCGTCAAGGATGTGAAGCTTCCGCCGACGGTGCAGCAGCTCGAAAGCGGCGACACAAAGATCCAGGGCGAGATGATCCAGGGCTTCGTGACCGCTATGATCCTCGGGATCATGCTGGTCTTCGCAGTACTTATCCTTCTATTCAAGGACGTGCTACAGCCGATCACCATCATCTTCTCGCTGTTCCTGGCGACCGGCGGCGTCGCAATCGCGTTGATCATCACCAACAATGCGATGTCCATGCCCGTCATGATCGGCATGCTGATGCTGATGGGTATCGTGGCAAAGAATGCGATCCTGCTCGTCGACTTCGCGGTCGAGATGATGCATCGCGGCATGAAGCGGTCCGAAGCCATGGTGGAGGCGGGCCGCAAGCGTGCCCGTCCTATCATCATGACGTCAATCGCCATGTCGGCCGGTATGCTTCCCTCGGCGCTCGGTGTAGGCGAAGGCGGTGCCTTCCGCGCGCCGATGGCCATCGCGGTCATGGGTGGCATCCTGGTGTCGACAGTGCTGTCGCTGGTTGTTGTGCCTGCCTTCTTCCTGATCATGGACGATCTATCCCGTCTGCTTGGCTGGATCTTCGGCCGCTTCTTCGGCAAGAAGGACGAGGAGATGGAGGTTCTCGAAAACGAGGATCTGACCCGGCTGCTCAACGAGAACAGCCGCACGATCTCCTCGCTCGAGGAACGCCTCCAGCGGATCGAAAGCGACAGGCCCGACACCGAGACGACGCCGGCCGCAGCGAAAAGCCGCCGGGATTTTGCTGCCAATGACAGGGAGAGCAAGCCGCTCGCCGCGGAGTAAAGCTCTCCATTCCATGACAAAAGACACAAACCCGGCCACGTGCCGGGTTTTTGCTTTTTCCGGGAATATTTGCCCGGAATTGATCCAGATCAATTCGGTTGCCCACGCTTCCTGTACTGTGGAGCATGCCGGACCTGTCATCGGGAGACCATGGATTGCACAAGAGCCTGAAATTGAATGCGCGCGACCGGGACGTTCTGTCCAGATCGCGTTTGCTTGCCTCTCTCGATCCGCGGCTGCAGAGAAGGATGCTGGACAGCGCCGTGGTGACTGCCCATCCGAACCGGGAGATCCTGATCGAGATGGACTCGCGGCCGCAGGAGTTCTTCGTGGTGTTGAGTGGGCATGTCCGTCTCTACCGGCTCGAAAAGGACCGCCGCGAGGCGGATATCGCGGTCTACGGCGCCGGCGATGTCTTTGCCGAATGCGCCATGTTTCTCGATGAATGCTATCCGTTCCAGGTGCAGGCTGCGGAGGCGACGACACTCGCCCGCTTCGATGGAGAGAAAATCCGGCCAATGCTCGTCGAGGAGCCCGCGCTCGCGCTGTCGCTGATGCGGATCATGGCGTTCCATGCGATGGATGCCCGTCTCAGCGTCGCCAACGACCGGCTGCACACCGCGCCTCAGCGCGTTGCCAAGTACCTGCTCGAGCTTTGGCACGCCCATGGCGGCCCCGGCAATGCCTTCAAGCTGCCATTCCAGAAGAGCTTGCTCGCGGGCAAGCTGGGCCTCGCGCCGGAAGCGCTGTCACGTGCCTTCTCCATGCTCCGGAAAACCGGCGTTTCCATTCGCGGCCGCATGGTGCAGATCACCGATGCCGAGGCGCTGAAGAATTTCTGACGGGAAAGGTGCTGGAGCGGGTGAGGGGAATCGAACCCCCGTATTCAGCTTGGGAAGCTGCTGCTCTACCATTGAGCTACACCCGCACGGCCTTTCAAATCCGATACATTCGGCCTGCTGTCAAGGGCCGTTAAGACTCTCTCAGCGCGGCCATGTTAGCGTCACCCTTCGTCAAACAGCGGGGGTCGGCACATCATGTCAGGGCAATCGATCCGTCTCGCGGAGATCATGGGCGCGCTCAGCCACGCGCTCGATATGACCGAGGGCCAACCGGCGGGTCACTGCATCCGCTGCTGCTGGATCGGCATGCAGATCGGTCGGCAACTCGGCTTCTCGACGGAAGAACTTGGCGATCTCTATTACACCTTGCTCCTGAAGGATCTCGGCTGTTCGTCCAATGCGGCACGCATCTGCGAACTTTACCTGGCCGACGACCTGACGTTCAAGAAGGATTTCAAGCTCGTCGACTCCAGCTTGAGTCAGGTGCTGGGCTTCGTGCTGAGCCACACAGGATTGCAAGCAGGGCTCGCCGAGCGTTTTCGCGGCGTGCTCAACATATTGCAGAATGGCGGCACGATCTCGCGGGAACTGATCGAGACGCGCTGCCAACGCGGCGCCGAAATTGCGCGGCAGATGCATTTTTCCGAGCCCGTGGCTCATGGAATCCTCGATCTCGATGAACACTTCGACGGCGGCGGCAAGCCGCAAGGTCTGGCCGGCGCTGTCATCTCGCCATTCGCGCGGATTGCCCTGATGTGCCAGGTGATCGACGTCTTCTATGTCAGCGGCGGCAGGGATGCCGCATGCCGGGAAGTCAGGCGCCGCAGCGGTTCCTGGTTCGACCCGGCCTTCGCGGATGTGTTCCTCAGGCTTGCCTCTGATGAGGCTTTCTGGAGCACGCTCGCCTCGCTTGAACTCAGCGAGATCGTGCTCTCGTTGGAACCCGGCCAGTCGGCGCGCATGGCTGACGAGGACTATCTCGACGACATCGCCGCAGCCTTCGCGCGTGTCATCGATGCCAAGAGCCCGTTCACCTCTGGCCATAGCGATCGCGTGGCGCTGTTCACCGACATGATCGCCGAAGAGATGGCTTATGATCTGCCGAAGCGGCGCTGGATCAAGCGCGCCGCTCTTCTGCACGATATCGGCAAGCTCGGCGTCAGCAATTCGATCCTCGACAAGAATGGCAAGCTCGATGGACAGGAATGGGAGGCAATGAAGGACCACGCCGCTCATTCCGAGGCGATTTTGCAGAAAATCACCGTCTTCTCCGATCTCGCGCGCGTCGCCGGCGCCCATCACGAGCGCCTCGATGGCAAGGGCTATCCGCGCGGGATTTCGGGCGATGCAATCTGCCTCGATACAAGGATTATTTCCACCGCTGACGTATTCGATGCGCTGACGGCGGACCGGCCTTATCGCGCTGCCATGCCGATCGCCAAAGCGTTCGCAATCCTTCATGAAGGTGCCGGCGCGTCGCATGATCCCGTCTGTATCGCAGCGCTCGAACGTGCGATCGCGCGTATCGAATTGCTTGAAGCTGCGTGAATAGCTCAAGATAAGCCTTCCTTCCCCGAGGTCCGCCTTGCTAAGAGCGAGCGGTGAAAATCAAAAGGGAAGGCGAGACATGGAGCGCTTGCAGGGCCTGATCGAGTCGCGCGTATTCGATCTCACCATAACATGGCTGATCGTGCTCAATGCCGTCACGCTCGGGCTGGAGACCTCGCCTTCTATCATGGCGAAGTACGGCGACCTGTTGCATCTGATCGATCATGCGCTGCTCGGCGTTTTCGTCGTCGAGCTGATGGCCAAGATCGTGATCTACAGGACTGCCTTCTTTCGCGATCCCTGGCGTGTCTTCGATTTCCTGGTCGTAGGTATTTCGTTACTGCCGGCAAGCGGACCGCTTTCGATCCTGCGTGCGCTTCGCGTGCTGCGTGTCCTGCGGCTCGTCTCGATCATCCCTTCCATGCGGCGCGTGGTGGGCGGCCTGTTCCTAGCGCTGCCCTCGATGGGGTCGATCTTCCTGCTGCTGATGCTCGTCTTCTACGTTTTCTCAGTCATGGCGACCAAACTCTACGGGGCGGATTTTCCGGTCTATTTCGGCAATATCGCCGCCTCCGCCTTCACGCTGTTCCAGGTCATGACGCTCGAAGGCTGGGCGGCCGAGATCGTCCGGCCGGTGATGGACAAGCATCCTCAGGCGTGGATGTTCTTCCTGCCGTTCATCCTGGCCACGTCGTTCACCGTGCTCAACCTGTTCATCGGTATCATCGTCTCGGCCATGCAGACCGAGCACGAGGCGGAGGTGAAGGAGGCGCAAGCCGAGATGGAGGTGGAGCAGGCGGAAATCCTGCGCGAGCTTCGCGAGATCCGGCACGAACTCGTCGAACTGCGCCGCGCGAAACACGGATGAGATTTACTCCGCCGCACCCCTGAAATGCTTGGAAAGCTTCAAGCCCTGTGCCTGGTAGTTCGAGCCGAGGCCGGAGCCGTAGAGCGCCTCGGGCATTTCATGCATGTGCTCGTAGACCAGCCGGCCGATGATCTGACCATGGTCGAGGATGAACGGCACGTCGTGGCTGCGCACTTCGAGCACCGCCCGCGCGCCCGCACCGCCTGCCTGGGCATGGCCGAATCCGGGATCGAAGAAGCCGGCATAGTGGACGCGGAACTCGCCGACCAGCGGATCGAAGGGCACCATTTCAGCCGCGTAGAGCGGCGGCACGTGCACGGCCTCGCGGGAGACGAGGATGTAGAACTCGTCCGGATCGAGGATCAGTTCGTTGCGGCCGCGACTGTAGATCGGCTCCCAGAAATCGAAAATGTCATGGGCCGCCTTCACGTCGACATCGATGACCGCCGAATGCCGCTTGCCGCGATAGCCGATCAGCCCCTCCGGGCCGGTTCCCTTGAGGTCGATCGACAGCGCGATCGAGGAACCTGCAATCACAGGCTTTTCGCTGGCGACCAGCGTGTCCGAGAGGTGCAGCGCCAGCATCTCGTCTTCCCTGAGCAGCGACTGGCCGTTGCGGAAGCGGATCTGCGACAGGCGCGAGCCGCGGCGGACTACGATCGGGAAGGTCTTCGGCGAGATTTCGAGGTAGAGCGGCCCCTTGTAGCCCAAGGGAATCTGGTCGAATTCCTGGGAATAGTCGGTGATCACGCGGGTGAAGATATCGAGCCGGCCCGTCGAACTCTTGGGGTTGGTGGAGGCCGAGAGCGAGGCCGGCAGGTCGAGGCTCTCGATCAGCGGCACGATATAGACGCAGCCGGTTTCCAGCACCGCGCCTTCCGAGAGATCGATCACATGCAGCTTGAGCCTGTCGAGCTTATCGGCGACGCGCTTTGATGGCCCCGGCAGGAAGGACGCGCGCACGCGGAACGCGTTGGCGCCCAGCCGGAGATCGAGGCTGGCCGGCTGGATCTGGTCGGCGTCGAGCGGCTTTTCGGATATAAGCCGGCCTTCGTCGAACAATGTCCGGATCGCGCGGTCTGCAAGTATGCCTGCCATTTCATCTCCTAAGGGTCAGGACGGGACAATAGAAATCCATTCCCGTTGACGCAAGAAGGCAGATGCGTTAAGCCCGATTTGTCCCGTGGTGATTTGGCCGGCCGGCTTGCAGCCACGTTAAACAAGTAGCTAAAAAGGCCGGGTTCGTTGGAAACCGGCCTGCTTTTTGCGGCCGGTTTTTTGATGTCTGAAGGTGATGATATGAGCAAGAACTGGCGGCCGGCAACCAAACTCGTCCACGGCGGCACATTGCGTTCCCAATATGGTGAGACTTCCGAAGCGATCTTCCTGACGCAGGGCTTTGTCTATGAGAACTCGGCCGCGGCCGAAGCCCGTTTCAAGGGCGAGACGGACGGCTTCATCTATGCGCGTTACGGCAGCCCCACCAATGACATGTTCGAAAAGCGCATGTGCCTGCTGGAGAACGCGGAAGACGCCCGCGCCACAGCCTCCGGCATGGCGGCCGTCACCGCCGCGATCCTTTGCCAGTTGAAGGCGGGCGACCATATCGTCGCCGCGCGCGCACTGTTCGGTTCCTGCCGCTGGGTGGTCGAGACGCTGGCGCCGAAATACGGCATCGAATGTACGCTGATCGACGGCAAGGATCTCGCCAACTGGGAAAAGGCAATCCGCCCGACGACCAAGGTGTTCTTCCTGGAAAGCCCGACCAATCCGACGCTTGAAGTGGTCGATCTCGAAGGCGTCGCGAAGCTCGCCAACCAGGTCGGCGCGAAGGTCGTGGTCGACAACGTGTTCGCCACGCCGCTGTTCCAGAAGCCGCTCGAACTCGGCGCCCATATCGTCGTCTATTCCGCCACCAAGCATATCGATGGTCAGGGCCGCTGCCTCGGCGGCGTGGTGCTGTCGGACAAGGAATGGATCGACGCCAACCTGCACGATTATTTCCGCCATTCCGGCCCGGCCATGTCGCCGTTCAACGCCTGGGTTCTGCTCAAGGGCCTGGAGACCATGGCACTGCGCGTAAAGCAGCAGACGGAGAACGCGACCAAGGTGGCGGATTTCCTCGCGGGTCACAGCGCGGTCGCCAAGGTGATCTATCCCGGCCGCAAGGATCATCCGCAGGCCGACATTATCGCGCGCCAGATGACCGGCGGCTCGACACTGGTCGCGTTCGAGCTGAAGGGCGGCAAGAATGCTGCCTTCTCGGTGCAAGACGGGCTCGACGTTGTCATGATTTCCAACAATCTTGGTGACGCCAAGAGCCTGATCACCCATCCGGCGACGACGACGCACAAGAACCTGACCGAAGATGCACGCGTCGAACTGGGCATCTCGCCGGGGCTGCTGCGGCTCTCGGCTGGGATCGAGGATGCGGATGACCTGATCGAGGATTTCGACCGGGCGTTGTCGAAGATCGGGAAGTAATTTTAAGACCCCGCCCCAACCCCTCCCCACAAGGGGGAGGGGCTTAACGTGTATCACCGCTCTTTTCTCATCTCACGATCGCCACTTGTGGAGACGTTGCTTTTTGGGCGGGAGGGGTGCCGCCGGTTAGCCCCTCCCCCTTGTGGGGAGGGGTTGGGGCGGGGTACTAATTTGTGACTCCACGGGAATGATCGATATGTCCGAACCAAATCCAAAGCGCCGCCTGCGTTCCCAGGACTGGTTCGACAACCCTGATTACATCGATATGACGGCGCTTTATCTCGAGCGCTTCATGAACCAGGGGATCACGCCCGAGGAATTGCGCTCCGGCAAGCCGATCATCGGCATCGCGCAATCGGGCAGCGATATCAATCCATGCAATCGCCATCATATCGAACTGGCCAAACGGGTCCGCGACGGCATACGCGACGCGGGCGGCATCGCCATCGAATTCCCCACCCATCCACTGTTCGAGAACTGCAAGCGGCCGACGGCGGCGCTCGACCGCAATCTCGCCTATCTCGGCCTGGTGGAAGTGCTTTACGGCTATCCGATCGACGGCGTGGTGCTGACGACCGGATGCGACAAGACCACGCCCTCGGCGCTGATGGCGGCCTCGACGGTCGACATACCGGCGATCGTGCTCTCGGGCGGTCCGATGCTCGATGGTTGGCACGACGGCAAGCTCGCGGGTTCCGGCATGGCCATGTGGCAATCGCGTCGGCGCTATGCGGCAGGCGAGATCGACAAGGAAGAGTTCATGGAGGCGGTGCTCGATTCGGCACCTTCCATCGGTCATTGCAACACGATGGGCACGGCCTCGACCATGAATGCGCTGGCCGAGGCGCTCGGCATGTCGCTGACCGGCTGCGGCAACATACCGGCCGCCTATCGCGAGCGCGGTCAGATGGCGTATCGCACCGGGCGTCGCGCCGTCGAGATCGTGCTCGAGGATCTCAAGCCCTCCGACATCCTGACGCGCGAGTCCTTCCTCAACGCCATCCGCACCAATTCGGCGATCGGCGGCTCGACCAATGCCCAGCCTCATCTGGCCGCGATGGCGAAGCACGCCGGCGTCGAGCTTTATCCCGAGGACTGGCAGGTCCACGGCTTCGATATTCCGCTGCTCGCCAATGTCCAGCCGGCCGGTGCCTATCTCGGCGAGCGCTATCATCGCGCCGGCGGCACGCCTGCCGTGATGTGGGAACTGCTTGAGAACGGCAAGCTGAACGGCGACTGTCGCACCGTCACGGGCAGGACGATGGCCGAGAATCTCGAGGGTCGTGAAGCGAAAGACCGCGAGGTGATCTATCCCTACGCCGCGCCGATGATGGAGCGCGCGGGCTTCCTCGTGCTCAAGGGCAATCTTTTCGATTACGCGATCATGAAGATGAGCGTGGTCTCGGATGATTTCCGTCGCCGCTACCTGCAGGAACCGGGTCATGAAGGCGTGTTCGAGGGCAAATGCGTGGTGTTCGACGGTTCGGAGGATTATCACAAGCGGATCAACGATCCCGCGCTCGGCATCGACGAGAAGACGATCCTGGTCATTCGCGGCGCCGGTCCCATAGGCTGGCCAGGTTCGGCCGAGGTCGTCAACATGCAGCCGCCGGATCATCTCCTGAAGCGCGGCATCAAGAGCCTGCCCACCATCGGGGATGGCCGCCAGTCCGGCACGTCGGACAGTCCGTCGATCCTCAATGCCTCGCCGGAAAGTGCGGCGGGCGGCGGGCTCGCATGGCTCAGGACCGACGATGTCATCCGTATCGATTTCAACCACGGCCGCTGCGACATGCTGGTGGATGATACCGAGATCGAGCGGCGCAAGGGTGACGGTATTCCCGCCGTACCGCCGGACGCCACGCCTTGGCAGCGCATCTATCGCAAGACGGTCAATTCGCTCGCCGAGGGCGCCACGCTCGAAGGTGCGACGGAGTTCCGGCAGATCGCCAGGAACCCACCGAGGCATAATCACTGAACGTGTAAATGCGAGCCGTCACAGGCGGAAGCGAGACAGGATTTTATAAGGGATTTGCGGGCGCTTGGCCGGCTTCTTGGATAGAGCCTCCATTTAACAATGAGCGGCTCTGGAATGCAGGCGGCCGGCCCAACAGGGTCGGCCGCGAATAGTTGTCAAGCCTGGGCTTCGAGAAGACTGGTCACAGACAGTTGCAGCGCCGGGGCAATGCGCTTCAGGTGCTGCATATCGATCTCGATGCCGTCTTCGATGCGGACAATTTCCGCGCTCGTAAGGCCGCATGTCACGGCCAGGTCTTCGATGCTGTATCCAGCGGCCTGGCGGCTCGTTCTGACACGGTTTGCCACAAGCGACACGTCGATAATGGCGTTTTCGGATTGATCCAGATGATTGAGTGAAATGTTCATATAAGGTCCTTCGTATTCTATCTGTCGAAACCGGCAGATCCCCAATGCTCAATTCTGCCCTCTTTTGGACACACATCTATTATGCTGCGTGTGCGAAGAGAGCAAGAGCGGATAGGTAGTGTTTTGTTAAGAACTGCCGCAGTTGCGAACGGTGCGCAAACCCCGGCATATTGATCGCGGGAGGCGGATCGCGATCGCGATCGCCGATCTTCTCCTGCACTATTTTGCCGACAGGACGACCGGACCTGCGACCGCGTCGGTGACGCCCAACCCGCTGCCGAGGTCCTCGAGGGTCTCGCGAAAACTGTCGAGCGTGGCAATCATCTGGGGCCGGCTGCCTGCCAGTGCCTCCATGCTATCCCACTCCGCGACAATGCAGTAGCGACCTTCGCCTGTCTTGATGATGTTGGCGTGACGCAAACCCGACCAGCTATCGGCGATCTTGCCGTGCGCATCGAGAAAGGCGGCCTCCATGCCAGGCTTGACTTTGAAACGCACGATATTGAACGCGATCATCAATGCCTCCGTGTGCAACGTCGAAATGCGTATTTTGGGGCAGGCTGGCCGGGCAAGTTTCGTTGAACATCGCCTTCCCCCTGCGTTCAAACTAGCACGCCGAAAGGAGGTGGGATAGCTGGAACAGGCCGTTGGAAACGATGAAATGGTGCGGTTCGCAATGACAATGCATCGGCAGTGCCGGCAAAACCACGCCCGATCAAAACTATGGAGAAGTGGGGAATGGTACGGTTGGGGGGTCTCGAACCTCCGACCTCAGGAGCCACAATCCTGCGCTCTAACCAACTGAGCTACAACCGCATATCCACTGGAACGCTCTTAGCATTCTTGGGCGTGACATACGAGGGGTAAGATTTTTTTTCAAGCCCCTCGGCCGCTTTTTTCAACTTGAGGCAATTTATAGCGCGACCATGGCCACCAGTCTGTGCCGCAGGGAACAGAAAGGCCGGGCATTGCCCGGCCTCATACGCTTCACTAGGGACGCGTTACTGATATGCGATAGCTCAGGCGGTCATCTTGAAGGACGACATGGCCTTCTCGGCGGCATCCTTGCCCGGCTTGGAGACGTTCTCCGCAACCTTCTTGGAGGTCTCGGAGAGTGCCTTGACCTGCTCGACAGCGGCTTCGGCCTGCTTGCGGAAGAAGGAGGTCTGCAGTTCGAAGAATTCGGAGACCGACTTCACGCCGAGCAGCGATTCGAGATGGGCGAGCGAGGTCTCGGTGTTGGTGCGGATCATGCCGATGGCGGACATGCCGAGTTCGACGGTACCGGCCTGGGCGCTCTGCAGCGTGGCTTCAACGGTCTTGCTGGCTTCCTCGGTGACTTCCTTCACCTTGGCAAGGCTTTCCTTGGTCTTGGAAGAGCTCTTCTCGGCGAAATCGCGGAAGGTGTCGGAGAACTTCGACGGGTCGAAGGCGGAGAGGGAGAATACGTCGTCGGAAGCGGTTTTCTTCGCGAATGCCATGTGGAATGCTCCTTGGAATGGGTTGACCGGTTTTTCCGGGTGGTCTCTATTCGATGATCGTCATATAGCATCGATTATTGTGCATTGCAACATAATTCCGCAATGCAGCAAAGTTAACCCTTTCATGCAATTCCCGCATGGCACTGTGGACCCTTCGCCGCAGAGGAGATATTAATGAAGAGTTAACATCGCGTTTACCAAGTTTTGCGTTCCAAGGTCCGCCATGCCGCAGGTTCAATACCCATTCATAGATGTCGCCGTGCACCCGGCGGTGCGCGCCCGCTTTGCCGCGGGTGAGGCGATCGCGCTGTTCTCGCGGGACATGAAGGACGTGCTGTGGGCCAACGGCGAGGGCGCCCGCCTGTTCGGCCATCGCGCCATTTACGATCTTATCGACAGCGGACCGGACCGTGGCGGCGTAGCCTATCGCCAGTTGACGGCGACTGCCGCCCAACTGGTCACCGTCGGCGACAAGCGTGGTTTCGTGATGCGTATCGCGAGCGGCTTCAGCACATCGGCGATGCAGGCGGAAGTCAATCTGGTTGCAATCGGCGGCGAGCCGCTGGTGATGTTCTCATCGCCGGTATCGGGCGGCACGGCACAGCATCTCAAGGGCATGCTGCAGGGCTTCGACGATCCCGACACCCACATGGCCGTGCTCGATCGCGACGGCGAGGTTCTCCAGGCATCGCCGGGGTTCAGTTCGATCGGCATCATGCAGGATACGGCGCGGGCGCTGATCGTGGCCGCCAGCCGCAGTGCCGATGGCCTGATCAAGCGGCCGGTGCCCTCTGGCTCGGGTTATCTTCCGGCGGCGATCGGCAAGCTGTCCGACAATCTCTATCTGCTGTTCTGTGTCGAGACGTCTCTTGGCCGGATGGATGCACCGGATGACGAGGTCGAGGACGACTCAGCATTGCCGGACGCCTCGGAACTGCGTAACGAAACGCCGGCGTTCGTCGCCGCTGCCGCGCAACTGGACGACGGCGTGCCGGCGCAAGCCGAGACCGATGTCACCCTGTCCGAAGTTGTGGATAGCGGGGATACCGACATCGGCGAGAACGATCTGCCATCGGTTGCCGCCGAGGATGTCATCGAGCCGGTAGCCGATGAGGTTCATGCCGCTGCTCTGCTCGACGCCGAACAGGCGCTCGATATCCCCTCGGAGAATACCGCAAATGAAGTCGATGAGGGCGAGGCTCCGGAGGACATCGCCGATCTTGCCGCCATCGATGGCGCCGATGAAGACCAGATCGAAGCGGCGTCCGTGATGGAGACCGTGACCGATCCGCGAATTCTTGAGCATGCCGCCGATACCGAGCAGGCGTTTAGCGAGACGGTGGATGCCGGGACGATCGAGGACGCCGTTGCCGATGCCGAAATTGACGTGGCCGCTGACACGTCCGCAGAAGTGTTTGCCGAAGAAAACGAAGATACCGACAAGGAAATCGTCTCTCCGGAATTCGCCGAAGCCTCCGACGAGGCCACTGAGGCGCCGGAAGATTTTGTCGAGACGCACACTTCAGAAAGTGAAGCTGTCGAGGAAGCACCCGTCGCGGAAACCCTGGTGGAAGGTTCTTCAGAACCGCTTCCGACGAATGCCGCTTTCGCGTTCGATCCCGGCAGTCGGCCGGTACGCTTCGTCTGGAAGCTCGATGCGCATGGCAGTTTCGCCGAGGTCTCGGACGAGTTCGCGCGCACCGTCGGTCCCCGCTCCGGTGATATCAACGGCCAGTCGTTCCGCGATCTCGCGGCACTCTTCGACCTCGATTCCGACAACGAGATTGCCGGCCTGCTCGATCGCCGCGACACCTGGTCGGGCCGGACGATCAAATGGCCTGTCGAAGGCACGGATCTCGTCGTGCCGGTGGATCTCGCTGCACTTCCCACCTATTCGCGCAATCGGGAGTTCGACGGTTTCCGCGGCTTCGGGATCATTCGCGTCAGTGACGCCGAACAGGATCCGCATGCTTTCGGCCTGACTTTCGCTACCGATGACTCCGAGGAGGACGACGTTCCGCTGACGGTCGATGGCACGTTCGAACAGTCCGCTGGCGACCAGCCGACGGCTGACGAGCCTTTGCCTCCGTCACAGGACGAGTTCCAGGGCGAAGTGCCGGCCCTCAACATCGTTTCCAACCCGCTGGGCAATTTCTCGGACAAGGTCATTCAACTCGAGGAGCGCCGCGCCAAGAGCATACGTGACGGGTTGAGCGCCAGCGAACAGGCGGCGCTCAAGGAAATCGCTCGCCAGCTCGAGCCTTTCGGCAAGCGGCCGAATGACGACGTGGTGAAGTCGACCAGCGGCCTGCTGCAGGGCGGAGATGACGACCGGACGGATCGCGACGATCGCGCGCCGGCCGATGATGTCGTCGATGCCGAAGGCGCAGGTGCGCAGGATATTGGTGCCGACGGCCGCGAGCATGATGAGCAGGCCGAGGACCCCTTGATGGACGAAGAGCGCGTCCAGACCATGTTCGAGGATCTCGGCACCGGGCCGGGCCTGACGGCGTACGCCATCGACCTCGTGCCGATGGCGATCCTCATCCATGCCGGCGACCGGCTGATCGAGGCGAATTCGGAATTCAGGCGCCTGACGGGTTACGACAGCGTGGCGGCGCTCGAAGGCGCCGGTGGTCTCGATGCGCTGATCACGCGGCGCGAAGGCCCGGATGCCGGCGTCTATCTCGTCCGCGCCGATGGCACGCAGATACTGGTGTCAGCGCGGCTGCAATCTGTTCGCTATGACAGTTCCAGCGCCCTGATGCTGGCGGTCACGCCGGCTGCCGGCATGCTGGCCGTCGTCGCCGAGCCGGAAATCATCGGCGAGAGCGAGGCGGCGCGCAAGCTCGCGGGCCTCAAGGTCGAGGTCGAGGAAATGCGCTCGATCCTGGAGACCGCCACTGACGGCGTCGTCGTCCTCGATACCGAGGGACGCATCCGTTCGATGAACCGTTCGGCCTCGGCGCTGTTTAATTTCGACGACGCCGAGACCCGCGGCAAGCCATTTGCCATGCTCTTTGCCCATGAGAGCCAGAAGTCGGTGCAGGATTACCTCGCTGGTCTATCGGGTCACGGCGTTGCCAGCGTACTCAACGATGGCCGCGAGGTTATCGGCCGCGAATCCTCGGGCGGCTTCATCCCGCTCTTCATGACCATGGGGCGCATGCCGGGGTCGAACAGCTATTGCGCCGTGATGCGCGATATCACCCAGTGGAAGCGCTCCGAGGAAGAACTCAAGGCCGCCAAGCGCGCCGCCGAGACAGCCAACCAGCACAAGAGCGATTTCCTTGCCCGCGTCAGCCACGAAATCCGCACCCCGCTCAATGCGATCATCGGCTTCTCCGACATGATCGCCAGCGAGCATTTCGGCCCGGCCGGACATGCGCGCTATGTGGAATATGCAAGCGACATCGGCCGTTCCGGCCGCCACGTGCTCGATATCGTCAACGACCTGCTCGACATTTCCAAGATCGAGGCGGGCGAGATGGATCTCGAATTCGCCGCTGTCGGCATCAACGACTGCGTCTCGGAAGCCGTATCACTGGTGCAGCCGCAGGCCAATGCCCAGCGGGTGATCATCCGCACGTCGCTCTCGCAATCGGTGCCCGACATCGTGGCCGATCTGCGCTCGATCAAGCAGATTTCGCTCAATATCCTGGCCAACGCCATCCGCTACACGCCATCAGGCGGCCAGATCGTCGTGTCGACGGCTTACGAGCCTTCAGGTTCGGTGACGCTTCGCATCCGCGATACCGGCGTCGGCATGTCGAAGGGCGAGCTCGACCAGGCGATGAAGCCGTTCGGCCAGGTCTCGTCCGGCACCCGCCAGCGCGGCGACGGTACGGGCCTCGGCCTGCCGTTGACCAAGGCAATGACCGAAGCCAACCGGGCGATGTTCTCGATCCACTCCGCCCCGAACGAGGGGACATTGGTGGAAATCACCTTTCCGCCCCAGCGCGTGCTTGCGGACTGAGCGCGCCGGGCATAGAAGGCCAGGCTGAAACCTGACCTGGGGACGCCAGTTTGGACCTGCCGGCCGATCATGCACGCACGCCGCTTCTCAAGCGACAGCAGCACCCCTTGCTACAGGGGGCAGCGGTTCTCTTTTCATTGATCATCATCGTTCCACTGGCGGCGATCGTCTGGATCGCGCTGACCGGCGGCACGGCGGACCTCGTGCATGTCGCGACCAACATCCTGCCGCGCGCACTGGCGCGGACAGCGGCGCTGCTGGTCCTGATCAGCATCGCCACGGCCGTCACAGGCATCGTTGCCGCATGGCTGACGGTGTCGTTCGAATTTCCGCTGCGGCGGCTGCTCACCGTGGCGCTGGTGCTGCCGCTCGCCATGCCGACCTACCTCGCGGCCTATGCGGCGGGCGAGTTCTTCGATTTCACCGGCCCGCTGCAGACTGCTGTCAGGGCGATTTTCGGCTTTTCGCGGCCGAGCGAATACTGGTTTCCGGATATCCGATCGCTCGGCGGCGCGGTTCTGGTCATGGGCTCCGTGCTCTACCCTTACGTCTATCTTGCCTGCCGGTCGATGTTTCTGTTGCAGGGCCGTTCGGCGGCGGATGTCGCTCGCACGTTGGGTGCGTCGCCCGTCCGGGTGTTTTTCCGGGTGCAGCTTCCCATGGCGCGGCCGGCGATCGCGGCCGGTTTGATGCTTGTCATGATGGAGACGCTCAACGACATCGGCGCGGTCGAGTATCTCGGTGTCAACACGTTGACCTTCGCGATCTATGACACCTGGCTCAACCGGGGGAGCCTGTCGGGCGCGGCGCAGATCGCGGCGGTGATGCTGGTCTTCGTTGTCCTGTTGATTCTCGCGGAACGGCACGCGCGGCGCAGCCAGCGCTTCGCGGGCGGCAAGACGACGACCACGGTCCATGATGCCGCGCGGGTCCAGCTGAGAGGCGCGCGCAAATGGCTTGCTACGCTTTTCTGCGTCCTCCCCGTTGCCGCAGGTTTCCTGATTCCCGCCTTCGTGCTGGGCGGCTATGCCGTCAAACGGCTCGACGTCCTGTTCACGAGCCGGGTTCTCTCGGCACTCTGGAATACCGTGCTGGTGGGATGCGCGACGGCCGCAATCGCGGTGACACTTGCTTTTGTCCTGGCTTATTCAGCCCGTGTAGGGCGCAACGGGTTCACGACGCTGGCCGCGCGCTCGGCGGCATTCGGCTATGCGATTCCCGGAACGGTGCTGGCGATCGGGATGCTCATCCCGCTCGCATCGCTCGACAACACGATCAGTGCGCTTGTAAAGCAGGCTTTCGGCTTCCAGCCGGGCCTTATCATGTCGGGCACGATGTTCGCCATCGTCTATGCGCTGACGGCGCGGTTCCTGACGATGGCTGAGGGCACGGTGGAGGCGGGCTTCCACAAGCTGCCCGTCAGCCTCGATCATGCATCGCGTACGCTCGGCCGCACGGGCGGCCAGACGCTGCGCGCCATCCTGATCCCCGCGATGCGGCCGGCTGTGCTGACCGCGGCCCTTCTCGTCTTCATCGAGACGATCAAGGAATTGTCGGCGACGATCCTGCTTCGGCCGTTCAATTTCAACACGCTGGCGACACTGGTCTATGAGGACGCCTCGCGCTCCCAGGTGCCGGACGCTGCCGTGCCGGCGCTGATCATCATCGTTGCCGGCCTGGTTCCCGTCGTGATGGTTTCCCGCTCGCTCGACCGCGTGCGATAGCGCGTCAGCTTTCGAGGCCCAACATGCCTGCCGCGACGAATTTCAGCGCCATCGCATAGGAACGCTCAAGTTCGCTCCCCGAGTAGCGTCCGCCCGAAAGCGCATCGACCCGCTGGTTCTGCGATACGACTTGCAGGCCGAGCTGAAGCGTGAATGAAAAGCCGCGATAGAGGGCCTCGTCGGACAGGCCCGGCCTCAGTTCTCGCAGTCGCGCGACGAACAGGTTGGCGGTTTCGTCGAAATTGGCGCGGACGAGCTCATGCCAACGGTCGGTCATTGCCACCTTTGAGATCAGGCTGACATAGGCCTTCCAGCCGTCGCCGCCATTCAGCGTCTGGGTGAAGAGCGGCCGCATGAAGGCATCGAGCAGAGCCTCGACGCTCGTGCTCTCCTCGCGCTGGAGTTCCTCCAGCCGTTCCAAGCGAATCCTGTTGAGAATATCGGCCCTGCGGGCGACCACGGCGCCGAACAGGTTGTCCTTGGTGCCGAAATGATAGCTGGCAAGCGCCAGCGTCACGTCGGCGCGATTGGTAATGTCGCGCAGCGAGACCGTATCGAAGGTCTGGGCGCCGAACAGTTCTTCGGCGGCGTCAAGTATCTTTTCCTTGGTCTGGTCGCCATTGGCGCGCGTGACCGGCACGGCGCCCGATTTGGCACCTTTTGTCTTTTGCATTCGTGCGACCCCCACAATCGTCACTGGTTTATTATGGCCGGTTCTGGGACCGGCTTCAATCAAAGCCTATTACGGCAGAACGATCACAAAGAACAGCTTGCCGAGCACTTCAAATCCCTGCTTTATATGCATCAATGCCAAAATCAAAAAGGGGAATGGCAATGCAGGCTGGGAGTATCGATCTCAAGGCAAAATCCAAGGTGAAGGAGTTCGGCCGCATCCGTAGGCTGGACAAGAGCTCACGCATTTTCCTGGTCGCCAATGGCGAGGGCGAGATGCTGGAAATGCTCGGTTCCTTCGTCGGCGAAGAGATCGAGGGATCGCATTTCACGTCGCTCGCCGATGCGCTCGAGGTCGAGCATGTCGATGATCTCCTGGCGCTTGTCGAGCAGGTGCCGAAGTATCTCGGTTCCATCCGGCTGTTCGGCGTGTTGATCGATGCCGATCCCGCAACGAGCATGGTGCACAAGGCGATCATCGTCGCCGAGGAGGGCGAGCGCCGGCGGGTAATCGTCAAGAAAGACATCAGCGGGATCTTCGAGGACAGCGTCAACGCGCTCGAGATTGCCAGCTGGGTCGAGGCGAAGTTCTAATTGTGGCCATTAGGCCGTCACTGTGGTTGCCTTGAAATCGCGGCCGTCTCGCTTCGGCGATGACGGCTGCTTCGCGTGATCAATAGTTAACCCGGCCGCCAGTCGAGCACTTCCTCGATAATTGACTGCTGTCCGTGCATGCAGTGATTGACGGTGCCGGCGCCACGTCGGCCGCGATCGAGGGTCGCGATGACCTGCTCGGCACCGCGCCATTTGGGCCTCTGGCCCGGCGAAGTGAAATAATCCCACGTAGCATGGATTTGCCGTTGTCTCGCGGAAAGCGGTTGAAGCCAAGGGAAGTAGATTGCAACGTGACGCGACATGAAGATAGGTGCCCGGCCGAGTGAGGGCGCCGACAATGCGTTGACTTTGCTACGCAAACAGTTGGCTGGGGAACCTGGATTCGAACCAGGACTAACGGAGTCAGAGTCCGTGGGTCTACCGTTAACCTATTCCCCAATGGCTGAGTGATCAGCGTCCTGGTCCGGATCGTGGTGCGCGTTCATAGCGCTTGTTTGCCTCGGCCAGGCAAACCCGTAGCCGGTTTCGAGCGCCTTCTAACATATTCGCCGGTCCGATCAAGTGGTAATTCGAAAGGATTTCCACAAGGCGGGATGAGTATCGTTCGCTATCGGGTGCGTTTGCGCCGGCCAAAAAGAATTTGGCGATTTCGTGACATGCTGATATGGTCGCGCCAACGTCAAAACAAGCATGCGCCTGCTGCGACTTCCAAGTCTTGCGCGGCGCGAATGGACAGTAAAAGTGCACGACCCCGATTCCGGCGCGAAGCCGTATGAAGCGGGTGTGTCGGATGCGGGGCAAATGCCGGGATCACAGAGATCCAGGCGCGGCAAGCGGAAGCGCAAGAGAGGCAGCGCGAACGCCCAGCCCCCCGTAACGGTCGCGGCGCCCCAGGCGCCGGCCGGTTCGGAACACCCACAGAGCAATCCTCCAGCGGGCAGCGGCCCGAAGAAGAAGCGCAGGCGGCGTTCGCGTGGCGCCAATGCTTCTGCGCGTCCGGCCGATGCTGGCCGGCAGCAGGCTTCGAATAGCGGGCAGGATGGCACGCGTCCCGGCGGCCAGAGGCAGAGCAAGCATGGTCACGACGGCGGCCATCGCCGCTTGCAGGCCCGCCCGCTGCCGCAGAACACGCCGCCGAAGGAACAGCCGCGCCAGGTTGCGCCGCCTGTCGCGCAGCAGCCGGTTCAGCGCGACCAGCGTCCGGAGCAGGCACAGCGGCATCACCGCAATTTCCATCCGGAGCAGGATGGGCTCTATGCGGCGCTCGATCTCGGCACCAACAATTGCCGGCTTCTGGTGGCGCAGCCGACGCGCCCCGGTCAGTTCCGCGTCGTCGATGCCTTCTCCCGCATCGTCCGGTTGGGCGAGGGCCTGGGCGCCAGCGGCATGCTGTCCGAAGGCGCCATGGACCGTTCGGTCGAGGCGCTGAGGATATGCGCGGCCAAGCTCGCCTCGAAGAACATCCGCCGCATGCGCCTGATCGCGACCGAAGCCTGCCGCGCGGCGGGCAATGGCGAAGTCTTCCTGGAACGCGTGACGGCCGAGACCGGGCTTTCGCTTGAAATCATCAATCGCGAGACCGAGGCGCGCCTTGCCGTGTCCGGCTGCGCTTCGCTGATCGGCCGCGAGGCGCGATCGGCCGTGCTCTTCGATATCGGCGGCGGCTCGTCGGAGATCGCGGTGCTGCAGATAGAAGGCCAGCGCCAGCCCCGTCTCGCCAATCACATCACGCACTGGACATCGCTCCCCGTTGGCGTCGTGACGCTGTCGGAGCGGCATGGCGGCCAGCATGTGACGCCGGAGATCTTCGAGGACATGGTGCGCGAAGTATCGGGGATGCTGGATGCCTTCGAGGCGCCACATGCCTCGGCGCTCAACGGCGCCGACTCGGGCTTCCACATGATCGGGACGTCGGGCACGGTCACCACGCTTGCCGGCGTCTATCTCAACCTGCCGCGCTATGATCGCCGCCAGGTGGACGGATTGTGGATGAGTGCCGACGAGGTGACGTCGATGCAGGACAAGCTGGTGTCGCTGGATTTCGAGGCGCGGGCCGCCAATCCCTGCATCGGCCCGGATCGTGCGGATCTGGTGCTGGCTGGCTGCGCGATCCTGGAAGCGATCCGCCGCCGCTTCCCCACGGATCGCATGCGCGTTGCAGATCGGGGCTTGCGCGAGGGCCTGCTCACCGAGATGATGGCCGATGACGGCGTCTGGCGCCGTTCCAGGGCGCGACCGCCCTATCAAAGAGGGAACTGATGGCAAAGCCTCCGGAATCAAGCCGCGGCGCCGGCCGCAAGATGCTCACCCAGCGCATCAAGAAGACCAAGCTCAAGGAGAGTTCCCGCCGCTGGCTGGAGCGTCACATCAACGATCCCTACGTGCAGCGTTCAATCGCCGATGGTTATCGCTCGCGCGCGGCCTACAAGCTGCTCGAGATCGACGAAAAGCATCATATCCTGAAGGGCGCCAAGCGCATCATCGACCTGGGTGCGGCGCCGGGCGGATGGTCGCAGATCGCCGCGCGCGTGACCAATTCGACCAACGACAATATCCGGGTCGTGGCGATCGATTTCCTTGAGATGGACAATATCGGCGGCGTCCACTTCCTGCAGATGGATTTCCTCGACGACGCGGCGCCCGGCTTGCTGATGAAGGCCCTCGGCGGCGAGCCAGATCTCGTGGTGTCCGACATGGCGGCGCCGACGACGGGTCATCAGCGCACGGACCATATCCGCACCATGCATCTCTGTGAGGTGGCGGCGCATTTTGCTATTGAAGTTCTTGCGGAAGGCGGGCATTTTCTTGCCAAGACTTTCCAGGGCGGCACGGAACGCGACCTTCTCAACTTGCTGAAGCGGAATTTCAAGCAGGTTGTACATGTGAAGCCCGGTGCTTCACGTGCGGAATCGGTCGAGATGTTCCTGCTCGCCAAGGGTTTCAAAGGACGGCATGCCGAGGCAGCCGATCAGGAGTGAGCATGCTTCTCTACGTGACGGTCGGCACGAACAACCTGGATCGGGCGATCGAATTCTACGATCCGGTGCTCAGGACGCTGGGTTACGAGAGGCTGTTCACCAATCACGACGAGGCGGGTTATGCATCCCAGCGCGATATCCGCTGCCGGTTCTGGGTCGTCTATCCCTTCGACAAGCAAGAGGCGAGCGTCGGCAATGGATCGATGACGGCGCTTCTCGCGCCGGACCGGCCAGCCGTACGGGCCTTCCATGCCGCTGCCCTTCTCTATGGCGGCACGGATGAAGGGCCACCGGGTATTCGGCCGTTCCATGAGAATTTCTACGGCTCCTATGTCCGCGATCCCGATGGCAACAAGCTGTCGGCTGTTTGCGAGGCCCCCGATAGCGCCGACGACAGCCGTTCGGCGAAGGTCACCTGAGCAGCGTAGCGGCGGCATGGAGCGCGTTGCGGAGTTCCTCCGGCGCGTAGGGTTTGGAGATGATCGGATAGGCGCGCAGATCGGGGCGGACACCTTCGTCCCCGTATCCCGTCGCGAAGGCGAAGCCGATGCCGCGCGTGGCGAGCGCGTCGGCGACTGGGAAGACGGTTTCTCCCCGCAAGTTGACGTCGAGCAGCGCAACGTCGAAATTGCCGCTCTCCTCGATCCAGCTCAATGCCTCGCTGACTGAAGCCACGCTCGCGCCGACTTCGAACCCGAAATTGTGCAATATGTCCTCGGCTTCCATCGCCAGAAAACCTTCGTCCTCGACGATCAGGACGCGCAGTGGGGCACCTGTCGTTGCGTCACTCATGTCAGGGGAAATTCCATTTGGCAATCGAGGCCCCCTGGGGCGAAATCGAAGGTAACCTTGCCGCGGAGATCCCTGGTTATGCTGCTCTCGATGATCCGGGTACCGAACCCCGGCACGCGCGGAGTGGCAACCGGAGGCCCCCCGACTTCCCGCCACCGAAGGCGGAGCCGCGGCGTCTTACCGTCGGAAACGCTCCAGCCGAGTTGCACTTTGCCAGGGAGGACGCTGAGCGCCCCATATTTTGCCGCGTTTGTGGCAAGCTCGTGTAGCACCATTCCCAGCACAGGCGCTATTCTTGGTTCCAGAACGACGCTCTCGCCTGAAATCTCAAACCGACCCGAATCCAGATCGCCATAGGGCTGCAACTCCGCGGCGAGAAGATCATCGATCGCCAGGCCAACCCAACGGGATTGGGTGAGAAGATCGTGTGCGCTGCTGAGCGCTTGTATCCGGCCCTGGAGCTTTTCGGCAAATGCCGCCGGGTCGCTCGTTGTCCTGAGTGTCTGGGCGGCGATCGCCTGCACCGTGGCCAGGGTGTTCTTTACGCGGTGGTTGAGTTCGTGGATGAGCGTGCGCTGTTCCTCCTCGGCGCGTTTGCGCTCACTGATGTCGACCAGCATGTTCACGGCGCCGGTAACCGCGCCTGACGAATCGCGCAAAGGCGTCGGGAATGGAATGAACGGCACGCGTGTACCGTCCGGGCGCTCCGCGATCGCTTCCGCACCGCGCACCGGTCTGCCTTCCTTCAGCG
Source organism: Rhizobium sp. TH2 (assembly GCF_024707525.1). Classification (NCBI taxonomy): domain Bacteria; kingdom Pseudomonadati; phylum Pseudomonadota; class Alphaproteobacteria; order Hyphomicrobiales; family Rhizobiaceae; genus Rhizobium; species Rhizobium sp. TH2. Next base: position 4,201,237 of record NZ_CP062231.1, on the reverse strand, counting down.
AGACCGCCATGGGGCATTCGTCATGCGGCAGCGGTGTGCCGTCGGGTTCGTAAAGCTGCCAGGTGACGCACCAGGAATCGTTGCCGAGTTCCGGGCGCCGGCCTGAAAACTCGACAGCGGCTTCGTTGAAATAGGTGATCCTGCCTTCGGAATCGGTCGTGTAGAGCGCGGCGGGCAGTGCATCGAGAATCTCGCGGGCGTGGTGGCTGCGCTCAAGCAATGTTGCCTGTGCCTCCAGCTCTTTTGTCACGTCCACAGTGAAACACCGCGTATTGAGGAATTCGCCCTCGCCGAAATGGACGTTGGATGTGATCTGCACATGCTTGATCGATCCGTCGCTGGCGCGCAGCCGCGCGGGATAGCGATCAAGCCGTTCGCCGGCCGAGAGCCGGCGAAGAATGTCCTCGATGACCGGTTCGTCGATATGAAATTCCATGATCTTGCGCCCGACATAGTCTTCGGCGGCGTAGCCGAGCAGGTCGAGTTCAGCTCTGTTGGCACGCAATATGGTGCCGTCGCTCGAAACCAGATGCAAGCCGACCGCGCCGTTGTCGAAGAAATCCTCCAGATCCTGCTGGCTGCGGAGAAGATCGTCTTCCGCGTGCTTGCGGGCGGTTATGTCACGAAAGCAATTGACTGCGCCCGTGATATTGCCGTGGGCATCCCGCAAAGCCTCGATGTCGGCAAGGACGGTTCGGCGTGTGCCGTCAGGACGCTCTATGACGATCTCCTGCCCGTGCATGGGCACGCCGCTGTGCAATATGGCAGCCACTGGCGTTTCGTCATGGGGAAGGCGGCGGCCATCGACGTGATGGTGCCTGAAGGCGCCGCTGAAGCGGTCGTTGATGTCACCCGGTGTCGGAACGCGGCCCCAGAGTTCGGCGGCATGACGGTTGTAGCGCAGAATGGTCCCGTCGCCGGCGCAGACATAGACCGCAGCCGGAATGGCATCGAGAATCGATTGGTCGGCAGAAGCGAGCGCCCCGATGCCCGATTGACGGCTCGCGAGAGTATGGACCACCTCTTCCGCGGGTTGCACACTTACTGACATCTTACAATTTCCTTAGGGAAGCCGCGCCAACAAGAGGGAACTCCGATGAAATACCAAAGTTCCGAAAGAATAGGCGAAAGGTAGTGGGAGCTTACATCTTGTCGAGTCAAGCGGGCGGTCGCTCTCGATCCTGTGCCCGAAACGGCTCTGCCCGAGCCCGGTTTCAGTCGAAAGATCGGGATAGCTGCGAGCGCATTGAGCACCGCCACGCAGACCAAGGCAATGTGGAAGCCGCACTAATTTTCCGTGACGTCGAAGTGCGCAAGCCGCTCGTTCGCCTGCTCTTCGAGTTCGGCTTTGCGTTGGACCGACAACTGGCGCCAGTCGATATCGGCCAGCGCCGCCGCCATCGCATGCAGCATGTTGCGGGTGATGATATCGCCGAAGCGGAATCGCAGCCGCGCATAGGCCTCGACAGCGCCGATCGCGCGAAGGTCGTCGAGCGTATGGATGTCGATCTCGGCCAGCCACGCTTCCGATTTGGGGCCGAGATTGCGCATGGCTTCAGCCGGCGCGGCGGAAGCGGGCGATGGCGCTGCGTTCGATCGCGGCAGCCGTCAGCTTGTCCAGTTCGAAACGCGCGCGCAGCATCTGCAGAAAGCGGATTTCGGTCGCGTCGAGATGCAGGTCGGCAGTGGCGATCTCCACCGCCAGCGAATAGGCGGTGTCATAAAGGCGGTGGGGCAGCGCGTCCTTGACGATCTCGAGCGCGATATCCATGCCCTCCGGGCCGGCAACGATCGCCTGGACGTCGCGCGCGATCGGGATAATGCGCTCCGGATCGAACCCCTCGAAAACCGGAAGGAAGCTCGCCAGCCGGCCGATGCGCTTCAGCTCGATCTCGGGCATCTTGCCGTCGGCAGCCGAAATCATCACCATCACGTAGATCAGTGCCTCGTGCACCGTGACTTCTTTTGCCATCACTTCCTGTCCCTGGACAATTCCTTGGCTCCAGTTAGAGCCCGGCGAGTGCGAAATCAAGGCATTCGCGGGCTTGTCCGAGCAAATCGCTCTCGCCGCGACCAAGCGCAGTGCGCGGCCCACGCGCCGTATCAATAATTCTGATGCAAGGGCCTGATTTTCTCATTTGATTTCGCGTGGCCAGCACAGGCAGAACGGGTCACCGAATCGATGGGGTGTGGTGTGCAGAAAAAATGGGCGACGAACGCCGAAGCTATTGTGTGGGTTCTGCTCTCGACCGGCATATTTTCCCTGATCTTCGCATCGGGCAAGTTCGCGGGTGATACCGCGTCCGTCGTGCAGATCAACTTCCTGCGCATGATCGGCGGTTTTATCGCGCTCATGGCCATCGTCATCTTCAGCGGCGCTCGCCTCGGGAGCTATCGCAGCAGCCGGTCGATCGCGCATTTCATGCGTGCCGTCCTCGGTGTCGGCGGCGCGGTGCTGGCCGTCCAGGCCCAGACGGATATGCCGACCGTGGATGCGACCGCCATGGGCCTGCTCTATGTGGTCTTCGTGCTGATCCTGGGCATGGCCGTCTTCCATGAGCGCATCGGACGCAAGCAGTGGAGCGGCATCCTGCTCTGCTGCGCCGGCGCCGTCGGCATCATGGTGTCGCGCGGGGCGTTCCAGCATTTCGACCCGGCTTATGTACTGCCGGCGAGCTTTGCCATCGGAGGCGCTGCCCTCTTTGCTGTCGAGGGCCTGCTGATAAAGCATCTCGCCGTGCACGACCGGCCGATGGTCCTGCTCGTTCACGTCAATGTCTTCGGCATGCTGATGCTCGCGATCCCGGCCTGGATATGGTGGGAGCCGTTGCCGCTCAAGGACTCGCTGCTCTACATGGCACTCGGGCCCGTCGGTGTCTTCGCGCAATATTGCACCATCCGCGGCTATGGCATGGCGGACATTTCGATCGTCGGGCCAGTCGATTACAGCTGGCTGATCTTCGCGGCCCTGATCGGCTGGTATTTTGGCGAGATTCCCACCTGGGGCGTGGCCGCCGGCGCGGCGCTCATCGCGGTCGGCGGTATCGTGCTCGCCACCGTGAAGCCGGCGCGCGAAAAGCAGCCGGTGCTGGAGCTTCAATAGGGATGGAGAACGGCCTTACTGGCTGGCCCAGATGATGCGGGCGATCCATTCGACATCCGTCATCTCGAGCGTCCGGCCGGGATGTTCGGGATTGAGCGACATCAGTTCGATCGTCTTGGGCGTCTGGCGGATCAGCACCTTTGCCATCACCTCGGCCTCGCGGGTCTTGACCACGACGCGGTCGCCGCGCCTGACCTGCGCGCCCGGTTCGACGATCAGCACGTCGCCATCGCGATAGAGCGGCATCATGCTCTCGCCCTGGACTTCCAGCGCGTAGCAGCCGGCCTTCTGCGCCGGGGAGACCGGGAAATCCACGACATCCCAGCCCTGTCCGGCCGGAAATCCGCCATCGTCGAAGAAGCCGCCGGCGCCGGCCTGGGCAAAGCCGAGCAGGGGGATGCTGGAGAGCTGCGGCGGAAAATTGCCATCGGGAATCGCGTTCCTGCGACCGCCCATGAAGCTCATGAAATCCTCGATCGAGGAGCCGGTCGCGCCCAGGATCTTGTGGATCGACTCGGTCGAAGGCCAGCGCATCCGGCCGTCCGCCGAATGACGCTTCGACTTGTTGAACGATGTCGGATCGAGTCCGGCCTTGCGCGCCAGTCCTGACGGCGTCAGGTCGTGATGCCTGGCAAGCTGGTCGATCGCGTCCCAGATTTTGTCATGTGAGAACATGGCGGGTCCGTCGTGAAATGCGGCAGGGGCGCCTCTCGTGGCACCCGGATGATCGGAATATTATCCCTTTCCCAGGCTTTCGTAAAGAGTTTAAGGAATAAAATCCTGAATAATTCTGTTGATTAGGGACCCGCCGGCGCGGCCCCGATCTTCGCCATCTGGATCACCGCCTGGGTGCGGCTGTCGACATTCAGTTTCAACAGGATCGCCGACACATGCGCCTTGATCGTGGCCTCGGAAACCCCGAGTTCATAGGCGATCTGCTTGTTGAGCAGGCCCTCGCCGATCATGCCGAGCACGCGCGTCTGCTGCGGCGTCAGCGTCTTCAGTCGCCCAATGAGCGTTTCGATCTCAGGATCGTGCTCGCGTTCGGCATCGAAACCGGGCGGCGTCCAGAAGCCGCCTTCGAGCACCGTGTCGATCGCCTGGCGGATCTCGTCGATGCCGCTCGATTTGGAAATGAAGGCTGATGCCCCGAGTTCAAGCGCGCGGCGGATCGTGGTCGTGTCGTCGCTTGCCGAGATCACCGCGACCGGAATGTTCTGGTGCTCGGCGCGCATCATCATCAGCCCGGTGAGCCCCGAGGCGCCGGGCATGGAAAGATCGAGCAGCATCAGGTCGGCGTCGGGATGTTCTGTCGCGGCGCGGCGCGCGCTGTCGAAATCCGCCGCCTCGACGATTTCAGGGCCGCCCTCGGCACTGCCGAGCGCCTGGCCCAACGCGCCGCGAAACAGCGGGTGGTCGTCAGCAATGATGATCGTGGCAGCAGAGCCCATCGTGTCCCCCGGCTCGCCTCCGGCTCCTCCCATCGGCGTCCTTTTGTTCTTTTGCCGGGCAGCGTTTACGAAAAGCTTTTATGTTGCAAGCGAAAAATCCGGATTTGCCGGTCTTTACAAGGCCGTTCCGTCCTTGCCGGGCGGGTCGTCGAGGAAGCGCCGCATCCATTTCTCCATCGTATCGAGCGTGCGATCGAGATCCTTCTGGTCCGGCAGGCGGATCTGGTCGCGTTCGAGGATCGCGACCTTGCGTTCCATCGTCGCGAGCCGGTTCCTGAGGTCGTCCATCTCGGCCTCGGTCGCGGCCTTCTCCGTGGTATCGACGCCGACCTCCTCGCAACGAAGCGTCGGATCGAAGTTCCGGCAATAGAGCATGGCGCCGGTCGCGGTGTCGAGCCTGACATAGCCGTCGATGGCCGGACTGATCTGGTAGCGGCCAACGGGCGCATCATCGGCAACCGCAGCGAGCGGCAACATGCAAAGGGCTACAACGAGAGGCATGGCGCGCATCGTATCTCTCCCTGAACTGGGCAATTTGCCCTTGTCGATCCCCCGCCAAACGCGTTAGGACACCCAGGCGGTGGGGATTTCTTCATGAATGGCATCATCTACAAGATCGTTCCAGCCGATTTGTGGCGGGAAGCCGAACTGGCCGGCGTCTTCGGAGGTGCGGCGATCGACCTGACCGACGGTTACATCCATCTCTCGACAGGCGTGCAGGCCAAGCGCACGGCCGAACTCTATTTTCGCGGCCAAGACGGGCTGCTGCTGGTCGCCGTCGATGGCGGCAAGCTGGGCGATGGGCTGAAATACGAAGCCTCGCGTGACGGCGATCTGTTTCCCCATCTCTACGGCCCCCTGCCGCTTTCGGCTGTCGTCTGGAAGAAGCCGCTCATTCTGCGGGCCGATGGCCTGCACGATTTTCCGGATGGTTTCGCATGAGCGATTTTCTCTGGCCATTGATCCGCGCAGGGCTGTTCCGCTTCGATCCGGAAACCGCCCACGGTCTTTCAATCACCGGCCTGAAATCGGGCTTCCTGCCGGTCCTCAAGCTCCCCCCTGATCCAAGGCTTTTCGTGGATATCGTCGGGTTGCGGTTCCCGAATCCGCTGGGCCTGGCCGCCGGTTACGACAAGAATGCCGAGGTGCCCGATGAAATTCTCAGGCTCGGCTTCGGCTTCGTGGAAATCGGCACCGTCACGCCACTCGCGCAGCCGGGCAATCCGAAGCCGCGGATCTTCCGGCTCATGCAGGATCAGGCGGTGATCAACCGCTTCGGTTTCAACAGCGAAGGCCATGCGGCAGCACTCGCGCGGCTCAACGCACGCCACGCGCGCGGCGGCCTCGTCGGGGTCAATATCGGCGCCAACAAGGATGCGGCCGACCGCATTGCCGATTATGTCGCGGGCATTCATGCCTTCGCGCCGGTCGCGAGTTATTTCACCGCCAACATTTCCTCGCCCAATACGCCGGGGCTGCGCGACCTTCAGGCGCGGGACAGTCTTCGCGCGCTGCTCTCAGCGGTCATGGTGGCCCGCGACGAGGTGGCGATCACGGTAGGGCGCAAGGTGCCTGTCTTCCTCAAGATCGCGCCGGATCTCACCGATGCGGGCCTCGATGACGTGACGGCTGAAATCCTCGCCTCCGATCTCGACGGGTTGATCGTCTCAAACACCACGCTGTCGCGCGCCGGCCTCAGAGACCAGGTTCAGGCGAACGAGACGGGCGGCATGTCCGGCAAGCCGCTGTTCGAGCGATCGACGATCGTGCTGGCCAAGATGCGCAAACGGCTGGGCGGCAATTTTCCCATCATCGGCGTCGGCGGCATCCATTCGGTCGAGAGTGCGGCCGAGAAAATCCGCGCCGGGGCCGATCTTATCCAACTCTATTCCTCGATCGTCTATGAGGGACCGGGCCTGCCGGGCCGTATCGTTCGCGGCCTGTCCGATCTCTGCACGCGGGGCAAACTCGGTTCGATCAGGGATATCCGCGACAGCCGTGCGGACTACTGGGCCAATGAGTCGTTGACCTGAGTTTCCGAAAGCAGATCAGCCCTTGCCGCGACCCAAGGAGATGAAGGTAGCGATCGTCTCCTCATCCCGGCCTGCCTCTTTAAGAAAGCGCCGTGCGAACTCGGCGGCGGGGCCGCGCAGGGCCTCGTTCGCGCGGATCAGGTGGAAGGCGACATGATGGTCGATCGTCCTGTCTGACACCGCCACAAGCCGTCCGGACTCGATATGGGCGTCCGCAAGCGGACGGCGAGCGAGCGCCAGGCCGGCGCCTTGGGCGCAGGCATCCAGCACAATATTGTAATCCTCGAACCGCCGGTCCTGCCCGCGTGGGATGTAGCCGATATTCTCCACCGCCAGCCAGCGCCGCCAGGTTTCGATGTTGGAATCGTGGATGAGCGGCAGTTCGAAAAGCGCCGCCGCATCCGACCGGCCACTCAACTTTTCGGCAAGGGCGGGGGAGGCGACGGGAAACAGCTTTTCCTGCCAGAGTTGAAGCCCGCGCACGCCGGCCCATGGCCCCTTGCCGCAACGGATGGCGAGATCCGTGCCTTCAGCGAAATCCGCGAGCCGGTGTTCGAGCGCGATCTCGACATGGATGTCGCGGCCCTCAAGCTTCGCGAGCCGCGAGAACAGCCAGAGCGACGCGACCGACGGCGTCACCGAGAGACGCACCACCGCCTTGGTAGGCTTCGGAGTCCAGCGCTCCCAGGTATTGCCGAGCAGCGCCAGCGCCTCTTCGGTGCGGGTGAGGAAGCGCATGCCTTCAGGCGTCAGCGTCACGCCGCGCGCCTCGCGAGCGAAGAGTTTCACGCCCATCCAGCGCTCGAGCCGCGAGACCTGGCGGGAGACCGCGCCATGGGTCACGCCGCTTTCCTCGGCGGCGGCGGTGAAGGAGCCGAGACGTGCCGCACGAGCAAAGGTCTCAAGCGTATCGAGGGGCGGAAGGGCGGCTGAGCTGTGAACCATACGCACATAAGATCATCGATTGCGGTGCTTTTCAAGCATAGATGTGCGGCGTAACCATTGCTCATCAAACGAATGGAGCATTCAAATGAGCGCCGTTACCAGTGAACCAGTCATGCCAGTAAAGTCAGGCAATTTCGATCTCGTGGCCTTCGGGGCCATCCTCGTGACGATCGTCTTCTGGTCGTCCGCCTTCGCCGTCATCCGCGTGCTGCTCGGGCCGCTGACGCCGGTGGAACTCGCCACCGCCCGTTATGTGCCGGCCGGCCTCATCGCACTCGCCTACCTCGTCGTCATGCGACCGCTGCCTTCGATGAAGGATTTCGCCCGGCTCTTTGTTGCTGGCATACTCTTCATCGCCACCTATGCGGTGCTGCTGAATATCGGCGAGACGACAGTGGCGGCTGGGCCGGCGAGCTTCATCATCAACACGATGCCGGTCTTCACGGCACTCATCGCGACAGTCACGCTCGGCGAGCGCTTCGGCCGCTGGGGCTGGATCGGCACGGCGATCTCCTTCGGTGGTGTCGGCCTCATCGCGGCGGCGAGCCCGGAAGGCTTCAAGCTTGATCCGAATGCGCTGATGATCGTCGGTGCCGCATTGTGCTCGGCCATCGCAAGCGTCCTCCAGAAGCCGGTCCTCGGCCGCATGCCCGCCCTTTCGGTCACCGCATGGATCATGTTCCTCGGCTCGATCCCGCTCTGGCCCACGGTTCCGGAAACATTCGATGTCCTGAAGTCCGCTTCGGCAGCGACCCTGTGGAACCTCGCCTACCTCGTCATCTTCTCGACCGTCGTCGCCTATGTGACCTGGGCCATTGCGCTGAAGCGCCTGCCTGCCGCCCGTGCCTCGAACTTTCTCTATGGCATACCACCGGCGGCAACCCTGATCGGCTTCGTCTGGCTCGGCGAAGTGCCCACACTGATTGGCGCCATCGGCGGTGCGCTGGCGATCTTCGGTGTGGTCGTGGTCAATGTGATGCGCAAGCGCTAAGGCCGCCACTTATCCTTGCTCATGAGAAAGGCGGGCAGTGTCACCACTGCCCGCCTTCACTTTTGTAGCCTTTGTCCGTTAAGCGTGCCCGATCGACTCATCCGCCGGCTTGTCGGCCAGCACATGATGCCCATGCTCGGGCCGTTTGGTTCTGAGCAGCCACAGCACGAAGACGAAGAAGGCGGGCACGAAGAAGATCGCGAGCACTGTCGCCGAGATCATGCCGCCCAGCACGCCGGTGCCGATCGCGTTCTGGCTCGCGGCACTCGGACCCGTCGCGATCGCCAGCGGCACGACGCCGAGCGCGAAGGCCAGCGAGGTCATGATGATCGGCCGGAAGCGGATACGCGCTGCATCCGTTGCCGCCTCCTGAAGCGAGCGGCCTTCGGCGAAATAGTCCTTGGCGAATTCGACGATCAGGATCGCGTTCTTCGCCGACAGACCGATGATCGCGATCAGCCCGACCTTGAAGTAGATGTCGTTCGAGCCGCCGACGAACATCACCGCCAGCACCGAGCCGATGACGCCGAGCGGCACGACCAGCATCACCGAGAAGGGGATCGACCAGCTCTCATAGAGACCCGCAAGCAGCAGGAAGATGAACAGGATCGACAGCCCGTAGAGGAGCGGCGCCTGGTTGCCGGAGGTGATTTCCTCCAGCGTCTGGCCGGTCCACTCATAGCCGAAGCCGTCCTGCAATTCCGCTGCCAGCCTTTCCATCTCGGCGATTCCCTCACCCGTCGAAATGCCGGGAGCCGTGCCGCCGGTGATACGGATCGAGGGATAACCATTGTAGCCGACGACCTGCGCCGCACCCTTGATCCACTTCACCGAAGCGAAGGAGGAGAAGGGCACCATGCTACCCGAGGCATTGCGCACATTGAGCTTCAGCAGGTCCTCGGCGTTGAGGCGGCTGCGGTCCTGCGCCTGCAGGATGACCCGCTGCATGCGCCCTGCATTCGGGAAGTCGTTGATGTATGACGAACCGAGATAGGCGGTGATCGACGCGTTGATATCGGCGAAGGTGACGCCGAAGGCATTGGCCTTTTCGCGGTCGATGGTCAGCGCCACCTGTGCGGAGTCTGGAAGGCCTTCGACGCGCAGACCTGCAAGAAGCTTGCTCTGCGCGGCCTTGGTCATCAACTCGTTGCCGGCGGCGGTCAAGGCATCCGGCCCCAGACCCGCGCGATCCTGCAGGCGGAATGTAAAGCCTTCCGACAGCCCGAAGCCTTCGATCGGCGGCGGCGAGACGGCGAAGGCAAATGCCACGTCCTTCAACCCGAAGAGCTGCATGTTCACGCGATTGGCGATGTCCTGCACACTGTTGCCCGGTCCGCGCTTGTCCCAATCCTTGAGGGTGACGAAGGAGATCGCGGCGTTCGGTCCCTGGCCCGAGAAGCCGAAGCCCAGCACGGCAACCATATGCTCGACCGCCGGTTCGGTCTTGAAGATCGCCTCGACCTTGTTGATCGCCTCACTCGTCCGCTTGGCCGAAGCTTCCGGGGTGCCCTGTACGCCGACGATCAGGAAGCCCTGGTCTTCGTTTGGCACGAAGCCGGAGGGCACCTGCAGGAAGAGATAGCCGAGCGCGCCGGCGATCAGGAGATAGATCAGCATGATGCGGCCGGCACGCTTGGTGATGCCGCCGATGGTCCAGGCATAGCCACTGGTGATCTTGCCGAAACCGCGGTTGAAGAGACCTGAAAGCCCCTTCTTCTCGTGATGACCCTGCGGAATGGGCTTGAGGAAGGTGGCGCAAAGCGCCGGCGTCAGCGAAAGCGCCAGGAACGCCGAGAACAGGATCGCCACGACCATGGTCAGCGAGAACTGGCGATAGATGACGCCCGTGCCGCCGGGGAAGAAGGCCATCGGGATGAAGACGCAGGCGAGAACCAGCGTGATGCCCATGATGGCGCCGGTGATCTGCCGCATCGCCTTGCGCGTCGCCTCCTTCGGCGGCAGGCCCTCCTCGGCCATGATGCGCTCGACATTCTCGACCACGACGATAGCGTCATCGACGAGGATGCCGATGGCGAGAACCATGGCGAACATGGTCAGCACATTGATCGAGAAGCCGGTGACCAGCATGACCGATACCGTACCGAGCAGTGCGACCGGCACGACGAGCAGCGGAATGATCGTATAGCGGAACGATTGCAGGAAGATGAGCATGACGATGAAGACGAGGACGATGGCCTCGACCAGCGTCTCGCCGACCTTCTGGATCGAGGCATTGACGAAAGGGCTGGTGTCATAGGGCGTGGAATATTCGATGCCCGCCGGGAAGAACTTGGCGAGATCCGCCATCTTGGCTTTCACCGCAGCTGATGTTGCCACCGCATTGCCGGTCGATGAAAGCTGCACGGCTGCGGCCGCACTCGGTTTGCCGTCGAGGCGGGTCGAGAAGTTATAGCTTTCCGAACCGACCTCGATGCGGGCCACATCCTTCAGCCGCACCAGCGAGCCATCGGCATTGGCGCGCAACACGATATTGCCGAACTCCGCCGGATCGACCAACTGGCCCTTGACCAGCACGGTCGCTGTCAGGTCCTGGCCGATCGGGTTCGGCTCGGCGCCGATCTGGCCGGCCGAGACCTGGGCGTTCTGCGCGGTGATTGCGGCATTGATGTCGCCCACGGTCATGCTCAGGCCCTGCATTTTGGCGGGATCGAGCCAGATGCGCATGGCGCGCTGAGCGGCGAAGAGCTGTACGCGGCCGACACCGTTGATGCGGCGCAGTTCGCCGAGGATGTTGCGGCTCAAATAGTCGCCGAGGCCGACGTCATCGAGCCTTCCGTCGGTCGAGGTCAGCGAAACGATCATCAGGAAGCCGGCGCCTGCCTGCTCCACATTGATGCCTTGCGATTTGACGCTCTGCGGCAGGCGCGGCTCGACACGAGCGATCGCGTCCTGCACGTCCACGGTTGCCTCGCTGAGATCGGTGCCTGTCTTGAACGTCACCGTGATCGAGACCGAGCCCGACGTGTCGGATGTCGACTCGAAATAGGATAGGTTCTCGACGCCGTTCAACTCCTCCTCGATCTGCCGGGTCACGCCCTGGTAGATTTCCTGCGGCGAAGCGCCGGGATAGGCTGTCGAGATCGTCAGCTGCGGCGGCGCCACCTTGGGATATTGCGCGACCGGCATGAAGGGCAATGAAATCAGGCCGGCGATCGAAATGAAGATCGCTATGACCCAGGCCAGGATCGGCCGGTTGATGAAAAACTGAGCCATGTCTTGTCTTACTTCGCCGGTTGGGTTGCGTTGGCGTCGGCGGTGCCCGCCGGCTTCCATTCCTCGGGTGCGACGACCATGCCCGGCTGCAGCTTCTGGCCGCCTTCGACGATGACTTTGTCGCCGGCGGCGAGGCCCTTCTCGACGATCCACTCCCCGCTGAGTGCGGGGCCGAGCGTCAACGGCTTGGCTTCGGCCTTGTTTTCGGCACCCACCACGTAGACCGTGGCCGCACCGGTCGCATCACGGAGCACGGCGCGCTGCGGAATGCTCAGCGCATTCTTCCGCACCGCCTGCTCGATCCTGACGCGGACATAGAGACCGGGAAGCAGCTCGCGGTTCGGGTTGGGGAACTCGGCGCGCAACGTCACCTGGCCGGTGGTCTCATCCACGGTCGTACTCGAGAAGAGGAGCTTGCCGGGCTTGTCGTGCACGGATCCGTCGTCGAAGATCAGCCGGATATTCGCCGCTTCGGGCGGGGCGGCCAGCCTGCCTGACGCAATATCGCGGCGGATGGCGAGCAGGTCGCCGGCTGCCTGGGTGAAGTCGGCATAGACGGGGTCGATCTGCTGGATCGCGGCGAGCGGCAGGACGCCATCGGCATTGACCAGCGCGCCTTCAGTCACCAGTGCGCCGCCGATGATACCGGTGATCGGCGCCGTGACTTCCGTATAGCCGAGATTGATTTCAGCTTCGTCCAGTGCTGCCTGCGCAAGTGCGACATCGGCCCTGGCCTGGGCCTGGGCAAACACCGCATTCTCGTATTCCACGTCGCTCGATGCGTTGCGCTTGCGCAGCACCTTCTGGCGCTCGAGTTGCTGGCTGGCATTGACTTCGGTCGCCTGCGCTTTCTGCAGCGACGCCCTGGCACTCGCAACCCGCACCTTGAACAGGTTGGGTTCGATGCGGAGGAGCACGTCGCCCGCCTTGACCAGGCTGCCCTGCTGGAACACGCGTTCCTTGACGATGCCGGTCACGCGCGAACGCACCTGGGCGATCCTGACCGGTGCGATGCGCCCCGGCAGGTCGTTCGTCAGGGGTATGTCGCGCGCCTTGAGTGTCACGAAGCTCACGCCGGTCGGCGGCATCTCGCCGGGCTGCTGGGCAAAGGTTGCGAGCGGTGCTGCGGCGATCAGCGTCGCGAGTGCGATAAAACGGAACGGTCTGGTCCACTTACGGGTCATATTATTGGCCTTCGGATTATAATCATCGGCACCGGGATAATATATCTCCCGGCGAAACTCTGTCATTGGTGTCACGTGGTTTGGCTCGAAGCGGCTTCGGAAAGCCGCCTGATTTCGGTCAGGATGGTGTCGCGCTCGGCTGGTTCCCAGCGATGGAAGTCCATGTATTCCAGCGACATCAGCCCATGCAGCGCAAGATAGGCGACGAGCGCAAGCGCCCGGTTGCTGGCGCTTACCTGAACCGCACCGATGTCGCGATCGACCCATTTGCGGACCATGTCCTGCAGCGGCTCCTCGCTCGACATGGCGGCGCAGATGGTGAGTGCGATAGCACGGTCGTCGTCCTTGGGCACCTCCGAGGCTGCCGCGATGCGTCCGCAGAGCTCGGGATTTACCGTCTCGCGATGCTCTTCTATCGCTGCCAGGATGCGATCGTCCTCGGTGCGCAGGCGCCGTTCGATCAGCGCCTGCAGCAAGCCGCTCTTGGACTTGTAGTCATAGACCACGCGCGACTTGCTGATGCCGGCTTCCTTCGCCACGGCATCGATGGACAAGCCGACGGCGCCATCGCGAATCGCGACGCGTTCGGCAGCATCGAGGACTGCATCGGTATCGATCGTGCGGTTACGGGCCATTGATGTCGCCGGATTAAAATTCGAACGTTCGTTCTTTAATTGGTTTTGTTGCACTGCGTCAAGACCCGATCGGCCCCGGAAATCTCCGTAAAATGCACGTATGCGCGGCGGAACCATTGGCCTCCTCGATGAGACAGCGCCGACACGGCCGATTCCTATAAGCTGCGCAGTAGCATATTCCTTAAGAGCATGAAAACTAATGAATTTTGCTGATGGCACCCATCAATCGGAGAGAATTTTCTTTGCGCCGGGAAGACATTCTTAACCTTCATTTCCTATCCCTGATGGGGCTCATCTTCTCCTTGCGTGCAGGTCTCATGCGAATTCCCAGAACAAATTTTCCGCCTGCCTCCTTCAACGACGGCAGCGAGTCCGGCGTGGATGGTGAGGAGCATCAGCCCCGCGAGGGGGCGGCGCTCCGGCGCATGCGGCAGATCGCCGAAGCCGCCGCGAAAGCCGAGCAGCCGATGTGGGAGAGGCATTTCTTCCTCGCGCCGAATGTGCGCTTCACCCGTACGCCGGATCGCGATCTGCATCCGGATGATGTGCAGCAGACGGTCGAACTCCGCTCGGAAATCGCCGAAAAGGCGCCGTCGGTCGCAGAACTCCAGGAAATGATTTCCACCATGATGATTTTGAACGGCGGCTCCGCCGCGCCGAACACGTTGATCGAGCAGGCACCAGAGCAGCCCGTCAATGATAATGCCGTGCCGGTTGTCGAGTCGGTGAAGGCAGCGGAAGTTTCCATCGCATCGAAGCCGCTTTCGCCGTTCGCCCAACTCTCGGATTTCGCCTTTTGGGAATCCTTCGATGTCGTGGTGGACGAAATGCCTGCGCCGATTGCCCAGCCTGCTCGCGTGCCCGTCGCCCCGCGGAGGGAGTCGACCCGGTCGAAGACGGTCGAAGCTTCGTCATCCGTGCTCGGGCTTTACAGGAGCATCGAGGTCAAGCAGGCCGCCGTGCCCGTTTCCGTCGCGAGCGCTGCATCCGATGCACCGTCTCTCATCCCTAACGCCGCGCCGATTCCATTGGCGCCGACGCCTACCATCAAGCCGGCGGCCTTCCCCTGGAGCCGTGGCGCAAGACCTCTCGAGACGGCGAAGCCTGCCGGGCGGGCCGCGGTGCCAACCGCCATCCAGCCCCAAGCTTCGTCGCCTCCTGCCATCGTCGAGCCGGTGCAAGTCGCATCAGCGGTTCAGGTTTCCAAGCCCTTCAAGATCGAGCCGATTGCGCATGTCACAGCCAATGCTGGCGGCTATGAATTTCCGCCGCGCGCGCTGCTGCAGGACCCGCCGGAGACCATCGGCTTCGTGATGAGCCAGGAGCAGCTGGAGCGCAATGCCGGCCTGCTTGAAAGCGTGCTTGAGGATTTCGGCATCCGTGGCGAGATCATCCATGTCCGCCCCGGCCCGGTCGTCACCCTCTATGAATTCGAGCCCGCACCGGGCGTGAAGTCCTCCCGGGTCATCGGCCTCGCCGATGATATCGCCCGCTCAATGTCGGCGCTTTCCGCCCGTGTCGCCGTCGTGCCCGGCCGCAATGTCATCGGCGTCGAACTGCCGAATGCGACGCGCGAAACCGTCTATTTCGGCGAACTCATCGACTCGCCGGATTTCTCGAAGACCGGCTACAAGCTGCCGCTCTGCCTCGGCAAGACCATCGGCGGCGAGCCCGTGATCGCCGAACTTGCCAAGATGCCGCATCTGCTCGTTGCCGGCACCACCGGCTCGGGCAAATCGGTCGCCATCAACACGATGATCCTGTCGCTACTCTACCGGCTGACGCCGGAGGAATGCCGGCTGATCATGGTCGATCCGAAGATGCTGGAACTCTCGGTCTATGACGGCATCCCGCATCTGCTGACGCCTGTCGTCACCGATCCCAAGAAGGCTGTGCTGGCGTTGAAATGGGCGGTGCGCGAGATGGAGGACCGCTACCGCAAGATGTCGCGGCTCGGCGTCCGCAATATCGACGGCTACAATGCCCGCGCCGCCGAGGCTCGCGCGCGGGGCGAGACGATCACCCATGTCGTCCAGACCGGGTTCGAGAAGGGCACCGGCGAGCCGATCCACGAGAACCAGCCGCTCGACCTCGCGCCGATGCCCTATATCGTCGTCATCGTCGATGAGATGGCCGACCTGATGATGGTCGCCGGCAAGGAGATCGAAGGCGCCATCCAGCGGCTTGCCCAGATGGCGCGTGCGGCGGGTATCCACCTGATCATGGCCACCCAACGGCCCTCTGTCGATGTCATCACCGGTACGATCAAGGCGAATTTCCCGACCCGCATCTCCTTCCAGGTGACGTCAAAGATCGACAGCCGCACCATTCTCGGGGAGCAGGGCGCCGAACAACTGCTCGGCCAGGGCGACATGCTGCACATGGCCGGCGGCGGCCGCATCGCCCGCGTCCATGGACCTTTTGTCTCCGATCTCGAAGTCGAGAAGGTCGTGGCGCACCTGAAACTCCAGGGCCGCCCGGAATATCTCGACACGGTCACCACCGATGACGAGGCGGAGGAAGACGAGGAACAGGACAGCGCGGTCTTCGACAAATCCGACATGGCCGCCGAGGATGGCAACGACCTCTACGACAAGGCCGTCAAGGTGATCCTCCGCGACAAGAAATGCTCGACCTCCTACATCCAGCGCCGCCTCGGCATCGGCTACAACAAGGCCGCCTCGCTGGTCGAGCGCATGGAGAAGGACGGCCTCGTCGGCCCCGCTAACCATGTCGGCAAGCGCGAGATCATCGGCAACAGCCACGGAAGCGATCATGGCTCGTCTTCCGGCACATAAGTCCAGTTCCGGTCATTGTCTTTTTCAAAAGTGAAAAAGACAATTCGATCAAACGCCTAGCTATATTTGCAGTGCGGTATAGATGCTTCGCACTGCGCAACACTATTGGTATTGCGCTTTACTAACTCCATTCATAAGGTTCCGGCGCGCTCGGCTGCAATGAGGAGTGGCAGTCATCCCGCGCAAGCTTTTTGAGGAGGATGAGCTTTATGAATAGACGCGAATTTTTATTGTCGTCCGTAGCTCTTGCTACCCTTGCCGCGGTGACCCCCGGCGCGCTCGCACAGGAGAAGCTGACCATTCTGGGCTCCGTGCCCAATCTCGGCTTCCCGTTCTTCGTCCACATGCTGAACCAGATCAAGGCCGAGGCTGAGGCGCAGGGCGTCAACATCATCGAAAGCGACGGCCAGAATTCCGCGCCGAAGCAGACCGCCGACATCGAGTCGGCGATCGTGCAGAAGGTCAACGCCATCGTCATCTCGCCGCTCGATGTCAACGCGCTTGCGCCTGCCATCGAACAGGCAATCGCGGCCGGCGTGCCGGTCGTCACCATCGACCGCCGCGTCGATGGCGTCGAAGGCATTCTCGCCCATGTCGGTGCCGACAATGTCAAGGGCGGCGAAGCCGAGGCGCAGGCCGTGGTCGATGCCTTCCCCAATGGTGCGAAGCTCTTCCACCTGCAGGGCCAGCCCGGCGCAGGTCCGGCGATCGATCGCAACAAGGGCGTCCACAACGTGCTCGACGGTATGAAGGACAAGTACCAGATCATCTTCGAGCAGACCGGCAACTTCGCCCGCGATCAGGGCTTGGCGGTCACCGAGGCCGGCCTTTCGGCAAACGGCAAGCCGGATGCCATCATCTGCGCCAATGACGACATGGCCCTCGGCGCGATGGAAGCCTGCGCGGCCCGCGGCTTCAGCGACGTGAAAATCTATGGCTTTGATGCGCTTCCGGAAGCAATCGTCGCGGTCCGCGACGGCAAGCTTGCCGGCACCGTCGAGCAGTTCCCGGGCGAACAGTCCCGTACCGCGGTCAAGATCGCCGTTGCCTATGCCAAGGACAAGACCGAGCCCAAGGAGAAACTCGTTCTCCTGACTCCGATCGTCATCGGCAAGGACAATATCGACAAGGCCGAGCGCATCGGCGAAGCCAAGTAAGAACGAACGGCTGCCGCCGGCCGGGGCATCTGGCCGGCGGCATCTTGCTCCCGCTTCTCCCCTTGGGGAGAAGGTGGCCCGAAGGGTCGGATGAGGGGTTGCGCGAAGCGCCCGACGATGTGGGAACCCCTCATCGCCTCGCTACGCTCGGCACTTCTCCCCAAGGGGAGAAGAGGGAGACAGCCGCACCCGCCATTTCCACAGATGTAGCCTTGGAAGGCGACATCCAAGTCGAACCGGAGAAACGAATGGTGGCAGTGGCCGAGGCGCAACAGCCGAACCAACCCTTGCTCGAAGTCCACGGCATATCCAAGCGGTTCTCCGGTGTCGCGGCGCTGCAGGATGTTTCGCTCGATGTCCGGCCCGGCGAAATTCTCGGCCTGCTCGGCGAGAATGGCGCGGGCAAATCCACGCTGCTCAAGATTCTCTCCGGAGCCCAGCCGCCGTCCAGCGGCAGCATTGTTTTTGATGGCATCGATTACAAACCACATAATCCCGCCGCCGCCAAGCACGCCGGTATCGTCACCATCTACCAGGAACTCAGCCTCATCCCAACGCTGTCGGTCGCCGAGAATATCTTCATCGGCCGCGCGCCGGTGGGCCGGCTGGGACTGATCGACTGGCGCCGCATGCGTCAGGAAACCCGCGCTCATATCGCCCGCGTCGGTCTTTCGATCGATCCCGATACGCCGGTTTCCGCGCTCTCCGTTGCCGAACAGCAGCTTGTCGAGATCGCCCGCGCGCTCTCCATCAAGGGCCGGCTGATTATCATGGACGAGCCGACGTCGGCGCTCACCGAATCCGAAGTGCAACGCCTGCTCGGCATCATGGACCGCCTCCGCAAGGAGGGTGTGGCGATCATGTTCGTCACCCATCGGCTGGAAGAGGCGAGCACGATTTGCGACCGCATGACGGTGTTGCGCGATGGCCGGCTTGCCGGACATCTGCTGCGCGAGGAGGGGCGGCCAGTGCCGATCCCGGCGATCATCGAGAAGATGGTCGGCCGCGCCGCGTCCGAGCTCTATGCCCGGCCGACGCAGCGGGAGACGGCCGGTGCCATCCGGCTCAGCGTGCGCGGCCTGCGCACAAGGCGCGATCCCGAGGCGCCGCATGCCATCGTGCTCGATGGTGTCGATATCGATCTCAAGGCTGGCGAAATTCTCGGCGTGGCGGGCCTTGTCGGTTCAGGCCGCACTGAGCTTGCCCGCGCCATCTTCGGCGCCGACCAGATCGCCGCCGGCACGATCACGCTCGACGGCAAGCCGATCAGCCCGAAATCGCCGGCCGACGCCATCGAACTTGGCATCGGCCTTGTGCCGGAGGATCGCAAGCATCAGGCGATCTTCGCCATGCTGGAAATCCAGCAGAATTTCTCCGTTGCGTCGCTCGATACCTATTCGAACGCCATCGGCATCATGGCCGAGGGCCGTGAGCGGCAGGCGCTCGGCGAATACAAGAAGGCATTGTCGATCCGCATGGCGTCGCCCGACCAGGCGATCGAGGGCCTCTCGGGCGGCAACCAGCAAAAGGTGATCATCGCCCGCTGGCTGACCCGCGATCCCAAGGTGTTGATCGTCGATGAACCGACGCGTGGTGTCGATGTCGGCGCCAAGGCCGAGGTGCATCAAATTCTCGTGCAACTTGCCGCGCGCGGCATCGCCGTCATGGTGATATCCTCCGAACTGCCTGAAGTGCTTGCCGTCAGCGACCGCATCGTTACCATGCGCAAGGGAAGGATCACCGGCGAAATGCCCGCAGTGGAAGCAACCGAGGAAACGCTCATGGCGCTGATGGCGCTTGGTTCCGATCAGCATGGGCAGCGGCAGGGAGACGCTTGATGACAGTCACGATCGATACGGACGAACGCAAGGGTCCGAATATCTTCCGAATCCTCAAGCAGTTCGGCCCGCTACTCTTCCTGATCATCCTGATGATCGTGTTTACGGTGCTGAAGCCGAGCTTCATCGATCCTATCAACGTCTTCAACATCATGCGCCAGATCTCGATCACGGGGCTGATCGCGCTCGGCATGACCTTCGTCATTCTCACCGCCGGCATCGATCTCAGCGTCGGTGCGCTGCTTGCGCTCTGCGGCATGGTCGCGGCCATCGTCGCCAAAGGCGGGGCTGCCAGCACGCTGTCGCTCTCGGCCTCCGAAGGTACTGGATATGGCTGGTTCGCGGCACTGCTCGCGGCCGTCATCGTCGGCTCGGCGGCAGGCGGGATACAGGGCCTGACCATCACCAAACTGAAGGTTCCGCCTTTTGTTGTCACCCTTGGTGGCTTGACGATCTTTCGCGGGCTGACGCTGATGCTCTCCAATGGCGGGCCGATCTCCGGCTTCACGCCCGATATGCGCTGGTTCGGCACGGGCCTGATCGGTCCGGTTCCGGTTCCGGTCATCATCTTCGCCATCGCGGCCGTGCTTTGCCATATCGTGCTGCGCTATACGCGCTACGGCCGCGCGGTCTATGCCGTAGGCGGCAATGCGGAGGCGGCGCGTCTCTCGGGCCTCAGAGTCGATCGCGTTCTGGTCTCGGTCTATGTCATCGTCGGCTTCTTCTCAGGCCTTGCGGCCTTCGTGTTGTCGGCACGGCTCAATTCCGCCGAAGCCGTCGCGGGTCTTGGCTATGAGCTGACCGTGATCTCCGCCGTGGTCATCGGCGGCACCTCGCTCTTCGGCGGCATTGGCAGCGTCGGCGGAACAGTGGTTGGCGCGGCACTGATCGGCGTGCTGCAGAACGGGCTGCAGTTCAACAACGTCTCGTCCTACACGCAGTCGGTGGTGATCGGCCTGATCCTGATCCTGGCCGTGGCCTTCGATCGCTGGCTCAAGTCACGGGCGCGGGTCTGAAATTTTCCACGGTCAAGGAATGCGATCCACTTGCGGCGACTTCCAGGCGCCGGAGAGCAGTTCCGGCTTGGGAAGGTAGTAGCGCATCGCCATCATGAACGGACCACTCGGCGCTGGCAACCAGTTGGCCTCCTTGTCGGCGCCGGGGCTTTCGTTCTGAATGTAGATGGTCAACCCTCCATCGGCGTCCTTCTTCAGGTTCGGCAGCATCGGCGAATTGATCAGGTAGCGATTTGCCGGATTGTCAACGAGAAGCTGGCTTGGCAGATTGTACATCGTCAGCGACCAGAACGCATTGACGGGCGGAAAACCGTCTTTCGCGAAACGCAGCGTATACTTGCCCTTCGACCCGTCGAGCATTCCGCCCGATGCGTCCTTTTCGTAGATCGGGTAGAGCGCTTCCTCCTTCGAGTTCGCCCCGATGCCGACCTGCGTGCCAACGGCGCGCGTCAAGAAATCGTTCTTCAGAAATTCGCGGGTGCCGAAGAGATCAGCACTGTTTCCGTGCAACGACACGCGGCGATCATCGATCGCCTTCTGGCCCTCCTTCATACCGTCGGCCAAAGCTGCCTTGATGTCGTCAGGAAGCGCGGAAACGTCGAACTTCTCGCCCGGCTTCAGCCCAAGCTTCTCAAATCTCGCCCGAAGCTCGGTTTCGGAGGGATGCGTTGGTGTGAATTGCAGAAGGAACGCCAGCACGTCGTAGAATTCCGTGCTCGTCTTCTGTTCAGCAGGCAATATCGGGCGAATCCAATCGGTCTCGGGTTCCGGAATGCGCGGCTTGCCTTCGAACTCGGAGAGCGACTGCAGCTTGTAGTCGGCCTGGATCTTCTTGACATTATCGAGGTCGCCGGGATTGAACATCTGCGTTCGCCCGACCACGTTGACGAACTGCGTCTCCGAGTGGATCACCTTGCTTATGCCCTTCGGGGTCTCTCCCGTCCAGGCCGGTCCGGCGATCAGGTATGTTCCGCCGTCATTGCCTGTCGTCCGCGTACCGATGTAAGCGAAGTTGAATGTGTACATGTCCATGAGCTGAAACACGAAGTAGCGCTCCGGCTCGATCTTCGGCACGGTGATGACCATGGGCTCAGCGCGAAGATCGAGCCCCATGAACGTGTAGGGCGTGTCCGAATTCGGGGTGACGAAACCAGTGTCCTTCGGCGTGAAAACTCGCGCGACATTGAGCGTCGAGTTGAATGGTCCCTTGTATTCCGGGTTCTTCTCATCGATCGAGAACGCGTACAGCGTCGCATATATGCTCACCATCGGGACGCCGTAGATGTAGGCTTCCTTGGCGATCTCGGTCGCTTCCTTGCGATCGAGTTCAGCAGCGCCGGCCGCTGTTGCAATGAGCATGAAGATAGAAAGTATGCACGTTCCCAAACGCGTCATCATGATGATCACTCCTTGTCTGAGCCGAACGTGCCAAAAAAACAAAGATCGCGGGAGTACGTTACGGTAAATGTCGTGGTCGCAAGCTCCTCCCGCGAACCGTCCGGGTCGGTTGTTGTCAGGCTGTAACCGTAACGTACTTGCGGCGGCTGCCGATTCCATCCTTGAGTGCGGCTTCGATGTCATGACTGGAGGACGAACATGTTCAGAACACTCAGAATGGCGGCAGCCGTGCTGGCGGGAATGGCGACGGCAGCGTTCGCCCAGACGGTCACGCCTGAAGAAGCACGTGCCGTTGCCAAGGAAGCATATGTCTACGCCTTTGCTCCGATCGCGAGTTACGGAACGTGGTCCAAGCAGGCGACGCTGCCGGATGCGCCCGAGTATATCGGGGGTTTTAACGTCTTCCGGCACTATTCGGACGCGTACACCCCAGAAAACCGGGATGTCGTGACACCGAACAACGACACGCCCTATTCCTGGGCGTGGCTCGATCTGCGGGCCGAGCCCATGGTGCTGAGCGTGCCCGCCGTTCCGCACGACCGGTATTACGTGATGCAGCTTATTGATCTCTTCACCTATAATTTCGGCTATGTCGGCGTGCGGGCGACAGGCTTCGATGCCGGTAGCTACATCATCGCCGGACCAGGCTGGAATGGTGAAAAGCCGGCGAACGTCAATCAGGTGATTAAGGCCGAAACCGACATCGTCGGCATTCTCGGGCGAACATCCCTGAACGGCAAGGAAGACATCCCCAACGTCAAGGCCATACAGGCTGGCTATAAGCTGGAGCCATTGAGCCAGTTCCTCAAGGTGCCGGCACCTGAGCCCGCATCGGCGATCGCGTTTCCGCCCTACAGTCATGTCAAGGCTTCTAGCCACGACTTCATCGGTTACCTGAATTTCCTTCTGCAGTTCGCGCAGCCAACTGTCCCGGAGGAACGGTCGCTCATGGCGAGGTTTGCCGGGATCGGTATCGCGCCGGGCAAACCATGGGATGCGGCCAAGGTCGATCCAGAGTTGCTGAAGGCCATTGATGCGGGTGTCGAGGATGCCAAAGCCGAAATGGCGCAGGTCGCAAAGACCACTCTCAGTTCGAACGGTCTCTTCGGTTCGCGAGATGTGCTGAAGGGCAACTACATGATCCGCGCGATGGGGGCAGAGAAGGGTCTCTATGGCAACTCGATCGAGGAGGCCTGGTATGGCGGCTTCGTCGGCGACGGCTCGCAGCAGACCATGCTGCATTTCACCGCAGACACGCTGCCGCCTGCAAAATTCTTCTGGTCGCTGACGCTCTATGCGCTGCCCGATCGCTTCCTGTACGCCAACCCGCTGGAGCGCTACTCCATCGGCGATAGAACGAAGGACCTCAAATACGGCGCCGACAAGTCGCTGACGATCTATCTGGGGCACAAGTCGCCGGGCAAGGACAAGGAGGCAAACTGGTTGCCGACGCCGGAGGGCAAATACAGTCTCGTCGCGCGGATTTACGGCCCCGACAAATCGGCGATGGAAGGAAGCTGGAAACTTCCGGCGCCGCAGCCTGCGGAGTAGCCGTAGGCGGATTACTGGGGCAAGCCAGCCTTCAAGCTTGGCAACCGCATCAGAAGCAGCACGCCGCGCAGCACAAGGAAGACGTTGAGCGAGATCCAGAGACCGTGATTGCCGAGCCACGGCACCAGCAGGGCCAGCGCCAGGCAGTATCCGGCGAAGGCCAGACCATGCGGTTGCGCATCGCGTGCGACCACGTCGCGCCGATATAGACACCATCCATGTGGAAGGCGAGGAAGCCCGAGAGAGCCGTCAGCGCCGCCCATGGCAGATGCTCGTAGGCGGCAAGACGAACCTGCGGCACCGTCGTCAGGAAGTCGATCAGGGGGTGGCCGATGGCGAGGAAGACCAGCGTTGTCAAGCCGGCGAGCACCGCCGACCATATGCCGGTCAGCCAGACGCCGCGCTCGAAAGCCGGCCTGTAGGCAGCGCCGATCGAGCGTCCGATGATGGTCTCGGCGGCATTGGCGAGCCCATCCAGCCAGAAGCCCGCGACCATGAAGAAGTTCATCAGCACGGCGTTGGCCGCAAGCGTGACCGGGCCGAAGCCGGAGCCGATGCGAGTCAGGATGACGAAAGCGCCGATCAGCACGAAGGTGCGGATCAGGATATCGCCGTTCAGCGCGAAGAGCGCCCTGAGCTTTTCGCGCGCGAAAGTGCCGGGCGCATCAAGTGGGTTTCTGGCCCGGAACGGCTTCAGCACCACATGGAGCCCGGCCATGGTGCCGATCACCTCGCTGATCGCCGTGGCAACCGCGATGCCGGCGATTCCATAGCCGAGCGTGAGCCCGAACAGCACGGTCAGCACGATGTTGATGCTGTTGATCAGCACCTGCAGGAACAGTCCGATCCGCGCCTGACCGCGCCCGAGCAGATAGCCGAGGATGGCGAAGTTCGCGAGCCCGGCCGGCACCGACAGCATGCGGATCATGAACCATTCGGATGTGGCGGCGGCAGTCGCGGCGTCGGGCGACATGATCCAAAGCCCACCCGCGAGCAGCAGCGGCGACAGCAATACGATCGCTATACCGCAGACGACCGCCGTCGCCAGCGCCCGCCAGAACACCGCCTCCTGCTCAGTGCGATCCTCGCGGCCCCAGGCTTGCGCCACCAGCGCCGTGGTCGAGGCACGCAGGAAGTTGAAACTACCGAAAATCAGGTCGAACAGCACAGCGCCGATCGCCAGACCCGCGAGCATCGAGGGATCGCCGAGCCGTCCGGCCACCGCCGTATCGGTGATGCCGAGGAGCGGAATGGTGAGGAAGCCGAAGGTCATCGGCAGCGCAAGGCCCAGCACCATCCGGTGGGTCACGTCGAACGCGCCTGCGGGCCTTGGCTCGATGCTCATGCCCTGAGCGAGAAGCGTGAAGGCGAATTGGAGAGCACCATCGCCCAATAAGGCCGGTCGCCGGTGCCGGTGTTCTTCGCCACGGCAACGCCGACGCCGGTATAGGATCCGAGCATGTTGTCGAGATGGTGCCGCGAGCGAATCCAGGCCGTCAGCGCTTCCTCGGTCGAGTCCTGGCCAGTGGCGATATTCTCGGCAGCGGGCAGGGGTACTTCCATCCGCTTCATGCGGCCGAGGAAATTCTTGTCCTTGCCTAGGTCGTGATTCATCTTGCCGTAGCGCGACATGCGGATTGCATGATCCTTGGCGGCATTGGCCGCGACCGGATCGTTGAACAGGCTGGATTTGCCCTGCTTGCGCCGCACGCTGTTGACCATCGGCAGGGCCGCATCGGTCATGTCGGCCGATGTGCCGCTTTCGATCGGCGCGAGCGTTGATGTCACCGAACAGCCGGAGAGGAGAAGCGTGGTTCCGGAACCGATCAGGAAAAGGCGCCGGGAGAGTAGATAGTGCATGGTTTTCAGGATTTCCGCCAGTTGAGGATGCGAAGAATGATAAAGACCGGTATGACGATCATGGCGCCGACGATCAGGTAGTCGCCGACCCGGCCGAGTGCCGCAAAGCCCGAGTTCCAGAGATCGCGGATGCCACGCTGGATGAACCGGACGAGGTCCCAGGGCGAGAAGCCCATCATGCTCATCACGAAGCCGACCACCACCGAAATGACGACAAGTTTGATGATCGTGCGTCCCGGTGTGTCCCCGAGCAACCGGTTCAGCCCTTCGGCCATTTAATCTCTCCATTCGAATCGCGAATTCGCTTGACCCACCGACAAGGCGGAAATTAGACCGTAGGAGGGATAATGAAAAGATTCAAAAACATGCGAAACCTTTCTTCCGGCGATATCACCGCCGACCGCCGTGCCGACTATGCCAAGATGCTGTCCGAGAACGGCGACCACAGCGCCGCCACCGACCTGATGCGGCAGGCTCTCGAGCTCGTGCCGAACTGGGCCGCGGGCTGGTTCCAACTCGGCGAGCTCGCAGAAAAGGCCGGCGACATGCAGCGCGCCGTGGATGCCTTTCGCAAGGTGACGGAAATCGATCGCAACGACATGTTCGGCGCGGGGCTCAAGATCGCCAAGCTCGAGGGCAAGACGCCGGCGCTGCCGCCGAGCGCCTATGTCGCGGAAATGTTCAACGATTATGCCAGCCGCTTCGACGAGTCTCTCGTTGAAAAGCTGCAATATACGGTGCCGGCCAAACTGAAAGCATTGGTGGATGCCCATCTGGGCGCCGGGCACAAGTTCTTCAATGCCGTCGATATCGGCTGCGGCACCGGCCTTTTCGGCGCCGAGATCGCCGGCAACTGTTATCGGCTCGAAGGCTATGACATATCCGATTCCATGCTGGCCAAGGCCGCGGCGAAGAAGATTTACAATCATCTCGGCCGCGCCGACCTGTCGCTTCCGCCGGACCAATCCGGCCTGTTCGGCTCGCCCCGCCGCGCCGATCTGGTTTCGGCTGCCGATGTCATGATGTATCTCGGCGACCTGAAGGCTGCCTTCGCCAATGTCGCGCAACTGATCAAGCCCGATGGCGTCTTCGCCTTCTCCGTCGAAAAAGCGGCGGATGAGAGCGGCTTCGAGCTTCGCTCCTCGCTTCGCTACGCCCATTCCGAGACGCATGTTGCAACCATGCTCGCCGCCAATGGGCTGGAGACGATCGCAACCGAGGAGGCCGTGATTCGCATGGACGCGGGCGAGCCGATCACGGGGCTGTTGTTTTTAGCGCGGCGTTCGGGATAGTCGAACCATTCGCCGACTAATCTAGTCGGATTCCAGAGAATGCAACGTTGTTTCGACGGGTGGGTTTCTTTGCCCGCAAGAGACGACACTCGCCGCCTTGGTAGAAGTTAAAACCCGTACATCTCTTTTGGGATATGCACTTGTCTTGGCACCAAGCCAGTGTGGAATTCTTGAAGGCCAGGTAGGGTGGTGAGACAATTTCGTGACCGGAACTGGTCCTGAAGCCAATCGCACCGACTTCGCTCCCCACTCGGCTCACCGTCACGCGGCCGATATCATAACCGGACAGTGCGCCCGTATATTGCAGGGATTCAAATGCGTGCGATTTCAGGAAACACTTTCCGAACGCTGCATTGAAGGTGTAGGCAACGCATCGTCCTACTAGATTACAGGCCGCTTTGCATTCATCCGGGCTTGCGGATGAAAGAGGCATGCCCGGGAGATCGTAACCTGGAAGGTCACTATCTTGCAAAGTGGCCCAATCTCGCGTCACTTCAGGGACTTGCGACGATGTGTCAGTACTGCTTTTGGGTAAGCCTTCTGAACTGGATTGAGATTCTTTGGGAAAAGCTGAGGCGTCGCTGGTCTTGGAATTGTCACCATAAGGCGTGGGCTGGGATGCGGTGTCTGCTAACACCATGACATCCAGTCCGATCTGCTTTGCCTCATTGGCGTCGAGCCAGTCAAAGGTGTCTGGCTTTGTATTAGTGACGAAAAAAATTGTTTGCTCGTTCAGCCCCAGTTTTTGCAGATAGGCTCCCACAAGCGCGTTGCCCGATCCGCTTACATTCGGTTGACCGCTATCGACTGTGAAAACGGCATGGAAGCCAATCTTGGAACTGTTAAACAAGCCACGAGGTCTTCCGGCGAGCCAGATAAGAGCACAAGTAGACGCACAAACCTCGTTTGGCATCACTGCCGTCGAAAAGCCCTTAATATTTATTGTCTTTCCTATCTCCATTCCAGGGTCAACTAACCCGCCCGGACTATTGAGGAAAACCGTCGTCTGTTTAAGTTGAATTGCGAGATTGTTGAACTTCTGATCATCTCCGATGGCAATTTCGCCCTTGACGATCAGAAAAGAGTTGCCGTCCGGAGTGCGCTCAATGCGAATGTCTGCTGCCCAGACCCTGAAGGGTAGGATCGCCAACATCAAGAAAAGCACAATCCGCGTGATCGGCATCCTATCCCCCTGCCTATAGTTAAGCTTCTGAGGCACAGGCGAGTCAATTGTTAAATGCACGGGCGCCACGAGTGGTTAAAGACGGCTAAGGTCTATGTTGCAGTGCACCCCCAACCGCGATAAGGACCGGGATACCTCAACGGAGCGGGCATGGCGAAGATCGGCTTTTGGAACACAGAACCTGCGCGGCACTCGCTGTTCGAGGATGCGCAAGGGTTGTTCACCGGCACCGTACTGGCCTCGCTCGGCGTGATGCTGCTCGCCAAGGCCGGGGTGCTCACCGGCGGCGTCGCGGGCGTGGCGTTCCTTTTGCACTATGCCTTCGGCTGGAGTTTTGGCTTAGGTTTTTTCGTGCTCAATCTGCCGTTCTACTGGTTTGCCTATAAGCGCGTCGGCAAGGCTTTCACGATCAAGACCTTCGTGGCGATCGGGCTGTTGGCCATTTTCGCCGAGTATCAGCCGAAGCTGCTGGAGCTTGGGCATATCAATCCGGTCTGGGCCGCAGTGCTCGGCGGCCTGCTGATCGGCATGGGCATGCTCGCCTTGTTCCGCCATCGCGCGAGCCTGGGTGGCGTAGGCATCGTGGCGCTCTACCTGCAGGAACGCTTCGGCTGGCGGGCGGGACTGATCCAGCTTGGCATCGATCTGGTGATCCTCGCCGCGTCGTTCCTCGTCGCCAGCCCTTTTATCGTCCTCTGCTCGGTGATCGGTGCGCTGGCGATGAATTTCTTTATCGCCGTCAATCACCGCACGGATCGATACATAGCACTGTGAACTGATCGCGGATGGCCGAAATACCGCCATAAATCCCGTTAGGATTTCGGGGTGGGATGCTATATTGCTGTCTTGCATGGAATGCTCTGGACGTTGGCATCAATCGCTTGAGGGGAGGCGGTGTCATGGCAGTCGCAGACAGCAGCACGGGGGAAAGCGTTCCCTATATTCTCGTCCATTCCGATCGTGAAATCAGGCGCCTGAAGCATCAGGCGGATATCATCAATCCGATCACGCGGCGCATCCTGTTGTTTGCAGGCATCGGTCCCGGCATGCGGGTGCTCGATGTTGGCTGCGGCGCGGGTGATGTATCGCTCCTGATCGCCGAATTGGTCGGTGAGACCGGCGAGGTGGTCGGTGTCGATCGTGCGCCTGCGGCACTTGCCGCGGCCGAGCGGCGGGTGGCGAACTATCCGGCCAAGAATATCAGCTTCCGCGAAGGCGATCCGGGTTCGCTGACCTTCGAGAAATCCTTCGATGCCGCCGTCGGCCGCTATGTGCTGATGTTCCAGGCCGATCCCGCGGCGCTGCTGCGGGATGCCGCGCGCCATGTGCGGCCGGGCGGGGTCGTCGCCTTCCACGAGCCGGACTGGAGTGGCGCCCGCTCGCATCCGCCATCACGCAATTACGACCAGAGCTGCGAATGGATCGTCGAGACGTTCAAGCGGACCGGCATCGAGACGCGCATGGGTGGCAAGCTCGATGCCGTGTTCCGGGCGGCCGGGCTCGCGGCGCCCGCCATGCACCTCGAAGCTGTTATCGGAGGTGAGACGGGTGGCCGCGACTGGGCGCATCAGACCAATGAACTGATGGTCACGATGCTGCCGGAGATCATTGGCAGAGGTGTTGTGGCGGCCGGATCGATCGACCCGGCTGCTGTCGAGGCCGGCATGATGCGCGACATTGCGGCCGGTGCGGTGATCATGAGCCGTTCGGAGATCGGCGCATGGTCCCGGATAGCGGACGGCTGATCGTCAGGCCGCCTTGGCAGCCTGGTCGATCGGGTGCTGCGAGCGGAAGCCGACGGCGAGGCGGTTCCAGATATTGATCGCGCCGATCGCAACCGTCAGCTTGGTCATGTCCTCCTCACTGAAATGCGCCTTGAGCGCTTCATAGGCGTCGTCCGGCGCGCCGGTCTGGGCGAGGTTGGTCACCGCATCGACCCAGCCGAGCAGGGCGCGTTCTCTGGTGTCGTAAACCGGTGATTCCTTCCACACGGCCATCAGGTTGATCCACTGTTCCGGCAGGCCGCCGTTGCGGGCTTCCTTACTATGCATGTCGACGCAATAGGCGCAGCCGTTGATGATCGAGGCGCGGAGCTTGATGAGGTGGATATGGCGCTTCTCGATGCCGGAGGTCTGGACATAGTCCTCGAGTGCGGCAACGGCCTTGTAGGCATCCGGGGCGGCTTTGTAGAAGTTGAAACGGGGTTGCATTTAGGTTTTCCTTTCAGGTTCTCGGGGGGAGTTTTAAGCGGATTTGCGTTCGTTGATTTCGAGGAAGGCGCAGCCTCGGGCGGCGATCGCGCCATCGGTGTCGGTCTCGTTCAGGTCGCCGATCACGTCAGCGATCGTCACGCGGGCGAGTTCGGCGCGATAGGCACGTTCGGCCTTGAGCATGGCAGAGGCTATGCCACAGGGCTTGGTGGGTTTACCCGGTACTGGGTTCGGTCCGCGCTGACGGATTTCGTTGCAGCGGAAGGCCGGGGCATTGCCTTCGACGGCGAGCACGATATCGAGAAGCGAGATATCACCGGTCGGCCTGGCGAGACGGTAGCCGCCTTTCGGCCCCGGCACCGTCTGGACAATGCTGGCGCCCGACAGTGCCTGCAGGTGCTTGAGCAGGTAGCTCGGCGATACGCCATGAAACTCCGCCAATGCCGCCGCCGACAGCACACCGCCCTCGGTGAGGTGCGCCAGCATCGTCACGCTGTGGATGGCCTGCTCTACGCCGTCGCTCATCTTCATCGGCTTGTTCCTTAATCGTGGATATTTTTTATCCGTGATTGTTGCAAAGGTCAAGTGGCATTTTGCGAACGCTGCGTTTCGGTCTTGCCAGCGGGAACAAAAGGATTATTTTCCTCTTGTCAGAGGCAGAGGATCATGGATGGATAGCCGAGCAAACGAGGAGACCGGGGCGATGCTGCCCGAGCCCTTTGCCGGCTGGTTTGCCTCCAAGGGCTGGCGGCCGCGCGCGCACCAGTTGGCGCTGGTCGATGAGACGGCCAAGGGAGAATCGGCGCTGCTGATCGCCCCGACCGGCGCGGGCAAGACGCTCGCCGGTTTCCTGCCATCCATGATCGCGCTGACGCGGCGTGGGCGGAAGCCACCCGGCTCGGCGTTTCGCGGCATCCACACGCTCTACATCTCGCCGCTCAAGGCGCTGGCCGTGGATATCGAGCGCAATCTCGAACGTCCCGTTTCCGAGATAGGCCTCAATATCTCCATCGAGACCCGCACCGGCGATACGCCGCAGGGCAAGCGCACCCGCCAGCGACTCAATCCGCCCGACATCCTGCTCACCACGCCGGAGCAGGTGGCGCTGCTCATCGCCTCCAAAGAGGCCGAACGCTTCTTCAAGGACATGGAATATGTGATCTTCGACGAGCTCCATTCGCTGGTCACCTCCAAGCGCGGGCATCTGCTGTCGCTCGGGCTGGCACGACTGAGGAAGCTTGCGCCGAAACTGAAGACGATCGGGCTGTCGGCGACCGTCGCGGAGCCGGACGACCTTCGCAAATGGCTGGTCGCGCAGGCGCCGGAGGAGACGCGGCTATCCGGCCTCGTTACCGTGTCAGGTGGCGCGAGACCTGTTATCACCATCCTCGATACCGAGGAACGCATTCCGTGGTCGGGCCACTCGGCGCGCTATGCGATGGGCGAGGTCTACAAGGCGATCGGCGAGCACAGGACCACGATTCTGTTCGTCAACACCCGCTCGCAGGCGGAGATGCTGTTCCAGGAGCTCTGGCGAATCAACGATGATTCGCTGCCGATCGCGCTACACCACGGTTCGCTTGATGTCGGCCAGCGCCGGCGTGTCGAGGCTGCGATGTCGGAGAACAAGCTGCGCGCCGTGGTCGCGACCTCGACGCTCGATCTCGGGCTCGATTGGGGCGATGTCGATCTCGTCATTCATATCGGCGCGCCGAAGGGTGCTTCGCGGCTCGCCCAGCGCATCGGCCGTTCCAACCACCGCATGGATGAGCCGTCGAAGGCGATTCTCGTCCCGGCCAACCGCTTCGAGGTGATGGAATGCCAGGCCGCGCTCGATGCCAATTATGTTGGCGCGCAGGATACGCCGCCGGTCGGGCGCGGCGCACTCGACGTGCTCTGCCAGCACATCATGGGCATGGCCTGCGCCGATCCCTTCGATGCGCTTCATCTCTATGACGAGATCATTTCGGCCTCGCCCTATGCGGACCTGAGCTGGGAGACCTACGAGCGGGCGCTGGATTTCGTCGCCACCGGCGGCTATGCGCTCCGGACCTACGAACGCTACGCCAAAATCCGCAAGAACGCCGACGGGCTGTGGCGTGTCTCCAACCCGGTCTATGCCACGCAATACCGGCTCAATATCGGCACGATCATCGAATCTCCGGTGCTGAACGTGCGGCTCGTCCGCAAGGGCAGGGGTGCGACCGGGCGCGGAGGGCCGGTGCTAGGACAGGTCGAGGAATACTTTCTGGAGACGATGAAGCAGGGCGATACGTTCATGTTCGGCGGCCGCGTTCTGCGCTTCGAGGGCATCCACGAAAACGAATGCCTGGCCTCCGAAGCCCGCGCCGAGGACCCCAGGATTCCCGCCTATGCGGGCGGCAAGTTCCCGCTCTCGACCTTCCTGGCCGAAGGCGTGCGCGCCATGCTCGACGATGCCGCCCGCCGCGAGCGCCTGCCCGACCAGGTGCGCGACTGGCTGGCGATCCAGGCGGAAAAATCGGTCCTGCCGAAGCGCGACGAATTGCTGATCGAGACCTTTCCGCGCGGACAGCGCTTCTACTTCGTCGCCTATCCGTTCGAGGGACGGCTCGCGCACCAGACGCTCGGCATGCTGCTCACCCGGCGGCTGGACCGCGCCGGCGCCAAGCCGCTCGGCTTCGTCGCTACGGATTATTCGATCGCCATCTGGTGCCTGGAGGATATCGGCGCGATGATTGGGGCGAAGAAGCTCTCGCTGGCCAAACTCTTCGACGAGGATATGCTTGGCGACGATCTCGATGCCTGGCTCAACGAGACCTATCTCCTCAAGCGCACGTTCCGCGCCTGCGCGGTCATCGCGGGCTTGATCGAGCGGCGGCATCCCGGCAAGGAAAAATCCGGTCGTCAGATTACTGTTTCGGCCGACCTGATCTACGATGTCCTGCGTGCCCATGAACCCGACCATATCCTGCTCGAAGCCACGCGCAGTGACGCGGCAAAGGGGCTTTTGGATATTCAGCGACTTGGCGATATGCTGGCGCGAATCAAGGGGCATATCAGGCTCCAGCGGCTCGACCAGATTTCGCCGCTGGCGATCCCGGTCATGCTCGAAATCGGCAAGGAATCGGTCAGCGGCGCCGCCGACGAGGAACTCCTCAAGGAGGCCGCCGAGGATTTGATTGCGGATGCAATGGGATGAATTGGTGAGCATCGTTGGCTTGAAGACACCCCCCTCTGCCCTGCCGGGCATCTCCCCCTCAAGGGGGGAGATCGGATGTGGCGGCGCCTCGCCCTCCAAACAATCTCCCCCCTTGAGGGGGAGATGTCACGAAGTGACAGAGGGGGGTGCCCTCTGATGCACGGCCTCGCTCGTCTTCGCGCCACTTCGGACCAACTGCCCACTGCTTTCATCGAAACCGAACTCAACGGCCAGACCGTTGTCCTCGACCCCGGCGGCGCCATCTATCTCCCCGATTGCGGCCTGCTCTGCGTCTCCGACCTTCACCTCGAAAAAGGTGCCGCCTATGCACGGCGCGGCCAGCTTCTGCCACCGTGGGATACGTTCGCAACGCTGAAAATCCTTGGCACCGTCATCGCCCGCCACAATCCGCGCGTCGTCGTTTCGCTGGGTGATAATTTCCACGATCGTCGCGGTTCCGCTGAGATGCCGGAACTTGGCCGCATGCTGATCCGCGAGATGGCGATGGGTCGTGAATGGATCTGGATCTCGGGCAATCATGATCCCGATGGCGTCGAGAACCTGCCGGGCATTTCAGCCGAAACGCTTGACCATGGCGGCCTGCATTTCCGGCACGATCCGCTGAAGGAGCCGCATGCCGGCGAAATCTCGGGTCATCTTCATCCGGCAGCGATGCTGGTGCGGCGCGAGCGCGGCGTGCGTCGCCCCTGTTTTGCCACTGACGGCAAGCGGCTGATCATGCCGTCCTTCGGCGTGATGACCGGCGGGCTCGATCTCCGCCACAAGGCCTTTGCCGGCCTGTTCGAGAAGACGCGCCTCGTTGCCCATATGCTGGGCCAGGGCCGCGTCCACTCCATTTCCTATAGCCGCCTGAACGGCTGAGCTTTCCTTTCGCCACGGCGTCTTTCGCTCGTCAGTCCAGCCGCGCGGCGCTGTGGTGGTCACTTCACGTTTTCCGGCCGATAGCGCACGAGCACGCCGCCGCCGGCAAGCCCCTTGGCTTCGATCAGTTCGACCTTCACCTTGCCTTTGAAGAACGGGTTGCCCTTGCCGATGGCAACAGGCGCGTAGCAGATCATCAACTCGTCGATCAGGCCGGCCTGCATAAGCGAATGTGTGAGCTCGGCACTCCCGAAGATATAGGAATTCTTCTTATCCTCCCGGCGCATGCGGGCGATCTCGCCCTCGATGTCATCGGTCATGACAGTGTTGTTCCATTCCGAAGTCTTCTGGGTGCGGGATGCCACCAGCTTCGGCAGGGCGTTCATGTAGGTTGTCGTCGTGGAAGGCTCGGACTTGGTCCAGTAGTCGCGCATGCCCTCATAGGTCACGCGGCCGAAGACCAGGGCGGCGGCCTTCTCGCCGAATTCGTCGCTCAACTTCTCGAGCTCCGGACCCCAGGCGAAATTGTGCAGTTCCAGATCCCACTTCTCCTCGCCTTCGAAGAAGCCGTCGAGCGACAGGATGTTCCATGCGATGAGCTTAGCCATTTCAATTCCTCCAATGGGGTCGCTAACCAGTTGCGTTTTGCAATCGGTTGATTTGTAGCAAAACTGGTTTTATATTGCAAGTGGTTTAGGAGAAAAAGATGAAAGACGCACATCGGTCGGGTTGTCCGATCAACCTGACGCTGGAAATCCTCGGTGATCGCTGGAGCCTCATCGTGCTGCGCGACATGATGTTCGGCAATCGCCGGCATTTTCGCGAACTGCTGTCGAAATCCCAGGAGGGCATTGCCTCCAACATCCTCGCCGACCGGCTCAAGCGGCTGGTGGAGGAGGGGCTGCTGAGCAAGGTCGACGATCCCAGCCACAAGCAGAAATCGATCTACAGCCTCACTGAGATGGGCATCCAGCTGGTGCCGGTCTTCGCGGCAATGGGCACGTGGGGCCGCAAGTTCCTGGCCGTTTCAGAAGAACTATCAATTCGCGCCGAGCTTCTGGAAAACGGCGGCCCAAAGATGTGGGAGGGCTTCATGGAAGAGCTTCGCCATCTGCATCTCGGCGCACCAGCGCCCGAGAGATCGGTGTTCGGGGAATTGCGCGCGGCGTACGAAGAAGTCGTGGCGAGAAAGCAGAACGAGGTTGCGGCGTAAAGCGCGTGCTATCTCAATCCCGCCGGAACATCAGGCTCGCCGTCCATCCGGTAAGCACCGCGAGCAGCACGGAAAACATCCCGTAGAGCAGCGGCTGGTCGAAGGCGGCGGCGGTTATGGCCTCCTCGACGCCCGTCTTGACGACGCTCATCTGTAGCGTCTTCTCGTCGAAGAAGCGGCCTTCCCTGAACAGGTAGGCGCGGATGGTGTGCGCACCATTCGGGATATCCGCAGGGATATGGATCGTCGCGGCGAAGAGCGACGAGGAGACGAATTTCACGCCGCCGGGATTGGTCTGGTAGAGGCGCGAATCCTCCTTCAGCTTCAGGAACGCGTCGCGATAGAGCGCCACATCCTCGGCCCGGCCCGAGAAGGACGACGGCACGATGCGCGCGCGCGGCAGTCCGACGGAATGGGTCACGAGTTCACTGCTGCGCGCGATCTTGTCTATGTCGCGCGTCGAGGCCATCGAATAGGATTCCGGCATCGCCTCGAACACCACCGAATGGCGATTGATCCAGATGCCGGCGACGCGTTCCTTGCGGCGCATGGTGATGCGGTCGCGCGGGCCCTCCAGCGCCACCACGATATCGTAGCCGCCCTTGGCGAGCAGCGCCGGATCGACATTCTCGATCGCTCCGAATAGCGTGACGTCGGTGCCCGCGAAATCCGGCACGATGGCGATCTCGGTCGAGGATATGCCGATATTGAGCGCCTCGCGCAGCGGCGTCTGGTCTTCCGGAGCCGCCACCTGTGCTACGGCATTCACCGCCGTCAGCAGCAGCAGCGCTATTGTCACCGGGCCTCTCATCGCACGGCTCCCGAGCGCACGATCGAATAGATATCCGCCGGCGGTGTGAAGAGATCGAGCGCCAACCGGGCGCCGACCGCGAGGATCAGGATGGCGAGAAGCGCGCGCAGTTGCTCGGCCTTCAGCTTCTGGCCGGCGCGCACGCCATATTGCGCGGCGACCACGCCGGCAAGCATCAGGATGAAGGCCAGCACGATATCGACGGAATTGTTCACCACCGCCTGGATGATCGTCGCATAGGTGGATACGAAGATGATCTGGAACAGCGAGGTGCCGACGACGACGCTGGTCGGGATCCGCAGCAGGTAGATCATCGCCGGCACCATGATGAAGCCGCCGCCGACACCCATGATCGAGGTCAGCACGCCGACGCCGAAGCCGAGCGCCACCACCGGGATGACCGAGAGATAGATCTTCGACTTCTTGAACCGCATCTTGAACGGCAGCCGATGCACCCAGTTGTGCTGGCCGCTGCGATTGAGGGTGACCGTCTCATTGCGGCGGGCGCGGCGGATGGCGTTGACGCTCTCCCACATCATCATCGTGCCGACGGACGAGAGCAGCACGACATAGAGGAGCGAGATCATGAGATCGAGCTGGCCCAACTTCTTCAGCGCCTGGAATATCCAGATGCCCAGCGTGGCGCCGGCCAAGCCCCCCGCGAGCAGCACGCCGCCGAGCTTGAAATCCAGCGTTCCGCGCCGGAAATGGGTGATCGCGCCCGAGATCGAGGAGGCGACGACCTGGTTGGCGCCGGTCGCCACCGCGATCGCGGGCGGCACATTGTAGAAGATCAGGAGTGGCGTGATCAGGAACCCGCCGCCGACACCGAACATGCCGGAGAGAAAGCCGACGGCCGCGCCCATGCCCAGTATGATGAAGATGTTCACCGAAAGCTCGGCGATGGGCAGGTAGATCGTCACTGGCCTTGAGCCTTTTTCGCAATACAAGCAGGACAGGCGGGAGTTTTTCCGGGCCTGTTTGCGATCGTTACATATTGATTTTAATAAACTCTTGCGCCGGGCAATTGTGGCTGTCAACCAGCCCGCCGACCTGATTTCAAGTTTAATTAATTTAGATTTTCACTGTATTGTAGACAGGTTAAGTCGTGTATGGCGGTCTTCTTAATTCTCTCTTCGCATATAATTGACAGATTGCGCCAATGGCGTAATATTCGTCCATGAACATCATACGCACCCAGCGCTACATCAAGGATCTCAAGCGCATGGGCGTATCCGAGCTTGAATGGTCTGCGCTGGAAGAAGCAATTGCGATCAATCCAGAAGCTGGCGATCTGATTCCCGGGCTGGAGGGCCTTCGGAAAATTCGTTTCGCCATGCGCAACAGAGGCAAGCGTGGTGGTGGTCGTGCGATCTATTATCTGATGATGTCAGATGAAATGGTGCTGATGATTACCGCCTACGCAAAAAGTGAACGCGAAGACCTTTCTCCTGATCAGAAGAAGGCAATTGTCGCGCTCTTAAGGGAATTCAAAAATGGCTGACGACGATATTGCCAATGGCATTCTCGAGGGATTGAAGGAAGCGATCGAGTGGAAGCGCGGCACACTCGCGCTCGAAACGGTCAATTTCGACCCGATGCCGGCCTCGAAGATCAAGGAAATCCGAAAGCGCTATGCGAAATCCACCAAGGCATTCGAAAAGCGCTTTGGAATTCCAGCGTCCACGATGAATAATTGGGAACAAGGAAGGCGCAAGCCCGACCCGGCAGCGCGCCTGCTTCTCAGGATCATCGAACAATCGCCGGAAGCAGCCGAGAAGGCCGCACAAGCGGCCTGACGCCGCTCGCTTAGCTCTTCACCTTGTTGCGCTTGAGGAGTTCCTTGACCAGGGCATCGTCGATGCGGCCACTAGGTTCCTGGCCGACCGATTTCTGGAAAGCCTTGATTGCCGTGACGGTCTTCTTGCCCATCTCGCCATCCGGCTTGCCGGCGTCGAAGCCGTTGTTGTTGAGGATTGCCTGGATGTTGCGGATCGCACGTTTCATGTCGACGGTCGCGGTTGTCTTGCCCTTGGCAAGCCATTCGTCCGGCACCATCGGCGTGTTGGCGGCGTCGTTCATTGCCTTCGGCTTCCAGAGATCGAGCTTGGCCTTGGCGCTCTTCAACTGTTCGGGCGAAAGGGCGTTTGCCACCTCGTCACGCTTCTGGGCGGCGTCCTGGTCGCCTTCGCGAGCGGCGATCGCAAACCACTTGTAGGATTCCGTGAGATCCTGCGGTACGCCGTTGCCGCGTGCGTAGAGGATCGCGAGGTTGAACTGGCTGTCGCGCACATTAAGATCGGCCGCCTCGGTGAACCAATGCGCGGCTTGCGCGAAATCCGGCGTGCCGCCGACGCCCGTCGCGTAGAGCACGGCGAGATTGTGCATGGCGCTGGCATTGCCCTTGTCGGCCGCAGCCGTGTAGAGCGTCTGCGCCTTGGCGATATCGCGGGTGACGCCGGTGCCCTTCTCATAGAAATTCGCCAGCCGGTATTCGGCCGGTGCATTACCCTTGTCGGCGGCGAGCGCATACCATTTGGATGCTTCGGCCAGGTTGACTTTGACGCCACCACGGCCATCGGTATAGCGGGCGCCGATTTCGAAATAGGCGAGCGGATCGCCCTTCTTGACAGCTTCGGCGAGTGAAGCCGGAGTCAGACCGGCGGGGACCCCGACCTCGGTCTTAGCCGATGCCTGCTTGTCCGCCGGAACCTCGGCGGCCTGGTCGGCTGCCTTTTGCTCTTCGGCGACGGGTGTGGTGTCCGTGGTTTCGGCGGGAACGGCCGCATCCCTAGGCGCCTCGGCTGTGACGGCCTCAGGCGTCGCATCGGCCGGCTTCTCCAGCACGGATGCACTGTCGGTGCTCTCGACTGGCGCCATCATCTTGTCGGATGCGGTCTCCTCTACGGGAGTCGTATCCACCGGCGCAGCAGCATCGTCCACCGGCTTTTCGGCTTCGACCGGCGCCGCAGCATCGTTTACCACCGGTGTATCCGTCGTGGCGGCATTCGTCGTCTCGGCGGGAATGTCGATCGCACGTTCCTGGGCGACTTCCGGCGCCACGACCGCGGCATCGCGATTGCCGATCAGGTTGGACACCAGCGGATAGGACATCACCACCAGCAGCACGGCGGCGGCCGCGAGCAGGATCGGGCGGCGGTTGCTGCCCATGCCGCCGAACATCGATTTCGACGGCTGCTTTTCCTTCTTGAAGGCGGTCGGCTGGGCGAATTTCTGGGCGCCGGCTTCCGCAGCGGCGGCCTGGGCGGCACGGCGGGCAGCGGCGATCACATCGCTCGAACTGCCAGGCATAGCGGCGTCGCGCTTGCCGTTCTGCTGGCCATTGCGAACCTTCTCGAGGATTTTCTTCACATCGGGCACGCCGGAGCCGGGCTCCAGGAGCATGTTGGGTTCCGCAGTGACGACAGCCTCGCCCGGATCGAGCGCGGGCGCCGGCTCGATCGAGACGCGGGCCGCGTCCTTGGTCTTGTCCTTCTTGCCGGGCTTCAATTTCGCGGCAAGGCCGGCGATCAGGCTCTTCGACGCCCTGGGCTCGGCCTTCGCCGTCATCGGCGTCGGGTTGGCCGCCACGAGATCGTCCGAGGCGGCTTCCTCGGCCGGCATCATCTCTTCTTCGTCGAACACCGCGACCTTGGAATTCTCAGGTGCGCGGCGCAGCTGCGGCTCATCGGCCAGCAGGTCGACATTGGCAAATTCCGGCTGCGGTGCCTTTGGCATGGCGACCGTTTCCATCAGCCGTTCGCGGCTTTCGCGGACGGGTTCCTGAACCGGGGCTGCGCGCTCGACGTAACGCTCGGTGGGCGCAGGCGTGCCGAGATCGTTCAGCCGGCCGGCGATCTGTACAAGGGTCTCGTGCAATGCTTCGAAGGTTGCCTGGGTCCGTTCCTCGCTGGAGCGGCTATGCGATTCCAGTGTGCGGAGATCTTCGGCCAGGCCGCTGAGCGCCTGCATTTCGGAGGCGCTGACGCCCTGCTGCGCGGCAAAGCCGTTGCGGGAATAGGCCTCGACGACCGTTTCCGCCGCCTGGCGCGCCGCTTCGACGATGAACTCGTCGCTGGAAGCGATATAGTCCTCGATGGCGTTCATCCGGGTGCCGAAGTCTTCCGGCAGGCCGGATGCAACCGGCATCGCCGTCCCCGGCTGGTTGAGCAGGCCCGAAAGGTTGGCGATCTGCTTTTCGAGGCTCTTGAGCGCACCCTCGTCGGTGGCCGGCGCTGCCGCACTTTCGTCGAGGCGGGCGGCGATATCGGCCAGCCGGCTTTCAAGCCGTGTCATTGCCGCCGATTCGGTCGATGCCACAGCTGCTACAGTTGCCGGCAATTCGATCTCGTCGATCTTGCGCGACAGCATTTCAAGACGATCGATCAGCGCATCGGCATTGCCGCCGCCAAGACCATCGATCTTGCGGGAAATATCCTCGAGATGGCCGGTGAAGGCAGCGGGTGCCGCGCCCTCGCGGAAATTCCGCTCGATCAGGCTGGAAAGCTGGCCGAGCCTGTCTTCGAGTTTGCGGGTGGCTTCCTCGGTCGCCATCTCCTCGATGCGGGCGGTGAGCGCCTCGATGCGCGCGGCGACCTCGTCGGCGGGGTTTGCGGTCTGCATCGCGCCGATATGATCGACAAGGTCCTCGATCCGGTTTTCGAGCCGCTGCAGCGCAGCACCGTCGAGCACCGAGCCGGATGGCCGGGCAGAGGCCGCAATGGCGCGGGTGATTTCATCGAGCCGCTGGTCGAGACCGGAGAACTGTTCGGCAATGGCAGTATGTTGCTGGGCGATCGCATTCTGGCCCTGCATCTTGCGGCCGAGCATCTCCACCGCATTGGCGACGGCGAGCAGCTTGTCCTCGAGCGCCTTGACCGCGGGGGCCGCGCTCATCTCGCCGAGGCCCGACTTGATGCCGTCGATCCGCCAGGCGAGCTGAACCAGCTCCTCCTTCAGCGCATCGGGGCTGAAGCCGGAAATCGCCTTTTCTGTATTTGCGAAGCGCGCTTCGAGACCGCGCACGCTGTCTTCTCGGGCGACGCCGCCTAGCATGGCGCGAAGCTCGTCGAGATCGGCGCGCAGAGGGCGCGTATCCATGTTGCGGCTGGCGCCTTCGAGCTTGTCGAGCGACTGCGCGAGCACCATCAGGTCGTCGTGCAGGTCTTCCACGCCGCCCTGTGGTGCGGTCGCGGCGGCTGCCGTCAGGCTGCGCATTTCGTTCTTCAGCTCGCTCAGGCTGCCCTGCAGGCCGTCGCCAAGTTCGCGATGCAGTTCTTCGCGCAGAGCCGCAAGCGTCGCGGCGATCTCACCGATGGCCGGGTCGGGGGCCGCGACGCGGGGCGCGGGGCGATCCCATGCGGGCTCGTTCATGCGTTGGGGCTGTTCGTAAACGGGCGCTTCGTATCTCTGGGGTTCGGGTCTGCCGCGTTCCATGACGGCGGATACGCGTTCGCGGGTGCTGCCCAGCGAGCGCTGGCGCTCCAGGATCTCGTCGACAGGGCTTCGCCCGGACGGCTTCATCTGGTTTTTCTCGCCCATGAGGCCCTGTATCCGCGCCTCCAGCCCTTCGATCGTGCGATTGAGCTGGTCCAGCGAGGACTTGCCGCCATTGGGGGTGTTTGATCGCGATCCGTTCATATCAGCAGCCCGCTCGACTCCCTGCCGGAAACTACCGGCGTTGCTGTCACCGGCGCCGATCAAGCCAGCTCTCCGGGCAGTCCTTCGTCCTCGAACAGTAGCCAGCAGGACTTTCGCCGGGCTGACTGGGACTGGACAGACTAATGCGGAGAGCGGGCCAAATCGAATACTCGCGCCGCTTTTCATTAACGAGGTTTTACAAATCGTGGTAAACAACCCGTTAACCCGAATGAAAATTCTTTAACCTTTCGGGTTTTGGGCATGGTTTTTGGTCATTTGCCCCGTAGTTTGCGTTCCCAAACCCTCAATGAATCCATCCTTGCCCAAGCGAGGCGCCCTATCGTCATTCCGGGAAGCCAGATCAGGGAGGCAGGCCGGGAGCGTCCGCAAACTGTTCGAAAATGATTTTTGACGTTTACGCAAACGTCAAAGTTTTGTAGTAGAGATGGCATCGCAAGAGCAAAGCCGGATTGGGTGAGGAGACCTGAAATGCCCGTTTACAAGGCGCCCGTCGAAGACACGCTGTTCGTTCTCAATGACGTTCTGGGACTCGAGAAATATCACAACCTCCCGGGTTTCGCGGACGCCACGCCCGACATGATCGAAGCGATCTCCGGCGAGGCCGCGAAGATTTCCGAAGAAGTTTTCTTCCCGCTCAATCTCTCCGGCGACCAGGAAGGCTGCACGCGCCACGCCGACGGTTCGGTGACGCCGCCCAAGGGCTTCAAGCAGGCCTATGATGCTTACTGCGAAGGCGGCTGGTCCGGTCTTTCGGTGCCGGAGGAGTTCGGCGGCCAGAACCTGCCCTACACGCTTCACAGCGCCGTCGGCGAATATATGTCGTCCGCCAACATGGCGCTG
Organism: Rhizobium sp. TH2; assembly: GCF_024707525.1. NCBI lineage: Bacteria > Pseudomonadati > Pseudomonadota > Alphaproteobacteria > Hyphomicrobiales > Rhizobiaceae > Rhizobium > Rhizobium sp. TH2. The sequence continues at coordinate 4,158,770 of NZ_CP062231.1, read as the reverse complement.
ATGATGTATCCGGGTCTGACCAACGGCGCGGTCGCCGCCATTCTCGTCCATGGCTCGGAAGAGCAGAAGAAGACCTACGTGCCCAATATGGTATCTGGCAAATGGTCGGGCACCATGAACCTCACCGAGCCGCATTGCGGCACCGATCTCGGCCTGCTCCGCACCAAGGCCGTGCCGCAGCCGGATGGCAGCTACAAGATATCAGGCCAGAAGATTTTCATCTCCGCCGGCGAACACGACATGACGGAGAATATCGTCCATCTCGTGCTGGCGCGCATCGAAGGCGCCCCCGAGGGCACCAAGGGCATTTCGCTGTTCATCGTGCCGAAGTTCATCGTCAATGCCGATGGTTCGGTCGGCGCCAGGAACGGCGTCTCCTGCGGTGCGATCGAGCACAAGATGGGCATCCACGGCAACGCCACCTGCGTCATCAACCATGATGAGGCGACCGGCTACCTGATCGGGGCCGAGAACCGGGGCCTCGCCGCGATGTTCGTGATGATGAACGAGGCCCGCCTCGGCGTCGGCCTCCAGGGCCTGGCGATCTCGGAGGCCGCCTACCAGAGCGCCGTCCACTATGCCCGCGAACGCATCCAGGGCCGCTCGCTGACAGGCCCCAAGGCGCCGGACAAGAAGGCGGACCCGATCATCGTGCATGCCGATGTCCGCCGCACGCTGATGCAGATCCGTTCGATCAACGAAGCCGGCCGCGCCTTCCTGCTCTATACCGCGCTGCAATCCGATATCGCGCATCGCTCTCCCGATGAAGCCGAGCGCCAGAAGGCCGATGACATCCTCTCGATCATGACGCCTGTTCTCAAGGGCGTGATGACCGATCGCGGCTTCGAGAATGCCGTGCAGGCCCAGCAGATGTTCGGCGGCCACGGCTATATCGAGGAAAACGGCATGAGCCAGTATGTCCGCGATGCGCGCATCACCATGCTCTATGAGGGCGCCAACGGCGTGCAGGCGATGGACCTCGTCGGCCGCAAGCTCGCCGCCAATGGCGGCCGCGCCATGATGGCCGTGTTCAAGGAGATCGGCGATTTCTGCGAGGAGAACCGCGCCGACGAACGCTTGGCACCCTTCACTAAGTCGCTCAAGAAGGGCCTCAACGACCTTCAGGCATCCACCATGTGGTTCATGAGCAATGCCATGGCCAAGCCCGACAATGCCGGCGCCGGCGCCACCGATTACATGCACCTCTTCGGCCTCGTCATCCTCGGCTTCATGTGGGGCAAGAGCGCCAAGGCAGCGTATGAACGGCTGGACGCGGGCGACGCGCGGACGGAGTTCCTCAACAACAAGCTCGTCACGGCGCGGTTCTTCATGGAGCGGCTGATGCCGGAGACGGCCTTGCGCAAGGCAAGGATTGAAGCGGGTGCTGATAGCGTCATGGCGCTGGACGGGGCGGCGTTTTGAATGATGCTCAGTGGTTGGTTTTGGGCGGTGCGGTCGCCACGAGTCACTCTCCCCCCTTGTGGGGGAGATGTCCGGCAGGACAGAGGGGGGTATCACAAGCACGCCCTAACGGAGGCAGCACTTGCCTCACGCTAAGATCCCCGACCGCGCCCGCTCGAACGCCCGTCGCATGCGCCACGAGATGACCGACGCAGAGCGCGCCCTCTGGAACGAACTCCGTGCACACCGTCTCATGGGCCTTAGTTTCCGTCGTCAGATGCCAATTGCCGGCTACATCGTTGACTTCGCGTGCGCGGATCACAAACTAATTGTCGAGGTCGATGGCTCGCAGCATGGCAATGATCGTGACCAGCTATATGATAAGATTCGCACAGCGCGGTTAGAAGCTGACGGCTGGACAGTGCTTCGGTTCTGGAATGACGAGCCCTTGAAAAGTATCGACGCCGTTTGTGACGCTATCATCAGGACAATCGGAGTGGAAAAATTCGAATGACAGGTGGTGCCATGCATTACCCCCCTTCTGTCCTGCCGGACATCTCCCCCACAAGGGGGGAGAGTGACTCGTGGCGACTGTATCGCCCCAATGACAAACAAACAAAATCTCGCGGACCGCCCAGGGAGAACCACGCCATGACCGAAGCCTATATCTACGACCACGTCCGCACCCCCCGTGGGCGCGGCAAGAAGGATGGTTCGCTCCACGAAGTGCCGCCGGTGCGGCTTGCCGCGCATACGCTGGAATGGCTGCGTGACCGCAACGGCATCGACACCAACACCGTCGATGACATCATCTTCGGCTGCGTTGATCCCGTGATGGAAGCGGGTTCGGTGATCCCGCGCGCCGCCGCCTTCGAGGCCGGTTACTCCAATCGCGCGCCCGGCATGCAGATCTCGCGTTTCTGCGCCTCGGGTCTCGATGCCGTCAACCTCGCCGCCGCCAAGGTGGCACAGGGTGCTGACGATCTGATCATCGCCGGTGGTGTCGAGAGCATGAGCCGCGTCGGCATGGGCATGTCGGGCGGCGCCTGGCCGGTCGATCCCTCCGTGGCGGTGCCCGCCTATTTCATGCCGCAGGGCGTGTCGGCCGACCTGATCGCCACCAAATACGGCTTCTCCCGCGACGATGTCGACGCCTATGCCGTCGAGAGCCAGAAGCGCGCGGGACACGCCTGGCAGAATGGCTATTTCAAGAATTCCGTCGTCCCGGTCACCGATATCAACGGCATGGTCATCCTCGACCGCGACGAGCACATGCGGCCGACGACCGACATGCAGGCGCTGGCCGCACTGCAGGCCTCCTTCACCATGATGGGCGAGATGGGCGGCTTCGATGCCGTGGCCATCCAGGCCCATCCAGATGTCGAGAAGATCAACTATGTCCACCATGCCGGCAATTCATCCGGCATCGTCGATGGCGCCGCCGCCGTACTGGTCGGCTCCAAGGCCGGCGGCGAGACGCTCGGCAAGAAGCCACGCGCCCGCATCCGCGCCATCGCCAATATCGGCTCCGAGCCGGCGCTGATGCTGACTGGCCCGGTTGACGTCACCGAGAAGCTTCTGAAGCGTGCTGGAATGACAACCGCCGATATCGACCTTTTCGAGCTCAACGAAGCCTTCGCCGCCGTAGTTCTGCGCTACATGCAGGCTTTCGACATCCCGCATGACCGGATCAACGTCAATGGCGGCGCCATCGCCATGGGTCATCCGCTCGGCGCTACCGGTGCGATGATCCTCGGCACGGTGCTGGACGAACTCGAACGACGCGACCTCAACACCGCGCTGGTCACGCTCTGCATCGGCGCCGGCATGGGCACCGCGACGATCATCGAACGCGTCTGAACAGGCCAGCAGCATGTCAAGGGATACGAACGAAACGAAACAGCACTTCAAGATGCGAAATTTGGATCAGGACATGAGGGACGCACATGCGGAAGCCTTCAAGGTCCATCCAAAAGAACATGTTCGCCGTCTACAGGCGGAGAACAAGGGCATCCTGGCCATGCTCGCCATTATCGTCGTCATCGCAGCTGTTGGCGGCCATCTACTTGGCGCCTTCTGACAATTCGAGATTTATGGGAAGAGGAAATTCCTCAATGAGCAATTACAAGAATTTCACCGTCGAAACCGATACCGATGGCACCGCGCTGGTCACCTGGGACATGCCCGGCAAGTCGATGAATGTCTTCACCCGGGAAGTGATGGACGAGATCGAGGCGATCGTCGATGCCACGGTCGCGGACAGCGCCGTCAAGGGCGTGGTCTTCGCTTCGGGCAAATCGCAGTTCTCCGGCGGCGCCGACATTTCCATGCTCAACGCCATGGCGCGGACCATGGAAGAGGCGCGGGCGTCCGATCCTGCAAACGCAACGAAGAAACTCTTCGATGCCGCCGGCCGCATGGGCTGGCTGTGGCGCAAGATCGAGACCTGTGGCAAGCCCTGGGTCGCTGCCATTAACGGTACCTGCATGGGCGGCGCGACCGAACTCGCCATGGCTTGCCACGCGCGCGTCGCCTCCAGTTCCAAGTCGGTGAAGATCGCGCTGCCCGAAGTCAAGATCGGTATCTTCCCCGGCGCCGGTGGCACCCAGCGCCTGCCGCGCCTGATCAATACGCAGGACGCGCTGCAGATCATGACGACGGGGCAGGACCTGTCGGCGTCGCGCGCCAAGGCACTCGGCCTGCTGACCGAAGTGGTCGAGCCCGAAAGCCTGATCTCGGCGGCGAAGGAACTCATCAAGAAGGGCGTCGATCCCGTCGCACCCTGGGACAAAAAGGGTTTCAAGGCGCCGGGCGGTACGATCTGGTCGCCGCAGGGCGTGCAGCTCTTCTCGGCGGCCAACGCGATCCTGCGCCGCGAGACCAACATGAACTACCCCGGCGCGCATGCCATCCTGAAATGCGTCTATGAAGGCCTGCAGGTGCCGTTCGACACGGGCCTGAAGATCGAACAGCGCTACTTCACCAACATCCTGCAGACCACCGAAGCGCAGATGATGGTGCGCTCGCTGTTCGTGTCGATGCAGGAACTCGGCAAGGGCGCCCGTCGCCCCGCCGGCATCGAGCCGACGAAGTTCAAGAAGATCGGCGTTATCGGCGCTGGCTTCATGGGCGCCGGCATCGCCTATGTCACGGCGCGCGCCGGCATCCCGGTCGTGCTCATCGACCGCGACCAGGACGCCGCCAACAAAGGCAAGGCGCATTCCGAGGATCTGGTGAAGGGAGCGGTCGCCAAGAGCAAGATGAGCAGGGAAGACGGCGAGAAGCTGCTGTCGCTGATCACCGCAACGCCGGATTACTCCGCGCTCTCCGATGCCGATCTCGTCATCGAAGCTGTCTTCGAGGATCGCGGCGTCAAGAAAATCGTCACCGAGGCCGTCGAGGCCGTGCTGCCCGAAGGCTCGATCTTCGCGTCCAACACCTCGACCCTCCCCATCACCGGCCTAGCCGAGAGTTCGAAGCGGCCCGGCCAGTTCATCGGCGTGCATTTCTTCTCGCCGGTCGACAGGATGATGCTGGTCGAGGTCATTCTCGGCGAGAAGACCGAGGACAAGGCGATCGCCGTGGCGCTCGATTATGCCGCCGCCATCAAGAAGACGCCTGTTGTCGTCAACGACACGCGCGGCTTCTATGTCAATCGCTGCGTCTTCCGCTACATCAACGAGGCCTATGACATGCTGGCCGAGGGCGTGCCGGCCATCATGATCGAGAACGCTGCCAAGTTCGCCGGCATGCCGGTCGGCCCGCTGTCGCTCAACGACGAGGTCGCCATCGACCTCTCCTACAAGATCATGAAGGCCGAGATCGCCGATCTCGGCGAGAGTTCCGTCAAGAAGGGACACATGGCGCTGGTCGACAAGATGGTCAACGGCCTCGGCCGCCTCGGCCGCAAGAACACCAAGGGCTTCTACGATTATCCGCCGAAGCCGGCCAAGAAGTCGCTGTGGGCGGGCCTCAGGGATCTCTACCCGCAGAAGGCTGCCGAAGAGGTCGATTTCAACGAACTCAAGCAGCGCCTGCTGGCCACCATCGCGCTCGAAGCGGCCCGCACCGTCGAGGAGGGCATCGTCACCGATCCGCGTGAAGCCGATGTCGGCTCAATCCTCGGTTTCGGCTTCGCGCCCTATACCGGCGGTACGCTGAGCTATATCGACGGGATGGGCGTGAAGACCTTCGTCGCGCTCTGTGAGAAGCTCGCCGCCAAATACGGCGGCCACTTCGCACCGACACCGCTGCTCAAGGACATGGCCGCAAAGGGTGAGACCTTCTACACGCGGTTCGATCCGTACAAGCAGAACAAGGCGGCTTAATCGCCCTCGATGAAAGCTCGCTCTCTCGGCACGCCCAGCCCCGTATCCGGCGGTTCGCCGGCTGCGGGGCGCTCCGCGTCGAGCATATGCACGCTGCGCCAGCGGCCGAAGCGGAAATAGGCGAGCGCTAAGGCCAGCGAGCAGATCGAGCCGACCGGAAAGCTCCACCACAGCGCATCGGTGCCGAGCCAGGATTGAGAGCCATAGGCAAAGCCCGTCCGGATCACCAGCAGCGAGATGGCGAGCACGATCAGCGGCGGCATCACCGCGCCGGTGGCGCGCACGGTCGCAAAGATTACGATCGTCACGCCGAACAGGATAAAGGACCACGAGGCGAGGTTGTTGATGTGGACGGCGGTATCGATCGCGGCGGGGCTTTCGGCGAGGAAAAGCCCGAGCACCGGCCGGTCGAACAGGAACAGGATGGCGACGAGAGCACCGGTCAGCACGAGGTTGAAGCCGATGCCGGAGCGCGTGATCTGGCCGATCCGATCCCAGCGCCTGGCGCCGACATTCTGCGCCGCCATGGAGGAGACCGCCGCACCGATCGCCAGTGCCGGCATCTGGATATAGGTCCAGAGCTGGGCCGCGACGCCGTAAGCCGCCGCCGTGTGGGATCCGTACGAATTGACCAGCCCCATCAGCATCAGCGCGGAGACCGAGATGACGATCATCTGCAGTCCCATCGGAATGCCCTTGAGTACGATGACCTTGAGCAGCCTGGGATCGGGACGGAGCAGAGCGAGATCGGCGCCCCTGAGCGCGAGCGGATGCGAGCGCGCATAAAGCAGGATCAGGATCGCCACGACGCTGACGCTCTGGCCGATGAGAGTCGACATGGCCGAGCCCGCGATGCCGAGTTCCGGAAACGGTCCGGCGCCCGTGATCAGCAGCGGATTGAGTGCTATGTCGAGCACGACTGCCACGGCCATGAAAATGAACGGCGTGCGGGAATCGCCCGCGCCGCGCAGGATGGTCATCACGAAGGACAACAGGCTCATCGCCGGCACTGCCACGAAGATAATGCGAAGATATTCCCGCGCCAGTGGCAGGGCATCCTGTGGCGTGCCGAGCAGACCCAGAATCCGGTCCACGAAAATCCAGCCGCAGATGGCGAAGATCGCGGACAGCAGGAAGAAGAAGGCCGCGCTGGTGCCGACCACGCGCTTGGCCTCCGCAATGTTCCTGGCACCGAAGGATTGAGCGACAAGAATAGTCGCCGCCATGCCGATGCCGAACATCGTGCCGAGCAGCAGGAACAGAACCAGATTGGCGTTGGAGGTCGCCGCCAGCGCCGTCTCGCCGAGAAATCGGCCCACGAAGACCGCATTGACTGAGCCGTTCAGCGATTGCAGCACGTTCGAGCCGAGCACCGGCAGCGCGAAGATCAGCAGCGTCGAGGCGATCGGTCCGGTCGTCAGATCTCGTCCCGGGCGCGCAGGCTTCCTATCATCCACGGTCATTTGAACACCCTTTGGCGAGCGGCTTTGCCGCCTAGACTCAAGGACCCGTTGATTGGAGCCAGAAGCTGACGGTTGCGGCGACACAGTTCGCCGATCTTAAATCCGATTTGCAGCCTCTATGAAATCCCTTCGATTTAATACAAAGTTGTCTCGCGCCAGTTTTTGGGAGGGAGACTCTGATGGAAAACCACGAGCCGTTCTTGCACGAGGCGATTGCGCTCTCGAAATCCGCGATGGAAAACGGCGACGAACCGTTTGGCGCGGTGCTGGTGAAGGACGGCGAAGTCATCCTGCGCGCCGAAAACAGCGTCTTCACCGGCCACGATATGACGAACCACGCCGAGATGAACCTGGTTAAGCTGGCGGCGAAACACTACGACACGGCTTTTCTCGCTGACTGCACGCTTTACACCAGCACGGAGCCGTGCGCGATGTGCTCCGGCGCGATTTACTGGTCAGGCATCGGGCGGATGGTGTTTGCGTGTTCCGAAACGCGGCTTGGCGAGATCGCCGGGATCGGGTTGAACGTACCGAGTCGGGCGGTGTTGCAAACCGGCGCGCGCATCGTCACCGTCGTCGGTCCGACGAACCTTGAAGAGGAAGCCGCCGCAATACATCAGGAATTCTGGCCCAAACATCTGGGCAAGGCATAGAGCCCTCGTCATCGACCTGTCCTGAAGGCCACTTGCTTCTCTGTTTTGCCATCAATCCGCCAGTGTTCGGGAAGGCTTCCTCATGTGGTTTACCGCATTGACAAGTGGTTTTGCGAATCCGATGGTAGCATTCGCAATCGTGCAACTGGAAGGAGATTTTCCATGTCGAGTCGAGCCGCAATCCTCACTTCTCTCGCACTTCTAGGGTCCGTGGCAATCTTCGCGGCGGCGACGCCGGCCTCGGCATTGACGATGAAAGAGTGCAGTTCCAAATACAAGATCGCCCAGAAGGACGGGTCGGCCAAGAATGTGAAGTGGAACGACTTCCGCAAGGCACAGTGCGGCGCCGACGCGACCGCCGAGCCGGATGTCTCGATGGATGCCGACGAGGAGCCTGAAAAGGCAACGGCTGCGGCGCCCAAGGGTGTGATGTTCCCCAAGGCGATTGCCGCGAAATACTCGTCCGAATCCGCTGGCAAGGGTCGTCTCCATACCTGCGTCGACGCCTATCACCAGAACAAGGCCAACAATACGCTGGGTTCGCTGAAATGGATCCAGAAGGGCGGCGGCTATTACAGCCTGTGCAACACGAAATTGAAGACGTCCTCGTAATGGGTGACGAAACCAAAGAGCGCGCCACTGGGGGCGCGCCTTTTTCATTGCCTGTGAGATCGGGTCAAATCTCGAACTGATAGGTCACCGGAACATAGCGATAGCCATTACCGGCTTTCTCCACGAAGCCTGCGGCCGGGTAGGGCATGTGATAGCCGACGAAGGGCAGCTTCTCGGCCGCGATCATGTCGAATACCTTGTGGCGTGATGCTGCCGCAGCCGCCTTGTCGGCGTCGAAGCGCACTTCCCAATCCGGGTTCTGCAGCGACAACACATAGTGGTTGGCGGTATCGCCGGTGATGATCAGGCCCTTGCCGTCGGATTCCAGCCGGAAGACCAGGTGGCCGGGCGAATGGCCGAAGGCCTCATGCGCCACGATGCCGGGCGCAACTTCCGAGCCTTCCTTGACGAAGGTCATCTTCTCGGCGAGCGGCACGACATTTTTCAGTACGCCCTTGTGGCCGTTCTCGGCCGGCGAGCCGATACGGGCCGGATCCTTCCAGAAATCGTATTCGACCTGGCCGGCGACATAGCGTGCATTTTCGAAAGCCGGCTTGCCGCCTTCCATCAGGCCGCCGATATGGTCGCCATGCATATGGGTCAGCACGACCAGCGTCACTTGGGAGGGTTCGTAGCCCAGCGTCTGCATGCCGGCGACAAGCTGGCCGTTGCCCTTCTCGCGGCCGCCTTCGCCGAAGCCGGTGTCGAACAGGATCACGTCGCTGCCGGTATCGACCAGGGTGGGCGCGAAGGAATTGATGAACTTGTCCGCCGGCAGCATGTTGGCTTCGAGCAAAGCCGCGACATCTTCCGGCTTCTGGTTGATGCCGAATGTCTCGTTCGGCCTTTCGGCCAGCACCTTGCCGTCACGGATCGTGGCGACCTTGAACTTGCCGATGTTGAAGCTCTTGGTCTCGGGCATGGTGTTCATGGTGTCCTCGGGCGCGGTCTGGGCAAAGCTTGACCGGGTCAGGATTGCGGGCGCGGCAAGCAGCGTCGCGGACGAAATAAAGAGGCTGCGTCGGGTCAATGGCAAGTGTGGCATATCGTTCCTCCATTTGCTTTTCGTCAAGACGGGGAGGTTGCCCAGACCGGGCGGAGGATGAAAGTCACGATTGATCGAGGGTAATCACGATCGGGTGAGGAGGATATTTCCGCACATGCTGTCGGGATTGACTGATCGCACACGTCATTCTTCCATCAACCCCATGGAGGCCGCCATGACCGCAACGAAAATCGATATCGAGAATGTCAATCATCCGAGCAAGACATATAGCGTCGATGCCGGCATTTATGGGCTGGTGCGGCAAGCTTGGCTCGATGTGCTCGCCGGAGGTGACAAACCGCTTACGCTCGCCGAAATCGTCGAGAGACTTGCGGTCCGGTTACCGGGCGAAACCTTCACTGATGGCGCGGGCCTCGGCTGGTGGTCGAAGACCGTTCAACTGGACCTGGAGGCAAAGGGCCTCGTCAAGCGCGACAAGGGCAGCCCAATCCGCATGCGCCTGGCCTCCTGATTTTCCTCAGGCGAGGCCCAAATATTTCAGCACCATGCCAGCCGTGCCGCAGATCGCGAGCGTGGCGAAGGTGCCGGCCTTGAGACGGAAGAGCAGGATGGCCGAGGCGAGCGCCAGAACCAGTGCTGACGGATCCAGCGTCGTCCATTCGGGCGATGCGACCGCGAAGGGTCCGGCGCGCAGCGTGTCCACCCGGGCGAAGAGCACATGCAGCGCAAACCAGATCGCGAGGTTGAGGATCACCCCCGTGACCGCCGCCGAGATCGCCGCCAGCGCGCTGGCCAGCGCCTTGTTCTCGCGGAGCCTCTCGATCCACGGGGCACCGAGGAAAATCCACAGGAAGCAGGGCACGAAGGTCACCCAAGTCGTGAGGATCGCGCCCGTGATGCCGCCCGCCAGCGGCGGCAGGCCACCGGGATTGCGGTAGGCGGCCATGAAGCCGGTGAAGGTGAGCACCAGCACCAGCGGCCCCGGCGTCGTCTCGGCGAGCGCCAGCCCGTCGAGCATTTCGCCCGGCCGCAGCCAGTGATAATGGTCCACCGCCTGCTGGGCGACATAGGAAAGCACGGCATAGGCGCCGCCGAAGGTTACCACCGCCATCTTGGAAAAGAAGCTGCCGATCTCCGAGTATTGTCCGGGATTGCCCGCCATCCAGATGAGGACGAAGGGCAGCGCCCATAATGCGCCCCAGAGAATGACGGCGGCCAAGGCGCCTTTCGGCGAGGCGCGATGGTCGGTGCGCAGGTTGTCGGCGACTTCGACCGCTGCGCCATGCCCGATTGCCGGCGTCCTGGCGCCGGTCCGGAACAGGACATAGCCGGCGATACCCGCCAGCAGGATTACCAGCGGAAACGGTGCGTTCAGCAGGAAGAGCGCGAGGAACGCGAGGAGCGCGATCGCCTTCATGGCGTTGGTCTTCAGCGACCTTTTGCCGATCCGGATCACTGCCTCGATGACGATGGCGAGCACCGCCGCCTTGAGCCCGAAGAACAGGCTGCCGAGCCAATCGGTCTCTCCCCACAGCGCATAAGCCGTGGAAAGCCCGAGCATCACCAGAAAGCCCGGCAGCACGAACAGTGTGCCGGCCACCACGCCGCCGCGCCAGCCGTGCATGAGCCAGCCGATATAGGTCGCCAGTTGCTGCGCTTCCGGCCCCGGCAACAGCATGCAGAAATTCAGCGCATGCAGAAAGCGGCTCTCGGATATCCAGCGCCGCTCGTCGACCAGTTCCTTGTGCATCAGCGCGATCTGGCCCGCCGGTCCGCCGAAGGAAAGAAACCCGATTTTCGTCCAGACCCGAGTCGCTTCGGAGAACGAGGGGGCCTCGGCGGGAGCTGTCTGCTCCGGCCGGGCCGCGGTCTCAATGCCCGCCGTCATGGCTTGGCCCGCCGCGGCGCATGCGCTTCCCAGGTGTGGCGCTCTTCCGTCGCGTCGCGCGCCCAGCGATAGAAGGCGTCATAGACCAGCATGCCGTCTTCCAACTGGGCGAGATCGCTTGAATGCATGCGAGAGAGGCCGAGCGAAACGGCCAGCAGCCCCGCAGCCTGAGGGGCAAGATCATGGCGATCCGTGTCGGCTCCGCGCACAACCTCGGCAAGGCGGTGGAGTGCGGGAATGTCGAGCGCGAATTCCTCGATCATCGTGTCGAAGGTGCAGGTCTCGCCGCGATGGCTCCAGAAGACGCCCTCGATGTCGAAGGGCGTGGCACCGAACTTCTCGGTTACCGCTTCGACTTCGGATGCCGTGACGAAAAGGAACCTTGCCTGCGGATCGACGAAACGCCGGATCAGCCAGGGGCAGGCGATGCGGTCGATCTTCGGGCGCGAGCGGGTAACCCAGAGCGTGTTGCCGGTCACCGCGCCGCCAGGAATCCGCGCCACCGGCACCATCGGCAGGCCGGCCTCGATCCAGGCTTCGGTGCCACCGTCGAGAACTTCCGCCGCGGCGCCGGCGAGCCTGAGGAAGGCGGCCACGCCCTCGGAAAGTTTCTTGCCACGCTTGCAGACCACGACGACCTGGCGCCTAGCAAAGTCGCCGGCCCAGGTATCGACGGTGGAATAATCAAGTCGGATCGAGGAGGGGATGAGGGATGGAATCGCGGCGAAATCGTCGTCGTCGCGCACGTCAATGATAACAGGGGATTGGGGGGTGCCGATGAGCTTGAAAAGCTTGTCAGCCGAAATCGAACCAAAGTTCGCCATGGGTTTGCTCCGCAATTTGAAATCGGGATGCGAAACTGCAGCATGACGCCTCGTGGAGTATTCGCACACTCCATGGGAGCTTTCTGGCCCAAAGTGCGGGGCCTGTCAATGCGTGATAACCGCCGGCAGCCCAGCGCGAAGGTGTTCCGATCGTGCCGGCTGGCTCTTCACCATACTCACGTAGGTGTGGTCTCTCGCATGCCGCTTCTCAGCTTCTGTACCTTTTCGTTCAGGGCGATCATCTCAGGCACCGAAAAGCCCGATCGCTCGAGCAGCGTTTGGGTCAGGCATCCGGTCCTGGCATGCAGGTCCTTGCCCTTGGTGCTTAGAAACACCTGGACGAGGCGTTCGTCCTCCTTGTTGCGGCGGCGCTCGACATAGCCCGCGGCTTCGAGCCGCTTGACCGCCGGCGTGATGGTGGAGGGCTCGAGCCACAGCCGGTCGGAGATCGCCGTGATCGTCAAGCCGTCCAGTTCCCACAGCGTGGAGAGGACGAGATACTGGGTATAGGTGACGCCTAACTCGTCGAGCATCGGCTTGTAGACCCGGTTGATGGCGATTCCCGCCGAGTAGATGGAAAAACAGAGCTGGCTGTCGAGCGGCAAAAGCGGTGGTTCGGTCATGAAACGAATCCTTTTATCGAAGTGTTGAGAGCACCTTATCACAAAAATGATTATCGCGATAAAAAACTTCTGGACAAAGGAATCATCTTCGGTTAGATATTAATTATCGCAATAATGGTTATCGCGAAATAGGCAACCCCAGAGGAGATACCCAAATGACCAACAACACCCTGATCGCCGCCGCCGCAGCGCTGGCCGCTTCCGTCGTCGTCACCGCCACCACCGGCGCAACAATCGCCCATGCCGAACCCACCGGCGTCAAGAACATCGTCCTCGTTCACGGCGGCTTCGTCGATGGTTCGGGCTGGAAGGGCGTCTACGACATCCTGAAGAAGGACGGCTACAATGTCGCCATCGTCCAGAACCCGACCGTGTCGCTTGCCGATGACGTGGCGGTGACCAAGCGCACCATTGCCCAGTTCGACGGCCCCGTGGTTCTCGTCGGCCATTCCTATGGCGGCGTCGTGGTCAGCGAAGCCGGCACCGACGAGAAGGTCAAGTCGCTGGTCTATGTCGCCGCCTTTGCCCCCGACAAGGGCGAGTCGATCTCGACGCTGATCGCCAATCCGCCGGAGGGTGCTGCCGTTCCGCCGATCCTGCCGCCGGTCGATGGCTTCCTGTTCCTCGACAAGGCCAAGTTCGCCGCTTCCTTCGCCGCCGATGTCGATGCCGACACCGCCGCCTTCATGGCCGACTCCCAGGTTCCGTGGGGCCTGGGCGCTTTGACTGGCGCCGTCACCGATCCGGCCTGGAAGAGCAAGCCGAGCCACTACCTCGTCGCTTCCGACGACCGGATGATCCCGCCGCCGGCCCAGCGCATGATGGCAAGCCGCGCCGGCTCGACCGTCAAGGAAGTCCCCGGCAGCCACGCCGTCTATGTGTCCAACCCCAAGGCCGTCGCAGACCTTATCGAGAAGGCGGCGAGCGAGGCGAAATAAGTCCGCAGTCTGTGAGAGCCCAAGATCAAGCCATTGCGGCCGGGAAGCCACGTTTCCCGGCCGCCTTCAGTTTGGGCCGGGCATCCATCTTCCAGCGACCTCGCTGCTGGCAGTGTGAAAGCTCGAAACCCGGCCGTCGCCCATTCACCATTCCGTTAAAAATATTTCACGAGCTCAACCTTGACTCACGAACACGTGAAGCCTAAATCCACGCCGCTAGCACTCCAAGGAGACGAGTGCTAACAATCCATTCATCCGGAGAAGACCCGGCAATCTATTTGATCGAGGAAACTAACGATGGCAGACATCAATTTCCGTCCGCTCCATGACCGCGTCGTCGTACGCCGCGTGGAATCCGAAGAAAAGACCAAGGGCGGCATCATCATCCCCGACACCGCCAAGGAAAAGCCGCAGGAAGGCGAAATCGTCGCTGTCGGCTCCGGCGTTCGTGACGACAAGGGCTCGCTCGTTGCTCTTGATGTCAAGGCCGGCGACCGCGTTCTGTTCGGCAAGTGGTCGGGCACCGAAGTCAAGGTGAACGGCGAAGACCTTCTGATCATGAAGGAATCCGACATCATGGGCGTTATCGGCTGATTGCCGGATCCCTTCAATCCATGACAACCAATGGGCACTGAGCCCGGGAGTTTTCTAAAATGGCTGCAAAAGAAATCAAGTTTGGCCGCACCGCACGCGAAAAGATGCTGCGCGGCGTCGACATTCTCGCTGACGCGGTGAAGGTCACCCTCGGTCCCAAGGGCCGCAACGTCATCATCGACAAGTCCTTCGGCGCTCCGCGCATCACCAAGGACGGCGTCTCGGTCGCCAAGGAAATCGAACTTGAAGACAAGTTCGAGAACATGGGCGCCCAGATGGTCCGCGAAGTCGCTTCGAAGACCAACGACATCGCCGGCGACGGCACCACGACCGCGACCGTTCTCGCCGCCTCGATCATCCGCGAAGGCAACAAGGCCGTTGCCGCCGGCATGAACCCGATGGACCTCAAGCGCGGCATCGACCTCGCTGTCTCCGAAGTCGTCAAGGATCTTGCCCGCAAGGCAAAGAAGATCTCGACCTCGGAAGAAGTCGCACAGGTCGGCACGATCTCCGCAAACGGCGACAAGCAGGTCGGTCTCGACATTGCCGAAGCCATGCAGAAGGTCGGCAACGAAGGCGTCATCACGGTTGAAGAAGCCAAGACCGCCGAAACCGAACTCGAAGTCGTCGAAGGCATGCAGTTCGACCGCGGCTATCTCTCGCCGTACTTCGTGACCAACGCCGAAAAGATGGTCGCCGATCTCGACGACGTCTACGTTCTTCTCCATGAGAAGAAGCTCTCGAACCTCCAGGCCATGCTGCCGGTGCTCGAAGCTGTCGTCCAGACCTCGCGTCCGCTGCTCATCATTGCTGAAGACGTCGAAGGCGAAGCGCTTGCGACCCTCGTCGTCAACAAGCTCCGTGGCGGCCTCAAGATCGCTGCCGTCAAGGCTCCCGGCTTCGGCGACCGCCGCAAGGCAATGCTCGAAGACATCGCCATCCTGACCGGCGGCACCGTGATCTCCGAAGACATCGGCATCAAGCTCGAAAACGTGACCCTCGACATGCTGGGCCGCGCCAAGAAGGTGTCGATCACCAAGGAAAACACCACGATCGTCGACGGTGCCGGCCAGAAGTCCGACATCGAAGGCCGCGTCACCCAGATCAAGGCGCAGATCGAGGAAACCACCTCCGATTACGACCGCGAGAAGCTGCAGGAACGCCTTGCCAAGCTCGCTGGCGGCGTTGCCGTGATCCGCGTCGGCGGCTCGACGGAAGTCGAAGTCAAGGAAAAGAAGGACCGCATCGACGACGCGCTCAACGCGACCCGCGCTGCCGTCCAGGAAGGTATCGTTGCCGGTGGTGGCGTCGCTCTTCTCCGCTCCTCGACCAAGATCACCTCCAAGGGTGAAAACGACGATCAGGAAGCCGGCATCAACATCGTTCGCCGCGCTCTGCAGTCGCTGGTTCGCCAGATCGCCGAGAACGCCGGTGACGAAGCTTCGATCGTCGTGGGCAAGATCCTCGAGAAGAACGAAGAGAACTTCGGCTACAACGCCCAGACCTCTGAATATGGCGACATGATCACCATGGGCATCGTCGACCCGGTCAAGGTTGTCCGCACCGCGCTGCAGAACGCTGCTTCTGTCGCCTCGCTGCTGATCACCACCGAAGCGATGATCGCCGAGCTGCCGAAGAAGGATGCCGCTGGCGGCATGCCTGGCGGCATGGGCGGCATGGGCGGCATGGACATGATGTAATAGGCTCAAGCCTATTACCACCGTCTAATGTAGATAGGGGCGTCCTGAGGGACGCCCCTTTTCGTTTGACCAAGGTAATCCGCTATCTGCATGCGCCAAAAGGCTTATTCGGCGTCAAGAAAAGAAATAACGGAACCGTTTACTCTGGCGAGTGACCAAGTATTTTCGACCAAAGCACAGGGCGTGGGGATTCTCTATTGCCGAGCGGATGAAATCTCTTATATGAATTGCCTTCGATTCGAGGAAATGGGGTCCGGATACCTGCCGTCCAGTTGAATGGGAAGCCAAAAACATGACATAGTATCATGTTTTATGGTCGCGCTCGGACGAATGCTGTTTTTTCTGCCGACTGTTGGATTAATGTGTCATTGAATCAGCGCAATCTTGCCGCCTACAGGGCAAACTTACTTATCTACCATGAGTAAAGCAGAGAGTTCGCGGCAGGTCGGCGGAAGAGGGGCGGGGGCAGGCAGTGTTCAGAATATCCAAGGTGAAAGCACCTGCGGCGCAGCTTCCTCAGGAACGCTTTGAAAGCGGTTTCGAGTCGTCGGCTCTCGACAAGTTCTGCGTCACCGACGAATGGAGCGGTGATCTGGCCAATGGCCTGTTCCAGCTCGGAACGCTCAGTGAGCAATTGCATGGACTCGCAGGCGGCGAGTGCGGCCTGCTGACCCTGCTGCGATGCTACGATGCGGCGGACAGGATCAGCATTCTCGAGCTGCTCGAGAATGCCTCTTCGTCGGCCTCGTCCTTCTGCTTCTCCACGCACATCGTCACCGGTCCAGGTGAGCGCCAGCCGCTGGTCTGCATCGGCGAATCCAGCGGCTTCGGTGAGCACAACAATGGCCGCATGGCCGGCGTATTCATCTTTCCCCGCATGCCCGTCGAGACCTCGGGCCATTGACGCCTCCTCTGACGTGAAGGATGGCTGTGGCCACGACATCACACGCAAGGATCGGCATTCTTTTCCTGCATGCGCTGCCGCTGGACGGCAGGATGTGGTCGGCGCAGGTGGACCTCCTTCCCGATTCGACATATGCGCCAACGCTCTACGGCCATGGCGATACCATGCGCGAGTGGGCGACCGCCGCACTGAGCCCTGTTAAGGAGGAGCGGATGATTGTCGTCGGGAACTCTGTCGGCGGCTCCTGTGCCCTTGAAGTGGCTAGCATCGCGCCCGAGCGCGTCGCGGCACTCGTGCTGATCGGCACCAATGCCAGGCACCGGCCGAATCCCGAACTCCATGCAAGTGCATTGCATATTTTGGAGCAGGCGGGTGTCGAAGCGGCGTGGGCGACCTTCTGGAATCCACTATTTGCAGACAGCAATGCCGAAGCGCGATCAGAGGCGCTTCAACTTGCGCTCAGTCATCCCTCGGAAGACATCGCGCGTGGCGTCAGCGTGTTTCATACGCGGCCAGATCGGGAGGCGTTACTCTCGAAACTGGAAATCCCGGTCGTCTTCGTCACCGGTGCGGACGATACCGCACCCGGCCCGGAATCCTCGGCGCGGCAGACCGGACTCACCCGGAATGGCCGGCTGCATGTCATCGAGGATTGCGGGCATTACGTGCCGATGGAACGGCCCGAAGCGTTTAACGCAATCCTGCGCGATGTGATTGGTGGAGTTTAAGAAAGACCCCGCCCCAACCCCTCCCCACAAGGGAGGGGCTTACGTTGTCGCACTGTCCGCCTCAACTACCATTTCCACACGCCGCGGCGTTGCTGTTTTTGCGGTGAGGGTGCCGCCGGTTAAGCCCCTCCCCCTTGTGGGGAGGGGTTTGGGGCGGGGACTTCTTATCAACCACGCGCCGGGATATTGACGGCCTTGATGCTCGCCGGACGCTCCTCGCAGCGCTTGACGTAATCCAGCACCCTTGGGAAGCCCTTGATGCCGACCAGTTCGCCGGCGCCGTAGAAGCCGTTGATGGTGCGGAGCCAGGGCCAGAGCGCGATGTCGGCGATCGTGTAGTCGCTGCCCATCATGTAGTCGCGGCCGTTGAGCCGGCCTTCGATGACGCCGAGCAGGCGCCTGGCTTCGTCGAGATAGCGCTGGCGCGGGCGGGGATCCACGATGTGCTTGCCGGCGAATTTCACGAAAAAGCCGACCTGGCCGAACATCGGGCCGGGGCCGCCCATCTGGAACATCACCCATTGCAGGGTCTCGTAGCGACCCGCGCCGTCCTGGGGGAGGAACTTGCCGGACTTTTCCGCGAGATAGAACAGGATCGCACCACTCTCGAACAGCGCCAGCGGCTTTCCATCGGGGCCGTTGGGGTCGATGATCGCGGGGATCTTGTTGTTGGGATTGAGCGACAGGAATTCCGGCGTCAGCTGGTCGTTGTTGCTGAAATTGACGAGATGCGGCTCATAGGCGAGGCCGGTTTCCTCCAGCATGGCGGAGACCTTGATGCCATTCGGCGTCGGCAGCGAATAGAGCTGGATCACGTCGGGGTTGGCGGCGGGCCAGCGCTGGGTGATCTTGAAAGAAGAGAGGTCGGCCATGCAGGGATCCTTTGAGTGCGGAAAAGTATGGTGCCGGCAACGTAAATACATGTATCGGCCACGACAAGCGACAGATGCCCAATTCCAGCCACATTTCAAGAGGGATATCGTTCAATATTAGTGCACGATATGTGCATCTTTTGCTATCTATCGTAGACAGCGGAAAAGTGGTTGAAAGGCTCCAACGAAATCCAACGGAGTCACTTCCATGAACAATGCAATTCTCCTCGCTGCCCGCGTCCTCCTCTCGGTCATGTTCATCATGTCCGGTGCCTCCAAGCTCGTCGATCCGGGCCAGACTGCCTATATGATCACCGGCGCCGGCCTGCCCGCCGCCACCGCACTCGCCTATCTTGCCGGCCTGTTTGAAGTCGTCGCCGGCCTTGCCGTGCTGGTCGGCTTCCAGACCAAGATCGCCGCCGTGGCGCTGGCCGCCTTCGGCCTGTTTACCGGCCTCGTCTTCCACTCGGGCTCGATTGCCATTCCTGATTTCCCGCAGGGCGCGAATGACCTGCTGACCATGTTCAACGGCCTGATGATGTGGAAGAACATCACCATCGCCGGTGGCTTCCTGGCGCTTGCCGCGGTCGGTGCCGGTGCCTGGTCGATCGATGCCCGCCGCGGTGTGGCTCAGCCCGCGCTCGCCTGATACCCGACATCACAAGTCGAAACCCGCCGGAGCGATCCGGCGGGTTTTCTTTTGCCTAGAGAATATTGGGCACGCCCACCACGGCAAACGGATCGCGCGGATGGACGTTTGCCGTGCCGAAGCGCAGGAGGTCGCGCCGGCCGTGGATATCGGCGATCTCCTCGGCGATCTCGCGGATCGTCACCGGTTTGCCGGAACAGATATTGACCACGCCGGCCTGTTCGCTCCCGGCTACGCGTGCGATCATGCTGCCCGCCTCGGCCACATCGAGAAAATCCCGGATCTTGTCGCCTGACGAAAGCTCGACCATCTCGCCGGCCGCGAGCTTCCGATGCAGCATCGGAAACAACCGTGCGGGGTGTTCGCCCACGCCGAAGAGATAGAACAGCCGTGCCCAGGTCAGTTGCGTGCCGGTCTCCGCGAACCGCCGTTCCAGCATGTGATAGAGCGCGAGCTTGGCGGCGGCATAGAGGGTTACCGGACCGAGCGGCGCGTCGGCCGTGATGCGGTCATTGGGCAGGCGGTATTCGAAACAGGTGCCGATGCCGATGAACTGCCCGACCCCGGCGCGTCTCGCCGCATCCGCGAGCCGAAGACTGCCCGCGACGCAGTCCACATTGCGCGATGAATCGAGATATTTCCCGGGTTCGACAGACCAGGCGGCATGGATCACCGCATCGACGCCTGCCATAGGCGGCGCCCACCAGGCCTCGCTCTCCGCGAAAAGATCCGGCGTCTCAATGACATCGGCCTCGTGAGCGCCGAGGCCGGAACGCTCCAGGCCGCCGGGCCGCATGGTCACGACAAGCCCATGCCCGGCCTCGATCAGCGCACGCGCCACCTGCCGTCCGACGAAGCCCGACGCTCCGGTGAGCAGGATCCTCTTTTTCATGTCATCCTCAGTATCGGCGAATCGCTAGCGACATTAGCCACGGGCAAGCCGCCATGGAATATCAGAGTAGCCAACGAGCCGCTCAAAAGGATGGCACAATGGAATACGCCTTCGAAAGCAGGCTGGTCGCCGACCTCGGCATGAACAATGGCGACGACACCGGCTTCTACCTGCGCAAAGGTTTCAAGGTCGTGGCGCTGGAGGCCAATCCGGGGCTCTGCCGGAAGGCCGAGGCGCGCTTTGCCGATGCGATCGTTGAGGACAAGCTCGCCATCGTCAATGCCGCGATCTGGGATCAATCCGGCGAGGTGACCTTCCACGTCAATCTCGACAACGACCACTGGAGCTCGATCGAGACCGGCTGGGCCGGCCGCGACAACAGCCAGACGCAGCCGATCACCGTGCGCTCGATGACGCTGGGCGAGTTGTTCGCCGAACACGGCGTGCCATATTATCTCAAGATCGACGTCGAGGGCGTCGATCTCCAGGTGCTCGAACAGCTCAACTCTCTCGAATTGCTCCCCGCCCGCGTCAGCGTCGAGGATTGCCGCTTCGGTTTCCAGTATCTCGATATCCTCGCCTCGGCGGGCTATAATGGTTTCAAGTTGCTCGACCAGTCGATGGTGCCCGATCTCCGCGACGAGACGAGCGGAATGGCCTTTCCCAAGGGTGCGTCCGGCCCGCTGGGCGATGAAATCGCCGGTGGGTGGCTTTCGCATGAAGACATCATCGAGCTTTACGCCTCCACCGTGCGCGACCGCGAAGGCAACCGCATCGCCGACCGGACCCATTGGTGGGATATCCATGCGGCCCGGCTCTAGCTCCGGGCAAGTGTGTTCATTGTAGTTGGATGGTCACAGACAGAGGACTCCGATTGGCCCAGTTGGCGGCAAGCAAGGACAGCATCGGCACCGGGCGATATCGCGCCCGGCACTTCGCCGCGCCGCCTTCGACCGCCGAAGCGCTGCGGCTGCTTGATGAGATCGCTGCCTCCAGAACGGATTTCCCTACTCTGCCAACCAACTTGCCGCTCGCCCTCTATGGCGCCGGCAATCTCGGCCAGATGGCGAAGGAGTTTCTCGCCGAAGTCGGCCGCGATTTCGATTTCGTCATCGACCGCAATGCGGATACGCTCGGCGAACATCCCCTGTGGCGCGACAAGCCCATCTATGCGCCCGATGCCGCGCCCGCGCATCTCATGCAGAGCCATCTCGTGCTGGTCACGGTCGTCACCGCGCCCTATGTGCCGCTGGAAGCGATGCTCGATGATCTCGGTTTCGCGCATATCGCACCCTTCTACGATTTCGCCGAGAATTTCCGCGCCGTCCAT
Organism: Rhizobium sp. TH2; assembly: GCF_024707525.1. NCBI lineage: Bacteria > Pseudomonadati > Pseudomonadota > Alphaproteobacteria > Hyphomicrobiales > Rhizobiaceae > Rhizobium > Rhizobium sp. TH2. Next base: position 4,137,365 of record NZ_CP062231.1, on the reverse strand, counting down.
TCGCTGTCCAACGGCTGGTATGCGCCGCCGCTTTCCGATGCCGACCACCGGAATGCCGCCAGCGTACTCTCCGGCTTCGCCGACGACGCTTCGCGGGCGCACCACCTGCAGTTCCTCGCCTGGCGGCAATTGCGGCAGGAGTGGCTGTTCGATGGCACCGTGGTCGCCAACCACAACCGCTTCTCCATCCCCGAAGTGCTGGATGCGCTGGAAGCCGATCCTGTCTTCCTCGATGGCGGCGCGCACCATGGCAGCGTCTCGCTGGCGCTTGATCGTCTCCGCCCGGACTGGCGTGAGATCATCGCCGTCGAGCCGGATTCAGCCAACCGCACGGTGCTTGAAAAGACATTCAACGATCATTGGCCTGATGAGCGTCGCACACGCATCATCGGCGATGCCCTCGGCACCGAAACTGGCAAAGCCCGCTTCCATTCCGGTCTCGGCTACGCCTCCCAGATCTCGCCGATCGGACAGGATACCGTCACGGTCACCATGCTCGATGCGCTCGATCTGGAACCGACCTTCGTCAAGCTGCATCTCGAAGGCGGCGAGCTCGATGCGCTGAAGGGCGGCCTCGAAACATTCCATCGCAGCAGGCCAATCATTGCCGCGACCGTCTACCACAATGCCGACGGCATCTGGAAAACGCCGCTCTGGCTGATGGAAAACCTTGCGGACTGCCGCATCCTGTTCCGCACCCATAGCTGGTGCGGCACTGGCGCGGTGGCCTACGCCATTCCGAACGAGAAAATCAATATGTGACGCCATGGCAGCGAGGCGCGAACCGCGTCCGCGCCGGCGAGAATAGGGAGAATGACCTTGGATCCTGTCGAACATTTCCGCACCCTCGTCGAGGGCAATATCAAGGGCATCGGCGAGGACACGTCCTTCAAGGCGCTGACGCTCAACTGGCTGATGGCGGCCATCGGCCATGGCTATGCGCAGAATTTCACCTGGCTCGGCCGGCCGGTCATCCAGGTGCCGCAGGATCTCTATGCGATCCAGGAACTGATCTGGACCTGCCGCCCGGACCTGATCATCGAGACCGGCATCGCCCATGGCGGCTCGCTGGTCATGAGCGCCTCGATGCTCGCCATGCTCGATTATTGCGATGCCGTCGATGCCGGCACCGTGCTCGATCCGCGCGCCGGCCGCCGCAAGGTCGTGGGCGTCGATATCGACATCCGCGCGCATAATCGCTCGGCGATCGATGCCCATCCGATGCGTCACAAGATCGAACTGCTGCAGGGCTCGTCTGTCGCGCCCGAGATCATGGACCAGATCGCCAAACTTGCCGAGGGCTATGAGCGGGTTATGGTCTTCCTCGATTCCAACCATACCCACGAGCACGTGCTCGCGGAACTGGAACTCTATGCGCCCTATGTCAGCCCGGGCTCCTATTGCGTCGTCTGGGATACCGGCGTCGAGGACCTGCCCGAGGGCTCCACCGCAGATCGCCCCTGGGGCAAGGGCGACAACCCGAAGACCGCCGTCTGGGAATACCGCAAACGCCTCGCCAATGAAGGCCGCACCGCCCGCGACGGGGGCAAGCTGAATTTCGATATCGACCTTAGGATCGAGAACAAGATCACGATCACGGCGGCGCCGGATGGGTTTTTGAAGCGGGTGTGAGGTGGGCGGCTGGGGGCTCACCCCCCTCTGTCCTGCCGGACATCTCCCCCTCAAGGGGGGAGATCGGCTAGAGGCGCCGCCTCGCACTCCAAACAATCGCCCCCCTTGAGGGGGAGATGTCACGAAGTGACAGAGGGGCGCGCCGCGAACTCCGCAGCAGCCTAAGCCGCCACCCCCGGCATAACCCTCACATTCTCGAAATCGATGACCAAGCTCTCGATCGGCAACATGATCCCCCCGACCATGTCGTAATACTCGGCGGGCGTCGCCGCGGTCTCATACGCATCCGAAAGATAAAGCTTGCCCTCAAGCATGCCGCCAAACGCATGTGCCGCGTCGCGATCCTTCCACACCGGCTTGAAATATTTGGCAAACCTGCCGCCCTGCCATTTGGCGAAAACCTCGCGATAGGCCGCCGACGACACCTCGAATTCCTCGCGCGTCGGATACCCCTCGCACTGGATGGCGCATGACCTGGCGAAGTTTTTCTCGAAGCCCGCGAAGTCGTATCCATATTCCCTGGCGAACCAGTGCTGCGTCATGCCGATGCAGGCAGTGACGCCGTGATGGGCGCGGAAAGGGAAATCCTTGTAGCATTCCCAGTCGTCGATCGGGCTCTTGTGTTCCCTGTGGAAGGCTTCGAGCTTCTTCTTCGCGTCCTTGAGATCGTTGACAGCCGCCGTGTTGCTCAGCGGGCAGGCGCCCATGACTGAGAGTGGCCGGCGGCAATGCACGAAGCGCTTGCCATGCATGATCAGCTTGTAAATGTTGTCGTAATCGACGATCGGGTGCTCGAAATAGCGGTTGGTCTTCGAGAGCGACTTGATCCGCTCCATCAGCACGCGCGAGACCGCGCCGTGATAGATGCCGAAGCCGCAGCCCAGCACTTCGCGGGCATGATCCCAGCGGAAGGCGCGCTCCTTGAGCTGGTCCTTGGGCACTTCATGGATTTCGGTCAGCAGTTGCACGACATTGGAATAGGGCGGCTTGCCCGGATAGGGCCAGGTGAAGAACAGCCGTGCCCAATCCAGCGCCTCGACATCGGGCATCTCCGCTTCGATGCGCGTGAGCAGCCCTGCGACATCCGGATCGATATGGTCGTCGTCGCCGATCACCGAGATCCAGCGCCCGGTCGTTGCCTCCAGTGCCACTTCCCAGTTGTCCACCATCGGCCGCACGGTCGCGCCGGAAGGCACGTATTTGACGCGCGGATCGGCGAGATAGGGTTCGATGAAGGTATCCATGACAGATGGGTCGTCGGAATTATCGACGAAGACCAGCTCTATGTCGGAGCGCAGGGAGGCTGTCAGCGCCCGGATGGTCGCCTGGAAATAGACCTGCCGGTTGCGCGAGGGCACGCAGATGGAAAGGGTGGGAACATGGGTCATGATATGGCTCCGTTGGCGGGAGCGTAGAGCGGGTTGCTTTTCTGAACCTGTCGGAAGTTGTCAGGCGGCGCTCACCATCGGCGTCAGATGCTTTGCCTGGTCGAAGTGATATTTGAGTTCCGAGGGCGGTTCCAGGACCGATTGGGCGATCCCGTAGAACTCCGCCGGCGTCCGGCATGCCGCGATCGTCTCGTCGATGAAGAGATATTGCCCACGCAGGCCGGTATAGACGCCGGAATTCCGACGCGGCAGGAAACGTGGATTGAAGGCAGCGAGAAGCCGTCCGCCCTGCAATTGGGAGAGCGCGTCCCGGCATTGCGCCGCGTGCCGGTCGAAGCCCACCTTGTCCTCGGCGTGGCCGCAGTCGATGGCCAGCGCATGGGTGAAATTTTCCTCCCAGCCGTCGAAGCGGATGCCGTATTTCGTCTTGAACCAATGTTGCGCGGCGAGGATCGAGGAGGCGACGCCAAGCCTGCTCGTGAAGGGAAAAGCCGGATCCTCGAAGTATGACGCTTCCTGCCCGGTCATCTCGTCATGAATCTCGCCAACTCGTTCGAAACGTCCGACCGCCGCCGAGTTGCTGGACGAGGTCGTGCCGAGCACCGAAAAGGGCCGGTCGATATAGACGAGTTCGCGCGCCGTCAGCAGAAGCTTGAACGAACAGTCGAAATCCACCGTCGGATGCTCGAAATAGCGGCCGCAAAAGGTTGTCCGGATTCGTTCCATCACGTCCCGGCGCACCGCGCCATGGTAGGCGCCGAAAGCGACCTTCGGTATCGGGGCGGCACCTTCCCAGAGAAACATCGTCCGGAACTGCTTGTCGCGATCGGCGAGCGTCACGCTGTTACCGAGCGAGAGGCAGGTGTTGCCGCGAAACGGCCGGTATTCCGGCCACTTGAAGCTCATCCGGTTCCAGCCCACCGCGTCGACCGTTGGCCGGCGTGCGGCGATCTCGGCAATCGTGTCGAGGACATCGGGGTCGACATAGTCATCATCGCCGATGAAGACGATCCAGTCGCCGGATGCCGCCGCCATCGTCCGATCCCAGTTGTCCTGCATCGGCAGTGGATGGTCAGAGGACTTGAGGTAGCGAATGCGTGGGTCGGCAAGGCCGGCGATGAACGCGTCCATGATCGCGCCGTCATCGGAATTGTCGGCGAATACGAACTCCACGTCGCCCCGTGGATTGGCCAAGAGGTCGCGGATCGTCTGCCGAAACGAGACCTGCCGGTTACGTGATGGGACACAGATGGAAAGCCGGGGGCTCATGGGAAACTCCGTTCTCCGCCACCCTAGCGACGATGACTTTCACGGGGCTTGAGTGGCTCAGAAGGTGAATTCGATCAGCGCCCGTTCGGGTAGGATGTCCTGCAGCACGCGGTAGAACTGTGCCGGGGTTTCCGCGCCGGCAACTTCCTGGTTGATGTGAAGGGTATTTTCGAGCAGCCCCCAATAGGGATCACGCGTGGCGGTGCCGACGAATTTCGGCTCGAACAGATGCAGGTACTTGCCGCCTTCCCAGGCTTCGAACGCCGCCCGGATACGGGCAATATGGCGCGCATACTCCTCCGGTTCGAGCCAAAGCTGGCATTCGGTGGAGACTGCACGGGCGAAGTTGCCCTCCCATCCCGCATGCTCATAGCCGTATTTCTGCTTGAACCAGAATTGCGCCGCCATGATATTGCCGGCGACGCCGGTTTCCGCCGTGAAGGGAAAGCCGGCGCCCAGCACTGCCTCTTCGAATTCCGTGCCATACTCCTGGCGATGCGCATCGACGGCTTGCCGCATCCGGCCTGCATCGCCGACCGCAGCCGAATTGCTGCTCTTCGCCACGCCGGGTATCGACATCGGTCGGTTGATGTAGACGAGGTTCTCCACGCAAGCGAGCATCTTGTGCGAGAAGTCGTAATCGACCGTCGGGTGCTCGAAATAGCGGCCGGAAAAGCGGCTCTTCACCCGGTCCAGCGAATGGCGTGCCACCGCGCCGTGATAGATGCCATAGGGACATTGCGGCATGTAGCTCGCCCCGTGCCAGCCGAACAGCCGGCCGGTTATCTGGCCGAGCGGATGGCGCATGATGCGATTGGCGAGCGAGAACGGGACCGACTTGGTGTCCGTCCGCGCCGACCGCCACTGGAACGGCGCGCGATTCCAGCCGATCGCATCGACTGCCGCGTCGCGTGCTTCGATATCGAGGATGTAGTCGACAAGATCAGGATCGACATAGTCGTCGTCGCCGATCACGCAGACCCATGCGCCAGTCGCGGCCGAGACGGTCCGTTCCCAGTTGTCGACCATGGAAAGCGGTGAAGGCTGCGAAGGCAGATAACAGACGCGCGGATCGCTCATCGCGCGCATGAAACCGTCCATCACGTCGGGATCGTTGGAATTGTCGGCGAACACGAACTCCACGTCGGTGCGCGGATTGGCCGTCAAGTCGAGGATCGTCTGGCGGAAACAGTCCTGCCGATTGCGCGAGGGCACGCAGATCGAAAGTTTCGGGACGTCAGGCATCGGGCAGTTTGAAGACCTGGATCGCCGGTGCCGCCACCGGCGCGGCATCCGCCTCGGCCGGCGCTAACTCGGTCGCCGGCGCCCCGGTCACATCTCCCGGAGCCTTGGCACGGCTGTCGCGAACTTCCCACCCCAGGCGGTTATATAGGAAAGCTGTGCCCTGATCTCGGTCTCGATATTCCATGGCAGTATGACCACCCTGTCCGGTTGTTCGGCCTTGAGCCTGACTTCATCGACCACCGGAATGCGGCTCCCCGGCAGATACTGGCCCTGCTTGGCAGGGTTTTTGTCCACCACGAAGGTGATCAGGTCGGGCTTGATGCCGCCGAAATTGAGGAGCGTGTTGCCTTTGGCGGCGGCTCCGTAAGCGGCGACTTTCAGACCTTTCCTGCGGCAGTCGATCAGGTATTCGACGAAATCGTTCCGGACGCGCTCGGCGGCGGCTTGGAAACCCTCGTAGAATGCCCGCTCTCGCATGCCGGCCTTTTCCTCGGTCTCGCGCATCCTAGCCACCGATGCTTGCACCGGCCTTGTTTTCGCATCCGTACGGGACGCGAAGACGCGCAGGCTGCCGCCATGCCAGGGCGTCGTCTCGACATCGAAGACGGTGAGCCCGTTCGCGGAGAAAATCCGCTCCACCGCGATCAGGGAGAGATAGGAATAGTGCTCGTGATAGGCCGTATCGAACTGGCTTTCGCCCACCATGTTGAGCAGATGCGGGAATTCGAAGGTCGCGACCCCCTCGGGCTTCAGCAGGCGCGCGAAGCCGGAGACGAAGTCGTTGATATCGGGCACATGCGCCAGCACATTGTTGGCCGCCACCAGGTCGGCTTGCCAGCCCTTCGCGGCGAGTTCATCGGCCAGGGAAACGCCGAAGAAGTCCTCTGTTATCTCAATCCCCTTGGCCCGCGCGGCCGCCGCCGTGCTGGTGGTCGGTTCGACGCCGAGGCACTGGATGCCCTTGGCTTTGACGAACTGCAGCAGGTAGCCGTCATTTGCCGCGATCTCGACCACGCGCGACTCCGGCGTCAGCCCGAAGCGGGCGGTCATCGTCTCGACATAGTCTTTCGCGTGGTTCAACCACGATGTCGAAAACGAGCTGAAATAGGCATAGCTCTCGGAAAAGAACGTCTCTCGCGACGCAAAGTCCTCGGTCTGGGTCAGCAGGCAATGGGCGCAGGTGCGGATCACCAGCGGATACCACAGCTCAGGTTTGGATAGCGCCTCTTCCGCCACATAGGAATTGGATGGCGGCGCCGTGCCGAGATCGAGAAACGGCCAGAATTCCTGGTGGCCGCAATGCCGGCATTTCATGGGGACACTCCCGTAAATTCGTCTGTCAGCATGGCAAAGCCCTGGTCGCGGGTCGAGAGATTGGCGACCGGCAGCGGCCATGTCACGCCGAGCCTCTCGTCGGCGATGTTGAGCCCCGCCTCGGCCTCGGCGCGATAGGGCGCGGAATGGGCATAGATCATGCGCACATCGGATGTCAGCGCCTGGTAGCCATGCGCAAATCCCTCGGGCAGCAGGAAGGACAGGTCGTTTTCCTCGGAAAGTTCCGCTGCGAAATGCCGGAGAAAAGTCGGCGAGCCGCGCCTGATATCCACCGCCACATCGAGGATTTTCCCCCGTGTGCAGGCAATCAGCTTGGCCTCGCTGAACGGCGGCGTCTGGTAGTGGAAACCGCGCACCGTGCCCCGCTCGGCCGTGCCGGTCTCGTTGATCTGGTGGATGCCACCGGTCCAGCCGATCTCTGTGAGTTCCTCGGCATCGTAGAGCCGCGTGAGATAGCCCCTGTGGTCGCCGAAGCGTTTGCGACGAAGGAGTTTGAGGCCAGAGAGAGAAGTGTCGATGGTTTCGAAGCGGGTCATGCGGCGTGTGCCCGGATGCGTCGGCGTGTGGGGGCACCCCCCTCTGTCACTTCGTGACATCTCCCCCTCAAGGGGGGAGATTGGAAGCCTGTTGCACCGCCCGCGCCGTTCAGAAGGTTGAATGTGTGGTGAGCGGGTCCCCCTATCCAATCTCCCCCCTTGAAGGGGAGATGCCCGGCAGGGCAGAGAGGGGTGCCCCGAGGCACGGCGTCATCGGCTCGCATCACGCCGTCGCCCTTTGGCCCATATCCAGCCGTCCGCCCTCAAACGCGATGAGGTCCGCGAGGCACAAATCCGACGCCGATTTGCCTTCGTGAAGGCTGCGATACCAGCGCCACGTGCGATCCACGGTCTCGCTGAGCGTAAACCGCGGCGCGAAGCCCAGTTCGTCGGCGGCCTTGGTGCTGTCGAGCGTCAACAAGCCCGCCTCGTGTGGCCCGTCGCTGCCGTCGCCCCAGCCGATATTGCCGAGCGAGAAATAGGGTGCGGAGAGTTCCAGTATCTCGCGTACCGTCGCGGTGCTTTCGGGATCGGGGCCGAAATTATAGGCCGGCCCGGCTTCCGGTGCGTTCCACAGCTTCTCGGCCAGCAGCATATAGCCCTTGAGCGGTTCGAGCACATGCTGCCACGGCCGCACCGCATCCGGCCGCCGGATGTCGAGCACCTGGCCCGAGCTAAGCGCCCGTACTGCGTCGGGGATCAGCCGGTCGGCCGCCCAGTCGCCGCCGCCGATCACGTTGCCGGCGCGTGCCGTCGCCAGCCCCACGCCGCGCGGCAGGAAGAAGGACCGTCGGTAGCTCGCGGTGACGATATCGGCGGCCGCCTTGGAGGCTGAATACGGATCGTGTCCGCCCAGTGGATCTTCCTCGACGAAAGGCTCCGCACTTTCAGGATTCTCATAGACCTTGTCGGTGGTGACGACGACGATCGCGCGCAGGTCGGGCGCCACGCGCAGTGCATCGAGCAGGTTCACCGTGCCCTGCACATTGGTCTCGAACGTCTCGACCGGCTCGCGATAACCCGCCCGCACCAGCGGCTGGGCGGCGAGGTGGAAGACGATCTCGGGATTGGCCTCATGCACCCGCGCCAGCACCGCCACGCGGTCGCGGATATCGACCAGGCCCTTGGCATGAGCGCCGTCATTGGCGAGCAGGTCAAAGAGCGAGGGATCGGTCGCCGGCGCATGCGACAGGCCCTGCACATGCGCGCCGAGTTGCTTCAACCAGAAATGCAGCCACGCGCCCTTGAAGCCGGTATGGCCGGTCAGCAGAACTCTTTTACCGCGCCAGAAACCCATCGCGTCACCACACCTTCCAGGGCGGCGTGCCCGTCTGCCAGAGGTTCTCAAGCTGTATCTTGTCGCGCAGCGTGTCCATCGGCTGCCAGAAGCCGTCGTGGAACCAGGCCTTGAGCTGACCCTCTTCGGCCAGTCCGGTCAGCGGCTCGCCCTCGAAGCTCGTATGGTCGGCCTCGATCCGGTCGAGTACCGAGGGGTTGAGCACGAAGAAGCCGCCATTGATATAGCCGCCTTCGCCCTCGGGCTTCTCGACGAAGCCGGTCACATCGTCGCCCTCGAAGCGCAGCGCCCCGAAGCGGGCAGGGGGTCGCACGGCGGTGACGGTCGCCATCTTGCCGTGCTTCTTGTGGAAGGCGATTGTCGCCGAAATGTCGGTGCTAGATACGCCGTCGCCATAGGTGAAGCAGAAATCCTCGCCGCCCTGAAGGTAGGGCGCCACGCGCTTCAGCCGTCCGCCCGTCATCGAGTTCTCGCCGGTATCGACCAGCGTCACCCGCCAGGCCTCGGCGTTCTGGCGATGAAATTCCAGCCGGTTCTCCGCGAGATCGAAGGTGATATCGGACATATGCAGCCCGTAATTGGCGAAGTATTCCTTGATCATATAGCCCTTGAAACCGCAGCAGATCACGAAGTCGCGGATGCCATGGGCATAATAGATCTTCATCACATGCCAGAGGATCGGCCGGCCGCCGATCTCCACCATGGGCTTGGGCCGTGTCTGGGTTTCCTCGGCCAGCCGCGAGCCGAGCCCGCCTGCCAGAATGACCGCCTTCATCGCGCTTCTCTCGCCATCCGAATCGCCCGCATCATGCGGGATCCTGTTCTACTCCATTTTGGCCGGCGAAGCTTTCGGGGAACTGGAGTGGCTGCGTCTTGACGGGGTAATGCATTTGCATTACTTCTGTTCAACAGCGCAGGAGTGCTCCCATGAACGTTCGCCCAACACTGGAGATCGAAGCAACCATCACCGAACGCGGCCAGACGACCATACCTGCGGCGATCCGGAAAATGCTGGGCGTCAGCAAGGGGGCGATCGTTTTCAAGGGCATGCCGGACGGAACGGTTGTCATCGAGCCGAAGGTGGATGACCCCGAGGAAGATCCGGTTATCGCGAAGTTCCTGGAATTTCTGGAGCGCGATATTGCCAACAATCCGCAGAATCTCGTGCCGTTTACACAGGAGATGCTTGACGAGATCGATGAACTCATCGGCGATGTTGATATCGATCTGGATGAGCCTCTCAAGGATGACTGAGGTCAGCATTAATGGATGGCGTATCTATCTCCATCCGCTATTTCTTGATCAACAAAATCGTATGATAGAGGAGGTCAGGAAGGCGCGTGCGGTCGATCCTGAGAACTTCGAATCGAAACGTTGCACAAAAATCCTGCGTGCGATGCGAAAGGTGGCGTTCCGAGAAATTCCCAACGATCCCTTCGATCCACAGTTTCGGCAAGGCACCACTCTTGGCGAGGATTACAAGCACTGGTTCCGTGCAAAATTTCTCCAGCAGTATCGGCTCTTCTTCCGCTTCAGTGAAAGGGAGAAGATCATCATTCTCGCCTGGGTGAACGACGAGGACACCAAGCGCGCGTATGAGAGCAAGAACGATGCCTATCGAACTTTCAGGAAAATGCTGGACCGGGGCCATCCGCCAGATGATTGGGCGACGCTGCTAAAGGAAGCGCGGGCGGCTTCCTCGACCTTGAACCACGATATCTAGATCTCAATCGCAAACAAGTCACATTGAGAATCAAATGATTATCCTGATTGTAGGAAAATAATCCTCTTTCATCTTCCCATTTCTCCAACTCCGTGGCACAATCACCCCGTTCTGCCCTCGGCTACCCCGCATGGCGATGCGGGCGAGGCGGAACCGGTGCCTGTTGCGGGAAGACGACGTAAAGTCCCGCTTCAGGCGTCCGCGAGAAGGGGTCTCCCCCGGGTACCGCCTGCAAAGGCCAAGTACGCGTGGCGTGCGTTGTACCGCACACAAGCCCGTCCCCCCGGAAATTTCTGGTCCGGGGTCAGGACGGGCGCAGACGACCGAGTTCGCGGATGAAAATACACCGAACGGGGCACGGCGACGTGTCTTACCGGCTGCCGCAAGGCAGCCATATAACTCGGCACGGAAACGTGCCCCGGCCGATCCTTCATGCGAGGCGCAAGGGGATCGAGGACGTGCATGGTCAAACCACGGAGCGGAACCGCCCGCGTGAACGAAGAGTTGTGCCTGCTGCACAAAAGAAGAGAGCATGTCGATAGCGATAGAATTGGGCTCCAGCCGGGAAAAAGCCGACGCACCTGCACCAATTCCAACGCGGCTGCAACATCACATTTTCGTGTGTCAAGAGTTTTTTCATTTTCTCGGGAACCATTGCCCTTGATATCGGATTTCCCAGTCACAACATCAGAATGGTGGAACTCTCGGGGTTTCGCCGTGTGGCTGGAGATTGGTCATGCTCGCCCGTATTGTGACTGCTACGATTTTTTCTCTGTGTGTCTTTTCAGGCACGGCCTTCGCGGCCGATTCGACCGCAAAGGACGATATCGCGCTCGCCCGCAATTCGATGCTGCTCTATGGCGGCCCGTCGAAGGAATATCCCCGCATCGGAATCGTCACCTGGGGCCAGGGCCTCAACGTGCTCGGCTGTCAGACAGACATGAACTGGTGCGAAGTCCAATCCGACGGCCAGCGCGGCTGGGTGCCGGCCAAGACCATGACATGGTCGGCGGATGGTCCCCGCAAGGTCCTGCGCAAGCGTATCAATCCGCTGCGCCTGACGCTCTGAAGACTGGCGTTTCGCTGTATGGGTACCTGAATTGTCGCGTCTCCTCCCGCAAGGGATTATTAAGGCAAACGTGAAATATCAGGTCATTACCCATATCTTTGCCGGCGCCGCCCACGCCAGCAAGAGCGCAGGCGATCGATGACGGCGAGCAATTCAGATCAAGACCGGGACTTGGATGACGTCTTTTCGCCGTTCCGACGCTTCTTCACACCCCACTATCTGCCGGCGTTTGTCGCCTTTCTCGCGATGTCCGCAGTCATTATCTTTGCCGATATGCAGATGCGGACGATCGAGGAAGGCAAGATCCGCCAGGCCGCGACCGAGGAACTGGGCAGGATCAGGACCCGTCTTGAAAACAACATCAACGGCAATGTGAAGCTGGTGCAGGGCTATGTCGCGACGCTCGAGACCGAGCCTGATATGTCGCAGAAGCGCTTCGCGGAATTGGGCAGCCACATCATCCAGGGCGATACGCCGATCCGCAATGTCGCGGCGGCGCCGGATTTCGTCGTCTCCATGATCTATCCCATCCACGGCAACGAGCGGGTGATCGGCCTCGACTACACGAAAAACGACGCCCAGCGCATCGCGGCGCTCAAGGTGCGCGATACTCGCCGCCTGCTGCTGACCGGTCCGGTCAAGCTCGTCCAGGGCGGCGAGGGCGTGATCGCGCGCTTTCCAGTGATCAATGAACTGCCCGATGGCAGCGATCACTTCTGGGGCATCGTCTCCGTTGTCATCGACGTCGATAAGCTCTATGCCGAAAGCGGGCTCCGCGCGGCGAGCCTCGGCATCGATGTCGCCATGGCCGCCACCAAGGCCGGAAGCGAACGCCGCCCCTTCTTCGGTGACGACAGCATCTTCGAACAAAATCCGGTGGTCATGACGGTCAAGCTCGGTCATGAGGACTGGCAGCTCGCCGCCGTGCCGAAGGCCGGCTGGAGCCAACCGCTTTCCGAGGTCTGGCTTTTCCGCTTGCTGCTTGCGCTGGGTGGCTTCATCGTCGTCGCACCCATGCTGTGGACCGGCCGTCTCACCGAAGAGCGGGTCAGGCATGTCCGGGCGCTGCAGGAGCGCGAGGAAGCGATGCGGGTCCTGTCGCAGCGGCTCGACATCGCGCTCGAGACATCCAAGATCGGCGTCTGGGATTTCAACGCCGTGACCGGGGAACTGATCTGGGACGAACGGATGATGGACCTCTACGACGTCCATCCGTCCGGCGGCAAGGCCAGCTACAGCGATTGGAAGGGCGCGCTGCATCCCGACGACTTCGCCAAGTGCGAGACCGAATTCGCCCGGGCGATCGAGTCCGAGGGCCAGTACAATTCGGATTTCCGCGTCATCTCCCGCAACGGCGATATCCGCCATATCAGGGCGATGGGCACGGCTTACCGGGATTCGCGGGGCCACAAGAAGATCGTCGGCGTCAATTGGGACGTGACCGGCGACGTGCGGCTGCAGGAAGACCTGCGCAATGCCAATCGGCATGCAGATATCCAGAATGCGCAGCTGGAACAGGCACGGCTGGTCATGGAAAGTGCCGCCATGCACGATGCCCTGACCGGTCTTCCCAACCGGCGCTATCTCGATCGGATCGTCACCGAGCATGAACTCAGCGCCAAGCGCGAGCCGCGGCTGACGATCATGCATATCGATCTCGACCGCTTCAAGGATATCAACGACACGCTCGGTCACGCGGCGGGCGACCGCATCCTCAAGCATGCCGCGACGACGCTCAGCGCCAACATTTTCGAAGGCGACTTCCTCGCCCGCATCGGCGGCGACGAATTCGTCATCATTTCCAGCGCCGCCAATGCCGGCCAGGACTATATGGAGCTTGCGACCCGGCTGGTCGATGCCATCTCGCGCCCGCTCATCCATGAAGGCCACGAATGTCGGGTCGGCACCTCGATCGGCATCGCCTCGCGCACCGGCGGCGACGAGGGCATCGGGCAGCTGCTGGTCAATGCCGATATCGCGCTTTACGAGGCCAAGCGCTCCGGGCGCAATCGCGTCGAATGGTTTACGGATACGCTCCGCCAGGTCGCCGTCAACACCAAGAAGACAGCCGACGAGATCCTGCGCGGGCTGGAGCAGAACGAATTCGTCGCTTACTTCCAGCCGCAATTCGACGCGAAGACGCTGGAGATCGTCGGCCTCGAGGCCTTGGTGCGCTGGGACCATCCGACCAAGGGCATCCTGACGCCGGACAAGTTCCTCAGGATCGCCGAGAGCCTCAAGGTCGTCTCGCAGATCGATGCCATCGTGCTCAACCAGGCGCTGCTGCAGCAGTTCCGGCTGGCGGCGGCAGGCTTCCCTGTGCCGAAAGTTTCCGTCAATGTCTCGGCCCAGCGGCTGAGGGATGCGAGCCTGTTCCAGCGGCTCGAAAGCCTCGAATTCAGGCCGGGGTCGCTCTCCTTCGAACTTCTCGAATCGATTTCCTTCGACGGCGACGATGCCGGACTGATCCACCAGATCGAACGGCTGAAGGCGCTCGGCGCCGACATCGAGATCGACGATTTCGGCTCCGGCCATGCCTCGATCGTGACGCTTCTCAAGCTTACGCCGCGCCGGCTCAAGATCGACCGCCAGTTGATCATTCCGCTTCTCGAATCCCGCTCCCAGCAACAGCTCGTCAGTTCGATCATCGATATCGGCCGCTCGCGCGGCATCGAGATCGTCGCGGAGGGCGTCGAGACCATGGCGCATGCCGAAATCCTGCGCGACCTCGGCTGTCATACGCTGCAGGGCTACGGACTTGCTCGGCCCATGGCGCCTGGCGACCTGCTCGGCTTCATCCGCGAACGGCGCTGGCTCAAGGCTACCGAGGCCGTGCGGTCGGCCTGATTCGAACGCCGCCGGAACAACAATGTGCAGTTCGCGTTCATGACCAGGAAACTGGAGGAATGATCATGGGCATCGAACAAGCACCAACCGAAAAAGGCCGCCAGGCTGCGCGCGCTTTCAAGAAAAGCACACGCGAGGACGAGAAGAAGACGGAGGCCCGCATGGGTTCCGAACTCGCCAAGGGCAAGGATCGCTTCGAGGAGCGGTCGAAAAGCTCGGATGGAAAAAGCGCGGGCGCGAAGCAGAACTTGCCTGAATAGCGCGACCGGCGATCTTATTCGGCGAAATGGCCGAACTTTCCGCCGCTATAGACCAGCGAACGGCCTTCGCCCTTGAGTACCGCGACTGCGCGGCCGATGATGATGGCGTGGCTGTGGCGTTCGATGATTTCCTCGACTTCGCAATCGATAGCAGCAAGCGCGTCGGCCAGCACCGGCGCGCCGCTTTCGAGCGTGATCCATTCGGCGCCATCATAACGGGCGAGACCCTTGACGCCGCCAAAGCCGGCAAATTTCTCCGCAACGCCCTGCTGCTCGGTCGACAGGATGTTGACGCAGAAATGGCGGTGACGTTCGATTACCGGCCATGACGATGAGCTCTTGTTGATGTTGACGATCATGGTCGGCGGGTCCATGGAAAGCGCGGTTGCCGTGGTCACGGTCGCGCCAGTGCGGTCATCGCCGACGCCGGCCGTAATGACGGAGATGCCGCCGGCCAGGCTTCGCATCGCACCTTTCACATTGGCAACGTCGGCCGTGAAGGCATTGGCGGGAAAGGCGTTCTCATCCGAGGAACGGGCCGCGTTTTGAGCCAGCGTCATTGGCATTCTCCATGTCTTGTCTCGATCGCCGGCATGCGGCACTCTGGCAGGAACCTAGTTGCAAAATCCGTATTGTCAATAAATTTTATAGACAATATATTGTGACTATGATGCAGAAGGCAGTGTTGAACGTGGCGCAAGTGGATGCAAGGGCGGTGATCGCCATAATCGGTGGCGGATTCACCGGAGCTGCGGTCGCCTATCATCTCGGACGCGATGAGGGGCTGGACGCCCGTGTCGTGGTGTTCGAACCGCGCGAAAAGGTTGGTATGGGCGTGGCCTACGAAACGCTCGATCCCGTGCACCGGATCAATGTGCCGGCGGCGAAGATGAGCCTCGATCCCACCGAGCCCGAGGGCTTCACCCAGTGGATCACCGAAAACGACGCGGTGGCGGGCGACGAGAAGGTCATTTGGCCGGATGGCAGCATCTATCCGCGCCGGCGGGTGTTCGGGGACTATGTGCACGCCCAGGTCTCGCCGCTGATCAGATCCGGACGGATCGAACATGTCAGGACATCCGTGATTCGCATGGAGCCAATCGGCGGCCGGTGGCGAATCGATACGGAGGACGGAAGCACGGTCGAGGCCGACTACGTCGTCATCGCCACAAGCCATCCTTCGCCGGCGGCGCCCAAACCGCTCGCCGCATTTCTCGAAGGCCATCCGCGCTTCATCGCCGATGCGACGAAACCCGACGCACTGAAGCCGGTGCGTCCGGACGATGCCGTTCTTGTCGTCGGCAACGGCCTGACATCGGCCGATGTGATCGCTGCGCTCGTAGACGGAGGCCACAAGGGGCCGATTACCGCAGTATCGCGCCGCGGCCTGCGTTCGCGCGGCCACGCGCCAAAAGTGCAGGAAGCGTTCGGCGATTTCACCGCCCGTCCCATCCGCTCGGCCCGGCTTCTGTCGAAACGCATCCGCGAGGCGATCCGCGATGCCGCCATCTTCGATCTCAGCTGGCACGCGGTGATCGATGCCGTGCGGGCGCAGGGCCTGCAGATCTGGACCAACCTGTCGATCGAGGAACGGAAGCGGCTGGTCCGTCATCTCAGGCCTTTCTGGGACGTACACCGCTTCCGCATCGCACCGCAGATCGAGGCCAGCGTCGATAGTGCGATTGCTTCGGGCCAGCTGGAAGTGCTCGCGGCCTCCGTCGGAGCCGTCTGTTACAATGGCCCGAAGATCAGGACGGTCCTCAGGCTCGCCCATCAGCGCGGCACGTTGATCCGCGACTTCGATGCTGTCGTGGTGACCACGGGTCCGGCACATGGCGGTATCATCGAAAGCCAGCCTTATCTCGCCGGCCTTTCCTCTGCAGGACTTATCACAGCCGATCCCGCCCGCCTCGGCATTGCCTGCGACGACCACGCCCTCGCGACGAGCGGTAGTGGTGAGGCGACGTCCGGGCTTTACATAGCGGGACCGCTGGCGCGAGGCACGTTCGGCGAGTTGATGGGGCTGCCGCAGGTCTCCGAGCATGCGGCCTTCGTGGCCTCGGAAGTGGCGCTGGCGATTGTCGGCGCACGCGGCGAGTCTGCAACGGACGCCGCTTGATTCCTCCGAAGGCGATTTTGGAAGTTTGCACTTTTTTGGATCGTGAATCCTCCAGTTCTCGATATCTGGAATTCTGATCCGAAAAGCGCATTCAATTTAGAAATTTATTATCTCGATAAATTTGATAGACTATATCAATATAATGCAATCGAGAACGAACATGCTCAGGACCGCCGTTCTCATAACCGTGGAACAGACCAGGAGCAGCTTCCATGATCACTCGGAGACATACACTCGGCCTTCTCGGCGCCGCCGCAGCAGCCTTCACGTTGCCGCAGGTAAAGGCGGCACGCGCCGCCGTGACGCTTCGCATCGGCTGGCAGAAATTCGGCGTGCTGGCGCTTGCCAAGCAGAACGGCGCGCTGGAAAAGCGTCTGGCATCGAAAGGCGTGACGATCGAGTGGTCGGAATTCAATTCGGGACCGCCGCTTCTCGAAGCGCTCGGCGCCAATGCGCTCGATTTCGGCCCGACCGGCGACGTGCCGCCGCTCTTCGCCCAGGCAGCCGGCGGAAACCTACTCTATGTCGGCACCTACAGGCCGCCGGCGGCATTCCACGGCATTCTCGTCCACAAGGACTCGCCGATCCAGAAGCTGGACGATCTCAAGGGCAAAAAGGTCGCGTACAAGCGCGGCTCGAGCGCCCACAACTTTGCCTTCAAGGCGCTGGCGACTGTCGGCCTGACACCTGACGACGTCGAGAATGTCGATCTGCCGCCGCCGGATGCGGCTGCTGCATTCAAGAACGGTTCGATCGATGCGTGGGCCATCTGGGATCCATTCTTCGCGGTCGCCGAATCCGATCCGCAGGCGCGGCTGCTCGTCACGTCCGAGGGCATCGTCGAAGCCTGGGGCTATTGGCTCGGCAACGGCGATTTCGTCGCCGCCAATCCTGAGATCGTCATCGAACTGATCAACGAACTGGCCAAGGTCGGCGCGGCAGCTCAAGCCGATCTCGACGGCACGGCGAAGGCGCTTTCGGCGCTGACCGGCGTTTCGGAGGAAATCACCAAGGTGACGCTGACCCGCGCCGGCTCCGACCTCGGCAAGGTGGGAACCGTCACCGACGATGCCGTGACCTACCAGCAGGCACTCGCCGACGATTTCTTCAAGCTGGGCGTCCTGCCCAGGCAGCTCACCATCAACGACATCGTCTGGCGACCGAAGGGCGCCTGACGCGAGGCCAATCACGGCAAGAGAGAGAAAGGAAGCGACGATGTTCACACGCAGGCAGACTTTGGGGCTCATCGGAGCGGCGGGCGCCGCGCTTGCCATGCCGAACATCCGTACGGCGCAGGCAGCCACGGCCACCACATTCCGGATCGGCTGGCAGAAGAACGGCGTGCTTGCGCTCGCCAAGAGCCTCGGCTCGCTCGAGAAGCGGCTGGCTCCGCGCGGCGTCGGGGTCACCTGGGCGGAGTTCACCTCGGGCCCGCCGCTGCTCGAAGCGCTCGGCGCCGATGCGCTCGACTTCGGCCCGACCGGCGACGTGCCGCCGCTTTTCGCCCAGGCGGCGGGTGGCAACCTTCTCTATGTCGGCGCCTATAGGGGGCCGTCCACCGGATCGGCAATTCTCGTTCACAAGGATTCGCAGATCCAGAAACTGGAAGACCTCAAGGGCAAGAAGGTCGCCTTCAAGCGTGGTTCCAGTGCGCATAACTTTACCGTCAAGGCGCTCCGCAAGGCCGGTCTCGCGCTCGGCGACGTGGACGCCGTGGACCTGCCGCCGCCGGATGCGGCTGCGGCGTTCAAGACCAATTCGATCGATGCCTGGGCGATCTGGGATCCCTACTACGCGATTGCCGAAGCCGATCCGGACACCCGCGTCCTGACCACGGCGGACGGCATCGTCCAATCCTGGAGCTTCTATCTCGGCAACACCGATTTCACGAATGCCAATCCGGAGATCGTGGAGGAGGTGATCGACGAACTGACCAAGGTCGGCACCGCGGCCCAGTCCAATCTCGACGAGACGATCAAGGCGCTTTCGGCGATCACCGGCGTCAAGGAAGACGTGACCCGCATCGTGCTCAACCGGCCCGGTGCCGACCTCGGCAGGGTCTACCCGCTGACCGACGAGGCCGTGACCTACCAGCAGGCGCTTGCCGACGAGTTCCACGGACTCGGCATCCTGCCGAAGAAACTCAACATCAGCGATATCGTCTGGCGACCGCGCGCCTCTTGAGGCGCGCCGCGGCGATCCATTTCAAGGAGTCCTTTTCATGTCGAGCAAGAAACCGATCGACTTCATGTGGTTCATCCCGACATCGGGTGACGGGACCTATCTCGGTTCGAGCGAACTGAATCGTGCGCCGGATTTCCGCTATCTCCGCGAGATCGCCCAGGCGGTGGATCGTCTCGGCTATTCCGGCGTGCTGCTGCCGACGGGCGTGGCCTGCGAGGAATCCTTCGTGACCGCAGCAGGTCTTGCCACGGCGACCGAACGGCTGAAGTTCCTGGTCGCGATCCGGCCGGGAACGGCATCGCCCGCCTATTATGCGCGCCTTGCCACCACGCTCGATCGCATTTCCAATGGCCGGCTGCTGCTCAACATCGTGGTCGGCGGCAGTCCCGCCGAACTCGCCGGCGACGGCATCTTCCTGCCGCATGACGAGCGCTACGACCACGCCGACGAATTCTTCGACGTGTTCGAAGCACTGCTGGCCAAGGGCGAGGCAACGCTCGATGGCAAGTACATCCAGGCAAAGGGTGCGCGACTCGGCTTCCCGCCGGTGCAAGCCCCCCGCCCGCCGCTCTATTTCGGCGGCTCGTCGGATGCCGGCATCGACTTTTACGCCAACCGTGGCGACAAGTATCTCACCTGGGGCGAACCGCCCGCACAGGTGGCCGAGAAGATCGAAGCCGTGCGCAAGGCCTGCGCCAAGACGGGCCGTGACCCCAGCTTCGGCATCCGTCTCCACCTGATCGTGCGCGAGACGGACGAGGAAGCCTGGGAAGCGGCCGACAAGCTGATCTCCAAGCTCGGCGACGATACGATTGCCGAAGCGCAGGCACGCTTTGTGACGGAAGCGGATTCCGTGGGCCAGAAGCGCATGGCGGCATTGCATAACGGCCGTCGCGACAAGCTGGAAGTCTCCCCGAACCTCTGGGCCGGCATCGGCCTCGTGCGGTCCGGTGCGGGCACGGC
This sequence comes from Rhizobium sp. TH2, assembly GCF_024707525.1. NCBI lineage: Bacteria > Pseudomonadati > Pseudomonadota > Alphaproteobacteria > Hyphomicrobiales > Rhizobiaceae > Rhizobium > Rhizobium sp. TH2. Next base: position 4,117,498 of record NZ_CP062231.1, on the reverse strand, counting down.
ACTTGTCGGCTCCCCGAAGACCGTCGCGGCGCGGCTCCGCGAATACCAGGACATCGGCATCGATACCTTGATCGCATCCGGCTATCCGCATCTGGAAGAGGCCTATCGGGTCGCGGAACTGTTGTTCCCCGAACTCGGCATCGACAGTGGCGCAAAGACGGTCAATCCCAACAGCGAGTTCCCGCAGGCGCGGGTCTTTGGAGGTGGCGGCCATGGCGGCAATCTCAAGGTCGTTTCGGGATCGTGAATTGGACGATTGGCGCGGCGGGCAATCGCCGCGTCTTTCGCATCAGACGGGAGGCCCACGGGATGACCAGAGAGGCCATCGGGATGACCAGAACGGAGATGATCCAGTGACCACGATCGATTCATATGAAGGCCCGGCGATCGCCGGCCAACGCCGGTCGAAACCGGCCACCATCCGGCTACCGTCCTTCGAGCCTCGCAACCTGCTGCCCTATGTGGTGCCGGTCGCCGTCATCCTGCTGTGGCAGTTCCTGTCATCGGTGGGCTGGATTTCGGCGCGCATCATGCCGTCGCCGCTCGATGTCGTGGCTGCCTTCTGGGAAACGACGCGGACGGGGCAATTGCCGCATGACATCGCGGTCAGTGCCGGTCGCGCGCTGGCGGGTCTCGTGGTGGGTGGCTCAATCGGTTTCCTGCTCGGCATCGCCAATGGCGTGTCGAAGCTTTCCGAACAACTCACCGATACGACGCTGCAGATGGTCCGTACCGTCCCGCATCTGGCGATGATACCGCTCGTCATCCTGTGGTTCGGCATCGGTGAGGAATCCAAGCTTTTCCTCACTTCGCTCGGTGTGCTGTTTCCCATCTATCTCAACACCTATCACGGCGTGCGCAATGTCGACCGCGACCTGATCGAGATGGGCCGCGTCTATGGCATGGGCAACTGGTCGCTGTTCCGCAAGATCATCTTCCCCGCCGCCCTGCCGTCGATCTTCGTCGGCCTGCGCTATGCGCTCGGCATCATGTGGCTGACGCTGATCGTTTCGGAATCGATCGCCGCGTCTTCCGGCATCGGCCACATGGCCAACACGGCGCGCGAATTCATGATGACCGATGTCGTGGTGCTGGCGCTGGTGATCTATGCGCTGCTGGGCAAGCTCGCCGATGTCGTCGCACGGTTCCTGGAGCGCAAGGCGCTGTCCTGGAACCCGGCCTATCAGAAATAAGGAGCCTCCCATGGCAATCGCAACAGCTCAGCGCACAGGCAATGGACTTGAGAATTTTCCCGATAGCCTGGCCGGCGAACGCGCCGTCGGGCTGCGCCTCGAAGGCATCGAGAAGACATTCGGTTCCAACCGCGTGTTGCGTGGCATCGATCTCGAAGTGCCTGCCGGCCAGTTCGTGGCTGTTGTCGGCAAGAGCGGCTGCGGCAAGTCTACGCTGCTGCGCATCCTGATGGGGCTCGACAGCCATACCGGCGGCAACCTGTCATTCCACAGCGCCGATGGCACCGAAACGACGCCCAATGGGCGGATAGTGTTCCAGGAGCCGAGGCTGCTGCCCTGGTTCGACGTAGCGGACAATGTCGCGGTTGGTCTCGGCGAAGGGGTGCCGGCGGCGGAGGGACGGGCGAAGGCGCGGGTGGCGCTTAACGAGGTCCAGTTGACGGAGAAGGCCAAGGAATGGCCGTCGCGGCTCTCCGGCGGCCAACGGCAGCGTGTGGCGCTGGCCCGGGCGCTGGTATCGAAGCCGAATTTCCTGGCGCTCGACGAGCCGCTTGGCGCGCTCGACGCACTGACCCGCATCAGCATGCAGCAATTGCTCAGCCGCGTGTGGCGCGAACAGGGCTTCACGGCGGTGCTGGTGACACATGATGTGAGTGAAGCGGTGCATCTCGCCGACCGGGTGATCGTGCTGGACGAAGGCCGCATTTCCAGGGATATTGCAGTGCCTCACCCGCATCCGCGCAAGCACGGTTCGGCGGAGCTTTCCGAGCTCGAGGGCGAACTGCTATCAACCATCCTCGGCGGTCACTCATACTAGCGGGCATGTTTTCCTAAGAAGAATATTTTATTCCTCAAGGTTGATTTGACCGCGGTCCTCTGTTAGCACTCTTCTCCACCTACACAAAGTGGAGACGTTGGCTATGTGCGGTATTGTCGGATTGTTCCTGAAGGATCGGAGTCTCGAGCCTCAACTGGGTGCGCTGCTCTCGGATATGCTGATCACGATGTCCGATCGCGGTCCGGATTCGGCCGGCATCGCCATCTACGGATCGGCAGCCGAGGGGCGCGCCAAGGTGACCCTGCAGTCGGCCAAGCCCAAGGTTGATTTCGCGGGCCTCGCGGAGGATCTTTCACGCGCCGGCATCAAGGCCACGGTGGCCGTCAAGAGCACCCATGCGGTGGTCGAATTCGACGCTGCCGACATCGCCTCGATCCGTTCGAAGATTGCTGAAGTCCGCCCGGATGTGAAGATCATGAGTTCGGGCGATAGCGTCGAAATCTACAAGGAAGTCGGCCTGCCCAAGGACGTCGTGGCGCGCTTCGACGTGCGCGGAATGTCCGGCTCGCATGGCATCGGCCACACCCGCATGGCGACGGAATCGGCGGTGACGACGCTCGGCGCTCACCCGTTCTCGACCGGCGGCGATCAGTGCCTCGTACATAACGGTTCGCTCTCCAACCACAACAACCTGCGTCGCGAACTCAAGCGCGAGGGCATGACCTTCGAGACCGAGAACGACACCGAGGTTGCTGCCGCCTATCTCACCGCCGAGATGGCCAAGGGTAAGGACCTCGGCCAAGCTCTGACCGGCGCGCTCGATGATCTCGACGGCTTCTTCACTTTCGTCGTTGGCACTAAATCGGGCTTCGGCGTGGTGCGCGACCCGATCGCCTGCAAGCCCGCCGTCATGGCCGAGACCGAGCAGTATGTCGCCTTCGGCTCCGAATACCGGGCGCTCGTCAACCTGCCGGGCATCGAAAACGCCCGTGTGTGGGAGCCGGAGCCCGCCACCGTCTATTTCTGGGATCATGAAAAAGCCGCCTGAGCCGGCACGAACGAGAAAGTTTTCTAATGCCGGTTTTCGATCTTTCGACGACGCCCCTCAGGGAACTCAACAGCGCGCTCCATGCGCTCCCCCAAGGTGCCAACGATACGCAGTTCGAGGTGATCAACCCACGCGGTAGCCATTCGGTGGCGGTCGGAGTGGATGCAGCAGTCAATGTCGATGTCAAAGGCTCGGTCGGTTACTACTGCGCCGGGATGAACGATGGCGGCACGATCACCGTGCACGGCTCGGCCGGGCCGGGCGTCGCCGAGAACATGATGTCGGGCACCGTCGTGATCGAGGGCGATGCCAGCCAGTATGCCGGCGCCACCGGTCGCGGCGGATTGCTGGTCGTCAAGGGTAATGCGGCCTCGCGCTGCGGCATTTCGATGAAGGGCATCGATATCGTCGTGCATGGCAATATTGGTCATATGTCGGCTTTCATGGGACAATCCGGTCACCTCGTCGTGCTGGGCGATGCCGGCGACGCGCTGGGCGACTCGCTCTACGAGGCCAAGCTCTTCGTGCGCGGCAAGGTCAAGAGCCTCGGCGCCGATTGCATCGAGAAGGAAATGCGGCCGGAGCATATCACGGTGCTGGCCGGACTTCTGGCCAAGGCTGGCGTGACTGGCGTCAAGCCGGAAGAATTCAAACGCTACGGCTCCGCCCGCAAACTCTACAATTTCAACATCGACAACGCCGACGCATACTGAGCGACGAGAGGGCATTCATGTCGTACCACAATCCCTATACGCCGCCTCGCAAGTCAGCGACGTTCGATGACTATACGCTTGCGGAAATTCGCCGTGCGGCGGCGACCGGCATCTATGATATCCGGGGCGCCGGCGCCAAGCGCAAGGTGCCGCATTTCGACGATCTGCTGTTTCTCGGTGCCTCGATCTCGCGCTATCCGCTCGAAGGCTATCGCGAGACCTGCGACACATCCGTGGTGCTCGGCTCGCGCTTCGCCAAGAAGCCGATCCGGCTCAAGACGCCGATCACCATTGCCGGGATGAGCTTCGGCGCACTGTCGGGCAATGCCAAGGAAGCGCTCGGACGCGGCGCAACCATTGCCGGCACCTCGACCACCACAGGCGACGGCGGCATGACGGACGAGGAGCGCGGCCACAGCCAGACGCTGGTCTACCAGTACCTGCCGTCACGCTACGGCATGAACCCAAGGGATCTGCGCCGCGCCGATGCGATCGAGATCGTGGTGGGCCAGGGCGCCAAGCCCGGCGGCGGCGGCATGTTGCTCGGCCAGAAGATTTCCGACCGTGTCGCGAACATGCGCAACCTGCCGAAAGGCATCGACCAGCGCTCGGCCTGCCGTCACCCGGACTGGACCGGCCCTGATGATCTCGAGATCAAGATCCTCGAACTGCGCGAAATCACCGACTGGGAAAAGCCGATCTATGTGAAGGTCGGCGGCGCGCGGCCCTATTACGATACCGCGCTTGCCGTGAAAGCCGGCGCCGACGTCGTGGTGCTCGATGGCATGCAGGGCGGTACTGCGGCGACGCAGGATGTCTTCATCGAAAATGTCGGCATGCCGACGCTCGCCTGTATCCGCCCCGCCGTCCAGGCGCTGCAGGAACTCGGCATGCATCGCAAGGTGCAGCTGGTGATCTCCGGCGGCATTCGTTCGGGTGCCGATGTGGCCAAGGCTTTGGCGCTCGGCGCCGACGCGGTTGCCATCGGTACGGCGGCGCTCGTGGCGATCGGCGACAACGACCCGCACTGGGAGGAAGAATACCGCAAGCTCGGCACGACAGCCGGCGCCTATGACGACTGGCACGAGGGCAAGGACCCGGCCGGCATCACGACGCAGGACCCTGAACTCGCCATGCGGCTCGACCCGGTTGCTGCCGGACGGCGTCTCGCAAATTTCCTCAAGGTGATGACGCTGGAAGCGCAGACCATCGCGCGCGCCTGCGGCAAGAACCACCTGCACAATCTCGAGCCGGAAGACCTGGTGGCGCTGACGATCGAGGCATCCGCCATGGCGCAGGTGCCGCTTGCCGGCACGAGCTGGATCCCGGGCAAGGGCGGTTTCTGACATGGCTAGCTACACGGCAACGATAGTCTGGGAACGCGCTCCTGAGGAGCCGTTCACCGACAATCGCTACGGCCGTGGGCATAGCTGGTCGTTCGACGGCGGGGTGAGCATACGCGCGTCCTCGTCGCCGCATGTCGTGCCACGCTATTCCGATCCCGCAGGCGTGGATCCGGAAGAGGCCTTCATCGCCAGCCTCTCCTCCTGCCACATGCTGACCTTCCTGTACCTCGCGGCCAAGCGCGGACTGGTGGTCAATCGCTATGAGGACATCGCCGACGGCGTGATGTCCAAGAACGAAGCGGGGCGCTTCTGGGTGTCCCGCGTCACGCTCAAGCCGCGCATTGACTGGGAAGGCGCGCGGCCTGCGGCGGATATAATCGATGAACTTCATCATGCGGCGCATGACGAGTGCTTCATCGCGAATTCCGTTCGGACCGAGGTGCGGTGCGAACCTGCTGAATAAGGCCCGCGTGGCCGATCGAAAACGAGGAATGGGGAACCGACGGATGACAATCGATCTTGAAGCCTGGGCCAAGGAGCGGGGCGTCAAATATTTCATGATCAGCTTCACCGATCTTTTCGGGGCGCAGCGCGCGAAGCTGGTTCCGACGGCAGCGATCAGAGGCATGCAGGAAGAGGGCGCCGGATTTGCCGGTTTTGCCACCTGGCTCGACATGACGCCGGCGCATCCCGATCTGTTCGCCCGGCCGGATGCGTCTTCGGCCATCCAGCTTCCCTGGAAGAAGGAAACGGCCTGGGTCGCGGCGGATTGCTGGATGGACAACAAGCAGGTCGAACAGGCGCCGCGCAATACGCTCAAGCGCCTGGTGGCCGAAGCGGCGTCCGACGGCCTGCGCGTGAAGACGGGCGTCGAGCCGGAATTCTTCCTGATCTCGCCTGATGGCTCCAAGATTTCCGACGAGTTCGATACCGGCGAAAAGCCGTGCTACGACCAGCAGGCGCTGATGCGGCGCTATGACGTGATCACCGAGATCTGCGACCACATGCTGGAACTCGGCTGGAAGCCCTACCAGAACGACCATGAGGACGCGAACGGCCAGTTCGAGATGAACTGGGAATATGACGACGCGCTGCAAACGGCGGACAAGCATTCCTTCTTCAAGTTCATGGTCAAGTCGGTTGCCGAAAAGCATGGCCTGCGCGCGACATTCATGCCCAAGCCGTTCAAGGGCCTGACCGGCAACGGCTGCCATGCGCATATCTCGGTCTGGGATACCGCGGGCAAAACCAATGCCTTCGCCGATCCGAAGATGGATTTCGGCCTGTCGGCACGCGGCCGCACCTTCCTCGGCGGCATCATGAAGCACGCTTCGGCGCTTGCTGCGGTCACCAACCCGACGGTCAATTCCTACAAGCGCATCAACGCGCCGCGTACGATCTCGGGTGCCACCTGGGCGCCCAACAGCGTGACCTGGACCGGCAACAACCGCACGCACATGGTCCGCGTGCCGGGGCCGGGCCGCTTCGAGCTTCGCCTGCCGGATGGTGCGGTGAACCCATATCTGTTGCAGGCGATCATCATCGCGGCTGGCCTCTCGGGCATGCGCAGCCAGGCCGATCCCGGGCCGCATCACAACATCGACATGTACAAGGACGGGCACACGGTCAAGAATGCCCCGAAGCTGCCGCTCAATCTTCTCGATGCATTGCGCGAATACGAGAAGGATACCGAGCTTCAGACGGCGCTCGGCGCCGAATTCTCGGCCGCCTACCTGAAGCTCAAGCATGGCGAGTGGAATGCCTATTGCGGACAGTTCACCGCATGGGAACATTCGACGACGCTCGACGTATAAGCCTGAATCTGTTGCGAGATCTTGCCCGGTGACATCCGAGCAAGATCTCTCGTCGATTTGTATTTGGCGCCTGAAGTCAATTCTTAACCATCCGCCGTGCAACCTGAAGAACCGAAACGATTCGATTCTTCAGGAGCCGCCCATGACATTCCATGCCATCGCATTTCCAGCCGCACGACGTCGGTCGGAGATCGAGCAGGCAGCGAGGATGCTCAACGAGACGCATGGGGCAGCTGCAGTCGCGGCGTGGAAAGAGCTCATGCGGTCCATGGCCGCAAGGATGCAGGCCATGGGTGTCGCTGAAAACGAGGTGCGGGAGCAGATACTGGACTTCCAGGCCGCCGTTCAAATCGAGCTGCAGTATATCGCCGAAGCCGTCTGAGCGCCGGCTGCCCGGTGTTGAGAGCTGGTGAGCCGTGCTTTCCTACGCCGCGTCGAGTTCGCTGTGCAACGGAATCTCCACATCGATTTCCAGCAGCGAGAAGTTCTTGTCGCGGTCGAGCTTGACCTGAACCTTGTCGGCATCGAGCTGGATATGCTTGGAGATGACGGCAAGGATTTCTTCCCGCAGGATGGCCACAAGATCGGTCTGTCCGATCGATGACCGCTCATGGGCGAGCAGCAATTGAAGCCGGTCGCGTGCGGTGGACGCTGATTTTTGCCGCTTGAACAGGCTGAGTATATTCATGCCGCCCTCCGGCCGAAGATTTTCCCGAACAGGCTGGTCTTGTTTCCCGGGATGGACATGGGCACGTCTTCGCCCGCAAGCCGGCGAACCGCGTCGAAATAGGCTTGCGCCGGTGCGCTCTTGAAATCCGCGATCGTGACCGGGGCGCCGACATTCGATGCACGAAGAACCTCGGGGCTTTCCGGGATGATGCCCAGCAGCGGAATGGACAGGATCTCGAGGACGTCATCGACCTTGAGCATGTCGCCGCGCTCGGCCCGCACTGCATCGTAGCGTGTCAGCAGCAGGTGCTTTTCCATCCGCTCGCCGCGCTCGGCCTTCATCGTCTTCGAATCGAGAAGACCGATAATGCGGTCGGAGTCGCGCACCGATGAGACTTCCGGATTGGTCACGATCACGGCCTCGTCGGCATGGCGCATCGCGAGTGTCGCGCCGCGCTCGATGCCGGCGGGGCTGTCGCAGATCACCCAGTCGAAGTAGCGCTTGAGTTCGGCGATAACCCATTCGACGCCTTCGGCGGTGAGCGCATCCTTGTCGCGCGTCTGGGACGCCGGAAGCAGGAACAGGTTTTCCAGCCGCTTGTCGCGGATGAGTGCCTGGGTGAGCTTGGCGTCGCCCTGGATGACATTGACGAGATCGTAGACGACCCGGCGTTCCGCACCCATGATCAGATCGAGATTGCGCAGGCCGACGTCGAAATCGACGAGCACGACCTTCTCGTTGCGCAAGGCGAGGGCGGCACCGAGCGCAGCGGTGGATGTCGTCTTGCCGACGCCCCCCTTGCCCGAAGTTACAACGACTACTTTTCCCATCCGGTCCGCTCCGTTGTTGCTATGCAATTTTCTGAATTTTCATTTCATCGCCGTCCAACCAGAGGTGAACAGCCTGGCCCTGCAGATCCGAGGTGAATTGATCGGCAGTGGTGTAGATGCCGTCGATCGAGAGCAGCTCGGCCTCGAGCTTGCGGCAAAAGATGCTGGCCGACGCGTTGCCCAGTGTGCCGGCAATGGCGCGGCCGCGAAGGGTTCCGTAGATGTGAACCGAGCCGCCGGCGATCACCTCGGCGCCCGAGGCGACCGAGCCGATGATCGTGACGTCGCCTTCGGGGAAGATGATGGACTGGCCCGAGCGCACAGGGTGCCTGATCACGATGGACTGCTGTAACGCGGGAACCGCAACCGGTGCGCGGCTTGCCTCCGCTATCTCGATCTGCGGCTCGGCTTTCGGCTCTACGGCTGATGTCACGGAATGGACTTCGATATCCGCGCCGGGACGGCCGCCCTTCATGATGGGCGGCATGCCGGGTTCGAGCATCGAGGGGCGCGCGCCTTCGACACCCATGATCCTGACGCTTCTGGTCGAGAGTTCGCCGAGGAGATGCTTGAATTCGAGCTTGCTCACCGCGAGGTCCGTGACATCGAGGACCACGGGGCGTTCGAGAAAGAAGCCCGCCGAACGCGCCGCGAGGTTATCGAGACCCGCGAGCCACTGGTCGAGAGGCATTTCGGGCGTCAGGACGACGGCAAGAAAGGACTTGCCTTTGATGCGGATGGAACGAGCGTCCGGGAGTGCGTCTGACATGGCTGAGAAATTTTCATTGGCTGATGAGCAGCAAAGCGAAGCGCCATTATTCCTCCCGGAAGCTGGATCGAGGCTGTCTTGGCGCTTCGACGCGACCGTGACGCCACGATTTATTTGGCGAGAATGGATCATCAGGGGCCAAGCTCGTTGAATCTCTGGGGCTGACTTTTCGACGCAAAAGTCCGCTTCAAGGCGAGTGGTCCGGAACGTCCTGCTTCCGGACCTTTCGCTTTCAGGCTCTCTTTCTCATGCGGACATGATCAGAATTCGATCACGACCTTGCCGAAGGGGCCGCGATCGAGATGGGCAAGTGCATGGTCGGCCTCGTCAAAACGATACCGCCTGTCGATCACCGGCTTGAGCCCGATCGTATCGACGGCCCGGACGAAATCCTCCAGCGCACGTCGATGCCCGACGGAGATGCCCTGGACCACCGGCGACTTGAGCAACAGCGCCGGCGCCGGACCGGAAATCTCGAGCCCGGCGAACACCCCGATCAACGACACACGGCCGCCCACGGCGACGGCGTTCAACGCCTCCGCGAAGCCTGCACCGCCCGCAATGTCGAGCACGTGATCGGCGCCATAGCCGTCGGTCAAGTCGAGAAGGTTCTCCACCCAGCCATCCCTGGGCAGAAGATGATTGGCGCCCAGCAAACGCACACGCTCGAGCTTCTCGGCGCTCGATGAAGTGACGAAGGTCTCGGCACCATGGGCCCTGGCAATCTGCAGCGCGAAGAGCGCGACACCGCCGGTACCCTGGATCAGCACTTTTTCGCCCGGTTTGAGATGTCCGCTCTCCACAAGCGCCATCCATGCGGTGAGCCCAGCACAGGGCAGTGTGCTGGCCTCACCCGGATCGAGTGTCCTTGGCGCTGCGGCGAACCAGTCCGCAGGGAACGTCACGTATTCGCTGAGCACGCCGGGATAAGAGCCGCCCAGCGTCTTGTAGGGCGGGTTGCGTGCATCGCCCAACCCCTTGCCTTCGATTCGGCCGGGCATGAACGTGGAAATCACCTTGTCTCCCGGCTTGAAGCGGGTCACGCCGGGGCCGACGGCCTCGACCGTGCCCGCCATGTCGGACGCCGGCACGACGGGAAATTGAAGCGGCAGGCCCATGCCGTTTTCCAGGACCAGCTTGTCGCGGTAGTTCAGCGAGACCGCCTCTGTCCGCACGAGGACCTCGCCATGGGTGGGTTCGGCTACCTCGGCCGTCCGAATCTCGAAGTCCTTTGGGCCGATTGCCGTCATGCTCCATTGCCGTGCCGTTCTCATCATGTTGCTCCTTCACATTTCGATGAAAGGAAGCATACTGTTGAAAATGCATCGGCAGTTGCGCTATAAATTCGTCATACTGGTTCCGTTGGGGATACAATATGGAGCACCTGAAAGACATCGCGGTCTATGTCGAAACGGTCGAAGCCGGAGGCTTTTCCGCTGCGGCGAAGAGGCTCAACCTGACACGTTCCGCAGTCGCCAAGACGGTCGCCCGGCTGGAGGAACGGCTGAAGGTACGGCTGTTTCACCGCACTACGCGCAGCCAGAACATCACCGAGGAAGGGCGCTTCTTCTACGAACGATGCCAGCGGGCCGTCGAGGAGATCCGGGCGGGGGAGGCCGAGCTTGAATCCGGCCGTCGCGAAGTCCGCGGCAAGCTCAGGGTGACGATGCCGGTGATCTTCGGCCGTCAGTGCGTCGCGCCGCTGCTCATCGGCCTGCTCGACAAGCATCCGGCGCTCGAGCTCGATCTGTCATTCAGCGACCGCGTTGCCGACCTCCGCGCCGATGGTCTCGATCTTGCCGTTCGCAACGGCCGCCTCAAGGACGATAGCGAAACCATGGCCCGGCGGATCGCCTTCCAGCGCCTGACGGTATGTGCGGCGCCGGCCTATCTGGAGAAACACGGCGAGCCGAGCGATCTGGATGAACTCCCGACACATGAGGGCATCGTCTACGGCAAGCGGGATAGCCACGACACTTGGGTGTTTCCATCGCAGGACGATCCGTGGCGGGTCGTCCTGCCACGATCACGGCTTCGGCTCGACGACCTCGAGTCGATCCGGGACGCCGCCTGTGCCGGGTTCGGCCTTGCCTGGCTGCCCTGCTGGATGATCCGGAACGACGTGGCCGCCGGACGGCTCCGACAGGTCCTGACGTCGGTGCCTTCGGTGACGTTCGAAACGCATGCTGTCTGGCCGCGATCACCGGTCATGTTGCCGAGAGTGCGACTGGCGATCGATACATTGGTGACCGAGCTTCCGAGTCTTATGGAATAGTCCGTAAACGGGCGGCCCGTCACGTTGACGGGCCGCGTCTCGCCTGCACTCAGCATCAAGCAATGCTATGCCCGCATCAATTTGCGCTCTTCGGGAAAGCCGGAAGTTTCGCAATATCAGCCGCATCGTGCTGGACGATCAGGATCGCATCGAGCGATTTCGCAATGCCTGTCAGCCTTTCCATCGACGCCAGCGTGTCGGCGCGATCGTGGTTAAAGCTTGGCACGCCGTGATTGGCGAATTGCTCCTCGAAATGCGCGACATCGCCTGACAACAGCACCGGCCCCGTCTTCGCCAGTTTTACCAGGAGGCTGGTTTCGCCGGGCGTGTGTCCCGGCGTGGCAAGGATCACCACCGATCCGTCACCGAACACGTCGCGATCGCCGGAGATCGGATCGACTTTCGAGCTGCCATCGAGCCAGGGCTTGATGAAGCCCGGGTCGACGGCGAAGGGCAGGGGATCGGCCTTGAACTGCGCGAGATCCGCAGCCCCGATCATCAGTGTTGCCCCGGGGAAGGTCGATGCCTGCCCGACATGATCGAAGTGATTGTGGCTGATGCCTAGCCGGCTGATCTGCGCTGGCTTGATGCCGATCCTGGCAAGCTGTGTCGGCAGATCTTCCGCCAGCGTTGGCGCGAGGGCTGCGGATTTGTCGACTTTGGCTCCGATCAATGCTGCGGGAAGTCCCGCATCCCAGAGCATGTAATCCTTGTCATGACGGATGAGATAGCAGCTGTCGGTCAACGTCCGCTTCTCGCCCGAATAATTGTAGGTGTCGGAAAACAGGGCCAGGTCGCCGACTGCTATCTCTCCGCAATCCAGCCGCCAGAGTTCTACGTCCGCGGCATTTGCCGCAGCCCCCGACATCATCAGGATTGCGCCGGCGAGAAGGTTTGTTGTCATTGCGTTCATTGTGGTCTCCTTGGATGGAGGCCAGCTTGTGCCAGAGTTCGAAACGCGACTTGGGACCGGTATGATCGCGTTTGAGCCCGAAACGCTCGCGGGCGTATTTTCTATCCGGCGATCCTCGCCTATGTTCAGGTTATGAACATGCATCACCGGACCAATAATGACCCAGATCTGGGAACCACGCTGCTCGAGCGGCTGCGCCCGATGCTGGCACCGATGGGGACTGCCGGGTGGTATCAGCATGGAAATCGATTGTTTTCCTACTGCTCGATCGATCGGGAACGGTTGAAGGCAATTGAGCTACCCAATCCATTGATCGGCATTCTCCTGCGCGGACAGAAGGAAGTGTGGCTCGGCGACACGGTTCATGTCTTCGAGCCCGGTACTGTGTTCGTGCTTCCCGGCCGGGTGCGGATGGACGTCGTCAACATTCCCGCCGAGCATACGCCCTACGAGTCCCTGGTGCTCGAAGTCGCTGCCGCCAGGCATATCGCCGTTGATCGGGCAGCAATCCGCAATTGGGACCCACGGATTCACGGTTCCTCTCGACACCGATCTGGTCGACGCTCTCGTTCATGCCGCCACCTCGATCGCCAGCGATGCGGCAGGCGACGTGCTGAAGGCGTTGCGCCTTGCCGAGGTGCTGACGCTGATGCAGCCGCTCGCCGCGGCGCGGCCGCTCTTTGAGACCAGCCTGGCGGAGGAGGTTGCCTGGGCGATCCGCGCCGCGCCGTCCGAGGCCTGGACCGTGGAGCGCCTCGCCCGACAGCTTGGCCTGGGGGCTTCGACACTGCGCCGCCGCCTGGCGTCGGAGGATCAGTCGTTCCGCAAGATCCTGCGGGTTGAGAGGCTGAAGGCGGGTCGAAGCGCGATCGCCTCCGGTGCATCGAGCGTGGCTGCGGCCGAGGCTGCCGGCTATCATTCCCGTTCCCACTTCGCGCGCCGCTATCGCGAAAACTACGGCACGTCGCCGAAGGGGCGGCGGATTGGTTAAAAGCACCGCATGAAGATGTTCCTGAAAGGCCTGCTATTTTCCACAGCGATGGCATTCGGCGGCGCAGCCACGGCCGCCGAACAACCGCAGCCGCCTGCATGCAGAGCGCAGACCTTTGCGGCGGTCAACTACATCATATGCGCGGCAGATCCCGGGAAGGCGCATCTCAGGCTGTTCTGGAAGGATGCCGAAGGCAAGCCCTACCGAACCTTCGCGCATGTGGCCGAAGCGCTTGCTGCCGAGGGAAAGTCACTGACATTTGCCATGAATGCCGGGATGTACAAGGATGATTTCTCGCCCTTGGGCCTCTTTGTCGCGGATGGCGAGACACTGGCGCCGGCCAACACGTTCGAGATCAAGGGGTCGCCCGGCTCGGTTCCGAATTTCTACAAGAAGCCGAAAGGCGTGTTCTTCCTGGAAGACAGACACGCGGGAATACTTCCCATGGACACCTATTTGAAGCGCCGGGGCAAGGCGACGTTCGCGACCCAGTCCGGTCCGATGCTTGTCATCGATGGCAAAACCAACCCTATCTTTATCCCGGGATCAACGGACCGAACCCGGAGAAGTGGCGTTGGGATCTGCGAGAGTGGCGTGGTTCGATTTGCGATCAGCGACGGCCCGGTGAACTTCCATGATTTCGCAAGACTGTTCCGTGACGAGTTGAAGTGCTCCAACGCCCTGTTTCTCGACGGCGGCAGGGGAGCGGGAACTTACGTGCCGGCTTTGGATCGCGAAGACTGGTCCGGCCACGGCGGCTACGGCCCGATCGTCGGGCTGGTGGAATAGTCGTTGACCGCCCGGAAGATTGATCCCTGATGAGCCTCCATGAAGTGCGCAGCGCACTCCAGGTGGTAAGCGCCCGATGACAAATCTCTCGTGGAAAATGCGTAGCATCGGAAAACATTTCCGAAATATTCGTCTATCTCAATGGATTAGAAGCTTATGGCGCAGAGGATGGGACTCACGCCATAGTCGTCTGAAATGCTTGGAAACCTCGGCGTTTCAATCCGTCGATTTGTTGTCATGAGCTTAGCGCTCTCAAATGTCAGCTTTTGGGATGAAGCAGAAGTTCGCTGAAACGTCCGATTGGAGGGCGCGAAGCGGTCTATCACAATCAATCTCCTATGTCCGCAATGGGGCCGACGAACGAACCCGCTGCGCGGGAGGGCGCCTGCGGTTGAGGTAGAGGGCACAGGCCGGACGTTGCGCCTGCATTGAGCGTCGTGTGGCAACGGCAGAGCATGACGGGCTTCTTCAACAAGAGCCTGACCATGCAGCACCCCCATCTCGACACGCCCGTCAGCCCCCCGCACCAGCGGTTGATCGACGACATGAACATGCGGCGTTTCTCACGCGAAACGCAACGCAACTATCTCCGCGACATCGGACGCCTGGCGACCTTCCTCGGGCGTTCACCAGACACGGCGACCGCCGCTTCCTGCTCCATGTCTTGCCGCGCGGCTCCCATCGCATCCGGCACTACGGCCTGCTCGCCGGCTCCGCTCGCAAGACCAATCAGGCGCTCGCCCGCGAACTCCTGGACGTCGCCGCACCAGCCGATGACGACACACCAGGCGAACCGGATGACTTCCGCCCGCCATGCCCCTGCTGCGGCGGACGAATGATCGTCGTCGAGGTGTTCGAACGCTGGAGGCAGCCGCGCGGACCGCCGGATGTGATGGCAACGAACCGGGAGACCGCTTCATGACCAGGCATGGCATGATCCAGACTTCAGCCGCGGGCGCCCCGCCTCCGGCAACCGACCCATGCGCGTTCATGGTGATTATCGCCGCCTACAGGGTCGCGACGAGCCGGCTAAACCGCGCGGAGGCGCAACGAAGCGGCCTGTCCGCATCCATCGCCCCACTCCCTGGCCGCGGTCGCGCCATCGCAGACATCAGCCGCAGATCGAAATCCCCATAGCCTCCGACTGTGGCCCGCGGGTTTCTTCCTCGGGGCACTTTCGTACGCCTGCCGGCGCCCGAAACTCTTCACGTTTCCCGCTGGTCCGCTTCTGGTGCTACATATCCGAAAGCGGACGCGATGTTACAAATCCATCGTAACTCATTGACGCTGGCGTTGATCACGACGATAGGGTCAATCCAGGAAATGTGGTAAGCGCCAGGCAAACAACAGCAGGAGTGCAATAGTGAGCGAGCCGACCGTAGCAGAAGCAATAAACCGCATTTATGAATCGCTCCAGGCGGACAATGCCGACATCGACGTGCATATCGCGACTCTCAAGGCAGCGTTGACGCTGGCGGGTTTGAAAGAGGCGGTATTCGATCCGGCTAGGCTCGTCCAGAACAACCGCTCTGGCAGGAAGCTAATGCAGGCATATCTTCGGCAGCGCGGCGTGACGGTGAAATTCTCGGCTCAGTGAAGCCGGCCCAGCACGTCAGATAGGCCGCAGCATGACCGCTAACCTGAGCACCTTGAATGAGGCCTTACACCAAGGTCTGTCCACGGTCTGCCGTCAAGAGCCTACAGGAAGTCGTCACGCCTGGGCGTAAACGTATCGATCAGCAGGCCTTTTTCGTGCGCCACGACGCCGTGGACAAGGTTCGGGGCGACAATGAAGCTGCTGCCTGCTTCGAGACACTGGGTGACACCATCGACTGTGACGTCGAAGCTTCCTTCCGCTACATAGCTCACCTGCGTATGCGGGTGCGAATGCAGCGCGCCGACGGCGCCGGGCTCGAAGCTGAAGGCGACGAGCATCATTTCCGGGCGTTCGGAAAGAACTGCTCGGCGATTACCCGGCGCGACTTCTGTCCAAGTGATATCTTCCGGGAGGCTGTAGAAGGACTTCATGCTGTTTTCCTAACGTGCCAGCCAGCCGCCGTCGACGGGCAGGATGGTGCCATGAACATAATCCGAGGCCGACGACGCGAGGAAGACGGCAGCGCCTACCATGTCTTCCGCCTTGGCCCAGCGCCCGGCCGGGATTCGCTTGAGTATATCCGCACTGCGTTCCGCGTCAGCGCGGAGTGCGGTGGTGTTGTTGGTCTCGACATAGCCCGGCGCGATGGCGTTGACGTTGATGCCCCGCGCTGCCCATTCATTTGCCATCAGCTTGGTCAACCCGGCAACACCACTCTTCGCCGTCGTGTAGGAAGCCACACGGATGCCGCCCTGGAACGAAAGAAGCGACGCAATATTGATGATCTTCGCGGAGCGACCGGCCGCGATCGCGGCCTTCGCGAATGCCTGACACAGGAAGAAAACCGATTTCAGGTTGGTGTCCATGACATCGTCCCAATCGGCTTCCGAGAAATCCAGGGCGTCGGCACGGCGGATGATACCGGCATTGTTGACGAGAATGTCGGGCGTGGCATGCGCCGCGATCGCCCGGTCTATGACAACGCTGGCCTCTGCCTTGTTGGAGAGGTCGGCCTTGAGCGCCACGAATTTGCGCCCGGCGGCGATGATCCGTGCCGCCGTCTCGTCCATGCTCGACCGCCCGACACCAACGATGTCCGCGCCAGCTTGCGCCAGTCCAACGGCAATCGCCTGGCCGATGCCGGTATTGGCGCCGGTCACGATAGCCCAGCGACCCGATAGGTCGAAAAGATTCATCGCAGCGCTTCCATCGGCACCTTGTCCATGTCGGTGAAACTCATGTTATCGCCGGCCATCGCCCAGATGAAGGAATATCTGCCGGTGCCCGCGCCCGAATGAATGGACCAGCCGGGCGACAGCACCGCATCGTGGTTCTTGAGCACCACATGCCGGGTCTCACTCGGCTCGCCCATGAAGTGGAATATCCGCGTCGTCTCCTCCATGCCGAAATAGAGATAGACCTCCATGCGCCGGTCGTGCACATGCGCCGGCATCGTGTTCCACACCGAGCCCGGCTCGAACATCGTCAGGCCGACCAGAAGCTGGCAGCTTTCGCAGACGTCGGGGTGGACATATTGGTTGATGGTGCGGGCATTGGCTTCCGCCGCCGAACCGGTCACCACCTTCTTTGCCATGTCGATGGTGATCAGCACGGTCGGGCAGGTCCGGTGGGCGGGCGCGCTGAGGAGATAGAAATGAGTTGGCTCACCCTGATCCCGGCTGGCGAAGGTCAGTGCCTTCGCTCCCATGCCGACATAGAGCGCTTCCTTGTTGCCGAGCACATGGTCCGCGCCATCCACCGTCACCACGCCCGCACCACCGATATTGACGATCGCGGCCTCGCGCCTGTCGAGGAAGCGGTCGGTTCCCGTCTCTTTGACATGCTCGATCGTCAACGGACCTGAAACCGGCACGACGCCGCCGACGATCATCCGGTCGAGATGGCTGTAGGTGAGGTTGATCTCGTCGGGCCGGAACATGCCTTCGATCACGAACCCGTCTCTCAGCCCTTGCGTATCGCGGCGGGCGGTATCCTCGGGGCCTACGACCTGGCGGGTTGTCACGGAAATTGTCACGGCAATTGCCTTTCGTCTTTCATTTCAGGTTCAAGTCAGAACCACGTATTCGGTGAGTTGGCTGATGCTCGTGTCCGCTTTTTCGACATCGAACACCTTGGTGCCGTGGCTCATGATCACGAAGCGGTCGCAGACCTGGTAGGCGTGGTAGAGATTGTGGGTGACGAAGACGCTCGAGACGTTCTCGGCCTTGAGCTTGAGGACCTGGTTCAGCAGCGCTTCGGTCTCGCGGACGGAAAGCGCCGATGTCGGCTCGTCGAGCAGCAGGACCCGCTTCTTGAAGTGGACGGCGCGGGCGATGGCGACTGCCTGTTTCTGCCCGCCCGAGAGATTGCCGACCAGCACATCAGGCGAGTCGATGCCGGAGATATGCACCGCGTTTTTCAGCACCTGCATTGCAGTGTCGCGCATTTCGCCCTGCCTGAGAAAGCCGAAGGCATCCGTCAGTTCGCGGCCCATGAAAATATTGCGGGTGATCGACAGCGAGTCCACCAGCGCGGTGTGCTGGTAGATCGTCTCGATGCCCGCGGCGGCGGAATCCGAGCGGCAGGTGAATTCGGTCTTCGCGCCGTCGATGCTGAGATGGCCCACTGTCGGCTTGTGGATGCCCGAGATCAGGTTGACGGTGGTTGACTTGCCGGCGCCGTTGTCTCCAAGCAGGCCGACCACTTCGCCCTCGCCTATGTGAAAGCTGAGATCGCGCAACGCGGTCAGCGCGCCAAAACTCTTCGAGATGTTGTGGAGTTCGAGAAGATTGGCCATCAGGCGAGCCCCCGCCGCTCTATGAGGTGGTTGAAGATCGCCGCAACCACGATCAGCGTTGCGATGAACATGTCGAGATAGAAGCCCGGAGCGCGCAGCAGCAGCAGCACGTCGGTCATCGTGTGGATCAGGAGTACGCCGAGGAAGACGCCGAGGATCGTGCCGCGGCCGCCGCGCAGCGACAGCCCGCCGATGACGCAGGCGGCAATCGCCTGCAATTCGAGGCCCGCTCCCTGCCCTGGCTGGACACTGCCGACACGAGATGTGGCGAGGATGCCTGCAACAGCGGCCATGCCGCCGGCAATGGCAAACGCGATGAGCTTGACGCGGCCGGTGTTGATGCCGATTGCCGTTGCCGCACCAGGATTGCCGCCGGTCGCGAAGACATGGTTGCCGAAGCGGTGACGATGGAGCAGCAGGTGGAAGGCGGCGGCGAGCACGAGGATCCAGATGAAGGCAGCGTTGATGCCGAAGATGGTGCCGGCGAACAGGCTGGAGAACGCGGGCTCCGGATCGAAGCGCACCTGTACCGCGCCGTTGTAGAGCAGCACGGCCCCACGCCAGAACAGCAGGCCGCCGAGCGTCACGATGAAGGACGGCAACCCGAAACGCAGCGTGATTGTCCCGTTGAGCATGCCGATCAGGACGCCCGCGGCGATGCCGATGGGTGCGGCGATGAAGGCACTCAGGCCGCCATTGACCAGCGTCGCCATGAGGATGGCGGTGAATGTGTAGACCGAACCGATCGAGAGATCGAATTCACCTGATATCATCAGGATGCCCGCGCCGAGTGCCAGGGAGCCCAGCACAGGGACGGCCTTCATCAGGATCGTCAGGTTCTGCGGCGAGAGGTAGCGGAAATCGTCAGGGTAGAGAAGCGCGCCAACGATGCAGGCGACCTGCAATGTGGCAAAGACCAGAAGGATGCCGCCGGCGGGCATTGCCATGATCTGCTTCAGAAGCGATTGTCGTTGGGTCCGCGTACGGGGCGGGACAGTGTCGGCCATAATAGGAGTCACTTTGGAATACTCACGCAGGGATGACGGGGAACCCTCCGGATGTTGCCGGAAGGTTCCCGCGCATTGCGGTTAGCGATAAGTGCCGATCATCGGCTTGACGGAGCTGATGCGCGACTGATCGAGGAAGGCGCCTTGCCCGGTATCGATGTCGGTCGGCGTCAGGCCATATTTCTTCGCCAGCGCGATCTGTACGATCGGGTAGTAGCCCTGCAGATAGGGCTGCTGGTCCATCGTCGCGAACATGGCACCTGACTCCACCGCATTGACGATCTCGACCGCGAGGTCGAAGCCGCCGAACGGGATGTCGATGCCGGCGTCCTTGATGGCGCCAGCGCCAACGGTCGAGGTGACCGAACCGGTGCCGAACAATGCCTTGACGTTCTTGTTGGCGATCAGGAACTGCGCCATGATGTTCTGCGCCTCGGCGGGATCGAGGCCGGCGCGGACCGTCTCGACCTTGATGCCCTTTTCCTTCATCGCCTTCTCGATGCCGCCGCCGCGTGCCACGGCAAAGCTCGCCTCGGGGATTTCGCGCGGATTGAAGACCATGTCGCCTTCCTTGAGGCCGAACTTCTCGATCATGCGGTTGCCAAGTTCGTAGCCCGAGGCGAATTCGTTCATGCCGACATAAGCCTGCCGGCAATTGCCCTTGGCACCCTCGAGATCGTCGTTGTTGAAGCCGATCACGATGATGCCCGCCTTGACGGCGGAGCAGATGCTGGCATCGAACGCGTCCGAGCTGGAGATTGCAACGGCGATGCCGTCAACGCCGGCGGCGGTCGCGCTTTCGATCAGGTCATTCTGGCGCACCGGATCGTTGTTGGCATATTGCACATCAAGATCGACGCCGAACTGGGCGGCCGCATCTTGTGCGCCTTTCACCACCGGGTTAAAGAACTGGACGCTCGGATCCAGGTAGATGATCATCGTTGCCTTGACGTCGGCGGCTAGTGCTGCCGACGACATGGTTAGAGCAACGCCTGCAGCGAGCGCCGCAGTGGTCAATCTGGTCAGTTTCATTTGCGTATCCTCCCTTTTGGATGTGCAATAAGGGTCGTATGACCCGTGTCTCGGCTGGCGAGTTCCGACCAAAGATCGCGCCAGCCGAGATTTCCTCCTCTCCGGTTGCTCCAACAACCGGCAATCAGCCGAACCAGGGTGCCGGTCGTCCCAAAGTGACGTGGATGCCCTTGAACTGCGAATATTCGTCGAAACCGTAGCGGCCGAGCTCGCGCCCGAGGCCGCTCTTCTTGTAGCCGCCGATCGGCAGTTCCGGCGTTCCGTCGATGACGCTGTTGATCCAGCAGCGCCCGGCGCGGATACGGCGGATGCTTTGCAGCGCATTCTCCAGATTGGTCGACCAGACGGATGCAGACAGGCCAAACTCGCTGGAATTGGCGAGTGCGACTGCCTCGTCTGCGGTCTTGAAGCTCATGGTCGAGAGGACCGGCCCGAAGATCTCTTCACGGGCGATCGACATGTCCGAGTTTACGCCGCTGAAGACCGTCGGCGCAAAATAGAGGCCCTTGCCCTCGCCCGCCCGCGTCCCGCCCAGGAGCAGTTCGGCTCCATCAGCGACGCCCGCATCGACATAAGACTGGACCTTGGCCGTATGCGCTTCCGAGATCATCGCGCCGATCTTGGTCTTCTCATTCAACGGATCGCCGAAAGTGACCTTGCGGGAAATGTCGAGCACCCGCTCCATCAGCGCATCGCGGATACCTTCCTGCACCAGCAGCCGGCTGCCTGAAATGCAGCACTGGCCGGCATTGTGATAGACGCCATATGCGATGCCGTCGGCGGCGGCCTGGAGGTCGGCATCGTCAAAGACGATCTGGGGACCCTTGCCGCCGAGTTCCAACCCGACGCGCTTAACGCTGCGTGCAGCGATCTCGCCGAGCTTCGTGCCGACGCGAACCGAGCCGGTGAATGCCACCATATCGACACGGGAATCTTCCGCCAGTATCTGGCCGGCCGGATCGCCGTATCCGGTGACGACATTGAAGACCCCATCCGGAATGCCCGCCTCGCGCGCGAGTTCAGCCATGCGGATCGACGTGCCCGAGGTGAATTCCGACGGCTTGAGCACCACGGCGCAGCCGGCACCGATGGCCCAGGGCACGCGCTCGGATGCGATGATGAAGGGAAAATTCCAGGGCGTGATGATGCCGACGACGCCGACCGGCTCGCGCAGTACGAGGCCGAGACGGTCGTCACCGATATTGTTGTGCGTCTGGCCTTCGAGCGCACGGGACTGACCGGCCGCGTAAGACCAGAGATCCGCACAAAAGCCGATCTCGCCCCGCGCCTGAGCGATCGGCTTGCCGACTTCGAGGCTCTCTGCCACGGCGAGCTCTTCCTGATTGGCAAGAATGAGTTCGGCCACCTTGAACATCAGCCGCGACCGCTCGCCACCGGACATGCGCGGCCATGGGCCGGCATCGAATGCACGGCGGGCTGCGGCGATCGCCAGACCGACGTCATCCGCGGACGCTTCCGGCCATGTGCCGACAATGACGCCGGCATGGCCGGGGCTTACACGATCAATCGCGCGGCCGGACGCTGCATCAACGGACTTGCCATCGACAAGCATGCGATAGCGCGCTTTAATGCCCAGGCGAGAATCCGTGGTATCGGGCGATATGAAATTGGCGAGCAAAACTTCTCCTCCCCCGGAATCCAGTTCCGGAGCCTTCTCGTTCTCAGGCCCTCCAGGCCGTGAGAATTATGTTGCGAATGCATTGTATGGTACTGTATGGTGGTTTTAGATGGTTGTCAACGCATCATGGCGGCGCAGATAATGGGACTTGAAATTCTGAAGACGGAGACCGGGGAAACCACGGCCGCGCAGGTCGAACGCGATCTCCGAGAGGCGATCATCCGCCTGGAACTCGCGCCGGGAACGCGCCTTTCCGAGCAGGAGATAGCCACCCGCATGGGCGTATCCCGCCAGCCGGTGCGCGAGGCACTGATCGCACTTGGCAAATCCAAGCTGGTGGACATACGGCCCAATCGGGGGACGGTGGTCGTTCGCATATCCGCGCGGCAGATGATGGAAGCCCGGTTCGTGCGTGAAGCGATCGAGGTCGCCGTGGCCCGGCGCGCAAGCGAGGGCTTCGACAACTGGACCCGACGCCGGGTCGATACGATCCTGTCGCGCCAGAGGGCTGCCATGGAAGCGAATGATCACAATGCGTTCCGGCGCGAGGACGAGCAGTTTCATATCGCGATTGCCGAGGGCGCAGGCTGCGGGCTGGCCTGGAACGCGGTTGCCGACATCAAGGCGCATATGGACCGGGTCTGCAATCTTCAGCTCCGCCATCCGGATTCGATGAAGAATCTGATCTCCGAGCATGAAGCGATCATCGTCGCGATCGATTCGAAGGATTCCGATGCCTCCGCTGCAGCCATGCGCCGGCATCTCAACGGTATTCTGTCCGACTTGCCTCAGATCGAGGCAGACAATCCCGAGTTGTTCGAATGAAGTGCGGCTCTGAGAAATATGCGCCCAGGGATATTGAAAGTTCCGTCTGCCAGGGATGCTCGAAGTAGCGCGACAGATGTTTCGCGCTTATGCAATCCGCTGCAGACACTGCCTGTTTCTGCCTTCGGAAAATCGTCGGAGTCACTCCGACCCTTTCTCTGACCTTCTTCGTTAAGTGGCAGCCATTTTCGAAGCCCATGTCAACGACTGTTTCGTGCTTGAGTTGGATGCTATGTGGCCTGCTATGCAGTACGAAATGAGCACCGCCACTTTGATTGACGATGAGGGCTGTCACCGTGTCGGCTATTTCGTAAGCAACTACCGCTCTCCTCGTTCGCTGGTTGCCATAGCCACCGACGATCTAATGGACGACTGTTTCGGGGGTTGGTCCCCATCAGATGATGATGCCGATCCGAACTCACTCGACGCGATCTACTATGGAATTTGCTTCTGGACATCTGGTGAGTGCGTCGAGAGAAAATCCCCTCTCAGGACCTCCATTGGTTCACGAGCTTCCTTGCTTGTGAGTTTGAAGCCGTCAGTCCCCATCCCCAGGTGCCGACGTCGGAGTCAACTGGGCAACCGTCCGCTTTCAGGAACTCGCAGGCGCTGGGCGAGCGGCTGGATTGGGGGCGCGAAGCGGTCATGTCCGCCCTATTCGCCAAATGGTGACACGCAAAACGGTCATCGCAAAAGTGGGCCCTTTGCATTTCCTGCAAAATTTCTCTATATGAAACAAAGGGATATGGCGGAGAGGGTGGGATTTGAACCCACGGTACCCTTGCAGGTACGCCGCATTTCGAGTGCGGTACATTCAACCACTCTGCCACCTCTCCGCGGGGCACCGGGAACCAGCGTGGGTTCCGAGCGTGTGGGCCGCGATATAGCGATGAAAAATGGCTGACGCAAGATAGAAAAAGCGCCGATCGTCGTTTCTTTGCCTGCGATTGGCTTGACAGGATTTGGGGCCTCGCGTACACGCATGGGCGGAAGACTGCGGGCAATCATGTTCGCGGCATGTTTTGATGTTTGCCACGCGGCGGGAATCAAGGCATATCTCACCGGCGAAGTTCGCTTCGCCAAAGACCAATCGACTGAACAAAAAGACCGCCCGACCGAGGCCCTTAGCAGGTTTTTATCGAGGCGCGTTCACAGAACATGAAAGGACAAAAAATGTTCGCAGTCATCAAGACCGGTGGAAAGCAGTACCAGGTTGCTGCCAACGACGTCATCCAGATCGAAAAGCTGGAAGGCGAAGCCGGTGCGAAGATCGAATTCACAGAAGTCCTCGTTGTTGGCGAGGGTGCCAGCGCCAAGATCGGCGCGCCGTTTGTTGTCGGCGCCGTCGTGACCGCGGAAGTCGTCGAGCAGGGTCGCAAGCGGAAGACCATTTCTTTCGTCAAGCGCCGCCGTCAGAATTCCAAGCGCAAGAAGGGCCACCGCCAGCATTTCACCAAGGTCCGCATTCTCGAGATCGCGGCTTAATAGGTTAGAGGACAAGGAGCAAAACCATGGCACACAAAAAAGCTGGCGGTTCGTCGCGCAACGGTCGCGATTCCAATTCCAAGCGTTTGGGCGTGAAGAAGTTCGGCGGCGAAGCTGTCGTCTCCGGCAACATCATTCTGCGTCAGCGCGGCACCCAGTGGCATCCCGGCGCCAATGTCGGCCTCGGCAAGGATCACACGATTTTTGCAGTCACCGAAGGTACCGTGAATTACCGATCCAAGGCCAATGGCCGCGTATACGTATCCGTGATGCCGAAAACGGCAGCAGCAGCAGAGTAAGCCGGCACTCTTTAAACAGTCGGCGCCTCATCGGCCCGACTGACGCTTCAGGTCACAAGACCTCCAGGGTTCAAAAAGGGAAGATGGGGTGAAATCCATCTTCCCTTTTCGTTTGCGCTCACCCCAGGAGGAAAAAATGCAAACTCAACTGAAGGAAAGCCAGAGCCAAGCTGGTTTCAGAAGTGAGATGCGGCAGGAGTCGAGGGACTCGGCGCCGCTGGAGTTCGTCTCGCCCATTCTCGTCTCGGAGCGCCTGACCTTGCGCGCCCCTGAGATGGCGGACACCAACGCAATTGCCCATCTCGCCAACACCATGAACGTCGCCTCCATGGTGTCGCGCATGCCGCACCCCTATACGATCAAGGACGCCGAAAACTTCGTCGCCCGCGTCGCCTCGGGCGCGATGGGCAAATGCGTCTACGCCATCACGCTTGCTGAAACCAAGGCGTTTATCGGCGCCTGCGGGCTGGAGGCGCATGAAACGGGCCGGGGGATCGAACTCGGCTACTGGATCGGCGAGAGCTATTGGAACCGGGGTTTTGCGACGGAAGCCGCGCAGACCCTGATCGATTTCGGCTTCCGCCATTTCGACGTCGACTTCATCGATGCGCGCGCCCGGGTGATGAACATCGGATCCCGGCGCGTGATCCAGAAATGCGGCTTCCAGTTCCAGGGCACCGGCATGGCCGATTCGCTCGCGCTGGGCGGCAGCGTCGCCGTCGAGTGGTTCCGGCTCGACCGCAAGACCTGGGGTTCGCTGAGAAGTTGGGGAGGGGCAAGATGAGTGCCCTGATCGAACATCGAGAGATATTCCCGGTCGCACCTTCGCCGGCCCAGTTGCAGCGGGTTCCGGAGATCGAACTCCGAAGTGATGCGCTGCCGCGCCAGCCGCTGATCCGGACCGGCCGGCTCACGCTGCGCCGCCCCGAGCCCCGCGATGCCGAGGTGATTTCGGCATCGCTCGCCAACTACCGCGTGGCCAGGATGCTGACCCGTGTCCCCCAGCCCTATCATCTGGAGGACGCGGAGGATTGGCTCGTCTCGATCGGCGAGCTCGCGCAGGAGGCATGGGTCTTCGCGATCACGCTGGGTGGCGTCCGCGCCATCCTGTCGCCCGAACTCGAGGCCGCCAATGGCAACGTCTCGGACCGCCTGATCGGCGTCGTCGCGATCGAATGGCGCGAGGCGGGCAACCGTACCGGGTGGCATCTCGGCTATTGGCTGGATGAAGCGCATTGGGGCAAGGGTGTCATGACCGATGCCGTCAATGCCGTCGTCGCGCGCTTCTTCTCGGTGATGATGGGCGAGACACTGTTCTCATCCGTCATGGCCGACAATCCGGGCTCGCTCAGGATCCAGGGCAAGCTGGGTTTCGATGTGACCGGGGTCGAGGATGTCTATGCGGCTTCGCGGGCGGAAGGCGTGCGGCTGATCACCACGGAGCTGACGTTCGGCGGCTATATGCCGATGTGAAATGAAATTCGGGCGCCATCCAGATGACGCCCGAATTTTTTTAGCCATGGATCGGCACCGGTTGCATTTCCTCAATTGAAGCGCTTGCTAATTCAATCTATAGTTATTTCTTCGCGCTTAGGTGTAGGGGAATACGGATGGCACAACGCTTTTCATCTTTTCTCCAAGTTTTGATCAGTGGCCTGGCAAGCTTTCTCAAGGACCATTTTCTTGCGATCAAGCAATTCCTTTCCTTAGACTGTATCCAATGGCTGGCGACGCTGATCAGACGGCTGTTTGCCATATGGCCATCTTTCATCTCTCTATTGCTGGGGTTGCTGCTCTTAACGTTGTCTCAGGTCGCAGACCTGTTTGCACGGCCGCTCGATGTCATAGAGCTGACGGTTCTTATCATGTGCCTGCTTTTCTTCTGGATCATCCCATTGCATCTCGGCGCGCGGATATTGCTGGATGCCCGCCGAGGCGGGCAGGGCACGTTGTCAGATCCGCCGAGCAAGCTCG